>JBIKWM010000070.1:0-2983 GCA_044356305.1 Flavobacteriales bacterium
CTATTCCACCTTCTTGATAAGACTAGCGGGAGTAATGTAGCTCTGCAAACAGCGACACTCACAGGCTCTAATAAAGTGTCGTTGGCTATGGCTAGTGCGTTGGACCTGACGCACAGTTACACACTATCCATAAGTGCTAAAGCAGTGAGGGCCACACAGGTAGGACCCCCAGAACACAGTCGCAGGTATAACAATGCGGCTGAAACCAGTGTTGTTTTCGAGTTCATGTCCAGCTCACTGTTAATAGCTATTAACAGGGTAGGGTCACAAACATTCTATGCCGGGGATCTAGTTATCATGCAAGACAGTGGGCTTACCATAACAGATAGTAATCCAGCAAGCGGAGTAGCCACCACGAGATCTGTAGCAGAGGTTCTGTCTAACGCCAGCAACGCACGCTCACCCCACACGCACGTCATTGCCGACTTTAGCAATGACGGTGGTATGGGGTCGCTCCCATGAGCTTCCAGCGCAAGTTGTACAACAGGCTCTTGCTTCGTCGGCAGTTTGAGGCCCTGGCTAGCTACGCCCCTTACGCGAGCATCCTAAAGTTTGATGTAGGAGATGAGCAGCAGTCGTTGAAGGATCGCGTACAAAAATGCACAGCCTGGACTCTTGAGGAAGTTAATGCGTGGCGTGAGAGCATGGCAAGACTTGCCTCCGAAGCCTACCAACAAGCTCCCGCTATTGGTAATGGTAAATGGACTGACAAGTTAATGAGTCCGAAAATATACGCTGCATTTGAGAGCAGCGCACAGGTTACAGTCAGTCTGCAATATACTCCGCCGCCAGATCCTACGACTACGGTGTCTCCCCCCGATCCGCTGCCTCCGGGCTTTACAGGCACCCAAAGCATTACTGGCTTTGAAGGTCCGTACTCTTACTCCTACAGCACCGAGGTTGTTGAGGACGAACCACCCTTTGGTGGTATCGAGACTGCGCTCCCTCAGAGTCTAGCCACCATATCTGAGGACGAAAGCACACTGCCGACACAAACAACACAGTTAGCGGCTGATTTTATTCCAGAGGTCTTTAACGTGTTTCCTGACCTTGATGTCGGGGATGTTACGGCGTACAAGACGTGGGGTGTCAGTAGGGCGCTGTTAGCTTACGACGGGTCTGTCGGTGAGCCTGCTGCTATAGAAGGCACTGTGCGTGTTTGCAGCACCTTCGGGTACTACGGCACGCCGACGATCTCACCAGTGACCCCGCCAGCGGTGCAGGACTGTGTTGTCCACAAGATCCTCGGCGTCATGCCAGCCCAAGGTCCTGGGCAGCTTATTGATGGTGTACTCACGATAACTGTCCAAGTATCTAGGCAAGCTAGGCACTACACTCTTGAGCCATATAGTTTCAGCGACGAGTCGGATGGTATCGCCCGCAACAAGGAGACTTACTGGCAGCCTAGCGTCAGTACCGAAGCGTTAAAGGCACTGACAGATGCCGGATGCACTGTAGTTTTGTTCCGTACACAATCAGCTCTGGCTTATGTTAGCCGAGCCAACGCTATTGCTAACGGAATAGTGATCACAGAGATTGTGGACTCAGGTGCGTACTACACCGTGCGCGGGACACCCGGCGCATCGTTCACACCTCAGATGGGTATTTACTCCATCGTCATATTCGGCGCATGTAAGGCTGTTTACCCGTTTACAGAAACCATGTACGGTCTAACCCGCTCTGGGGGCGCGTTGACTTACAGCCTCTCGTCCGGTGAAAAAGCCACAATGGCCGGGTTTAACAAGAAGCTCTTTGCGTCTGGGTCTGTTGTTAGCTATGAGCATCCCGGTGCAGCTTTAGGTGAGATGTTGGCACAGCCTATAACTGACGTTGATAACGTGTATAAGGCACGTTACACAGCTCTATTACATTGCGAGTGCAGCCCCTCGGCTATCGCCCGCCCAGGTAGGAGCATCCCGATTGCGTCTCCTAGTGGTGGGATCGGTACTACCCTCGTGCTGTCTGACGGATCTGTTGCAGGCATAGGTCGATATACGATGTGCTCCGAAGGTATTTCGGAGGATAACCTGTTTTACAAGTACAACCTGTACTCTCCGCACGGCAACAGGCTATCCGTTTCTGATTCCAGTATTTATTATGTACCACCGATTCCGTTTTCTGATGGTCCGATACGGTACGTTGATGGAGTAAATCAGCCACATGCTCGGAATATGCCAAGACCGGCAGGAGGACTAGACAACTGGCAGCATTATCGCCGCTGGTTATTCGTGTTCGCCCCAACATGGTCAACTAAATACACATATTACTCGTATGGTCTGTATTCAGTTTACCCCCCAGACGTGGCGGGCTATCACCCCCCAGGCTTTGACATAGATAACTCGGTAGGTGATTTTGCGGATGTATCAGATTTAGAATCCTACTACCCCTATAAAGTAACCTACACGGGTAATCTTGTGAGCGAAGACTCTACCAGACTGCTGCCTACCAAAGCCGGTACATTAGGGGTGCCTGTGGATGAGTATTATGATACTGATTATATCGGCATGAGCCAAATGCCCCGAGGCGGGTCTTCCTGCGTAACAAAAAAATACGTTTCCGGCTGGAGGAAGTCCTACGCGCGGCATGGTAAACATCAGTCCAACGATGTGACTCAAGGTTATACCTTAAAGGAGTATAGAAGAGCTGGCTTAACTATGCCTAAGCCTCGTTTCCCCTTTATCACTGGTGTCGGTGGTACGATGGAAAACTATTATGTGAGCCCATACGTTATCTGGGAGTCGCGTGTTCAACTGTTCAGCGGAAAAGGAGCTTCTTCTGGGGTTTCCACTGTTACTGTCGATAGTTTCAATAGCGATCCCCCCGCGCCAAGCGATTACGACCGGGAACGCGCAGACATTGCATTCCAACCATACGGGAGCGCCCGTTCTAAGTGGGACCTCACAGAGCCGAGCTTCATAAATACCAACGGAGGTACGAGTCAGACTGTTTTTATAGAGTTGCAGGCTTCGTACCAAAAGACCCT
>JBIKWM010000086.1:0-2981 GCA_044356305.1 Flavobacteriales bacterium
GTCCACTGCCGCCCAAGAATTTGGTGAGGCCGCCTTTAACCCTCAGCGCTCAGCTCTCACCCCTCAACTCACTTGAAATCCGGCATCGAGACTCCCAGATTTCAAGTGTGATCGCCCGTCCGACCTACTCGGCTGCCATTGAAACCGCTCTCCGGCGGTCTCCTGTGGTGGCCTTGCTGGGTCCTCGACAGTGCGGCAAGACGACGCTGGCCCGACAGTTTCTCCCCCCATCGGCGCCCGCCTATTTCGATCTCGAGGATCCGTTTGTCCGACAGCTTTTCGACCAACCGCTCCAAGCATTGGCTGGGTTGCGAGGCTTGGTGGTCATTGACGAGGCCCAGCGCCAACCTGCCTTGTTCCCAGTCCTCCGGGTGTTGGCCGACCGAGCAGAGAACCCAGCCCGGTTCCTCATTCTAGGCAGCGCCTCACCCGAACTGGCCCGACAGGCCTCGGAATCCCTCGCGGGCCGAATCGAGATCATCGAACTGCGGGGGTTTGGAGTGGATGAGGTTGGCCATGCGGAGGCCGATCGCCTCTGGTTGAGGGGTGGATTTCCGCGGTCGTTCTTGGCCGACAACGAGGACGACAGTCGAGTCTGGCGCCGCCAATTCATCGGGACCTTTGTCGAACGCGATTTGGCAGCATTTGGATTTGGGCTTTCCCCCGCGCTGATGGGGCGCTTTTGGGCGATGCTCGCCCATTACCACGGCCAGATATGGAACGGGAGCGAGATGGCGGCCTCGCTAGGTGTTTCCCCAAAAACAGCGCGTTCGTATCTCGATGCCTTGGAGCAGACCTTCATGGTCCGCCGCCTTCTCCCGTGGCATGCCAATCTGGGCAAGCGACTCGTCAAATCCCCCAAGCTCTATTTCCGGGATACCGGACTCCTCCACACCCTGTTGGGAATCCAAGACGGGGTTCAATTGCTGACTCACCCGAAGCTGGGTGCCTCGTGGGAAGGATTCATGATCGAGGAACTGCTCCGGGAAGAACGTCCTGAGGAGTCCTGGTTCTATGCGGTCCATAGCGGGAGTGAACTCGATCTGCTGATGGTGAAGGGTGGGCGTCGCATCGGTGTGGAAGTAAAACGCACCGACACTCCGACCGTGACGAAATCGATGCGGATTGCCCGTGAAGATCTTCAATTGGACGAACTCTGGATCCTGTATCCCGGAACCCGAAGCCACTCACCTGAACCCGGGATCTTCATGAAGCCGAGAGGGGTCGGGATAGTTGAGAGTTGAGCGTCGAGAGTTGAGTGTTGATACAAAAACCAAAACTTTAGCGCTAATACCACCGTGCGAGCGTCAGGTTTCTCTCAACTCTCGACACGCAACTCTCAACTTCCAAAGCCTTCCCTATCAATCCGTAGATCCGTCTGATGGGCAACAAGTTCCAGCGTCCGTTTGTGGCCCGACTCGCCCGGAATCTTGGGACAGCTCCAGGGCTTATCCAGGTGGTCGTGGGACCGCGTCAGGTCGGCAAGACGACGGGGGTACGGCAGTTGATCGCCCAAGGTGAACGCAACGTTCACTACGCCAATGCCGACGATCTTCTGGTGAGCGACCGCAACTGGCTGCTCGAACAGTGGCAGAAAGCCCTTCTGTTGAGTGAGGGCGGGCTGCTCGTCATCGATGAAATCCAGAAGGTTCCCAACTGGCCCGAGACCATCAAGGCGTTGTGGGATAAACAGGCCGAAAAGCGTCCCCACCATTTGCGGGTATTGTTATTGGGTTCCAGCGCCCTACAGATCCAAGCCGGTGTCACCGAGAGCTTGGCGGGTCGATTCGAGCTCACCCGCGTTTACCACTGGACGTTTGCCGAATTGCAGGCTGCCTTCGGCTACGATCTCGACCGTTATCTGACCTTCGGCGGTTATCCGGGTGCGGTCCCCTTCGAGGGTGACCCTGACCGGTGGTACGCCTACATGAAGGACTCGATTGTCGAAGCGGTGATCGGCAAGGACATCCTGCAAAACCGCAAGATCGCCAACCCCGCCCTGTTTCGTCAGGCGTTCGAGATCCTCTGCCATTATCCGGCTCAGGAGATCAGCTACACCAAATTGCTGGGCCAATTGCAGGACAAGGGGAACGTGGCGTTGGTGAAGTACTACATCGAACTCTATGGCGGTGCCTTCTTGCTGCACTCCTTGCAGAAGTATTCGCCGAAGGCGTGGCTGAGCCGCGGTTCCAGTCCCAAGATCCTACCAGCCTGTCCGGCTCTCCACCGGATGACCGCGCGTGTTCCGTCACAACTCGACCAGGAAGAACGAGGCCGGTTGTTCGAGATGGCGGTGGGTGCTGAGCTGGCGCAGCAGCCGGGCGAGCTCACCTATTGGCGGGATCGCGATGCAGAAGTCGATTTCGTCTACCGCGATAGGGATCGCCTCTACGCCATCGAGGTGAAGTCGGGACGAAAGAAATCGGCGAAAGGCCTCGATGCCTTCGCTCGGCAGGTCCCCGAAGCCGCCCGAGTCATCCTCACCCCGGACTGCTTCCAGCAATTCTCGTCAAACCCGAGGGGCTATCTGGCCCAAGTGGCGGAGAATAGCTGAGCGCTGAGAGCTGATAGCCGAATCTTACCTGAGGCACACGAGATACCCGCTACCATCTCCGTTCCGAAAACCATTTCCCCCTTTTGGTTAGATTAACGAGAGCGCCGCATATCAAGACTGCAGCACAAAACGTGGTGGACCGCGCATTAACTCTCAACTCTCGACACTCAACTCCCAACGCCCCCTCCCCCGCCATGGTCCGCTCCGACTGCATCCACTTCAACGGGTACAAACCGTGCAAACCGCATAAGGAGACTGGGGTCCACTGTCCCGACTGCGATCGCTACCGCCCTGCGACGGTCCGGATTCTCGTCCTGAAGGTCGGGTTGGCTGGAGAGGTCCTCCGCTGCACGCCCCTGCTGCGCAAGCTTCGGGAACTCTATCCCCAGGCGGACATCACCTGGGTGACCGCGTTCCCCGATTTCGT
>JBIKWM010000013.1:0-83209 GCA_044356305.1 Flavobacteriales bacterium
CTTTGGATAAGTCTTTTCTAATTTGGCCACTGCAAGAAGTCCCAATAATTAATATTGTCAGAAAAGTAAAAGCTTTGGTTTGCCGAAAATATTTTTTCATTATTCAAATTGTCATTTATTTTTTTTATCTATTTGTCTGATTAAGTGTCGCTCTGCAATGACCGCTAACGTTTTGCGGCTTTGCGAAGAAGCGGAATTCGGAGCTCAAAACTGTCAACATAGCACAAAAGTTGATGCGAGGTAGAATGTTCAATTAACTGCTGAACCCGCTTTTTTGCAAAACCGCTGTTAGCGGATGGATTCCCTCAACCTTGCTAAAATTAAATTCAGTATTTTGTTTGTTCCCGACCCGATAGTTCTTCGTCAATTTTGTGCCCATTACTAAAATCAGTTAATTCCAAAGGAAATAATGGTTTGTATTATCTCAAATCGCAACGTTTAATCCGCAAGTTAGTCCTATTACAGGTTGAGTGTCTATAATAGGCTTCCAATAGTCGGCATCTAATTCATTTACTAATTCGGAATATAATTCCAATGGATGCCATTTTATATTTGATAAACCTGCATACTGCAAGGCCATCTCATGGGTAGTTTTTTCATGATGGTAATTAATCACTTCGATATGACTTCCATCTTCTTGATAAAAGCGGTAGACGATTTTTCCACCTTCCAAGCGGCTTTCGTTTTCACGTGTAAATCCATACTTACGCAAAGTATTCACTGGAGCTTGATAATCAGGATTGCTATTGATTGTAATAAATCGCCCACCAGGGTTCAAGTGTTCCGAAATGACCTTTCCAAATTGAGTTAACTCTTCTACGTTTTTTGCATAATTGAGTAAGTAGGATGCAGTTATTAGGTCAAACTTATTATTCAATTTTAAATTGAGTACATCTTGAATATGATAAGTTATGCCTAATGGGCTTTTCTCTTCTGACCCTCTAGCCAGTTGAATCATTTCTTTTGAAATATCTACTCCTTCAACATTTGCTGCCCCTCTTAATTTTAATTGTCTGGTATAAAAACCATCTCCACAAGCAAGATCAAGAATGTACTTGTTAGTTAAATCTCCAGCCAACTTAAAAAATGTATGGGCTTCTACATATTTACGCCAAGGTTGAAGTTTCGATAATTGGTATTCTCTTGAAATACGGTCATAGTCTGTTTTCATATTTTTGATTTATTTTGTCTGAACAGTTTATACTATCCGCTAACGTTTTCGGGCTTTGCGTTCGGGCGGATTTCGGAGCAAAAAGTTTCAATTTATTACTAAAGTTCATTCGGAGTACATAGCTTTAAGTTTGTACGTCAGCCCGCCTGACGCAAAACCCGTGTTATCGGATGTGTCTTATTGTCCAGATCAGTGATTGTTATTTTTTGTCAGGTTTTGTTCGATTCTGATACTCGGCTTCGATTTTTTTCCACTCTTCGTCTTCTGCCATATCATGTTTGTCAGCCTCAAATCGAGCTTGTATATATTCATAATTCCATTGACCAGTTCTCCCTCCATGAATTTGATCTACCTCGTCCGCAACATGTTTAATCATTGAGTCAGGAATATTCAACTTTTTTAATTTATCCATAAATGCTTGCTTCCTTTTATCTTCATCCCACAATCCTCGTTCCTTTAAAGGTGTAATACCCCTTTTAAATAATTCCATGTCTTCGGGAGCTACCCAATCTTTCTTCTGCAAATAGGCTATTCTTTTTTGTTGAATAGTAACGTTATTGTCAGCACTTGTAATACTTGTTTTGGGAGTGCTATTACAACTGACAATAATTAATGTCAACAAATAAATAATGTTAGTATTTTTCATTTTTATAAATCTTTTTTCTGTTACTTAATCATTTTCTAATTCTAAGTTTGATTTGATCCTCTATTCGATTTGTAACAAGTAGCATATCCGTATAACGTTTTGCAGATTGGCGATGGGCGGGCTTTTTAGTACAAAAGTTAGTTCGGAGAACTGAACTTTCTGCTATCACAAAACTGTCAAGCGGAGACGAAAAGCCGCCTATTGCCAATGTGCTGTTATGGGCTGGTTTACTTGTGTCATCGATTTGAAAACTTATAAAGTTTATTATCTCCAATAATTGTTTGCCGCAGCTATTGTGGCAAATTCAGTCGCTACAGTTTGTCCAATAGCAATTAGTAAACCTGGGTCTTCTGCGTACTCAGGACGCATTTTTTCTCTCTTTTCAGCATCAGGTTGGGTGATTTTGATGATTAGTCTTGCCATTTTTACAGCTAATTGGCGACCTTCCTCTGGTGTCTTCGTTATTAAAGTGTTGTTTGGCACTAACTGTATTAAATTTTCCATTCTATTTTTTTATTCCCTACTCGTTTGGCTTTTCGGATTTCGCCCCGTTCTTTAGAGTGGGTTCTGGTCTCCACTTTTAAAATTCAATTATACTATTTTTTTGTCACATTGGGTGGTCAGCCATTTGGCTTTCGCAGACCGTTTTGGTTTTAAACTTGCCCATAACTCGTAAATATGCGCAGATCGGATGGATACACAGAATGCGCACTTTTCACGTTATCAATGGGTTGCATGTCAGATATACAAAATGCGCAGTTTGAGGGGAGGATTTGAGATACACAAAATGCGCAATGCGAAGCTTGGCTGCCAGCACGATTCGGAAAGGTGAGTAAACGGGTACTTGTCATGCGCTGCACGGGGCAAGTGTAAGAAAATTCTCAGAGGTTGTCAAGCGGACTGCGAACCTTTTTCACATCACGGTCGGTTACCTTGGCGTAAATGAGTGTGGTGCGTATGTCTGTGTGGCCAAGCAACTTCTGTATATGGCCTAAGTCTGTACCGGCTTCCATGAGGTGAGTGGCATAGGAGTGTCTGAGTCCATGAATGCCCACCTGCTTGTTAATACCTGCCTTAGTCATGGTGTCCTTAAAAATCTGCTGTGCACTCCGTATGCTGTACTGCCCGCCATACTGACCTTCAAAGAGGTATTCTTTAGGGCGGTAATCTTTGAAGTAGGTGCGGAGTTGGTCCAATAGGCTTTCGGGCAGGTTCACGTAGCGGTCTTTTTTGCCTTTGGCTCTGGCTATCAGCACCTGCATGTTGCCGCTGTCTATGTCGGTCACCTTTAGGTTCACAATTTCTGACACATGCAGGCCCATGCCGTAGCAGAGTTTGAGCATGGTGTTGTGCTTGAGGTTGGTACAGGTGTCAAAGAGTTTTTTCACATCGCGCGGGCTGATGTGCTTGGGCAGGGTGCTAGGTTTTTTCGGTCGTGGCACCTCGGCAAAGAACTTTTCGCGCTTGAGCACCTGTTCAAAGTAGAACTTGATGGCGTTGAGGCGGCTGTGCAGGGTGGCCTCGCTCATTTTCAGTTCGGTGGTGCAATAAAGCATATAACCGCGCAGGCGTTCTGGGGTGAGCGAATCGACCGGAACATCTTTGAGCAGCACCAGCAATTGTGCGAACTCAATGAGGTAGGTGCGCTGGGTGTTGGGGCTGTAGCCTTTGAGCAGTAGGGTGTCGGCCATGCGCTCATACGCGGGCTGGTTGGTGAGGCTGATGCGGCTCAAGGCATTCTTACCTATTGCTCTGGCGGGCATGCCCAGTTGCAGGCGCAGTTGGTCGGTATCTCGCACGTGCCAACCTTTTAGGGTACGGCTCCAACGGGCCCCGGGTACCTGCCGCATCAGGGCGTTGAGAGTATCATCGTGTTCGAACCGGAACAGGATGATGTCCTGGTCCTTGTGGCGAAGGGCCTCTGGCACAATCCGACCATTGGCCGTTCTAAGTAGTTCGGCAATGAGGGAATCGGAGACGGGTGATGGGATAACAGCCACGTTGCGAAAATAGCCTGTGGGCCAAAGCAACGCCAGGTCGGACTCATGATGGCAGTTCCGTGCCCTTCAGATTTCCTTTGTAGGTGTCAGTTATCCCGCCAATTAAAACAACCCGCCCGGACTGGGACAAGCCAGTCCGGGCGGGTCAAATGGCGGTAGGGAGCAATGGAGCCGTGCCCAGGGCGGGCGGCAGTGAACGGATCAAGCTCACGGAACGAGCCTACCCGCCCCGGCACGGGTCAAAGGGCAGAGAACTGCACCTCATCACTCCACGATCCCGGCCCTTTGGCGCCTACGGCACGTACGCGTATCACGTACCTGCGCAGCGACTCGAGGCCCTTGAGCACGAAGATGCTGGAACTGCTGTTCTGCCAGTTGGTGAACTCCCTGTCGGAGTCCAATGGCCTGAGCTGCACCTCCAGATACTTCTTGCCCCGAATGTTCCTCACGCGCACCTTTACGGCACCTGTGAGGTCAGCATTCTTCACCCATAGGATGTGCGATTTGGGCATTTCGCCTACCGGGGCAGGGTCTTTGCTTACATCGAATCCGCTACGCAGAATGATTTCTCTGCTGCCGTTGGCCACCTGGTCAACAAACAACTGATACTTGCGTATGGTGACTTGAATGTCGAGGGTGGCGTTGCGCAGGATCTCTGTCTCCAGTTCACCACCCTTAATGGCATTCTGAGCCGCTACGCGCTGCGTACTTATCTGAGCGAGGAAGTCATCAAACGGCACCGGTGGATTGACAAAGAGCGTGTCGATCGACATCTTTCCATGGATGCGGTTCGCCTTCACGAGCTTTTGGTCTACCGGAAGCGCTGTGTTGAAAACTGACTTGTATCCACTCATGGCTTCAGTATTTTGGTTTAGGTCTCTAGTGAGTCTGATCCGTTCCTATGATCTTGCGATCTGAGTGTGCAACGGGACCTGCCCCGCGATATTGTGTAGAGGTGAAAAAAAAATATGATTCCCTGCAATTATCACAGTTCTCCTTGAGCTCGGGTGGGAGAATCCTTTTTCATCCTTTTGTCTTGATATCCCGCATGGGCGGGATAAACTCCAGGATCAAAACCCTTCGACTGCGTTCAGGGCGACATGAGGCTGGTGGACATTTCCCTGCGAAACTTGGGGACGGTCGCTTCCGCGCGTTCCGGGCCGTTCGGAAGACCTCACTCTACGGAACGCTTCCTAAGGCCCTCGCACGCTCCCTTACCCCGGTTTCGCAACAGGAAATGTCCAAGGCCACCCAGCGAACTACTCCGACATCGCAGTAACACGAAGAAACCCGACTGGTAAGATTGCGGGGATACGAAAAAAATCAGCGGCAGGGGTCCGGGCATCGGAAGGACATCGAGATGCATCGGGACCATATGACCCCGGGAATGGGGACATGGAACGCGGACATGCGCGCGGGTAGCCCGGCCCATCGGCTTAAGGGTAAGACAGGTGCCTTATGCGGTCGGAGTCATCGGCTGGTGCGCCACGGCCCGATGGGCACCGAAATGGAAACGAAGGCCATCGAAATGGGAAAATCGGGCACCGGAGCAAGAATTATGTCTGCGATTTATGATTCGGTACAGGACAAAAGGAAAAGGGTGGCCCACAGATGGAAGGAGGTGGCCACCGTTTTGCAAAAGGTGCCTGACAAATGAGAAATGGTGGCCACCATTTATAATATGGTGGGCACCAAATGGGAAACCATGGCCTTTGTTGTCACAACCAAGGCCTTCGAAATGAAAGAATAGGTCTCATTCCTTGCAAATATCCCCGAAAGAAGATTCATTTTGGGGGTAAATGCCCCGATTGGCCCCTTGTTCGCCCCCAAAATGCATGGTTTTGCCCTCATCTCACCCCAAAATGCCCGAAAAAGGGGTCTGGTCGATGGGGAAACGGTGGGGGAGGGGGCCACAGAGGGCATTAGGCCGTACGAAAGGTCCATTAAAAGAAGGCTGGCCGTGCAGGTATCAAAACCTGGCCAATCGGAGTTATTTCCGGCTTTCCTAGCAAAGTGCTAAGTAGAACTGCGGCACAGCCGGGATGACTGCCCGCCCGCTCTCCCTTTCACTACTCCCTCCCAGCGCCCTTATCAGAACACCCGCTCGGCCACGGCCTTGGTGGCACCGCTGAGGCCCATGGTGTAGAAGTGCAGGCAGGGCACCTGGGCCGCCACCAGCTCCTTGCACTGGGCCGCGCACCACTCTATGCCCACGTGGCGGGCGGCTGCATCGTCCTTGCAGGCGGTAAGGGCATCGTAGAGGTCATCGGGCAGGTCGATGTGGAACAGGCTGGGCAGCGACTCGGCCTGCTTGCGCGAGGTGACGGGTTTTATGCCCGGAATGATGGGCACGTGTATGCCGGCATCGCGGCAGCTCTGCACAAAGCTGAAGTACCGGGCATTGTCGAAGAACATCTGCGTGACGATGTACTGGGCCCCGGCCTCCACCTTCATTTTGAGGTAGCGCAGGTCGGTGCGCATGTTGGGGGCCATAAAGTGCTTCTCGGGGTACCCCGCCACCCCGATGCAGAAGTCGGTATGGTCCTGCGGCTGGCTGTCATCGTTGAGGTAGATGCCGTTGTTCATCTGGGCTATCTGCCCCACCAGTTCGCTGGCAAAGGCGTGGCCATCGGGTTCGGGGGTGAACTTCCCCTCGGTCTTAATGCCATCGCCCTGCAGGGCCAGCACGTTGTCTATGCCCAGAAAATGCAGGTCGATGAGTGCATTCTCCGTCTCCTCCTTGCTGAAACCGCCACATATCAGGTGCGGCACGGCATCGACCTGATAGCGGTTCATAAGTGCGGCCGAGATGCCCACGGTGCCGGGCCGCTTGCGGATGCTCACCTTTTCGAGGTAGCCGCTCTCGCGTTTCTTGTACAGGAACTCCTCGCGGTGGTAGGTCACATCCACAAAGGCGGGCCTAAGTTCCATCAGCGGGTCGATGGCCTCGAACATCGAAGCGATGCTCTTCCCCTTGAGGGGCGGCAAAATCTCAATGGAGAGCAGCGTGCCCTTGGCACGGCTCAGATGATCTATGACTTTCATAAAGACCCTCTCTCGCCTCTGGCTTATTGCGCGCTTCCCACCAGGTGCACGTACCCGGTCTGCGCATCATATCCGTTGCGGGTGATGATGTAGTAGTACACACCGTCCGATGCGTTCTCGCCCTTCCACTCGGCCAGATGGTAGTTGTCGGCCTCGTAGGTGAAAATGCCCCAGCGGTCGTATATAATCACATGATTGCCCGGGTGCAGGTCGAGACCGGCAATGTGGAAGGTGCGATTGTCCACGTTGTCGGCATTCGGGTTGAACACGTTCGGGATGATGAGGGTGCAGTCGATTATCTCGAAATCGTACGACTCGGTCTCGGTGCCGCAGAAGTTCGATACCGTGACAGTTATCTGCGCCTGGGTGCTGTCGGTGGGGTCGGTACTGATGAAGGTGCTGTTGTCGTTTCCTGTGATCAGGAGCGAGTCACCGTTCACAGCGTTTGGCGACCAGTAGAACTCGTCAAGGAAGTTGGTGTTGGTGTTGGCCACGAACAGCAGTTGGTCCTCCCAGCAAATCCGGTTTGTGTCAACTGTGATGTCAACGGTGGGGATGGGGGCATAGGCCACATCGCGGCTTATTTCCCTTGCGCAGTAATTGTCTGTGAAGGTGAAAGTATAGCTGCCCTCTACAGTTGCGCTGGCCGTGGCGACCTCGGCATTCGCATCGGGGCTGAAGGTCACATCGCCCGGGCCCTCGTAGCTCCATACGCCACCGGTAAGCACGTTGTTGGCGTTGAGCGATGCATCAGTGCCGAGACACACTTCAATGCTGGTGGCAATGTCAACGATATTGACCGTGATATCGGCCGAACCATCGGCAGTGCCGCACTCGTTGCTGATGCTCACACTCACCTGTGTGCTCTGCTGAATGTTGTTGAGAGAGAAAGTCTGTCCTGTGCTGCCCCCGGGGGTCCAGAGGTAGTCGGGGCCCACTTCCACATTGAGCGCATCGAATGTGAGCGTATCGCCCGGGCAGATGATGGTGTCGTTGAACACCACATCCTGCGGGGTGAGGCGGAAGAACACCTCCATGGTGTCCTTCTGTCCGCAGTAGTCGCTCTCGTATATAAAGGTATAGGGGCCGGGTTCGGTCACCGTCACACTCGGAGACTGGGTGGTATCGTTCGGGCTGAACGATATGGAACCCGGTCCGGTACCTGTCCACAGACCCACAATGGGGTAAACCGCGGCCTCGAGGTCGTAGGTGAGGGCACACACCGAAGCATCAGCGAACGATGTGAGGTTGGGCACCACGTTGAGGGTGATGGTGGTGTCGTAGGTGCAGCCGAAGTCGTCCTCTACCCAAAAGGTATAGGAGAAATTACCGGCCTGCCCAGGCTGTACCGTGATGTCAGAGCCATTTGTGCTGACAATGGTGGGGTTCGGCATCCAATCCTGATCGGTGATGGTAGGGGTGTACGACTCGATGGCAGGATTGATGGATGCATCGAAATAGAGGCTCCAACTGAAGATGTAGCCGTCATCGATGCTCTGGTTGTCGGTGATTTGGATGGTCCAATCGCCATTGATGGGGCAACCTATCAACTGACTGAAATCCTCAAAAGGGGTGTAGGTGCCGGGCGTCATGGAATTACCTGCCGGGGTTCCTGCAGTCACCCAGTTGCCTGCGTTGTTCTCGGCCACCATGGTGCCCCATACCGCACTCATGCTGAAACAGTAGTCAGCACCAGTACCTGGCCCGGAGTTGTTATCGATGGCCCCGCCCAGGTAGGTGCCGCCTCCACCGGGGAACTCCTTGAGCAGCACCGACTGCCCGTTCGGACAGATGATGCTCATGTCCAGGTCGCCCAAGAACGAGTGCTCCATGTTCATGCAGATCTGTTGCAGATCAGAAGCGTTAACAATGTTCTGGTTGGGCGGGAACCCGCTGATGGTGATGGTGGTCTCGTATGATGCACCGTTGCCGTCAGGCAGATACAGTTGCTCACCAAACGTGCCACCGGCAAGGAAATGCCCCTCTACCGGGGTGGCCCCTCCATGTATCACCGTGGTCTCACCGAGGCAGATGGTATCGTTATCAGCATAGGTCCCATCAAACAATGGGATGGTGCCTACACGCACCCGGGTCTTGAAGTACTGCATCTGTCCGACCGTATCGGTTGCGGTGAGATAGATGTTGTAACCGGCTCTTTGATTGAATACATAGACGAGTGTGTCATATCCGATCCCCTCAAAGCTGGAACCATCACCGAGCACCCACTTGAAGTTGATGTTCTCATTGTTCTGGTTGTAGCCTCCGGGGCCGGCCTGGTTGTACGGGTAGTCTCCGATGGCGAAGAACCGGACGGTATCACCCAGACATACGTCCACATAGTCCGTATCGGTGGGAAGGGCAGGGGGGTCGGCCGTGATGGACACCGTGTAAGGTTGCCACTGTTGCACACAGACAACGGTTGCAGAGAAACCTGCGCCTTCGGTAGCCCCGTCAGACGTGAACACCGCGGTGACGCAGCCGGTAGGGTTGTCCAACGAAGAGGTGACTTGAAACCCACCGGGTTGATTTACGGTGTTGAAAGTCCCCAATGGTGGGGCAGAGGCATCGAGCCCATCAAAAAATGAGAGGTTATCCCCGTCCTGAACATCCCAGAGGCTGCCCACATCGGTGTCGGCATAAACTGTGACGCTGTTGCCGCCTACAGCACAGAGGGTGATGGTGTAGCTCTCGTTGGGCCCATAATTCCCTCCATTGGCATCAGAGTCGGTCAGAGTCTGTTCGCTCACGCTGCATTCAACCGACACGGTACCCCCGTTGCTGATGGGTACCTGTGCAAAAGCAGTGATATGTAGGAGGGAGAGGCTGGCCGTTGACAGGCCAAGGAGTAGATTTCTGGTCATCAGAAAGGGAAAGGCGGTTACAGGTCTTTGATTTCCAACTCGGAAAAGGCAGGGGATCACTGCTGATCGCGGAATTCCTGCATCACCGTGGCGCGTGGGCGCAGAACGAGCACTTTGGTGGTGCCGCTCACGGTGTAGTAGGTGGTCTCCTGTTCCATCACCTTCACCGGCAAGGTGAGGATGTTGATGTCGGAAGGGTTGAGCGATGGGAGGCTCACGGTGCCGGTGATAGGCTGTCCGCTCACTTCACTGGCATTGACAAGGCTGAAAGAATGGTCGGCCCAATAGGTGAACCACGCCAGCTGATCGGGCGATTTTGTGGCCATGGCCACCACCTGATCCTGGCCATACTTGGCCACAAGGCGCTGGTCGTACTGAGTCTGTGCCATGCTGGCCGAGGCCACGAGGCAAAGGGCAAATGCAGCGGTCAAAGAGTTGGCTTTCATCCTTCTGTGATTTTGAAATGCGGTTCAAAGATAGTCGCGCAGGCGCACGCACCATCACATGACGTTAAAGGGCGTCAATGGTGGCCTCATGGCTCAGGCCGGGCGCACCTCAAAATGGTAATTCTCCATGATCGGATTGGCGAGCAGCTTGGCACAGGCGGTGTCAACCTTGCCACGGGCAACCTCGGCATTCTCGGCCTCAATCTCCAGGCTTATGTGCTTGCCTATGCGCACGTTACCTATCTCTGCCAGCCCCATGTTCATCATCCCCGCCCCTACGGCCTTCCCCTGCGGGTCGAGCAGCTCTTTTTTGGGCATCACATCTATCTCGGCAATGAATCTCATCGTCTCTTACGGTTTATCGCATTCTGTATGATGGACAGCAGCAGGTACATGGTCAAGGTGGCCGGTATGGCCAGCCAGCCGATGATGCCCAAGAGCACCAGTGCCACAATGATCAGGCTCATCTTGAACTCATTCCCTCTCCACCCGAAGTGCTTGAACTTGAGGGCCATGAGCGGCACATTGCTGACCATGAGCAATGGCAGGATGATGGAAGTGAGCAGGTAGTACAGAAAACCGTACTGGGGAATCCCGGCCACCCCGTTGGCACCGGTCTGCGTTAGAGGAACGGAAATGACCCACAGCGCGCTGGCGGGAGTGGGCACACCGATGAATCCCTCGTTCTGGCGGGTGTCGATGTTGAACTTGGCTAACCTCAGCGCGCTGAAAACGGGTACCAGCAGCGGCACGAGCAACAGGGGCTGAGAATAAAGTGCCTCGGCCGTCAGGGCTTCCTCGCCCAGTTCATCGGCCATGAGTCGCATCAGCACAATGCCCGGTACCAGACCGAAGGTGACCATATCGGCCAACGAATCGAGCTCCTTTCCGATGGCCGACTGCACCTTGAGGGCACGCGCCACAAAACCATCGGCAAAATCGAATACTGCGGCAGCTATTACAAGGTACGATGCCCACACAAGGCTGCCGTCCACCGCCATCACCACGGCCACCGAGCCGCAGGCAAGATTGAGGCAGGTAAGGGTATTGGGCAGGTGCCTGAGGAGCGACATCGGGGCGCCAAAGTTAACAGGGCGCGGCCCGTATGCGCAGTCGGCCACATACCTTCGGGGCGTTGGGCCGAGGCCTGCCATGCATCACCACAGGAATGAAGATCCGGACCTTTCACATCAGGCTCACCAAGGAGCATCTGCAGAGCGATCAGGATGCGCTCAATGCCTTTATGGGCGAGGTGGCGGTGAGCGATGTGCGCACCGGACTGATCACTGGGCAGACCAATTTCTGGTCGGTGATAGTGATGTATGAGGAGAAGGAGGAGGCGTTGCCAGAGGCACCGAACACATCAGACGATGCCCCGCTGACCTTTGAAGAGGAGAGGATGTACGACCGGCTCAAGGCCTGGCGCACTGCCAAAGCCGAGGAGATCGGCATGGCGGCACACCTCATCTGCTCCAATTCCGATCTGATAAACGTGGCCCGTAAACGTCCTGCCGATAAGGCCGCACTGCTTATTGTCAGAGGATTCGGAAGCCAGAAGGTTGCCCGCTATGGTGACGATATCCTGATGGTTGTGAATGGAAGTGACAGGGCATAGACGATAGGTGTTAATCTCGCGGCCGATTAAAACAGAACTTCTACACAATAATCCTCCTGCCGTGCCGTTGGCCGCGCCCTGTATGAGACGAATCGCCCTTTTACTCCTTGTCCTTTCGGCCCCGCTGGCCACCATGGCACAGCAGATGGCCACCATACACGGGCAGGTGCTCGACTCGCTGGGCCGACCGGTGGAACTGATGAACGTGGCCGCCATTGGCGAACCCTATGGCACATACACCGATGCCCAGGGTCGCTTCAGGCTCGATATTCCGGCCAATGTGCAGCACCAGGTGGTGTTCAGCCACCTCAACTATTACCAGAAGAAATTCGCGGTGACCCTGCTGCCCGGGTCAGACAAGGAGCTGAATGTGCGCCTTACCAGCAAGCTGAATGAACTGGATGCGGCCGAGATCATAGACGAGCGTTTCCGTGGCACGACCATGCAGCGCATCGACCCGCGCATGGCCCTTGAGATTCCCACCAGCGGGGGTGGCGTAGAGGCCTTGTTGAAGACCTTGCCCGGGGTGAGTTCGAACAACGAGATGAGCTCGCAGTACAATGTGCGCGGGGGCAATTATGACGAGAATCTGGTGTATGTCAATGATGTGGAGATATACCGCCCGTTCCTGGTGCGCAGCGGGCAGCAGGAGGGGCTGAGCTTTGTGAACCCCGATATGGTGGAGTCCTTGCGGTTCAGCGCTGGCGGATTTGAGGCACGGTATGGCGATAAGATGAGCAGCGTGCTCGATGTCACCTACCGCAGGCCCGATAAGTTCACCGCCACCGTGATGGGCAGTCTGCTCGGGGCATCGGTCCATGCCGAGGGGGCATCGAAGAACAAGAAGTTCACCGCCATCGGAGGGTTCCGCTACCGCAGCAACCGGTATGTGCTCTCCAGTCTCGATACCGATGGTCAGTATTTCCCCGTGTTCATGGACGGTCAGGCACTGCTGAGCTACGACATCAGCGAGAAACTGAACCTGAGCGTACTGGGCTATTACTCAAGCAATAAGTACCGCTTTGTGCCGGTGAACCGCGAGACCGATTTCGGCACCATCAGCGAGGCCCTGAGGTTCACGGTCTATTTCGATGGGCAGGAGGTGAACACCTTCGAGACCGGCACCGGGGCGCTCATAGCCACCTACAAGGCACGGAAGGACCTCACACTCAAGTTCATCAGTTCCTATTTCCGAAGCAACGAGAGCGAGACATTTGATGTGCAGGGCCAGTACTGGCTGGGTGTGCTGGACAATGATCTGGGCAGCGACAACCTGGGCGAGGTGGCCTACAACCGCGGAATTGGCACATTCCTCAACCATGGCCGCAACTACCTCAACATCGATGTGTGGAACGCCTCACACCGCGGTAAGTGGATCCATCCGAAACATGTGCTCGAATGGGGAGCCAAGTACCAGATTGAGAATGCCCACGACCGCCTGAGCGAGTGGAACATGGTCGATTCGGCCGGATATACCATTCCGCAGAACGCATCGACCAACGAGATCATCCTCAAAGAGACGCTGCGCACTGAGATCAATCTGTTCTCGCACCGCATAGACGGCTACGTGCAGAACAACTTCCTATTCAGCGACACCTCTCGGCACAATCTGAACGTTGGGGCCCGATTCAACTGGTGGAGCGTGAACAACCAGTTGGTGGGTGGGCCACGTGCCACATACAGCTACAAACCGGATTGGAAAAAGGCCGACATGCTCTTCCGCCTCAGCGGTGGCATGTACTGGCAGCCGCCCTTTTACCGCGAGTTGCGCAACCTGAACGGGGAGCTGAACCGTGACATAAAGGCGCAGCTGAGCGTGCATGCCGTGTTGGGAGCCGACTACAACTTCTGGGCCTGGGGCCGTCCGTTCAAGTTGGTGGCCGAGGCCTATTACAAGTACCTCGACAACATCATACCTTATGAGATAGACAATGTGCGCATACGCTACTACGCCACCAACAATGCACGGGGCTATGCCACAGGTCTGGATCTGCGGGTGAATGGGGAATTTGTAAAAGGCATCGAGAGCTGGGCCAGTGTGAGCGTGATGACCGTGCAGGAGGACCTCAAGGACGATTTCTACTACGACTACTACAACGCGGCCGGGGAGAAGATCGTGAACGGGGTGACCGTTGACAATGTGGCGGCCGACAGCGTAAAGCGCGAGCCCGGCTACATTCCTCGCCCTACGGACCAAAGGGTGAATTTTGCCCTCTATTTTCAGGATTATGTGCCAAAGGTGCCTCAACTCAAAGTGCACCTCAATCTGGTGTTCGGTACCGGTATGCCGTTCGGGCCACCATCGTACAACCGGTATCAGGATACGCTGCGCATCCCACCGTACAGGAGGGTCGATATCGGTTTTTCCTATATGCTGAAAGGTGAGAAACGCAAACTGGGCCCCAAGAATCCGTTCCGCCATTTCAAGAGCATCTGGTTGAGTGCGGAGGTGTTCAATCTTCTCGGCATCAACAACACCCTCAGCTACCTGTGGATAGCAGACATCACGGGCAGGCAGTATGCAGTGCCCAACTACCTCACCACGCGGCAGCTCAACGTGAAGCTCGTCATCAAGATATAGATGCAGGCCTCGGGTGTTGTGCATCAGACCCTGGTGCCAATGATGTTTTAGCCCCATCCATCATCAGAGGACTGAATTTGAACCATGCGCACACTCGGCACCATTCCCCATCCCGATTGCCTTATCACGGTGTTCAGCTACAACGGCCGCACCTTGCTGCGCCTCGAGGCCGGCCCCATGGAGCAGACCTACCGCCTGCCGGGCGAGGAGTATCCGAACATTGAAGCGGTGCAACGCATTGTCGATGATGGTTTTGTCAGGGAATCACTCGCGCATTTCAACGCCATGTACCGCAGCTACCTCGATGCGAAAGGGCGGGTGGCGAAGTGATGTTCTTTAGCCAAATTCGATCGGATAATGGGCATCCACTGCCCGATGCCTCTCCCCACCTTTGCGCCCCGATGCGAACAGTCCTCTCCATGCTGCTCCTGCTCTTGGGTGCCGGTGCCTCGGCCCAAGAGGTGCGTAGGATAGAACTGTTGCATGCCGACCTGCTCGAGTTCAGCCGCAGTTCGGGTATCGATGCCAAACGGCTGCTGGGCAACGTGCAGTTCAGCCACGAGGGTGCGCTGATGTGGTGCGACAGCGCACATCTGTTTGATGACAACAGCCTCGATGCGTTCGGGCACGTGCACATTTCGAAGGGCGATACCACCGATCTGTGGTGCGACCGCCTGCATTACGATGGCAACACCCGTCTGGCGCAGGGCCGCAGCAATGTGAAGCTCATTGACCGGGGAATGACCCTGACCACCCACCACCTCGACTACGACATGGCCATCGACATCGGGTGGTACATCAACAAAGGGCGCATTGTGGACAAGGAGAACATACTGGTGAGCGAACAGGGCCGCTATGTGAGCACCGAGCGCAACATCTACTTCCGTTACAACGTGACCCTCGACAACCCGAAGTACACGCTGTACTGCGACACCCTGCGCTACCATACGGCCACAGAGGTGGCGCATTTCCTGGGTCCATCGTGCATCGTCAGCGAGCAGAACACCATTGTGTGCCGCTTTGGTTGGTATGACACACGCAACGACCGCGCCCGTTTCTGGGACCGTGCCACCATAGAGGGCGACCAGCAGACCATCAGCGGTGACACGCTGTACTACGACCGAAAGGCCGGCTATGGCCGCGCCCTGGGCCACGTGGCCATGCACGACACCACCGAAGACGTGAGCCTATTTGGCCAACGCGCCATCTATGTGGAGGAATATGACAGGGTGATGGTGACCGACAGCGCACTGATGCGCCAGGTGATGGGTACCGACACCCTGCACATGCATGCCGATACCCTTTATAGTTTCATTGGCGCTCAGGAGAGGCGCACCATGCTGGCCTGGCGCCACGTGCAGTACCACCGCCCTGACATGCAGGGCCGCTGCGACTCGCTCGCCTACTCGTATGTCGACAGCACCCTGCGCATGTATGGGCTGCCGGTAATGTGGAGCGATAACAACCAGATGACGGCCGACAGCATTCACATTCAGATGCGCAACAACAAGGTGCACCGCCTGTGGCTGCATCAGACGGCCTTTATTGCCAGCGAGGGCGACAGCCTCATGTTCAATCAGATACGCGGCAAGGTGATGGAGGGCACCTTCAGGGATCAGAAGCTGTACAAGGTGGTGGTGAAGGGCAATGGGCAGACCGTGTATTACAGTGGAGAGGGCCCCGATGGTCCCGACAGCGTGAACAAGGCCGAGAGCACTGACATGCTCATCTATGTTGACGGCAGCAAGGTGGAGCGCATCACATTCATCCAAAAGCCCGATGCCACCCTTTACCCCCTCAGCAAGGTGAATGTGAAGGACATGTTTCTCAAGGATTTCAGTTGGCGGGCAGAACAGAGGCCTGTGTACATGGAGGATGTTTTCTGTTGGTGATGCAGGGCTCAAAGGCAGACCTGTTGCAGCATTGCATAGCTGTGGCCAGCAGTAGGGTGCAGGCCTTGGATGATGAGCTGGCCTACCTACGCGATGCGGCAGGGGCCGAGGGTAGGAGCACAGCAGGCGACAAGCACGAGACCGGCCGCGCCATGGTGCACCTTGAGCAGGAGAAATTGACAAGGCAGCGGGCCGAGGCGAAGGCCCTGCTGGCCGAACTGGAGCGGACAGTTGCTATTGGCACCGCGCGCATCGGAATCGGTTCGTTGGTGGTTACCCAATGCGGCACCTTTCTCATTGCAGCCGGGCTGGGCAAGGTGGAGTGGAGTGGGGGCGAGGTGTTTGTCCTTTCGCCCAAGGCTCCCGTGGCCGCTGCGCTCATGGGCCACGCGGTGGGCGAAACGGTGTCAGCCAACGGAACAGTGTTCCGGGTGGAAGAGGTAACGTGATCCGTTTTCGAATTTCAATTCAATCGAAGGGCATCATGCCCTCAGCTCTGCCACAGCCATGGCAGCCATGAGTCCAGCGCCTATGGGCAGTGCGGCCTCGTCAATATCAAAAGTAGAGGTGTGTACGCCCGAAGTGATGCCTCGGGCCCTGTTGCCGGTGCCGAGCCGATAGAAACATGCAGGGCGCTGCTGCGCGAAAAAGGCGAAATCCTCGGCCGTCATCCGTATATCAAGGTCGGTGACATTGTCCGCTCCCAGATATTCCTCGGCCACATGGCGCATGTGGGCGGTGAGTCCGGGATCATTTACCAGACAAGGATATCCGCGCTCAATGCGCACCGTGCACCGACCGCCCATGGCCTCGGCAGTCTGCGTGGCTATCTGGGTTATAAGGTCATGTGCCCGGGTTCGCCATGGCTCGTCCATGGTGCGGAAAGTGCCCTCTATCTCCACCGTGTCGGGGATCACGTTCGTGGCACCGGCCGCGGTCACCTTGCCGAAACTGAGCACCGTGGGCACTCCTGGCCGGGCATGGCGGCTGGCCACCTGCTGCAGGGCAATGATGATGTGCGATGCGACCAGCACAGGGTCTATGCACTCGTGCGGCATGGCCCCGTGGCCCCCTTTGCCGTGTACCGTGAGGTATACCTCATCGGTGCTGGCCATATACATGCCGCTGCGGAAACCCACTTTTCCTACCTCCAATGACGGGAACACGTGCTGCGCCAGAATGGCAGCGGGCACGTGTCGGTCAACTACCCCTTCTTTGATCATAATGGAAGCACCGCCTGGCAGCACTTCCTCGCCCGGTTGAAAAATGACAGACACCTTGCCGGCCCAATGCGCCCGCAGCCTATGCAGGATGATGGCCGCACCCAATGCGCATGTGCTGTGCACATCGTGCCCGCAGGCATGCATCACACCGTCTATTGTGGAGCAGTAGGGCACCTGATTCGCTTCGCGGATGGGCAGGGCATCCATATCGCCACGGAGCGCAACGGTGCGGCCGTTGTCCGTTTGCCCGTGTACTGTGGCCACTATGCCCGTGCCTGCTATCCCGGTCTCCAGGGCTATCCCTTCGGCCCTGAGCTGCGCCTGGATAAAGGCCGATGTGGAGTGTTCCCTGAAACTGAGCTCGGGGTGTGCATGCAGGTGCCTGCGTATTTCAACCAGTTGTGGCTCCAGCCTCGCGGCCTCGGCACGTATCAGGTCATTCAGGCTCATTTTCCCCAAAGGAATTTGATCGATACGAGCAGCATCACCACACCGAACACTCGTTTGATCGATGCCTGATCAAGCTTCAATGACACCTTGCTGCCGAAATAGGCCCCGATGAAGAAAGTCAGGCACAGGATGCCTGCGGCCCAAAGGTTGACATTGCCCGTACGGTAGTAGTTGTAAACAGCCATGATACCGATGGGAGGTATCATCATTGCGAGGCTAGTGCCTTGCGCCTGATGCTGCGTGAACCCGAGAAAGAACACCAGTGCAGGCACGATGATGATGCCCCCGCCAACACCCACCATTCCGCTGAGCATGCCCGCCAACACACCGATGGCCAACAGGATGAGTACTGATGTAGGTTCCATTTTCATGCGTGTGAGAAGTGGTGATGAAAGGATGGGCCCGAAGGGTCAGAAATCGAGAGCGAGCGAAAGGTACCAACGGCCGTTCTGCACCTTCCGATTGTCTACGCCCCAGGCGTAATCGACCCGAATGAAATAGCCGAGTATCTTGGTGCGCAGGCCCAGCCCGAAACCTCCCACAATGGGTTCCCTGCGGTTCTTGATCACCACCCTCACCGATGAGCCTGTCTGGATCACCTCGCGGTTGAAGGTGTTCTCGTCAGAGAATGGCGATGAGCCTGTCCATGCCGTTCCGATATCGCCAAAGGCAAGTATCTGAAGGTTGTAAAGCAGGTCACTCTTCACCGGCCGGTTCATCAGGTAGCGTATGATGGGCCAGCGCAGTTCGCTGTTGAACACGGCCATCGAGTTGCCGTTGCGGATGTTCTGCTGAAATCCGCGCAGGTTGGTGCCTATGGTCTGGTATGCGTAATTCTGTGTGAAATCGACCTTTATCTTGTCGTTGAACGAGGGCATGAACCAGCCATCGACCCCGCCAATGTAGTAGATCAGTTTCTGGTCTCCGAACGATGTGCTGGCGGCCAGTCTATTGGCCCAGATAAGCTCGCGGTGCACCTTGGTGTAATGCCTTGCATCAAAACCTAATACGAAGAAGCTGGGTCCACCCGATTCGACTTCCTGATAGTATTCGCCCCAAACTTTGGCGCGCATGCCGCGATACAGGTTGGTGCCCAGCGAAAGGGTGTTGTCGAACACGTATTCAATCTTGGCGCCTGCCATCCAATGCCCTTCATCAGGTTTTTCGAGGGTGCGGTCGCTCACGCTCTTGAAAACGGTATTGTCGTTGCGACCGAAGACAGAACCGCGTAGGCTGGCAAATTCGCTGAACGGCCATTTGGCCTGATAGGTGAGCGTGTGGCTATACACCTTCTGCATCTCAATATTATCACCGCTCTGAAAGGCCTGCCGCATGAAAGTGAGGCGATGGTCCAATCTGCGCTTGAGGTGCTGGGCCGATACGATATACTCCGTGCCGCTCAGGTCGTACGAGAATCGGAAACCGCCCATGGCGCGGTAATCCTCGAGTATGTCGACTATGCCCAGCTTAAAGTTGGCGTTGACCCCGGGCGTGTAGAAAGGTGCCCCGGTGAACCGTTGGTACAGGTTGCCCGAGAAATTGTTGTCAAGCAGCTGGGTGGTCACATCCTCGGCCCTGAACGAGATCTCGTAGATGCGCTGTGGGGGAAGTGCAAAATCGACATTGGCATTGCGCATGGCCTCCAACACACGGTTCAGGCTGTCCATGCGGGCCATCACCTGATCAAGTCTCCGCTCACGGCTGTTGCGGCCATCGGTGTTTTCGCGTCTGCGGTCGGGGGCGGGTTTTTCTTCTTTGGGTTCACCGCTCACCTGAGGTTCAAAGGAGTAGTTGTTTATGTCAATGGCTCCTGGTGCGGCCGGTTTGTTCTCAGTGACGGGCAGAGGCACAACCGACACGGTATCCGTCCGGTCTGTGGTAAGCTGTCCGGTGGGGGTGGGCACTACCGGCTTCTGAGTAGCCTTGCGTTTGAAACCGCTATAGGTTCCATCTACTGTTGTGGTCGCCAATTCCTTGGCCCGATCCACCAGATTTATGCGCCAGTTGCCATCGCGGAAAACAACCTCGGCTATTCTATTGTGCAGGGTATCAACATCATACCATTCGATGTTGCGCTTGTACCGTGTCAACGGCCGTGATGTGGTGTAATAGCGGTAGTGCGTAGTGGTGTCAATGTAGGAGATGGTGCTGTCCAACCGGGCCAGGTTGCGGTTCATCACCCCACGGTCATCGCTCAGGTAGCTGTACAGGCCCTTTCCGTATTCGGTGGGCCTTACATCGTGCACCAATGGCGTCTGGGTCACTCTGCGTAGCGTGTTGCCCTCCCCCTTTATATCGTAGATAAAGATGTCGTTGTAGGCATCCAATGGAAGAATCTTCTCATCAAACAGACGCAAGGTGTCAATGGGCCTGTTAGAGCTGAAAATGACCCTCTGACTGCGGTCAATGAACCGTGCGTCCTGATCGGTCCAGATGTCGTTGGTCACCTGAGTCCAGGTATTGGCATTGATGGCGTAGATGAAAATGTCGCTGCGTCCGTTTAGCACAGCCGAAAAAAGGAAATTGCGACCGTCATCGCTGTGGTCAAGGCTGGTGATCTTCGAAAAGAAATGGATGGGCCTGTGCGTGCGCTCCTTGGTCTCGAGGTTGTACTGCGTAAGGCGCAGCTTGCCTTTGAACTCCCCGATCATGCTCACCAGCTTACCGCTGGGGTGCCATGCCACCACGGGGTTTGAGTGATCGGTCTTCTCATACGACCTGAATCCTGATTTCAGAATCCGCTTCTTCTTGCGCTTTTCAAGGTCCTGAACAATCACCCTTACACGGCCCATGTCATTTTGCACATACGCCACAAATCGGCCATCGGGGCTCAGTTTCGGCTCCATGTACACACAGTTGGGCTGAGGCCTGCGCCTGCGGAATTTCGTGATGTTCTGCTCGCTGATCTGGCTGCGCTGGTCCTGCTTGTAGTACATCTGGTCGTAAGTACTGTGCCACTCCGAGGCCAGGCTCTTAAGATTGAGCCCCAACACGAACTGAAATCCGTTGTCGGCATTCCGGCTGATGCGTGTCATGTACAGGATGTTGCTCAGCACCGACCTGCCATATGTCTCCACAGTATATTTCCAGATGCTGTGCCCTGCCAATGTGGCCTCTTCTCCCGTCAGGCGGTTCAGGTTCTTCCATCGGCCCGAGAGGATGCCATCCTTCACGCGGTTGTCAATCTCAGGGTCCCAGTCGCGGCTCAGGTAACTGATCAGGCCATTCGTGTACCATTCGGGCAAAGTGAGGAGTGTGCTGCTTCGTATCACATCGCGGAAACTGCCACCGTACATCATCTGGTTCACCATCACCTGCGCGAAACCTGCTTTGAGCTGTGTCTCGAAGTTGCGGTAGTCGCCATCGAAATACACGATCAGCTTGGTGCCTACAATGTGTGTCACACCGCCTGTGTTGAAAGTGGCATCGGTGGCCAGGCCGATATTGCTCTGCCGCATATCGCTCAGCTTGTTGTACACCACCACTTCCATGCGTTTCTCCATGGTGTAGTCGAGCTGCTTCTCCAGGTCGCGCAGTATGCGGTCGCTGCAGCGCATGGTGTATTCGGCCATGGGCTGTCCGCCTACATAGAAATACACATCGAACCGATCGAACCGGTACAGCTGCCAATCGAATTTCTGGTACTGGACACGGTTCTTGCCGAAATCCATCTGCAACCCGTTATAGAACTGGGCATCAGCCACATGGCTCAAGGCCATGAGTGCCGCAGTGAACAGGATGGAAAATCGTGCCCAGATACTGTGCATTTCCTTAAAAGGGGGCTAAAGATACGCCCACCGCCTCGGGTGTGCCGTTGTGCCCGTGGTTGTTGCGTTCCGTTGAACAACCATTGATTGAAATGGATCGGTCTGATGAATAACGGAATTTGGACCGATGGAGCCGCGATCCGTGCGGTTCTACATTAGCGGCATGTCCGATATGGTGCTCAGCAGTATGCGAAACCCGCGGGTGGCAGCCCTGCAAAAGGTGCTCACCGACAACCGCGCACGCAGACAGGCTGGCATTTTTGTGGCCGAGGGTCTCATCGAGGTTGGGCTCTGCCTCCGCTCTGGAATAGCGATTGACGAGGTGTGGATCTGCCCTGAATTGGTGGCAAAAGATCCGGCCATGGGAAGGCATTTAACGGCCTTGGCTGCCTATAGGCAGGTAGAGGTGACTGCCGATGTTTTCGCGAAACTCGCTTATCGCGGCACCACGGGTGGGGTGCTGATCGTGGGTCGATGCCCTCAGCACAGGCTTACCGACCTCCGTCTCTCTTCAGCCCCGCTCATCCTGGTGCTTTCAGGGGTGGAGAAACCTGGCAACATAGGCGCCATGCTGCGAACGGCCGATGCCGCTGCCATCGATGCTGTGGTAGTGTGCGACCCGCTCTGCGACCTATATAACCCGAATGCTGTGCGCGCAAGCCTCGGCACAGTTTTCACGCAACAGATTGCTGTCTGCACCGCCAATGAGGCGCGGCAAATGTTCCGACAGAAAGGGATAAAGATGCTCTGTACCGCCCTCAGGGCCAGCATTCCATATACCACGTGCAACATGCGCCAGCCCACAGCCATTGTCATGGGTACCGAACACGATGGCCTCTCAGAGGAATGGCTCGATGCGGCCGATCAGAACATCATCATACCCATGAACGGGATGATTGACAGCCTGAATGTGAGCACTGCGGCCGCCATTGTGCTGTTCGAGGCCAAGCGCCAACGCGCTGTATAGCCCACTGGCGTTGACCTGCGTCAATTTTTTATGACATGGTTCTGACAATCAGGGTTGTTCTCTACATTTCGCCCACCTAATACCCTCTGATTCACCACCCCATGAAGACTATCATCAAAATACTTGGTGTCCTGGTGGCGTTGCTCGTTGTGGCCATTGTCGGCACTATCGGTTACTGCACCTGGTCGTGGGACCATCATGCGTTTGATGCGCCTTATCCGGATATTGTGGCAAGTACCGATTCCGCTGTGGTGGCGCGCGGGCGCTATCTGGCCTACGGCCCGGCCCACTGCGCCACGTGCCATGTGCCGCTGGACAAGGTGATGGCTGTCGAATCTGGCGAGGTGATGCCGCTGATAGGCGGTTGGGAACTCACCATCCCCATCGGAACATTCCGCGCACCGAACCTCACGCCCTGCAAGGAGACCGGCATAGGTCGCTACACCGATGCCGAACTGGCCCGCACCCTGCGCCATAGCGTAGGCCACGATGGCCGCTACATTCTCGAACTCATGCCGTTCCAGAACCTGAGCGATGACGACCTCACAGCCGTCATCTCGTTCCTTCGCTCGCAGGAACCGGTCAAACATGAGGTGAAACCCACCGAGTTCTCGACCATGGGTAAAGTGATTTTCACGCTGATGGGCGCGAAGCCTGTGGGGCCTAAACAGACCCCTCCGAAGAGCGTGGCAGTGGATACCACGGTGGAATACGGCAGCTACCTGGCGCATAGCGTGGCCAACTGCAATGGCTGTCACACCGAGCGCGACCTGAAAACGGGTGTTTTTATCGGTAAACCTTTTGCGGGAGGCATGTACTTCGAGGCTGATGCACTTAGTCAAGGATATTCGTTTATCACCCCCAACCTCACACCCGATGAGGCCACGGGCATCATGGCCCGTTGGGATGAGAACACGTTTTACAACCGATTCCGCTCGGGCCGTGTGCACAAAGGCTCGCACATGCCTTGGGGCGCATTCTCGCGCATGAACGAGGTTGACATCCGTGCCTTGTACCGCTACCTCCGCACCGTTACTCCGGTCAATAATGCCATAGACCAGATCGTGTTTGAACCTGGTCAACGGCCAGCCGGGAAATAGTGAAAAAAAAACCGCCCTTCCCAAAGTAAGGGAAGGGCGGTTTAATGCGCTCAGTTCGTTCGAGCATTTTTGATTACCAAGGATACTTGTTCTGGTCAATGATCACAGCCGCGATGCGCCTGCGGGCCTCCTTGCTGTTGTATGGGGCTGTTTTGGTGAAACGCTTCAGGCCCATGGTCATCATGCGCAGCTCATCGCCTTCGGCAAACGACTCGAGGGCATCCTTGCCGTGTTTCCAGATGCTGTCGGCCACATCGTGTATGTACACCTGTGCCATGTCAATCTGCGGCTGGCAGGCGGCCTCACCGCGCTGACTGATGAGTTTCTCCACACGCAGCAGCGTGCTCTCGGCCACGTAAAGCCCGATCAGGATATCCGCGATGTTCATCAGAATCTCCTGCTCCTTGCTCAGGGTCATCATCAGTTTCTGAACCGCTGCACCGGCCACCAGCAGGGCGGCCTTTTTGAAGTTCTTGATGTACTTCTTCTCGGCTGCGAATAGGGCATTGTCCTCATCACCGAAATCCGGGATGCTCATGAGCTCGCCCAGCACCTTCTGGCCAGGGCCCATCAGGTCAAGCTCACCTTTCATGGCCTTCTTGAGCATCATGTCAACAGTGAGCATCCGGTTGATCTCGTTGGTGCCCTCGAAAATGCGGTTGATTCGCGCATCGCGGTAGCCGCGCTCCATGGGGGCCTCGGCACTGTAGCCCATTCCACCGTAAATCTGCACACCCTCATCAATCACATAGTCCACAGCCTCTGAGCCATACACCTTAAGCATGGCGCACTCTATGGCGTAGCTGGCCACGCCTTTCACCTTGGCCTCCTCGGCATCCATGCCGCCTGCTATCAGACTCTCGATGCAGTCCTCAATGTCCTGGCCAGCACGATATGTGGCGGCCTCGCAGGTGTAGGTCCAGATAGCCTGTTGGGCCAGCTTATGGCGTATGGCACCGTACTTCGCGATGGGACGGCCGAACTGCTCACGCTCGTTGGCATACTTCACACTTTTGGTGATGATCTGCTTGCAGGCCCCCAAAGCAGCGGCACCCAGCTTGATGCGGCCGATGTTGAGGATGTTCACCGCAATCTTGAATCCGTTGCCGCGCTCGCTCAGCAGATTCTCTACCGGTACATTCACGTTGTTGAAGAACACCTGACGGGTCGATGAGCCCTTGATGCCCATCTTCTTCTCCTCAGCATTCAGCGTAATGCCCGGAGTGTCGCCTTCAACAATGAATGCCGAAAGGTTGGCATCGTCATCAATCTTGGCAAACACCACGAAAACATTGGCAAACCCCGAGTTGGTGATCCACATTTTCTGACCGTTGATCACATAATGGGTACCGGCTGCATTCAGCACCGCTTTGGTCTTGCCGCTATTGGCGTCTGACCCGGCACTGGGCTCTGTGAGCGCGTAGGCCGCTTTCCACTCGCCAGTGGCAAGCTTTGGTAGGTACTTCGAGCGCTGAGCCTCATTGCCATAATACTGAATGGGCAATGTGCCGATGCCAGTGTGGGCCGAGATGGCCACGCTGAATGAGTGCGCCCCACCTACAGACTCGGTGCTCAAAAGACCAGTGTTGAAACTTGCACCCATGCCCCCGTACTGCTCAGGTGTACTGATGGCCAGCAGACCCAGCTCACCGGCCCTGTCCATCAGGCTCGGCACCAGGCCCTCTTCCATGCTGTCTATCCTGTCAAGGAGAGGATGAATCTCCTTTTCCACGAATTCGCGGCTGGTCTGAGCAATCATGAGCTGCTCCTCATTCCAGTTCTCCGCAATGAAAATGTCCTGGCAGTCCGTGTCGCGGATCAGCCATTCGCCTCCTTGGAGGGCTTTCTTCTCTACAGTTGCCATGGTTATTAAGCGTTTGAAGTTTAAAGTTGTGGATTGAAGGTTAAAGCTTCGAGGCTTAAGCTTCAAGCGCTTGCGGCTTGAAGCTTAAGCCTCGAAGCCGTTTACATCATTTCAAAAATTCCAGCAGCGCCCTGCCCGGTGCCCACGCACATGGTTACCATGCCGTACCTGCCTTTGCGCAGCTTCAACTCATTCAATATCTGAACGGTCAGTTTGCCTCCGGTACAGCCCAAGGGGTGACCGAGGGCAATGGCGCCACCATTCACATTGAGGCGGCCTGGGTCGATGCCCAAGGTGCGCTGAATGGCCAATGACTGCGAAGCGAACGCCTCATTGAGTTCTATCAGGTCGATGTCAGCCAGTTGCAGCCCAGCCTGTTTCAATGCTTTGGGGATGGCGGTGATGGGGCCCACACCCATCACGCGAGGCTCAAGGCCTGTTACGGCATAGGTGACCACGTGTGCAATGGGCTGAACACCGAGTTCCTTCAGTTTCCGTTCAGATACCACCATCACAAACGCAGCACCGTCTGATGTCTGCGAGCTGTTGCCTGCGGTGACACTTCCGGTTGGTTTGAACACCGGCTTCAGTTTGGCCAATTTGTCAATGGCAGTGTCCTTGCGCGGGCCTTCATCGGTATCAACAATGTACTCGCGCTCCCTGCGTTTCTCATCGCCATCGAGATATACCTGCTTCACGGTGATGGGCACAATGCCGCTCTTGAACCTTCCGGCCTCGATGGCGGCAATGGCCTTTTGATGGGAATGGTAAGAGAACTCATCCTGATCCTCGCGGCTGATATTGTAATCTGCGGCCACCTGCTCGGCCGTGAGGCCCATGCCCCAGTACCAGTCGCTGTGGTTGCGCGCCACATCCACGTTGGGCATAACGGTCCATCCGCCAAATGGCATGGGGCTCATCACCTCCACCCCACCGGCAATGATGCAGTCGGCCATGCCGCTGTTGATCTTGCCCGCTGCAATAGCAATGGTCTCAAGGCCCGATGAGCAGTAGCGGTTCACGGTCATGCCCGGCACCTTAACGGTGTCGAGGCCCATGAGGCTCACCATCCGCCCGATGTTGAGCCCTTGTTCGGCCTCTGGGGTGGCGTTGCCCACTATGACATCGTCAATGGTGTCTTTGTCCAGATTGGGCACGCTCCGAACTAACTGACGTATCACATCAGCGGCCAGGTCATCGGGCCTTGTGAAACGGAACAGTCCGCGAGGGGCCTTGCCTACCGCGCTGCGGTATCCTGCTATGATGTATGCATCCATCTTCTTATCGTAGATTGCTGATTGTTGATTGATGAAGTCGGTATCTGATGTGCCTAATCCTTTCTCCTGTTCCTTCACTTCCCTAATGACTGAGTCTCCTTTGACTTCAGGGCCTCCACCGGCACCCCGTTCTGGGAGATGAGTATGCCATCCTTATAAACGAACGTGGTTTTGAGGTCGCCCCTGCTGTTATACAGTTTCCATTCGCCCTCCTTCTTTCCCTTGATGTACTTGCCTTCCGAGCGTATCTCGCCCGAGTTCAGGTAATACCATACCCACACCCCGGTTTTTAGCCCAAAATCGTACTCGCCCTCCTGCTTGTTGGCCCCGGTGTAGTAGAATTTCTTTTCATAGCCATGCTTTCGGCCATCGAAATACTCGCACTCCTCCATAAGGGTTCCGCTGTGCGGGTAAAAGCGTTTGCACAGGCCGTGCTTCTTGTCGTTGAGATAATTGATCTCGGCAATGCAGATGTACGAGGCCGAGTAGGTCTTCCAAAGGCCCTGTTTGCGCTCGTACTCATCGCGCATGTTGCGGTGCTTGTCTTTGGGCGATGCAAACTTGGGCCGCTCATATGACTGAGCGGCCGAGGTCAGCGATATGGCCGAAAGAGCAAGCATGTACAACGTCTGGCGATTCATGGGCACCCGGTTGAGGAGCCTTGAAGGTATCAGTTTCTCAGTGGTTTACCAGATGTCACAAGGCTCTGCATCCGTTCCTGACTCTTACGTGTCATGGCCAGTTTGAGGAATGCCTTGCGCTCAAGTTCAAGGAGGTATTTCTCGCTCACCTGGGTGGGTTCGCTCAGGTCGCCACCGGCCAGCACGTAACCGAACTCCTCGCTTATGGTGCGGTCATGCTCGCTGATGTAGCCACCGCTCTCCATGCTGCGGGCCCCGGCCACAAACATTCCGAGCGATTTTTTGCCCAATACGGTGATGTCCTTGCGCTCCACCGGGCGTGTGTAGCCCTTGCCGTGTAGGTCGAGCACCACTTCTTTGGCACGGGCTATTCTGCGGTCGCTGGCCACGATCACCTCATCTACGCCCTTGCGCAGCAGCCCTAGATCCATGGCCTCGTGAGCCGATGTGGCCACTTTGGCCATGCCCACGGTGAGAAACCGTTCCTTGAACGCCGGCAACGGTAGATTATCCTTCTGCATCTCATCGCTGGCGCGGAGGGTGAACTCTTTTGATCCTGCTCCTGCGGGAATGACCCCGGCACCGAACTCTACCAGACCGATGTAGGTCTCGGCAGCAGCCACGGCCCGGTCGGCATGCAGTACAATCTCGCAGCCTCCGCCCAAGGTCAGGCCATGTGGAGCCACCACAACAGGTATGGATGAATAGCGAATGCGCATCACCGCGTTCTGGAATGCCCTGACAGCGATGTCCAACTCTTCCACCTCCTGTTCGGCCGCGAGCATGAAAATCATTCCCAAGTTGGCCCCGGCACTGAAATTCTCCCCGTTGTTGGCGATCACCAGACCCTTCCAATCACCTTGCTCGGCCATGTCTATAGCCTTGTTGATGCCAGCGATCACCTCGCCCCCGATGGTGTTCATCTTGGTGTGAAACTCGAGGTTCAGCACGCCATCGCCAATGTCGAACAGGGTGCATCCGGCATTTTTCCACACCACGTTGGTATCGCGCAGATGGTCGAGAATGATCTTGCCATCTAGGCCTCCAACAGTTTTGTAGCCTTGGCTGGCCACATCATAGTAGTTCAGTTTTCCTCCCTCCACCTTATAGAATGATGAACAGCCTTTGGCCAGCATGTCATACACCCATTGGGCGGGTTTCTTACCGGCTGCTTCCATGGCGGCCACGGTGTCTTTCACACCCAAAGCATCCCATGTTTCGAATGGACCGAGCTGCCATCCGAAACCGGCCCGGAGCGCGTCATCGATCTTATACAGATCATCAGAAATTTCGGGAATGCGGTTGCTCACATATTGAAACAGACCGTAGAATGACTTCCTATAAAAATCTCCAGCCTTGTCCTTGCCCCCTGCCAAGATGCGCATGCGCTTCTTCAGGTTGTCCTCCTGCCGTGCGGCAGTGAGCGTAGCAAAGTTGACCTTCTCCGATGGCTTGTATTCCAAGGTCTTGAGGTCGAGTTCAAGGATAGCCTTGCCTTCTTTTTTAAAGAAACCCTGGCCCGATTTAGATCCGAACCAGCCCTTCTCAACCATCTTGGTCACATAGTCCGGAATGTCGAACAGGTGATTGGCCTCATCGTTCGGGCAGTTTTGCTTGAGTCCGTTGGCCACATGCACAAGGGTATCGAGGCCCACCACATCGCAGGTGCGGAAGGTGGCACTCTTCGGACGGCCTAAGACGGAGCCGGTGAGTTTGTCCACCTCACTCACGGTGAGGCCCATTTCCCCGACCAGATGGAACAGGGCCTGAATGCTGTACACACCTACCCTGTTGGCAATGAATGCTGGCGTGTCCTTGCACAGCACCATGGTCTTCCCGAGGAACTTGTCACCATATTCCATTAGGAAATCGGTGACGGCAGGGTCAGTCTTCGGGGTGGGGATGATCTCGAGAAGCTTGAGATAGCGGGGCGGATTGAAGAAGTGCGACCCGGCAAAATGGCGCTGGAAATCCTCGCTCCGTCCGTCCAGCATCATGTGAATGGGAATACCCGATGTGTTGCTGGTGATCAGGGTTCCAGGCCTACGGAATTTCTCGACATTCTCAAATACCCGCTGTTTGATGTCAAGACGCTCCACAACCACTTCTATGACCCAATCGCAATCAGCGATGCGGGGCATATCGTCATCAAAATTGCCCGTGCTGATGCGGGAGGCGAACTCCTTTTTATACAGCGGGGCCGGGTTGTTCTTGATGGCAAACTCGAGGCTGCTGTTCACAATGCGGTTCCGCACAGGTCTGTCGGCCAGAGTGAGGCCTTTGGCGGTCTCCTCGGCACTCAGTTCGCGCGGCACGATGTCGAGCAGAAGCACTTGCACGCCCACATTGGCGAAGTGGCAGGCAATGCGGGATCCCATCACGCCTGATCCAAGGACGGCTACTTTACGGATGTCTCTTTTCATTTTTTTATGTGACTGGTTACCTATCGGTAAGTGGTTCAGCGGTTCAGTTTGTCAGGGTCCGTGGTCTGTGGCGAATAGCGAATGGATGTGGATTCTGATCTCTTAGCTCAAAGTCGCGGTACTCACTTTTTCAGTGATGGTCTTATTCTCAATGATGCGGTTGATCATGTCGCTCACCTCGAAGAAAATGCGCAGCTTATCTTCTGGAACGGCCTGACGCACCACCTTGTTGAAGGTCACCACGCCCATTTTGGCCAGCTCGCGCTTGTGTCGGCCCTGCTCAGTGAGAAATACCCTGGTCACCCGGCCATCGGTCGGATCAGCCGTGCGGTAAATGTCGCCCTTCTCTTCCATGGCTTTGAGCATGCGCGTCAGGCTGCCGGGCTCCATGCCGAGTTTGGGCGCAATCTTGGTTGCGGGGGTTCCTTTTTCGAGGTCGATGTTCAGAAGCACGTACCCTGTAGAAGCGGTGATGTCATAGGGCGCACCACTGGTGTTGTAGAGCTTGGCAATTGCCTGCCATCCTGTTTTCATCCTGAAACAGACCGATTCCTCGGTGGTCAGACCCTTCTTTTTCATTGCGGGACAAAGGTAAACGCTCGTTTATTATGCGTGCATAGCATTTCGAATAAATTTATTACACATGCATTGTAAATGAGGTTTGTCAAATTCATGATTCAATTATTCGCCTGAAAGTGAGGATGTTTAGCGTTTGGCCGACTTTTCGGGTCTCGCCTATCAGCTGAATGGGCAGTTTAGATGGCGTGAGGCTACTTTCACCCGCCCTTAGGATTTTTCGTTTACCCGAGGCTAATTGCTGATTTTAATGAGACAGACTCCCGAATTGCCTATGCTAGCCACAGCACTTCTCCTTTTTGGAGCTTGCGGACAGCGCGAGGATATCCGGCCCTATGCGCCCACCGAGGTGTTTCCCACTGACGCAGTGCTTTCGACCATCGAGCCGAAACGGGCCATGATCGTGATAGCACATGACGATGACATGTGCGCCATGTCGGGCACCATATCCATGCTCAACAGCAGCGGTTGGGAAATTGCGGTTCTCAGTTTCGGCAACGTGCCTGAGCGCATGAAGGCCCAGACCGAAGCGTGCAGGGAAATCCTCGATACGGTCATGTTCATTCCTATGGCCCCCGATCAGTATCGAACTGATATTACCCCGGATATGAAGCCGTACGAGGCTCTCCCGAAGTCTGATTTTGCGGTTGTGTTCAAGTCAGACCTGATCCGTGGCGAATACGAGTCTCGCATCAATGCCTATGACCCTCAGGTCATTTTCACACTCGACAACGAAATTGGAGGATACGGCCATCCTGAACATGTCTTTGTGAGCCAGATGGTGCTCGACCTTGCTTCGGAGAATAGGATAAACCCGCGCTACGTTTATCAGAGTGTGTTCACCGACCACATGGAGCAGACTATCATGGAGCGTCTTTCGGGGCTGATGAAAGGCTGGGGGTTTGATGGCGATGGATGGCAGAAGGCGCAGAGAACCTACGGTGTGAGTGGAATGCCAGAGCCCACCGTTCAGTTCGATATTAAGAAACAGGCCGCAGTTAAAATGGACTACCTGCGCTCGTACAATGAGCGTGAGCGCAAAGTGATCGGGTTCTACCTCCCCGCATTCGAAGATTACGATGCTGAGGAGTACTTTGGGATATTTGACCGTGAGTTTTTCAGGGTGATTGAGATTGAGAGTCAAGTAAGCTGAGTTGTTGAGATGGTCCATTTTTTCGTACCGGGACAGACCTGTGCATTCATATCACCTTTCGCATCTCCTTCGCAGAAATAAGAAAGACACCGACAGATGAGGATCCTGCCTTTGACCTTCGTGCTAGTGGCTTTGGCTGCAAGCATTGCCATCGCACAGAAACCACGCGAACGTTTCTACAGTACAGGTCAGATAGCGAGCCGCGAGACACCAGTTGCCTGGCCAGGCGATGCCTCGGGGCAGTTCAGGCAGGAACGCGTGCAGGTTTTTGACCGCAGGGGCAACGAGGTTTTTGAAGGGCATAGGCGCAGTTTTGGGGGCCATGCCACGGTCGATCTGCAATATCACCCGAACGGAGGTGTGAGCCGCATTGAAGTGAGCGAGGCCCCTGATGCCGGAATTCAGTGGTACAGGGCGCGTTACACCCTCGATGTAGAGGGCAATATCACTGATGAACAGGTACAGAGCCACGATGACCATACAACCCTGACCGGACCGGGACCCGCGGTTCTGCCGGTGCCCAGGCCGCAGCCTCCCCGGCCTGATGCCTGCGCGGTGCCTATGCAGACCCAGATTGTGCTGCACAACCTGCAGCGCATGCCCTACGAACTGCGCTTGGTGGGCCTCTACGGCACAGTGAACGGCAGGGAGTATGTGCAGATGATTGGACCTGGACAGCAACTGGTGTCGCACCAGTTAACAATGGCCGAGCGTTTCCTACAACCAGAGGAGATGTTTGAGCTGTACCAGCGAAATCCCGCCACGGGTCAGTGGGTGCGGCTCCCTTTCGGCACCATACCCATGCGCATTTTGAGCGGTGGATCTCAGGTGCGCACCTACGAATTCTATTGGCTCGAGGGCCTATAACGGGTCGCGTACATTTGGCGCACACCTATGCATCAAGGCGCCATGCCCGTCTTCAGATCAAGATTCAATCCCGAAAGTGCTGATACAAAGGCCAATCTCGAGGCCATGCAGGCCCTTATGGCCGAGCTCGACAGGCACAAGGCCGATGCCCTGAATCAGGGCTCGGAGAAATACTTGAACCGTTTGCGGGCCGAAGGGCGCCTATTGCCCCGCGAGCGCATCTCACTGTTGCTCGACCCCGGTTCGCCATTCATGGAGCTGTGTCCCTTTGCAGGCCTTGGTGGCGATGGCTTCGGCACAGGGGGCACCATTGTGGTGGGTCTGGGTTATGTGAGCAGACGCCTCGTGATGGTGAACAGCAATGTGGGCTCCATAAAGGGTGGGGCCATTGATCACGCCACCCTCGAAAAGGCCCGCAGATGCAACCAGATAGCCCGCGAGAATGGACTGATCTGCGTGAACATGGTTGAAAGCGCAGGCGCCAACCTGCCCGACCAGGCCCGAATATTCAATTATGGGGGCGAGAGCTTCAGAGAGATCACGCGGAGGTCGAAGCTGGGTTTCCCCACCATTTCACTCGTATTTGGCAGTAGCACTGCGGGTGGGGCCTACATACCGGGTATGAGCGATTATGTGGTGATGGTGAAGGAGCAGGCCAAAGTGTTCCTGGCAGGGCCGCCACTGGTGAAAATGGCCACGGGCGAGGAAACAGATGATGAGACCCTCGGGGGGGCTGAGATGCACAGCCGCATTTCTGGCGCGTCCGATTTCATGGCCGAGAACGAGCGTGAGGCCATCCTTTTGGCCCGTGAGATAGTGTCGTATCTGCCCCGTACCGCGCGAAACCACGACCCAAAGTTCTTTTGGGACGACTCCTCTTCTTCCGATGGGCCTGCCCATGATGCTGAGGAGATACTGGCCATAGTTCAGGCCGACCTGAAAAAGGCGTTTGATCAGCGTGAGCTCATCGCCCGTTTTGTTGACCGGAGCGATTTTCTCGAATTCAAGCCGCATTACGGCCAGACGCTGATCACCGCATTTGCCCGCGTAGATGGGTACAGAGTAGGAATAATCGCCAACAACGGGGTGCTTTTCTCTGAGGCGGCCAACAAGGGCGCTCAATTCATCCAACTATGTAATCAGAGCAACATCCCACTCATATTTCTGCAGAACATCACAGGTTTCATGGTGGGCACCAAATATGAGCAGGAAGGCATCATCAAGCACGGGGCTAAAATGATCAATGCCGTGAGCAACAGCACAGTACCGGCTATTACCATCATCACAGGCGCCAGCTATGGAGCTGGGAACTACGCCATGTGCGGAAGGGCTTTTGAGCCGCGTTTCCTGTTCTCTTATCCCAACTCACGCATTGCTGTGATGGGCCCCGAACAATTGGCGGGTGTGATGCAGATAATCGGGCGGCAGGCCGCTGAAAAGGCCGGGGTGGAATACGATGAGGAGCAAGGCAGGCAGATGGCGGAGTACATGGTGGCCGAGGCTGGAAAACAGAGCACTGCGTGGTACGCCACCGGTCAAGTGTGGGACGATGGCGTGATTGACCCGCGCCAGACCCGCCAGTACCTCACTATGGCTCTATGGGCGGTGCACAATCTGCCATTTGAGGGCACCAAGGGCTACGGGGTGTTCAGGATGTGATGCCTAAGTGATTAGACCGGAAAGACACAATAGATTTCCCTGAAACCTAGGAAGCTCTCAACAGACTTGACTGAAGATCCATCAAAAGGACCGAGAATGAAAAGGAACCTTCTTTGGCTGATGAGTGTCCTGTCAGTTGTGGCTGAGGCACAGACTTTCAATAGCGGTGGCGGCACCATACTCGATGACGGCACCGACATGTATTATCCCATTCAAGTGAGTGGGGTGGTACCCAATGTGATGAACGGCAGCTATGGTCTTGAGACCGTTTGCATCGACTTGACACACACTTGGAACGATGACCTGATCATCAGCCTCATTGCCCCCGATGGTACCGAGTTTGAGCTGTGCTACCGCCACGGGGGCGACAGCGACAATTTTACCAATACCTGCTTCAATACCGCGGCTGCCGATGCCATTTCTAACGGTTGGGGGCCATTTACCGGCACCTTCAGGCCCGATGGCCCCATGGCCAGCGTGAACAACGGGCAGAGCCCCAATGGCACGTGGCAGCTCCACATACTCGATGCATACCCTTTCGCTGACACGGGCGATCTGCTCAGTTGGTCCATCACCTTTGGAAATGAGCCTGCAGCCCCATTCCCGTTCACCGAGGCAGTACTTCCGCTGGTAGTGATCAACACAGTAGGTGGGGCCAGTATCCATGACGAGCCCAAGACAAAGGCCCAGATGCGCATAATTGACAATCCGAACTTTCAGCCCAATCACCTCACCGACCCGGCCAACGGTTATAACGGGCTGATAGGCATAGAGCTGCGCGGACACAGCTCGCAGGGAATGCCGAAGCGCAGTTACAAGTTTGAGACATGGAATGCTGATAGCACCGTCAACGATGTGCCGCTACTCGGAATGCCCGATGACAACGACTGGGTACTCATAGCCAACTACAGCGACAAGACCCTGCTGCGCAACTACATGAGCTACCGCATATTCAACAAGATGGGCCGCTACGCCCCGCGCATGCAGCACTGCGAAGTGATTCTCAATGGCGAATATCAGGGCATCTATCTTTTGGGTGAATCGATAAAAAGAGGGAACAATCGGGTTGACATAGCCTCCATGGATGCCGATGATGTTGCGGGCGATAGCCTCAAGGGCGGTTTCATCTTCAAAGCCGATTGGATAGACGAGGGCGATGTGACATTCCAATCCCAGTTCCCAGCTGTTGGTGCCGCTGATGGACTCAACTACATTGTCACATACCCTAAACCGGAGAATATACAGCCTGAGCAACTCGATTACATCAGCACCTACTTCGCTGCCTTTGAGGAAGATGTGTTCAATGGCCCTTTGAATGATTCTGTGAACGGATACAGGGAGTTCATTGACGAGGGCAGCTTCATAGACTACATCATCCTCACAGAATTCACCAAAAATATTGACGGATACCGCCTTAGCACCTACCTGCACAAGCATCGCAATGGCAAAATCCATGCAGGTCCGCCATGGGACTATGACCTCTCATGGGGCAATGCCGACTATATGTATGGAAACCTTCCTAGCGGTTGGGATTATGAGACGCAGGAGGAATACACAGACCAATGTCCCGCGTGGTGGGGTCGGTTCTTTGAAGACACGCTCTTTCAGCACCGGCTGCGCTGCCGCTGGAACGAACTGAGGGAGGACGTGCTGAGCAATGCCACCATTAAGCACGAGATAGATTCGCTGGTTGCGCGCATGGGATCGGCCGTTGACCTCAATTTCACCAAATGGCCCATTCTGGGGCAATATGTATGGCCCAATCCGGGACCCATTCCTCCGGATTATCCTGGAGAGATAGCGACCATCAAAGACTGGGTGGACATGCGTCTGGCCTGGCTCGACAACCATTGGACCGGCACCTGTGCACCGGTGTCAGGCGTGGGCATCTCAGAATCTGCGAGATTGCCCATCAGCCTGTGGCCAAACCCGGCCGATGGGTCGGTGCGCATAAACGGGGCTCAATTCGGCAGCAGTTACACAGTGAATGATGTGACAGGAAAGACCATTGCCACAGGCACCATGGGCCCCGATGCTGTTATCGATACACACGGCCTGGCCCCGGGCCTCTATTCGGTCTGCGTTCGTCAGGCCAGTGGGTCAGCGGTGCTCCGTCTCGTTGTGCAGCATTGATCTCTTAGCCAACCATACGAGGGTCAAAGAGAAACGGAAGCACCTCGCGCACACTTATCAGCCTGAAATCAGGGTGCATTGTGTTGATCACCACATTGTTCTCTATTTTTATTTTCTCTGTGTTTCATCTTTGCGGCATGAGGGTAATAGTGGCAATAGGTGCATGCACGCTTGTCATGGCCTGTGCTGGCACTAAGCAGGGTGCCGATAGTGTCGGGGCAAAAAAGGAAACGGTCAAGGTGGAGTCTGTGGTGATTGATGCCACACGGCCGCCTGAGAAGCTGGCCGGTATCACCATAGGGTCTATACTTACATCGGGCGATACCTTATTGGTGGACGTGGTCTACTCAGGCGGCTGCAAACCGCACGATTTTAAGCTGTACTCCACCGGGATGTGGATGAAGAGCATGCCGCCCAAAGTGAATGTTTGGCTCAGCCATACCGTGGCCGAGCCCGACCCGTGCCGACAGGTGGTGAAAGAGACCCTGCGCTATCTAATAAGGCCTCTGAGGTACCGTGGACAGGATAAGGTGGTGATTCTGATGCAAGGCACCGAGCATCAGGCCGATTACACATATCCGAAAGATTGAGCCCGGTCAGTCGAACGACTGGTTGGCCTGCGAGGCCAGTTCTATGACCTTGGCGTATTCCTCTGGGTCGAGGTCGTTGTAGAAGAAATTCACCGGATTCACCTTCGTATTGTTCTTGATCACCTCGTAGTGCAGGTGAGGTCCAGTGCTCGTGCCGGTGTTGCCCACATAGGCGATCACATCCCCACGTTTCACCTTTTGCCCTACCCGTGCCTTGAATCGGCTCAAGTGGGCATAAAGTGTCTTGTAGCCATAACCGTGGTTGACCACCACGTAGTTGCCATAACCATATCCCTTAGACTCCACTTCCTCAATCGTTCCATCACCGGTCACATAAACCTCGGTGCCCACCGGTGAAGTGAAGTCGATGCCCGAATGGAAGTGGCCTATCTTATAAATGGGATGGATACGGTAATTGAAACCCGAGGCGATACGTGTCAGCTTCTCATTGCTGATAGGCTGAATGGCAGGTATGCTCTGCAGCATCCGCTCCTTGTTCTTAGCCAGTTTCAGTACCTCGTCAAAACTTCTTGACTGCACCACCAACCGTTTGGTGATGACGTCCAACTTGGCAGTTGCACCAATTACAAGGTCAGAATTATCGTAGCCTTCCAGATCGCGGTAACGGTTCACCCCTCCGAAACCTGCGTTTCGCATGCTCTCTGGCACAGGGTCGGCCTCAAAGATCACACGGTATATGTTGTTGTCGCGTTCCTGTAGCTCAGCAAGCACCTGACTCACACGGTTCATGCGGTCATTCAGCACCTTATAGCGAAGTTCCAACTGGTCTATCTCGCGCTTCAATTGCCGTTCCTTGGGCGAATCGAAGAAAAAAGTGAAAACGCCCACCGAAATGGCACCGAAAACAATGGCCGTAGCGGCATATCCGAGGAAGCGGAGAAATTTCTGACGCAACGTCACCTCCACCTTTTTGTAGGTGAGTGTGCTGGTATCAAAACGATATTTCACCTTCGACATGGCCTTTGAGCCAGTGGTTACTTTTGCCCGCCTTTTTTGGCAGGGCCGCTAAAGTACACCTCAGGCCGTTTTTAAGCACCCTGTCAATCTATGGCAACCGAATCAGCATTCATTTCTTTTTCAAAAAGATGACCTCACAGCAGATCCGTCAGCAGTTTCTCGACTTTTTCGCCTCAAAGGGCCACCGCATCGTGCCATCAGCACCCATGGTGGTGAAAGACGATCCCACCCTCATGTTCACCAACGCGGGGATGAATCAGTTCAAGGACCTGTTCCTTGGCAACCGAGAGCCGCAACACAGGCGCATAGCCGACACCCAGAAGTGCCTGCGCGTTTCTGGAAAACACAATGACCTGGAGGAAGTGGGGGTCGATACTTATCACCACACCATGTTCGAGATGCTGGGCAACTGGAGCTTTGGTGATTACTTCAAGAATGACGCGATCGATTGGGCGTGGGAACTGCTCACCGAAGTGTACGGTTTGCCGAAGGATAGGCTTTACGCCACTGTTTTCGGGGGCGATGCAACAGAGAAACTCGAACTTGACACTGAGGCTGAAGCGCTGTGGGCCAAGCATATGCCTCGCGAGCGCATCCTGCATGGCAGCAAGAAGGACAATTTTTGGGAGATGGGCGATTCTGGCCCTTGTGGCCCCTGTACCGAGATACACATTGACCTCCGCAGCGATGCAGAACGGAGCACCGTTCCCGGCCGCGAACTGGTCAATATGAGTCACCCACAGGTGGTGGAGATATGGAACCTAGTGTTCATTCAGTTCAATCGCAAGGCCGATGGCAGCCTTGAGCCACTTGCCGACAAGCACGTGGACACGGGAATGGGTTTCGAGCGCCTGTGCATGGCCATGCAGGGCAAAACATCGAACTACGATACTGATGTGTTCACTCCACTGATCAGCGCAATCGGGGAGATGAGTGGACGTACCTATGGTGCGACCATGGAAAAGCAGGATATCGCCATGCGGGTGATAGCTGACCACGTAAGGGCCGTCAGTTTTGCAATAACCGATGGGCAACTGCCATCGAACACAGGTGCGGGCTATGTGATTCGCAGGATACTGCGCAGGGCAGTGCGCTACGGATTCAGTTTCCTTGGCCGTAGCGAGCCATTCATTTATAGGCTCGTTGATGTTTTGGCCTTGCAGATGGGGCCTTTCTTCCCCGAGATCATCGCCCAAAAAGACCTTGTGACCAAAGTGATCCAGGAAGAAGAGGCTGCATTTCTCCGTACTTTGGAGAAAGGCATTGAGCGTTTCAATGTCTATGCCGATGCTATGAAAGGAACGGTTGTCGATGGCCGTTTCGCCTTTGAGCTATACGACACGTTCGGATTCCCTATTGACCTTACCGAACTCATGGCCCGCGAGCGCAACCTGACGGTCGATCTCAAAGGCTTTGATGAAGGCCTTGCTGAACAGAAGAAGCGGTCGAGGGCCGCCACAGCTACAGAGAACAGCGACTGGGTAATGGTAAATGACCTGCCATGGGGCGGGTTCATAGGGTACGATGCGTTGGATGCCCCCGTGCAGATAGTGCGGTACCGAATGGTCCGCGGCAAAGGCAAGGAGTTCTATCAGATAGTGCTCAATACATCGCCCTTCTATGCTGAGAGTGGCGGACAGGTGGGCGACATCGGTACACTCGAAGCCAGTGGCGAGGTGCTTCCGATCCTGGATACCAAGAAAGAGAACGACCTGTGGATCCATGTGGCAGATAGGCTCCCAAAGGACCCGAAGGCCCATTTCACCGCCAAAGTGAACCGCGATGCACGCGCCCGGACCGCTGCGAACCACTCGGCAACGCACCTTTTACATGCCGTGCTGCGTCAGGTGCTGGGCACGCACGTAGAGCAGAAGGGATCGTTGGTAGGGCCCGATTATCTGCGTTTCGACTTCTCGCATTTCAGCAAAGTGACCGAGGATCAGATTGCATTGATCGAATCGATGGTCAATGAGCGCATCCGTGAGAACATCAGCCTCGATGAGCGGAGAAACGTGCCAATCAGCGAAGCAAAGGCCCTCGGTGCCATGGCCCTCTTCGGGGAGAAATATGGCGACCATGTGCGCGTGATCACTTTCAACCCGGGATTCTCCATCGAACTCTGCGGTGGCACACACGTGCAGGCCACAGGGAACATAGGTCTCATCAAGATTACTGGCGAGGGATCGGTTGCGGCCGGCATACGCAGGATCGAGGCTGTTACTGGGGCCAAGGCGTTGGAGCATCTGGCTCAGGCAGAGAGGGTCCTGAATGAGGTAAATGGCCTGCTGAAGGCCAAGGACCCGGTTCGGGCAATTGACCAACTTTTGGCCCAGAACAAGGATCTTCAGCAACGGCTCGATGCATTGAATGCGCGCGCAGCCGTTGCCCTGCGAGATGAACTCCGTGCCAATGCCATAGTGCACAATGGGGTGCGCCTTGTTGCAGCACGTATCGGTTTGGATGATGCCAACGCCATCAAGAACCTGTGCTATGAATTGAACAGAAGCGGAGATACAGTTACACTATTGGCAGCCGAAAGTGGTGGGAAACCTACGCTGCACCTGGCCATTTCAGAAAGTCTTGTGAGCGCAAGGTGCCTCGATGCAGGTAAACTGGTGCGAGAGCTTGCCAAGGAGATCCGTGGCGGTGGCGGAGGTCAGCCCTTCTACGCCACCGCAGGCGGCACTGACCCAAGTGGGATAGACCGTGCGCTGTCAAGGATAAAAGAGATGATCTGATTCCAGTGATGTAATTTCAACCTGATTGAGAATTCTATTTTCGCACCCCTAACACCAGCCATGGCCATTTACCGATTCCGTATCGCCATAGAGGGCGATGAGACCGTGTACCGCGACATTGACATGAGTTCGCGACACACCTTCTCTGACCTGCAACAGGCCATTGTACGCCACTTCAACCTGCAGGATGGGCAAGGGGCTGAGTTTTTCACTACCGACCAGACTTGGTACGAGGGCGATGAGATCGCTACCCTCGATGGCAGCCTTTCGGACCGTGGGCCGCGCCTGAGCGAGCAGGTGAACGACCCGCACCAGCGTTTCTTGTGCAGCACACGCTCCTACAACCCATTGGGGCTGCTGATTGAGATGAAGAAGGTGCTGAAGGATGACCCCGCCATAGTGTTGCCCCGCCTTGTGGCCAACGAGGGCGAACCACCTGTTTATACCCAGCCACCGCCACAACATGTAGAGGATACAGGCGAGGAGGATATCCTTCCGCTGTCGGCATTCATCAAACCAGAAAATGGTGGCGAAGACAATGAGCCTGTGCTTGGCCCTGGCGAAGATGAGATGCTCGAATTCAGTGATCTGGAAGATGGCGATGCTACCGAGATAGCTGACCCGGACTCCACAGGTGGAGATGATGATGACGATATGATGGAGGATGAGGACGGGGATGGAGAAGGTGGTGACGACATGGGCAACTTCGGCTCGTTCGACCCTGACGACATGTGACCTTTAGCCTGTGAAACGAGACAGGCGCCTGATTGTAGTGTGCGGCGCAACGGCTGTTGGCAAAACAGAGTACGCCATCCGTCTGGCTGAGCAGTATGGTACCGAGATCATCTCGGCCGACAGCCGTCAGGTGTACGCAGGACTCGAGATAGGCACTGCGCAGCCCGATGCAGGACAGCTCGCCCGGGCAAGGCATCATCTTATCGGGGAGTTCGCAGTGACCGAGCCATACAATGCCGGGAGATTTGTGGCCGATGCCGAGGCGCTCATCGCATCCATCCATCAAAATAATGAAACAGCCATAATTTGTGGTGGAACAGGACTTTATATAAAGGCTCTATTGTTTGGGCTTGATGAATTACCGTCAGCCGATGCCGATGTGCGCACCCGGCTTGAAGGTGAATTGGCCGAACTTGGAATCGGGCATCTGCAGGAAAGGCTACGTCAGTTGGACCCCATCCATCACGCCAAGATTGATCTGAACAATCCAGCGCGGTTGCTCCGTGCCCTTGAAGTGTGCATCGTGGCGGGCCGCCCATACTCTGAGCTGCGCACCGGTTCGCGTAAAGAACTTCCTTTCCTGATAGAAGTGATAGGGGTCGATCTTCCTCGAGAGGAACTTTATGCCCGCATCAACGCCCGTACCGAATCCATGATGGCCGCGGGCTGGTTGGAAGAGGTGAAAAGAATGGTCGCTCATAGGGGCGCGAACGCTTTGAACACCGTAGGCTACAAGGAGCTTTTTGCACATCTCGATGGCACTTTGAGCCTCGATGAGGCCGTGCATCTTATCAAGCAGAACACCAGACGTTTTGCTAAGCGCCAGCTCACATGGTTCAGGGCACAGCCCGATGTGAGGTGGCAGTCGCCACTCGCCTGATCAGACAGCCACTGGCACCCGATAGGGCCTCTTCAGGGCGTTCATCGCATCGCTGATGCCGCGTATGGTGAGCGGAAACATGCGGTCGTGCATCTCATTGCGAATCAGGCGCGTGCTCTCGTAGTAGTCCCAGCTCGTGTCAGGATTCGGGTTGATCCATACAAAATGCGGAAAGTGCGCCACGATGCGCTGCAGCCACACCTTACCGGCCTCTGGGTTATTGTGTTCAACGCTGCCGCCCGGGTATAATATCTCGGTGGGCGACATGGCCGCATCGCCAACCATCACCAACCTGAAATCGCGTCCGAGGCGATGCATCAGGTCGCACGTCATGGTGTGGTCCGTCCATCTGCGATGGTTCTGTTTCCACACCCGCTCATAAAGGCAGTTGTGGAAATAGTACGTCTCCAGATTCTTGAATTCGTACTTGGCTGCGCTGAAGAGCCTCGAGCACAGCATCACGTGGTCGTCCATACTGCCACCTATGTCCATCAGCAGAAGCACCTTTACGTTGTTTTTGCGTGGTGCGCGCATGGCAGTCTCTAATATGCCTGCATTGCGCGAAGTGCGGGCAATGGTGCCATCAATGTCCAGTTCCTCCTCGTGCCCCAACCGCGAGAATTGCCGCAGCCTGCGCAGGGCCATCTTCATGTTGCGCACGTTAAGTTCCTCGGTGTCGCTCAGATCGCGGAATTCTCTGCGGTCCCAGACTTTCACTGCACTCCGGTTGCGGCCATTGGCCTGCCCTATGCGATAGCCGGCAGGGTTGTAGCCGTTGGCTCCGAACGGTGAAGTACCACCTGTGCCTATCCATCGGTTGCCGCCTTCGTGCCGTTCGCGCTGTTCGTCAAGCAGTTGCCTGAATCTCTCGGCCAGAGCTTCGAGCCCACCGTAGGCCTCGATCATAGCTTTTTCCTCGTCTGTAAGGTCAAGTACAGCGTTCTTTCTGAGCCAATCTTCTGCGATGCGTGCCACATCGGGTTCGGGCAACTGGGCCAGTTCTCCCATGTAGCCGGCAAAGACCCGGTCATACACATCCAGGTGTTCCTCGTGTTTGATCAGCGTTACGCGGCCCAAGGCGTAAAGGCCTTCAACTTCGCTCACCACATTGTTGCGCACAGCTTCGAGCAGCGCGAGATATTCAGGCAGGGTTACCGGAACCTTTTGCGACCGTAGGGCTTGGAACAGACCGAGGAACATGGCAGAATGCAAATGTCGCCCTTTGGGCCGAAGTTCATTCTGCTCTTCGATGCGGCACGGGCCGCTCAGACCTTGCCGAACACTGATGCGAGAAATTCCTTGCGCACCTTGGTTTTGCGGAACGCACCGCTGTAGCTCGATGTGATGGTGCTACTGTTCACATCCTCAATACCGCGCATCGAGACGCACATGTGCCGTGCATCAATCAGCACGGCCACATCGTCAGTGCCGAGTGCTTCTTTCAGTTCGTTGGCTATCTGCACCGTGAGGCGTTCCTGAACCTGTGGACGTTTGGCGTAATAGTCAACTATCCTGTTCAATTTACTCAAACCCACTACTTTACCGGTGTTGATGTACGCAATGTGGGCTTTGCCAATGATGGGGACGAAATGGTGCTCGCAAAATGAATGGACGGTAATGTCCTTCTCCACCAACATCTCGCTGTAATCGTACTTATTGCTGAATAGCTTCACCTTCGGCTTATTGGCCGGATTGAGGCCACTGAACACCTCTTTCACATACATCTTCGCCACACGGTGCGGGGTTCCGCGCAGGCTGTCGTCATTGAGGTCGAGGCCCAATGTGTGCATGATGGCTGCAAAGTGCTCGGCTATTACTGTCACTTTCTCAGCATCCGTCATATCGAACGCATCGGTGCGCATAGGCGTATCGATGCTGGTGAGCGCGTGCATCTCGCCCATCTCTTCCATCAGTTCAAGCTCCTTCTCCGTCATATTGTACAAAGTTCCGTTCGGTTTCGTAAAGTTCCACTTTTAATCGGAGTGATGGGCCGATGTGCGGTCTCATGCGATTCCAGATTACCACAGCAATGTTCTCAGCAGTTGGGTTCAGGTCCCTGAAATCGTCTGTATCAAGGTTCAGATTTCGGTGGTCAAACGGTTCTTCCACCTCTTTTCTGATAATGGCCGCCAGTTCTTTCACATCCATCACAAATCCCGTTTCAGGGTCAATCGGACCTTTCACACTGGCTATCAGTGTGTAGTTGTGCCCGTGAAAATGTGGGTTGTTGCACAATCCGAACACTGCAAGGTTGCGGGCATCGTCCCATGCGGGGTTATGCAGTCTGTGAGCCGCATTGAATGTGGCCTTTCGGCTCACCGTCACCTGTATCTGTTCCTTTTTCAATGGGCCGCTCTGGCGTAGTGGTCAGGGCAGATTAACAGGCCAATTAGGAATGTGTTCGTCAAGGTGCCTGATGATGTGGGGCAGCCAGGCACAGTATAGGTGCGGGTTGAGTGTCATGTCCTCCTTCAGATCTGTTCTGTTCATGAACCGCCATCCGGCCACTTCTTCGGGGTCAGGATTGAATGGCCCATCGCTTAATCCAATTAGGACGTGATCGTACTCATGTTCCACAAGCCCGTTGCCGACATCGGCCCGATAGATGAAGCTGTATGCATGCCGCATTTCAGTTGCGATGCCAAGCTCTTCCATCAGCCTCCTGTCAGCGCATTCCCGAACACTTTCGTTCATGTGCGGATGTGTGCAACAGGCATTGGCCCACAGGAGCGGACTGTGATATTTACATGCTGCGCGTTGCTGAAGCAGCATCTCGCCATTCGAATTGAATAGGAGCACAGACACAGCCCTGTGGAGAGATCCGGACCGATGCACCTCCATTTTCTGTCCCGATCCTACTACCTGATCGTTGACATCCACCAGAATGACTGAATTCAACTCTTCTTGCCTGTTTTTGGGTCAATGATTCTTGTCCCAGCCCAACACACTGGTGCGCCACGGCCCAGTGAAAAGGGCAGGGCGGGGGAGAGGTATGGTATCAGTCGGGCCTTCCACGGGGTCTGGAAGTGGTTTAGTAGGTGCAAGTGTCCTCACGGTGGCGAAGTACATCCAACGGCTACCATCGCTGAACCGCTGGGACTTGATCTGCTGAGCACCTTTTGCCCAGACGGAATCCTTGTCTGTGTCAAAACCTGTGGCCACGAGCAATGCATGGAAACGGCTGCGATTGGCATCTTTCACGGTCCAATAGAATGCCTTGCAGGTGTCGTTTTCAAATAAAAGTGTCTGACTGATGCCATCGGCCACCCGGTAAGTCATTCGGTCGCGGTCGTAGTCCATAGTGCGCAGCTCGCCCATGCGGTTTATGGCCTTGGCGCGGGCCAGTCCGATCAGTGCATCGGGCACCTGTGCCATGCTGCAATTGGCACAGGCCACAAGGGTAATCACGGCCCAAGTGAATCTTTTCACGCCACAAAGGTACCAGTATGGCTGCGGGTATGATATTTTTGGGAACTTTCGCCCCGTTTCAAACGTACTGGCACACCCTCTCACAATCATTATGCGCAGACCTCTGTTCTTGTCGCGACCCCTTGTCCTACTTGCATTTCTCGTTGCTCCGCTCGTTGTGGCGGCTCAGGTAACGGCCGATTTCACGGCCGATGTCACAAGCGGATGCGGGCCCTTGGTGGTCAATTTTCAGAACCTCAGCACCAATGCCACCACCTACCAGTGGAACTTCGGCAATGGCAATGGATCCACTCAACAGAATCCCAGTGCTGTCTATACCACTCCGGGCACCTATGCTGTGACACTTACAGCCAATGGCCCTGGAGGGCCAGATGTTGAGGTGAAGACCGCTTTTATTAATGTTTTCACTCCGGCCAATGCTGATTTCACTCCTTCGCAGACCATCGGTTGTTTCCCTTTTACCGTGACCTTCAATGACCAGTCGGCCGGAGGCTCATCGCCCATTGTTAGCTATAGTTGGGATTTTGGCGATGGCGGAACCTCATCGACAATCAACCCTACACATACCTACGGATCGGTGGGTGTGTTCGATATCACTGTTATCCTTACTGATGCCAATGGTTGTGTATCGACCGAGGTGTTCAACAACATCATCACATCGACCAACAACAGGCCTACAGCCGTTTTTGCGCCAAATACCATGGCATCGTGCCTGCCTCCTGTAACCGTGCAGTTCAGCAATACCTCAAATGGCGGTACCGCCCCATTGACCTATGCGTGGACATTTGGCGATGGGGGCACTTCAACACAGACTTCCCCTTCACATGACTACTTGTCTGCCGGTAACTACGATGCGTCACTCATAGTCACAGACCAGTTCGGCTGTACTGACACATTGGCCCTTGACGAACCGATAGTGATAGCCAATACGGCCAATGTCAACTTCGATGCGGTTGATAACACGGTCTGTATAGGCGACACAGTTCAATTCAATGACCTCAGCAATCCGGTGCCAACATCGTGGTCATGGGATTTCGGTGATGGGACTACAAGCACATTGCAGAATCCAACCCACATTTACACCACCCCTGGATCGTACACCGTGGTGATGAATGCTGTGTACGATGCCACTTGCAACGGGCAGCGCACAAGGGTTTCGTATATCGGTGTCTCTCCAGCTCCATCGCCTGCATTCACAGCAAATCAGGTCACTTCCTGCAACCCACCTCTCACTGTCAACTTTACCAATCAGTCATCGGGGTCAGGACCTTTGACCTATGCATGGACGTTCGGTACCGGTGGTCAGAGTAGTGCGGTGAATCCTACTCGAAATTTCAACAATCCAGGCTCGTTTGATGTGTCTCTGACTGCGACCAACTCTTTCGGCTGTTCGGCCACGTTACTTCAACCTGGCTATATCAATGTGGGAGAGACCCAGGCCGCTTTCACTTCTGATGTTGTCGGTTTCTGCTTACCTGTTTCAGTCAATTTCAGCAATGCCAGCATAACCGGAAGTGCTATAACCGGTTACCTCTGGGATTTCGGAGACGGCACCACCTCCACCTCTGCCAACCCAAACCATGTTTACAACACGTCAGGATTCTACGATGTCACATTGACCATACAGACCGCACAAGGTTGCAATAGCACTGTTACCGTGCCTTCATACATCATTGCAGCCACACTGCCTACTGCGGATTTTACAGTCGATGCCATAACAGGCTGTGCAGGTGAAGCGTTTCAGTTTACCGATCAGAGCAGTGGGGCAAACGGTTGGTTGTGGGAATTCGGAGACGGTCAAACTAGCAATGAACAGAATCCCTTGGTGAATCTTAGTGACGGTCAACCGATTGACGTGACATTAACCGTATCGAATTTCGGTTGCACCGCCACAATCACCGAGAATGACCTGATTTCGGTCTCACCGCCCTTTGCAACGATCGAGTCTGTTCAGAGCTGTCAGAATCCGCAATCGGTTCAGTTCAGTTTCATTGGGACAGGTGTTGATTCGTTTTTATGGGATTTCGGTGATGGGACCACCTCGACTCAGGCGAGTCCTGATCACACATATCCTACCTCTGGACAGTACATTGTCTCCTTGACGTTGATTAACAATCAGAACGGCTGCGTAAATGAGGTGCCAGATACGGTAAACACATCGGGCTCATCGGCCATCTTCAGCATGAACGGCAACACAGGGTGCGCCCCTCTGAATGTGGGGTTCATTGATGCAAGCGTTGATGCGGTCTCGTGGCAATGGGATTTCGGTGATGGAAGCACATCTCTTCTGCAGAATCCTATACACGTTTACGATACGGTTGGGAACTTCAATGTTAGCCTGACGGTGACGGATATTAATGGCTGCGCAAGTACGTTGACTGTTCCGAATGCCGTTCAGCTTTCCAACTCCCAGATAGATTTCACCATTGCTGCGCAGAGCGGTTGCGATGAACTCAGCGTCACCTTTCAAAGGCAGATAACCCCATCAGGATCTGCAACAAGTGCATTATGGGATTTTGGGGATGGAACCACCAGTACACAGAGTAATCCCACTCATATCTATACTGTTCAGGGCGAATACGATGTCACCTTGACGATTGTGAATGTAGCGGGCTGTGAAACTTCTTTCACTCAGCAGGATTTCGTCCAGTTCAATTCTTACCCAGAGTCATTCTTCAATTCATCTGTGCAAAGTGGCTGTGTCGGGCAGGAATTTCAGTTCAACAATAATTCCCAAGGGAGCATTTCTACGTATCTGTGGGACTTTGGGGACGGCAGCACGTCCTCTGAAGAGGAGCCTGTACATGCCTACACTGGCGAAGGGGTATTCACAGTCACTCTGACAGTCACCTCAGCTCTCGGATGTTCAGACACCAGGATTCGCGATAGCTACATTACCGTGTCGGCCCCCGATGCCCAGTTCAATGCCTTCCCGACATTCGGTTTCTGCCCTCCGCTTTTGGTCAATTTTGTGAATAGCAGCACGGGCGCCACCTCCTATCTATGGGATTTCGGTGATGGAGCCACATCAACCCTTGCCACCCCATCGCACATCTACACATCCTCGGGTAGTTTCACTGTGTCTCTCATCGCTTACAATGCCGATGGTTGCCCTGACACCATTATTCAGGCCGACCTAATCAGTATCCTCGGCCCTTCTGGCAATTTCTCTTTTAGTCCGCTCACACAGGGATGTGCGCCACATGTGGTCGATTTTGTGTCAAATGCCTCCGGAGCCGCCTCCTACACTTGGGATTTCGGTGACGGGTTCTTGAGCCCAGACCCGAACGTGACCCATCAATATGACAATGTGGGTACTTATGTGCCATTGCTCATCTTGCAAGACAACAACGGATGCTCCTTCACCTACCAGTCTCCTGATACTATTGTCGTGTTCCCGCTTACTGTCGATGCTGGGGCTGATGTTGTCATCTGTCAGGGTGAGACCATTACGCTCGGTGCCAGCGGAGCAGGTAGCTATTCATGGTTCCCCCCAACTGATCTGGACGATGCCACTTCGGCTACCCCTGTCGGAACTCCAAGTCAGACCACCACGTTCATCCTGACTGGATTCAATGGGCAATGTGTAGCGACTGATACGGTGGAGGTCACAGTCAACCCGACCCCACAGGTCAGCTTCACAGTGGCTCCGGTTTGCGATGGTAAACCTTCGGTTTTTGCCAATCTGACTTTCATCGATGCCCCCGGTGTGATTGTAAGCTATGATTGGGACATGGCAGGCATCGCTGTGACCGATCAGAACCCAACGTTCGTTTTCATTCAATCGGGCCAGTATGATGTGACCCTCACGGCCACATCCGATGCAGGTTGCAGCGATAGTTTCTCGGCTCAGGCATCAGTCAATGCCAATCCGGTGGCCGATTTCTCTTTCAATGATGCATGTCATCTGCAGCCAACCAATTTCGCAGATGAGAGCACAGTGGCCTCTGGTTCCATACAATCTTGGCAATGGGCATTGGGCAATGGTAGCACATCCATTGACCAGAACCCATCGTTGACCTATATCGACCCGGGGTTTTATGACGTGACATTGATTGTGACCGCTGTAGGAGGTTGCTCGGACACGCTCACACAACAGGCCACAGTCAACCCGTTGCCAGTTGCATCATTTTCTGTTAACGAGGTGTGTTTCGGTGACACCACTTTCTTCACCGAGGCTAGCACTGTTCCCATAGGAAATATCACAGGATGGGACTGGATATTGGGCGATGGCACCACCAGCACCGCCCAACAGCCCGACCATGTTTACTCCATTCCGGGCACATATGTGGCCGCACTCACCGCTATTTCAGATCAAGGGTGTGAGGACGAATTCTCGGCCGTGGTGGAAGTGAGGCCCTTGCCTTCGCCCGAATTCACACTTAGCGCGCCTTCATCTTGCGATGTGCCTGCTACCGTGTCGTTCACCAACATCTCGGTCGGGGCCACAGATTTCGAATGGGATTTCGGTGATGGTCAGGGTGCCACCTCGTTCAATGCCACTTCCACCTACGTTACCACGGACACCTTTAATGTTGTGCTCACCGCCACCAACCACTATGGCTGTGTTGATTCGGTCATACATCCTTTCATCGTCTACCTCTCTCCCATTGCCAAATTCAGCCAGGACCCTGCTGCAGGATGCGAGCCGTTGGAAGTGACGTTCATCAATGGGTCTGAGAATTATAATGATCAGCGATGGGTATATGGCGATGGTGATTTCAGCAATCTGCAGGATCCTGTGCACACCTATCAGCAATCGGGCAGCTATTCGGTTACCCTTGTGGTGACCGGTGCCGGTGGATGCACCGATTCTTTGACCGTGGCCGATGCTGTGAATGTATTTCCCAGCCCTGTGGCCGGTTTTGACCACGCGCTTGTGGGGCAGGTGAACACTGGCGTGGTTCAGTTCAGCAATACATCCAGCCCACATGTGGCCACCTTCTGGGAATTCGGTGATGGCACCTCATCCATAACAGAGAATCCGAGCCACGCCTATTCCAACTATGGCAGCAAGCTAATAACCTTGGCCGTGACTGATGCCAACGGATGCGTAGACACCTTGGAGCATTACATAGCAGTGGAGTTCTTTGGTGACCTGCATGTTCCCACCGCCCTGGTGTCGGGTATGACCACTGAGGCGGGTCTGTTCCTGCCCAAGGGCACTGGGATGGTGAGCTATAGGATGCAGATTTTTGACGAATGGGGCAGCAAGCTGTTCGAATCTACAAAGTTGGAGAACGGCCAACCTGCCGATGGCTGGGACGGCACGTACAATGGTGAAAAGGTGCCGCAGGGTGCCTATGTGTGGAAAATAGATGCAGTTTTCGGTACGGGCGAACTATGGCCGGGGAGCAAGGATGCGGAGGGAGATTTCAGCCGTACGGGGACAGTGACCGTGCTTTACTGAGTATCCATCCTATCTGAGATGAGGATAATACCGACAATAGAAGTAGTAGGAGGCCGATGTGTGAAACCCGGTTCGGCCGCCAAGGGACAGGCCCAATTCACCCACGATGCGCTGCAACTGGCCGTACTCATGGAGGAGATGGGTCTGCGCCACCTTCACCTTGTTGACCTCGAAGGCGCACGTCAGGGCCGGGTGTTGCACTGGCGCCTGCTCGAGAACATTCTGCGCGAGACCGAACTACTGGTCGATTTCAGCGGGGGCATACGCACCTTGGCCGAAGTGGAGCAGGCCGTTGACATGGGCGCGGTTGAAGTTGGCATAGGCAGTATCGCCCTTGCTAAACCCAAAACATTCCATGAATGGATGGACGTGGTGGGCAATGACCGACTGATACTCTGTGCCGATGTGCGCGGTGGACGTATCTCGGCCGTGGGCGGGGGCATGCCGTGGCAGGAATATCTGGCTATGCACGCACAGGCTGGGGTGGAATCCATAATGCTCACCGACCTTGATCACCTTGAAGCAGGAAAAGGACCGAACTTCGACCTCTACGATCAGGCCTGCCTCGAATTTCCAGAACTGCTGTTCATAGCTCATGGCGGCATTGCCGATGTGGAAGATGTGCATCAGTTGGGCGAGGTGGGCGTTGAGGCGGCTGTGATAAGCGAGGCACTGCACCGCGGGACAATAAAGCTTGAGGACTTACCGGCATTGCAGGATGAATGGGACTGATATCACCATAAAAAGGAACAATAAAATGCGCATGAACACGAACACACTTGTAGCGGCTGCGGCCGTTTTGGCCTCGGCTCTTACCATGGGCGGATGCGGAATGGGCAGCGGCAGCACGGTCGATATGCCCACCTGGGAGATGAAGGTGGCCGAGCGGAAAACCGGCCCTTGCCCATCAGATAGCGAGAAGTGCCTCACCATGAAGGCCGAATATCCGGTTTTCGCATCGGGCGATGCCACTTGGGCCAAGACCCTGAACGATGATGTGATGCGCTTTGTGCTCCCACAGTTCAAGTATGAAGGGGAGAACAGCCCGGGCGAGACTTCGATTGAGCAGTCTTTTGATGCTATGGAAGGAGACTTCAAGACCGTGCTGCGCAACGAGCTGGCCGGCACCTCAGGTTGGTTTACCGAGGTGAGTGTGAAGCCCGAGAGCATTTTGGGTGGTCATTATCTCAACCTGAAGAGTTCAGTGTCCAGTTTCCTCGGTGGTGCCCACCCCAACAGTTTCCTTCAGCTGAAAGTGTATGACTGTGCTGCGAAAAGCGCTGTCGATTGGCACAATCTGGTGACCGACACCACTGCTCTGCTTGCGTTGGCCGAGACCAAGTTCCTTGCACAGAGCGGTCTGAAGGCCGGGGTGAACTACGAGGCAGAAGGGTACTGGTTTGCAGGCAACCGGTTCTCGTTACCTTCCAATTTTGCATTGACAGAAAGCGGTTTCTACTTCTACTACAATGCCTACGAGGTGGCCAGCTACGCACAGGGATCCATTGAGCTGTCGGTGACTTTTGATGAGGCCAAGGCCATACTGGTGCCCGGGCTGAAAAAGGCTTCCTGAGGGCAGTAATCTTCAATCGTCATGACTGCAATGGCTGCCTTTGGGCGGCCATTGTTGCTATGTACCTTCGCCACCCGTTCCAAAAACCGAGCTGATGAACATACACGAGTATCAGGGCAAGCAGATCCTGAAGAAGTACGGGGTCACCGTGCAAGAGGGGAAGGTGGTTGACAATGCCGCCCATGCGGTGGCCGCGGCCAAGGAACTTACAGCCGAGACTGGCACCCAATGGTATGTGGTAAAGGCACAGATTCATGCCGGAGGCCGCGGCAAGGGCAAGGTGAACGAGACCGGCAGCAACGGAGTGGTGCTGGCCAAGGGCATCGATCAGGTGGAGGAGAAGGTGCGCGGCATATTGGGCGGCACCCTCGTAACCCTCCAGACCGGTGAGAAGGGCAAGAAGGTGAACAAGGTGCTCATAGCCCAGGATGTGTACTACCCAGGAGCCTCGCCCACCAAAGAATTCTACATGAGCGTGCTGCTCGACCGTGCCCGCGGGCGCAACACAATAGTTTACAGCACTGAAGGGGGCATGGACATTGAACATGTGGCCGAGCACACCCCGCACCTCATCTTCAAAGAGGAGATAGACCCGAAGGTCGGATTGCAGGCCTTTCAGGCCCGTAAGATCGCCTTCAACCTCGGTCTGAGCGGTGAGGCATTCAAGAACATGACCCGATTTGTGGCCTCGCTGTACAATGCCTACGTGGGTTGCGATGCCAGCATGTTCGAAATCAACCCTGTGCTGAAGACCTCTGACGATAAAATACTGGCAGTAGATGCCAAGGTGAGCATTGATGGCAACAGCCTGGGCCGCCAGGCCGAGGTAGCCGCCATGCGCGACACCACCGAGGAAGACCCCACCGAGGTGGAGGCCGGCAGCTTCAACCTCAACTACGTGAAGCTCGATGGCAACGTGGGCTGCATGGTGAACGGGGCCGGACTGGCCATGGCCACGATGGACATCATCAAACTCTCAGGGGGCGAGCCCGCCAACTTCCTCGATGTGGGCGGCACGGCCGATGCTAAGCGCGTGGAGCAGGCTTTCCGCATCATTCTGCGCGACCCCAATGTAAAGGCCATACTGGTGAACATATTCGGGGGCATAGTGCGCTGCGACCGTGTGGCCCAGGGCGTAGTAGATGCCTACCGCAACATGGGCAACATCACGGTGCCCATCATTGTGCGCCTGCAGGGCACCAATGCCGTAGAGGCCAAGAAGATCATTGACGAGAGCGGCCTCAAGGTGCACTCGGCCATTCAGCTCAAAGAAGCGGCCCAGAAGGTGCAGATGGTGCTGGCCTGAGCGGCCATGTCGGATCATGCAGAAAGGGCCGGGGCTTTGCCTCGGCCTTTTTCTTTTTCATCTGTAAAGCTCGAACCAGCCGTGCTGCTCAAGGTGCTCGCCACCCCAGGTGGTGTAGCTCATGTAATACTGGTACATGCCCACAGGGGCCGCCTCGCCTTCTATTGTGCCGTCCCACGCATCGTGAATGGCATTTGTAGCCCCAGGCACCTTCACATCATGTTCGTTCCTGACCTCCCATTCCATATGGGAGACGCGATTGTAAAGCGGCTGCCATTTGTCATTGATGCCATCGTCATTCGGGGTGAAGGCATCGGGGACCAGCACCTGATACCAACAGGGTTTGAACCTGACCGAGATACTGTCAATGCCGGTCAGGTGTCTGATGTAGATATAGACGGTGCCGGTATCGCTCAACCATATTCTGACAAATTGCGACTCATGGGCTGCCCAGTAATTCGGATAACCGATTCCTCCGAATCTGATGGAATCGCCAGGGCCGAACAATGCACCGTTTATTTGCAGAAATGCCCCATAGTCAGGCGAATCGCAGATGGTCGTATCGCCATTGATCTCGATGTAGCTGGTATCGGTCGTGTGAATGGGTTCCTTCTCGCATCCTGCCATCATTGCAGATGCGAGCAGAATGGCAAGCAACAAGGGCCTCATTCTTTCCATGTGGGGATGATATAACGCAATGTGCCACCCACTTGCGCGAGTCCGTTGGCCTGGTGCGATTGTTTCAAGTAGTACATGGCTGCATTGGCACTGATGCGCAGCCCACCGAGGAACTGAGCACCGAGGTCGAGCCGTAGGCGGTCCAGGTAAGGGCTGCCCAACCCTATGTACACAAGGTCTTTCACCGTACATGCAATTCCAGGGTTCACCTGCACAGGCATTATCATATCATCGGGCCGGTACATGAGACTGAGATATGGGGTGATGGTGAAAATGGGCCGCGCCCGGATGTGGTATGCCACATGGAACGAATGGGTCGGTACGGTTTTCGTGACGCTGAAAGATGGCGTATAGTCATTCTGACCCATTCGGAATGAATAGCTGAAAATCACGCGTCTGTAGGTGTATATAAACCCGGCCATGATGGCCATTGAGGAGTTCTTCCAGTTCTCGCTTCGGTAAGTTCCGCCCTCTTGGGTCGGATAAATGAAACCGTACCGTGGGTCGGCCATATCGCCATAGACCCGCGTGCGCATGTCAGTGTTCATCATTCTGTATTCAAATCCCAATCCGAGAATGAAATGATGATCCCCGGTCCTGAGTCTGAACGAGTGCGACCATAATATCCGATGGAAATCAGACTTCCACCACCGACCCCCCGCATAGCCCACGTTCACTCCCACGTTTCTCCGCCTGCCTGCAAACGAGAAGTCAACGGTGGCGGCCTGCTCCCAGAAGGCCGGTCCCGATTGTTCAGTTATCGGGGCCAGTTGTGCGGTATTGCTTATCTGTGCCCCGTATTGCACCACCAGTTGGCGGTCAAAACCGGCATAGGCCGGATTGACAAGTGCAGAGAGCTGCACCCCGTTGTATATCTTCTTCTCCTGCGAATAGTGCGGGTCGGCCCATTCGGGATAGGTGCGCACGCTGTCAACCTGTGCCACGGCCACCTTGGCCATGAACAGGAGAACCACCGACCTGCCCACCCTGCGCATGGTGCCAAGGTAGTGGATAGGGTGGATATTCCCCCTGCCATTAGGGGAGTAGTGGGTCTGTGGTCGGGACAGGTCGCTGAGTGCAGGGCCGACACCCCGATGGGACGTTCGGGCCCGTTCAACATTCATTCAACACGCCTACTTCATCGCTTTTGGGGCGCTGCCATCGGTGCAACGGCCTCCATGGGTTCACAGGGAGGCCATGTTACAGGCTACAATGCCCCCCCGCCAGCGCCTGGCTGGCCAGTGAACTGGCGCGTACGGTCTTTCCCTCCTCTCATCTTGTGCGGGGCAGGCTGTGCCAATTATTCGGTAGGCTCCAGCCTACCCGGTAGCCTGTCTTTCGAGGCCCCTGCCCAAATGTCCCTCGGCCCCTCAAGTGTTACTCAGGCCCACTTGGGCGGTCTTGAAGCGGAGCGGTCTGTGACCGCGGGCTGTATCGGTTCTACTACATCCCCTCGCTCCCCGCCCGATAGGGGAGGGGTGGTGCGAATATTGGCCCCCCATTCTTCATTCTTAATTCCCCATTGCCTTTTCCTAATTCCTAATTGATAATTGCCAATTGGCGCAGCCCCCCCTAGCCGCACAGATCGGCCCATGGGCTGTTGAATAACGTTGATAAATGAGGCCTAAGGCCCTGAGCCATCGACCTAAATTCGTGCCCACTTAAAAAGTGCCATGTACCAAGACCGTTTTGTGAACCGCCACATCGGGCCGCGTGAGGCCGAAGTGACCGAGATGTTGCGCACCATCGGGGCTTCGAGCATCGATGAGCTGATCAGTCAGACCGTGCCGGCCAGCATCAGGCTGCAGCGGCCCATGCAGCTGGCCCCTGCCATGACCGAGGCCGAGTATGCCCGCCACATTGCCGATCTGGCATCAAAGAACCGTGTTTTCAAGACCTACATCGGCCTTGGGTACCATGGCACGGTGATTCCGGCCGTGATACGCAGGAACATATTGGAGAATCCGGGCTGGTACACGGCCTATACGCCCTATCAGGCCGAGATAGCGCAGGGCCGTTTGGAGGCGCTGCTCAACTACCAGACCATGGTGAGCGACCTGACCGGGCTGCCCATAGCCAATGCCTCGCTGCTGGACGAGGGCACCGCTGCGGCCGAGGCCATGGCCATGCTGCATGCCGCCCGCGACCGCGAGGCCGTGAAACGCGGGGCCGACAAGTTCCTTGTGAGCAACGACTGCTATCCGCAGACCATCGATGTGCTCATGACCCGTGCCCGTCCGCTGGGCATCGAGATTATAACGGGCAATGCCGATGAGGCCCACCTTACCGATGATTTCTTCGGTATGCTGCTGCAATACCCCAACGCGCATGGCGAGGTGAAGGACCTGCGGGCGCTGGTGGACCGTGCGCATGGCATGAGCATACGGGTGGCCGTGGCGGCCGACCTTCTGAGCCTTGTGGTGCTTGAGGGCCCTGGCAGCTGGGGGGCCGATGTGGTGGTGGGCAATTCGCAGCGTTTGGGGGTGCCGATGGGCTATGGCGGCCCACATGCGGCCTTCTTCGCCACACGCGATGAGTTCAAGCGCCTCATTCCCGGCCGCATCATAGGTGTGAGTGTTGACCGCCTGGGCGACCCTGCGCTGCGCATGGCCCTCCAGACCCGCGAGCAGCACATACGCAGAGACAAGGCCACGAGTAACATCTGCACCGCACAGGCCCTGTTGGCCATCATGGCCAGCATGTATGCCGTGTATCACGGGCCCCGTGGTCTGCGCGGCATAGCCCAGCGCGTGCACCGCAAGGCGGTGATGCTGGCTGACCGTATAACTCGATCGGGCCACCGGGTGCTGCACACGCACTACTTCGACACCCTGCACGTAGAGGTGAATGGCCTCACAGTGACCGAGCTGCGCGAAATGGCCGAGGCGGCCTCTATCAACCTGAGGTATGTGGACAATCGGTCGGTGGCCATCAATCTGGATGAGGCCACTACCATTGACGACCTCAATGCCCTGGTCGGCCTATTTGCAGGTGCCAAGGCGGCCGCACCCATTGCCCGCGAGGAGGTGGAGCGCGGGGCCGATGTGCTGCCCGCGGCCTTGGCTCGGGTGACCCCGGTGCTCACCCACCCGGTGTTCAACACCCACCACTCGGAGACCGAGATGATGCGCTACATCAAGCGCCTCGAGAACCGCGACCTGAGCCTGGTGCACAGCATGATATCACTGGGGTCATGCACCATGAAACTGAATGCCGCCAGCGAGCTGTACCCCATCACCATGCCCGGGTTCAGCGACATGCACCCCTTTGCCCCGGTGCAACAGGCCTCGGGCTATCAGACAGTGTTCAACGAACTGGAACGCGCCCTGTGCGAGGTGACCGGTTTTGCGGCCGTGTCGCTGCAGCCCAACAGCGGTGCGCAGGGCGAGTATGCCGGCCTTATGGTGATAGATGCATGGCACCGCAGCCGTGGCGATGCGCACCGCAATGTGGCACTCATACCCAGTTCGGCCCATGGCACCAATCCGGCCAGCGCAGTGATGGCGGGCATGCGGGTGGTGGTGGTAGAGTGCGATGAGATGGGCAACATCAATGTGAACGACCTGCGCAAAAAGGCCGAGGAGCACAGTGCCCAGCTATCCTGCCTCATGGTCACCTATCCTTCGACCCACGGGGTATTTGAGGAATCGATCCCAGAGATCACGCGCATCATCCACGCCCATGGGGGTCAGGTATATATGGATGGGGCCAATATGAATGCCCAGGTGGGCCTCACCAACCCGGCCACGATCGGTGCCGATGTGTGCCACCTCAATCTGCACAAGACATTCGCCATACCCCACGGAGGCGGAGGCCCCGGCATGGGTCCCATCTGCGTGGCCCAGCACCTGGCCCCTTTCCTGCCGGGCCATGCCGTGGTGCGCACGGGCGGAGCTCAGGCCATCAGCGCGGTGAGTGCCGCCCCTTGGGGCAGTGCGCTCATCCTGCTCATCAGCTACGGCTATATCAAGATGCTCGGGGCCGATGGATTGAGGTCGAGCACCGAGCATGCCATCCTTAACGCCAATTACCTCAAGGAGCGCCTCAGCGCCTATTACCCTATCCTATATACAGGCACCAACGGACGGGTGGCCCACGAGATGATCCTCGATTGCCGCGAGTTCAAGAAAGTGGCCAATGTGGAGGTGAGCGATATAGCCAAGCGCCTGATGGACTACGGTTTCCATGCCCCTACCGTTAGTTTTCCCGTGGCGGGTACCATCATGGTGGAACCGACCGAGAGCGAACCGAAGAGCGAGCTCGACCGCTTTGCCGAGGCCATGATAGCCATCAGGGCCGAGATGGATGAGCTGAGCAACGGCACGGCCGATGCCACTGACAACGTGCTGCACAATGCCCCGCACACCGCGGCCGAGGTAACCTCTGATGCATGGAACCACGCCTACGGGCGCGAAAAGGCGGCCTATCCGCTCAGGTGGGTGCGCCAGTCGAAGTTCTGGCCCTCGGTGGCCCGTGTGGACAATGCGGCCGGTGACCGTCAACTTATTTGCACATGCCCTTCTGTCGAAGCGTATGTCTGACAAGTTGTTACATTTGGCCCCTCATTCAATACCAAATACCTTAAAACCTTCCAGATGAAGAAGATTTACCTGCTTTCCGCCTTCGCTCTTGCCTTTGGTTCGGTGTCTGCCCAGCGCAGCTTCCATGTGGTTCAAGAGGGTCTTCGTTTGCCCGCCATGCCTATTGTTGGTGAGCGCACTCCGACTGATACACTCCTTCCTGGTGCTTTGGCCAGCGGCACTCTGGCATTGTACGGTGCTCAAGGTGGTGGTTACCTTGTTGGTTCCAATAGCTATGGTGACCTCGCCAAGGCTCAAGAGTTCATCTTGACCGGTGGTCCGGTATATGTAGAGGAGCTTGCCTTCTTGTTCGGTGCCAAGTATGTGTCTGGCGCAGCCAACAGCCATATCATGCCTACCGTTTGGAACAAGGACGGCAGCACAGGCTACACCACAGCCGGTGATGGCAATCAGCCTTGCCCAGGCACAGTGAATCAATCGGCCATGGTCATGATGACCGATGTGGACACTGCCAATATCCAGTTTGTGGCTTTGGATAACGATGCCTACGTGTCTGGCGACTTTATTGCTGGTTTCGACATGAGCATGATGAGCTCAGCCGATACGATCGGTCTGGTGTCGTCAACTGATGGTGATGGTGCTACCGCTGAACTTAGCTGGGAAAAGTGGAGCGATGGAAAATGGTACACCCTTCTTAAGGCATGGCCGGTTGATTTTGATATCGCTGTTTGGGCCCTCGTCCGCTCGAGCGATGTTGGCATTGATGGCAACACCTTCCTCAATGGTATGAAGATGACCATTGCCAACAACCCAGTAGTTGAGAATGCAACCATCCTGTTCGAGCTGGAGAAGGCAGCTGATGTAAGCCTTGAAGTAATCGGCATGAACGGCCAAAAGGTATTCTCGGCCGACAAGGGCGAGATGGCAGCCGGTCGTCATCAGATGGATGTGAACGGTCTGGCCAACGGCACATACCTGGTGAACCTGAGTGCCAATGGTCGCAACCTGACCAAGAAGCTTAATGTTGTGAAGTGATTCGCAACTGATTTCATAGAAAGGCCCGGGCGGAGACGTTCGGGCCTTTTTTGTTAAAACATCTGAACTCAAGGAACCAATCATTCAGCAGGCATGGCGTATCATTAGTTTTGACCGACTCAACAAATCATCGAAAAATGAGAAAAAACCTACTCTTCGTTTCAATGCTGAGCCTGTCTGCCTTTGGGGCAATGGCTCAGAACGTGCGTGTTGCAAACAATGCTAAGCAGTGCGTGCCTGGCCGTGAGATTCAGTCTGACAACCGCGGTGGCGGTGGTCTGAGCTGCCCTATCACGGAAGGATTTGATTCAGGATTCCCTGCCACTTGGACCAATGTTGAGGTGAATGCATCCGAAAACTGGGTCTATATGGGCACAGGTGGTAACCCTGACGGTCACATGGACATTCAGTACGATGCCAGCCTTGCCCTGCAGGACGAGTCGCTGATCACCCCTGATATCGACCTCTCTGCCATCCCGAACGTAGCCCTGTATTTCGACTGGTTCATGAGCTACTACTGGGGAGTTGACCCGAACGATAACTACGACCTGATCGTGTCAATCTCTACCGATGGCGGTACCAACTGGACAGAGTTGTGGACAGAGGCCAGCGAAGGTGAGTTTGACAATTACACCTTCTATACTGATATTGTGCCTCTTACAGCGTATGCCAGCTCCACGGCTGCACGGTTCAAGTTCACATACAATGGTTCGGACGGTGCTCAGGCCAAATTTGACAACATCAAGTTGTGCACCATGCCGTTCAATGATCTGATGGCGGTAACAGCCTATGCAGGCGATGTGGTGAATGACTACGTGTACAATCAGGTGCCTTTGGAACAAGCTGTTGAGCTTGTGGCCGGTGTTGTTGTGTCGAACATGGGTTCAGCCACTCAGACCAACCTCGATGCCGATTGGGAAGTGGTATTCAACGGATCCTCTGTTGCTTCGGGCAACGTGGCCGGACCGGCCTCGTTGGCCGCTGGCGCAACCGATACCATTTGGGTGAGCACCGGATTCACGCCTACCGCCACTGGCGATGTGGTTGTGAACATGACTGTCGGCTCGGCTGAGAATGAGGAGGTGCCAGCGGACAATAGTGCATCGAGCGGCTTGACTGTTACTGAATTTGTCTGGGGCCATGACAATGAGACCGAAGACTATTTCGAGCTAGGTTATACCGCTGCTGAAGAACCAACAGGATTTGAGATGGGAGCCCGTTACTTCTGCCAAGTGGATGGAAGCAGCATCTATGCCTTACAGTTCGCTCTGGGTGCCAGCACCACTTCAAGTGCCGTGACCGTAAAAGTGTACGAGGGCGACCCGGCCAATGGTAGCGTTAGCGAGACACTCTATGACATTCAGAACGGTGACCTCTCTTCCACAGCTCTCAACATCATCACTGTGGTGCTCGACCAGCCTGTGGATATGGTGGCCGGCAACGTGTACACCGCCACGGTAGCCATTGAAGGTGGCGATGGTGGCACTATCATGGGTACAGGCGCTGATGATGGCGATGGCGGTCAGGCGCTTTATCTGGGCAGCGATCAGAACTGGTACAACTGGATCGGCCTCACGACCAGCATGCGCCTCAACCTCAACCCAGACATCAGCAGCGTTGGCGACATGAGTTCGTTCGTTGGGTTCCACACTTTCCCTAATCCGGCAAACGATGAACTGAATGTTAACGTGACTACCCGTGCCGATGAGAAGGTGAGCGTAAGACTCATGTCAATGGCCGGTGCAGTTGTGGCCGAAGGTTCAGTTAACACCCAGGCAGGGACTTCCGGCCGTTTGAAGTTGAACGTTGCTGACGTGGCCGCTGGTCTGTACCTCGTTCAGGTGAGCACAGCCACTGGCACCATCACCCAGAAGGTGGCAGTGAACTGATTTTATCTTCTAAGTGAGAGAGGCTGGCCCGTAAGGCCGGCCTTTTTTTTTTAACTTGATTAGACTTCGCATACATGACGTTGAGATTGGCCCAGTTGTGTTTACTTCGCGTCCCGTTTCTCTTCCAAACCTTAACAAACCTTAACATCATGAAGAAGTTCTACCTGTGTGCCTTTTTGGCCTTGGGAGCATTGACCGGCAATGCGCAGAATGCCCGCCTCAGCATGCTCCAAGAAGTGAAGCCGGCCTACGACATGCCTGAGCGCATGCGCGTTGACCGATTTAACGACTACACAAACCGCGTAACCATCTGGTCAAGCGATTTCACCAACACCAGCGATTGGACGGTGGGCAATTCGAGCACACCGGCCTACGATTGGGAATTCGTCACAGGCCTTTCATCCGGTCTGGTGGGTCAGAATTTCGCCCCGGCACTCAATTCATCCTCTGGCGGTCAGTTCGCGCTGATTGATTCAGATACTCAGGGAAGCAGTGCCCTGCAGAACGCATGGTTGCAGACTGCCAACCCCATGGACATGAGCAGCTATCCGAATGTGATCATCACGTGGCAGCAGTATTTCCGTCACTTTCAAGATCCCCATTATGTGGAAGTATCTACTGATGGCGGGACCAACTGGACCTCATTTCTTGTGAATGACATTGAGAACAGCATCACCAGTGCCAACCCTGACAGCTATGCCCTTAACATCAGCTCTGCTGCCGGTGGTCAGGCTAACGTCCTGATCCGTTTCCGCTATGAAGGCAACTACGGTTGGTTCTGGGCCATTGACGATGTGGCAGTGCTTGAGCAGCCCGCCAACGATCTGGTCAATGTCGGTTCTTACATGAGCACAGCCACTACATTGGGCCTTGAATATGGCCGTATCGGTGCGAGCCAATTGGGTAACGATGCCTTGATAGGTTCATCAGTGTTCAACTTTGGATACACCGCTCAAACTGGGGTTGAGGTGGCGATTAATGTGAATGATGAGTCCGGTTCATCAGTCTATTCAAACACCCTGAGTGGTGGCACCATAGCCCCGAATGATACCCTTGATGTGGAAGAGACCATTGCGGCATCAACTTTTGCCGGTCTGGGCCTTTACGAGGCAACGTATGAAGTGAGCTCCAACGAGGAAACTTCGGGTGCTGCGACTTTTGCTGATAACATGTATATGCGCAACTTCGAGGTGAGTGTGGACCATTACTCTCTCGATGGCATCGGCAATCATCCTGCCGGTTATGAGAACCTGACCTCCTTGGGAACAAGCAGTTTCACTGGCGAAAGTGACGGAATCATGTTCTTCACCATGTACACCATCAACGAAGAGACTACCATATCAGGTATCGAACTCATGGTGACTCAATCATCAGTTGCAGGCGGTTCGCTCATCGTTTCATTACATGATACGGCAAATGTCTTGGCCGATGATATAGCCTCTCCGATATTTACGAGTGAAATCTACGATCTCACTGCTATTCCGACTGATGGAATCGTTTTTGTTCAATTCGCCACTCCTGTCACATTGCCAGTTGGCGCGTATTACGCAGGTGTTGAACTTTTCAGCAATGCCAATGCCAACGACATCCGCATCGTAGACGATTTGACAGTCCCCCAGCCATGGTATGGCAGCATGATCTATATCCCGAGCGATCAGACTGTTTACAGCAATGGTGAGGCACTCGCTATCCGTTTGGTAGGTGATTTCACAACCGGTATCAATGACCGTGAGCTGAGCAACCTCTTCAGCCTAAGTCCGAATCCTTTCAGCACCGAAGTGATGCTCAACTTCAGCAGTGCAGTTAAAGGGAGTGCAAGCGTCAACGTGTATGGAATGGACGGCCGTGTCGCTCTGAGCCGCACGTTCAGCACCGTTGGCAGCCGCGAGTCGCTTGACCTGAGCAATCTGACTGATGGACTGTACAGCATCAATGTTCAGACCAGCGAAGGCTTCAGCACCGTGAAGGTGATTAAGGCCGGAAACTGATCTTTTCGACTGCTCGGGACGGGCGTGGGGCATTGCTCCTCGCCCGTCTCTTTTTTTGGTACATTCGGCACTTCAAAATCCAAAACCATTCTGATGAAACGTACTCTACTCATTGCCGGAGCGCTCGTGTTGTGCTCTGGAGTCATGGCCCAGAACAAAGTGGGCGGTGGCCGCACATTCACCTATCTGCCAACCATGGCCGATCCACAGGAAGAAATAGTCCGCACCAACGATTTCTATCGTGGGGGTGGTCAGGTCGTGCTCTGGTCTGACGATTTCACCGGTGGTGCGAATGGCCCAGGTGGTGTGACCACCGATGCCGGTGCGTGGACCACTTCAAACACCAATGGCAATATCTGGAAACACGACATGTTCGGCCCGGCCGGATGTTTCTCGACCAACATCACCCCGCCTACCAGTTTCACATTGCCCAACGGGTTTCTTCTTTTTGATGGAGACTCGGCCAACTGTGTGGATGCCACTGCCAATCCGCCTGTATTTAATCAGAACGACTGGATTGGGTCCATCGTGAGCCCGGCCATTGACCTGAGCGCAAGCCCCGATGTGATCCTGAGTTTTGATTACAGCACCCGCTGGTGCTGCAGCACACAGAATATCTCTGTTGCATTTTCAAATGACGGTGGCAACTCATGGTCAGCTGAGATTCCGATCACATCGCCAGCTGCCAACACCATTGTTTCGAGCAATTTCTCGCTTAATGTCTCAACCTTCATAGGTGGTGCCAGCGCAGCCCATTTCCGTTTCACATGGGGTGGCCCATCGCACTATTACCTCATGATCGATGATGTGGAGCTGCTTGTGCCCAACAACGATGATGTGGTCATGAACTTCGCCTATCAGAGCTACAATACTTCGGCCGAAGAGTATGGCAGGGTTCCGTTGCATCAGATTGATGGAGATGTGTTAGTTGGTGCTGAGGTGTTCAACTTCGGAATTAATGATCAGACCAATGTCAATCTTACATACACTGCAACTAACACAACCACTTCGGCTCAGGCTTTCACTGGTAATGTGAGTGCTGCCGCAGCTCTGGTTGCCAGCGATACCATATCCCTTGAAGAGGAGGCTGACGCTTCGGCCATGGTTATCGGAAAGCATCAGATTGACTATGAGGTACAGTCTGATGGCGATCAGATAGGTGGGAATTTTGCTGGCAACAACGTGAAGACCCGCTATCTTGAAGTGACCAACGACCTTATGTCAATGGACGGCCTTGGCAACTATGGATCTGGTATGCAGACCACTTCTTCTTTGGGCACTGCAAGCTTCACTGACAATGCAGACGGCCTGATGGTATTCACTTTTTATGACCTGAAAACCACCACTTATGCCTACGGGCTTGAAGTGGTGCTGCGCACCGGAACCAATGGCTCAGTGGCTGGTGGGGCCATGGTTGCAGCCATTCATGATACTGCCAATGTTTTTGCCGATATCGTAGATGACCCATTGATCGCCAGTGATATCTACGACATCACCGATACCGATATCTCTGGTGCAGTAAGCAGTGCTGCCACTATCAGAGTCTATTTTCCTGAGCCTTTTGAACTTCAACCTAACGCTTACTACGCTGGTGTTGAGCTGTTCAGTAATGCAGAAGTCAACAACGTAGTACTGGTTGATGACATCACCGTGCCGCAGCCCAATTATGCTTCAATGATCTACACCCCGAATGATCAGACGGTATATACCAATGGCAACGCCATGGCCATCCGTATGATTATAACTCCGAACATCAGTGTATCTGAGTTGCCTGGCGTGGCCAAAGTGAGCGCCTATCCTAACCCGACCTCGGATGTGCTCAATCTTGCTATCAACGCTGAGACCAGCCTGGATGCAGTGGTCCGTGTCACAACCCTCGATGGCCGCGTACTCATTGACCGTCAAAATGTGAGCATTGCTGCGGGCAATAGCCGTCAGACTGTTGATATGTCTGGTCTTGCCAATGGCATGTACCTCGCTCAGATCTTGGCCAATGGCGGTAGCCAGACTGTCCGTTTCACTGTGATCCGCTGATAGTCAATTACGAAATTGAACGGGAAGGGGCCTCTTTCGGGGCCCCTTCTTTTTTTCCTAAGCCCTACTTTTGCCACATGAAGTTCATTTTGACCGTACTTACTTTTTTTGTCACCCTGAATGTCAATGCGCAGCGGCAGGCCACTCCATTAGAGATTGAGCATCGCGGCTCGTTGGGGTCAGAGGATACCATCGGTCTGAGCGATTTCATGGCCGCTTCACCGGTGCTTTACGAATCGCCCAATGGTGGATATGCATTCGGTGTCAATGGTTATGGCGATGAGATTAAGGCTCACACCTATGTGATCACCGATTCTCTTAAGCTTAAGGGTGTCGCCCTTTTGTTCGGAGCTAAGAAAATGACCTCGTTGCCCACTGATAGTTCGTTTATTGAAGTGATGATCTACTCCCAGGGCGATACCGGATATCTACGATTTCAGGACATAGGACCACGTGCGGCCCCCGATACAGTGGTGGCATATGCCCGGGTCCTGCTTGAGGATGTGGATACAGCCGGGTTGACTTATGTCGATTTCTCTTGGATGAATTTCTTTTTGCAGGATACCTTCTCATTTGCCGTGCGTCTCACAGGATTGATGCCGGGCGATACAGTAGGACTACTTTCAACCACCGACAATCTTAACGGTGGTACCGATATGGCATGGGAATTCAATGACTTTGGCGAATGGGTCAAGGTCTCGAATGCCGTTCGGTCTTGGGGTCTGGATGTGAATCTTGCCATTTTCCCGGTTGTCTATCCTGATGCAGTGTCTGTTCCCGAGACCGCAGGCTTACAGATAAAGCTGTTCCCCAATCCTAATGATGGACAATTCGCGGTATCAGGTATTAGCGGTGCGCCTTTCAGGGTGGTTGATTCCACAGGCCGAACGGTCGCTTCGGGCCTTGTTCCGGTCAATGGCCAGATGAATCTGTCGCATCTGCCAGTTGGTATTTATACCCTATTAGCCGAAATGAAAGGCGCAACTTCTCATTCGCGATTTGTCGTTGGCCGCTGAATGTTGGCTGATCGGTATTGATCAATGGCTTTATCTGGCCATTAACGGCACTTTTTCTCCTTGGGCCGATCGGCTTATGGTGGCACTCAGTGCAAAATGGACGGCCATTCCACTGTATGCGGGTATGTTGTGGTTCCTTTTCAAAGCCAAAGGGAAATTGACCCTTGTATATGTGGTGTTATTCGTATTGGCAATCCTATTGGCCGATCAAGGCAGCGTTGTTCTTTTCAAGGAAACAGTCATGCGGTTGCGCCCATGCCACAACCCTGAACTTGCCTCTATGGTCCGTCTGCATACTGGATATTGCGGTGGGCAATTCGGTTTCGTCTCCTCACATGCGGCCAATGTCGGGGCCCTGGTAGGTCTGTATATCTGGGTGATGAGACCTCCCATATCAGCTTCGACTGCCATGGTCATTTGGGCAGTAGCAGTGGGGTATAGCCGCATTTACCTTGGTGTACACTACCCGCTCGATGTGCTCTGTGGTTTCCTTTGGGGAGGAGTAGTGGCCTGTACGCTTTACTTTACATCAGCGAATCTCATTACAAACCTGAGCAGGCGATGGAATTGAGGACAGCCATTGCGGTCTTTCTTGGTGGCGGGGCAGGCGCAGCCATCCGCTGGCTCATCGGGGTCGGAGTGGGGCATTGGTCAACAGGTTTGTTCCCATGGGCCACTCTCATTGCTAATATCTTGAGCGTTGTTATTCTCATCGGGGCCGCCCATATTCTGCATGATTTTCCTTCAGTTAGTCTGAGGCCGCTCATCATAGTCGGTATCTGTGGGGGTCTCAGCACGTTTTCCACCTTCTCCTATGAGACCGTGCAGCTGTTGCGTGACGGTGAGTGGCCTATAGCAGTGACCAATGTGGTCCTCAGTGTGGCCGTTTGCTTGGCCGCACTCTGGTGTCTTTTGCCCGAAGCTGATTGAGAATCAGTTGTAAAAGACCTCTACCTCAACTGTGTGGGTCATTTCGTTTACAACGGCAAGACGGCATTCCACATCGCGACCGATAATCATCTGGCCAGGTTCGTAATCGAACCATTCGCTTCCGTCTCTTCTTACCTGAATGATTAGTTTGTCTTCTATATCGCTGTCCTTCAGATTGATACTGCACGGACAGTAGAATTCCCTTTGAAACACCGGAGTGGCTGGGCCGAACGAATGGGCCTGCCCTACCTCAATGATATGGGTCTCCGATGGGCACATGGTCCTTGACAATCAGGCAACCTGAGCCAAGTAGTTGTTGATGCTGATAACGCGGCCGGCCTCAACATTCAAGCCGAAGGCGCTGGCCACCATAAATGCGCTCGGTGCATCGCTCTTGCGGCAGTATTCGGCTACCTGACGGTAGATATCGCTCAGCAGCTCATCTACAACCTGTCGCATCATGATGGTAGCTGCCAAGTTGCTGCCGAAGCTATTCTCGCTCAGTTTGTGAAGGAACGGCTTAACGTACCCTACCATCTCGGTGGCAATGGGCAGTTGGCTCATGCTTGTCTCAGTGGCGTTCAGGTAGATGTTGCGCAGGGCATCAATCCTCTCCTGATCGTTCTTCGGCATTATGATTCTTGTTTCCATGTCTCCCGTTGTTTGCTTCAGACTGTTATGCAATCTGATTTCCGGGATCAAAGGTGCAGCCCTACACCCCCCTACACAAGGAAAGATGAGCGCCCTATTGAATGTGATAAACTATGAATAAAACGCAGATTCCCCTGAAAATCAGGAATCTGATCAATATAAATCTTAATGGAATTGACTCACACGACAGGTTGCGACCCCATCCAGTGAGTTTATTCCTGCCCGAATCTGCATTCGGGGCTATGTCTTACACCTAAGTATCAGAAGTCGTCTGCCTCCTGACCCCAGATGATTTTGTCATCTTCAGCCTTGCGGTCTGAATCGTCTTCGGTCTCACCATCACCTTTGAAATCATCAGCCTCTTGGCCCCAAATGATTTCTTTCTCGTACTTGGCAAGTTCCTCAGTTGTGAGGTTCTTAGCGCCTTCAGCACTTACAATGTTCAATGAGACGAGTAGAGCGATCAGCAGTTCCATTGTTCCTAGTGGTTAAACGTTTCGATGAGTGATTGTTCCTGTTCGATGAATCACCTAGTTCCGTAGATGAATCGATGCAAATGTGCATATGATCGATGAATCCGCAACAGGTATCGATGAAAATATCTTTATTTTCGATATAAGGTGCTGATATACAGATGGAAAAAATTCATGTCATTTCGATAAACACTCCTTTATTGTCGATGAAAATGTGGAAAAATGCCTTCAGAGCTATCGTTTCTGCCGATTGCAGAAGGATAGTTTTGCCCGCCACAGCCCCTGATGAAGAGTCTCTACAATCTGAACAAAGTGCTTCGTCCGGGCGAGCGCAGCCTTCTGAGGCACATGTACGGGCGCAGCACCAATAATGAGGATAAACTGAGGCTACGGCTGTTCAACCTGATTTCGAGTGTAGAAGAGCAGACGGACCATCAGGCCATCGTGGGCATAGAGCATAAGGGCGGAAGGTCAGCCTTTTCGCATCTGAAGAAGCGATTAAGGGAGGATATGCTCAATGTTCTCTTGCTTCAAGAAAGCGATAAACGGTTCGGTGAGTCGTTTCGTGTGGCGGCTTTTGATTGCCGAAAGAAATTGGCCCAAGCCTATGTTCTGATGTTCAGGGGTGAATATTCGGAAGGACTGGCCCTGCTCAGGCGGGCAGCGCAGATTGCCAAGACATTTGAATTGCCGCTTGAAAGAGCACAGACAGACCTGCTTATCCGGGAGACCTTGCATACGCTGCGCGACAGAGGCCATCTTGACGGGATCAATGCGGAGATAAGAGAAGATCTCGACCTGGCCATTTCGATGAACAGGGCCGAGGAGCTCTCTCTTGTTCTATCGGCCCCGCAGTTTTTTAGGGGAGGCAAAACGGATGGGCAGGAAGAGATGACCATGGAGAAAGCCATGGTGGAGATTGAGGATATTTATAGGAAAAAGCACCTGACCCGGATCGGATTCTGGTATTTTTTGGCGCGCACCGAACACCACGCATCGGTGGGGCAGTATGCCGAGGTGATCCGTTATGGCGAGGATTTTATCCGACTGGTGGAATCGAGTCCGGCAGTGCGGTCGAAGAACAACATTGCCGGAGTAAACCAGACCATCGGCTATGCGCACCTGCACCAAGGGAGCTATTCATACGCGAAGAGATACCTTCAGGTAGCAGTTGACATGTTCCGCGATGGAGGTGTGAATCAGTTGAGGTGCCTCGATTTCCTGTTCCGTGCGCAGTATCTTAACGGAGATCTGGCGCTGGCCGAGGACATTGTGAAACGCGCCCTCGGGCACCCCAAGGTTTCGGGCAATGAGCGCGGGCTGGCAAGATGGTACTTCTTTAAGTCGCTTGTGGCACTGAAGGCTGGCGATAGACAGGTGGCATTCCGCGAGGTGAACCGCAGCGCTGCCCTACAGCGCGGTGTCGATGCATGGAATCTGCATCACCGGTTGGCTGACCTCGCTATTGCAGTTGAGACCGATGATTTCGACTGGTTGGAGTTCAAGGTTGAGTCGGCACGGAAATTTGTGGCCCGTACGCCTACATTGAAGAACAAGCGTGTCACTGACCTTCTGAGGCTTTTCAATATCCTTGCCCGCCTGGGGGTCAATGACTTTATTAAGGACAAGACCGCACAGAAACTGTTGGCCGAACTGACCTCGGCTGAGAGCAACGCCCAATGGGATCCGACCGGGCCCGAGCTGTTCAGGGCCGATTTATGGATGAAGGGCCTTACTGCCCGCCCCGAAAACTGAGCACCGCATCTGCAATGGCGGGCATATCAGTTTCAAGAATATCGAGATGAAAAACAAATCGGATACGACCGGCATCTAAGTGATAAGCCCTGATAGCCGCCTTTGTGGCGCAATGCTGAAGGAAATCTTCGGCCGTGGCAACGTCAGTAAGGTCAAAAAGCAGAATATTCGTCTCTACAGGGAACACATACCGCACCCAACTGCGGCCTTCGAGCAACGCGCTGATCTTTGCTGCCCGGTCATGATCGGTGGCCATCCTATATATATGGTGATCCAGGGCATGTATTCCGGCTGCGGCCAACATGCCTGCCTGGCGCATGCCGCCCCCGAATACCTTACGGATCCTGCGGGCCTTACGGATGAACTCGGTATCGCCTGTGAGCACAGAACCTACCGGTGCACCAAGTCCTTTTGAGAGACAGACAGAAACGGAATCGAACAGGCTGCCATAGGTCAATGCATCCGTGCCTTCTGCAATCATTGCATTCCAAAGGCGGGCACCATCAACATGCAGGGCGAGACCGCGTGCGCGGCACAGTTCAGAAATGGCCCGGATATTCTCTAATGGAAAGACGCGCCCTCCGCCCCGGTTGCAGGTGTTCTCAATGGTGACGAGCCTCGAGACGGGAAAATGCACATCGTCCTTTCTGATGGCCGCTTCTACATCTTTCGCACCGAACACTCCACGGTCGCCCTGGATCAGCCGCACCGAACAGCCTGAATTGAAAGCGATGCCACCGGCCTCGTAATAGTATATGTGGCAATTGGCATCGCAGATCACCTCATCGCCAGGCTGCGTGTGGGCCTTCACGGCTATCTGATTGGCCATGGTGCCACTGGGGCAGAAAAGGGCGGCCTGGTGTCCGAACATCTGCGCCACTTTTTCCTCAAGCGCATTCACGGTCGGATCTTCACGAAAGACATCATCGCCCAGCTCGGCACGGTACATGGCCTCGCGCATGGCAGGGGTGGGACGTGTGACTGTGTCGCTGCGCAGGTCAATCATCAGATATAGGATTGCTGATTGTTGATGGCCGATGGAGTGGGTGATGCGCTGGCTATCGCCTAATTGCCTGACTTCCTTATAGCTAACGGCCAACGGCTAACAGCTGATGGCTGCCTTGGTACCCGGAGCGGGACTCGAACCCGCACAGCCGCAATGGCCAAGGGATTTTAAGTCCCTCGTGTCTACCGTTCCACCATCCGGGCAAAAACGAGCGATCCTCCTTTTTAGGGGAGGACCGCATGATTGACTCTGGAGCGAGAAACGGGATTCGAACCCGCGACCCCGACCTTGGCAAGGTCGTGCTCTACCAACTGAGCTATTCTCGCTTTCGGGGCGGCAAATGTAGCATGAGCATTGTAACCTCAGAACAACCCCCGCAATTTTTTTATCTCCTCACAATCTTGAACGCTATATCCCTCCCATGCCCTTGCATTATGGCCAGATTGATCCAGCTCAACGCGAATTTCTCCAATAGCTCCACGCGGTCATCGCCCCCGAAATCGTAGCAGTGGCCGAAGCCGAGGTCGGCAGAGAGTGTTGCGGCCAGTTGCTTGGCCGCGGCATCATTTCCGGCCATGAATATGTCTATGCCCTCTCCTTTATATTTGGGATTGCGCATGTTCTCAAACCCTGTGCTGTTGAAGCACTTGACCACCGACTCTGTTTTGCCGAGCGCTTTAACAGCATGGTAGGTCGTGGCATAAGGCTCGGGCCGGGTGCGGACGCTGTTGGTGGTGTCAATGACGGTCTTGCCGCTCAGGTCGCCCAACTGCGGGATGAGTCCGATGACGGCATCGGGCGGGGTGGTGATGACAATGACCTCGGCCCATTGGGCGGCATCTGCCACAGTGGTTACCAACGCATCGGGGAAGTACTCCAATGCCTTGGCCGTTTTGGGCGATTGCGGGTCGCGCACCCCGAAGGTGACCTGATGGTCGGCCTTGGCCCAGCCTTTTCCTAATGCCGAGCCTACGTTTCCGGCCCCGATGATGGCTATTTTCATTGGATTCTGAGTTTATGTCTTACCGAGTAACAGCTTCTTCACCCCATGCAGCTTCATCAGGGCCTCAACGGGTGTGAGGGTGTCGATATCGATGTTGAGTATCTCCTCGCGCACCTGTTCAAGCACAGGGTCATCGAGCTGAAAGAAACTGAGCTGCATGCCCTCGGTCTGCTGCCGGTTGGTGGTGCGGCCCACCGGTGTGCTGGTCTCGGCCTTCTGTGCCTCCAGTTCGGCCAGTATCTCATTGGCGCGGGTTATGACCTGTGCTGGCATGCCGGCCATCTTGGCCACGTGGATACCGAACGAGTGCTCGGTGCCGCCTGCCACCAACTTGCGCAGGAATATCACCTTGTTGCCCACCTCCTTTACCGACACGTGAAAATTGCGCACCCGTTCCATGCGGGCCTCCAGTTCATTCAACTCGTGGTAATGGGTGGCAAACAGCACATTGGGGCGTGCCTTGCTGCCGTTGTGCAGCAGCTCTACCATGCTCATGGCTATGGAGATGCCATCGTACGTGCTGGTGCCGCGGCCTATCTCATCGAATATGAGCAGGCTCTGCGAGGTCATGTTGTTCAGGATGCTGGCACTCTCGTTCATCTCCACCATAAAGGTGCTCTCGCCCGTGGCCAGATTGTCTGATGCCCCTACGCGGCTGAAAACCTTGTCGTGCAGCCCGAGGGTGGCCGAGCGTGCCGGCACATAGCACCCCATCTGGGCCATGATCACTATCAGGGCCGTCTGGCGGAGCAGGGCGCTCTTGCCGCTCATGTTGGGCCCCGTGATGATGAGCACCTGCTGCAGGTCGTTGCGCAGATACAGGTCGTTGGGCACATATTCCTCGCCAATGGGCAGGCACCGCTCTATCACAGGGTGCCGACCGTCTTTGATGTCCACCACCTGATCATCGACAAAATGGGGCTGCACATACTGGTGGTCGCGGCTCACGGTGGCAAACGACAGCAGGCAATCGGCCTCGGCCAGCACCATGGCATTCTGCTGCATGTCGCCTATGTGGTCCATCAGGCGGTTCACCAGCCCGTTGTACAGGTCGGTCTCCAGCAGCAGGGTCCGCTCTTCGGCCCCCAGTATCTTGGCCTCATATTCTTTCAGTTCGGGGGTGATGTACCGCTCTGCATTGGTCAATGTCTGCTTGCGCACCCAGTCGGTGGGCACTTTTTCGGCATGGGCCGATGTCACTTCGAGGTAATACCCGAACACATTGTTGTAGCTCACCTTGAGCGAGTGGATGCCCGTGTTGGCCCGTTCGCGCGTCTGTATCTCCAGCAGTTTCTCCTTGCCCGAGGTCATCAGCTCGCGCAGTTCGTCCAGTTCGGGGCTGATGCCCGCCCGTATGGTGCCGCCCTTGGGTATGGCCACGGGCACATCATCGTTCAGCATCGAGGTGATGTGTGCAATGGCCCCGTGCACATCGCGCAGCCGCTGGGCCAGTGGGGCCAGTTCGGCATGGGCGGCCAGCAGTCGGGCCACATCGGTGGCTGCCAGCAGCGAGTCGCGCAGCACGATGCACTCCCTCGGGTTGATGCGCAGGGTGCTCACCTTCGAGGCCAGCCGCTCCAGGTCGCTGATGCGCCTCAGCCTTTCGGTGAGTGAATGGCTCAGTTCATCGTCATGCATCAGCCTGGTCACCGCTGCCAGGCGGGTGCCTATGGCCGCGCGGTCCTTGAGCGGGAACAGCACCCAGCGCCTCATCAGGCGGGCCCCCATGGGCGTAAGTGTGCGGTCGAGTATGTCTATCAGGGCCTTGCCGTCAGCATGGGCCGGGCGGGCCAGCTCCAGGTTGCGGGCCGTGAATCCGTCAATCCACATCAGGCGGTCCTCCTCCAGCCGGGCAGGGGGCCTGATGTGCGCCACGCGCGTATGCTCGGTGTCGCGCAGGTACTGCAGCACGGCCCCGGCCGCCACGGTGCCCAGCGGCAGATGGTCAATGCCGAACCCTTTCAGGCTACGCACCCCGTAGCGCTCGGTGAGCATGTCGGTGGCAAACTGGGTGGTAAAGGCCCAGTCCTCCATCGTGAAGGTGCAGTGCCCGTCACCGAACTGCTCGGCAAAGCGCCTGCGGTCGGCCCGCCTCAGCAGCACCTCGCTGGGCGACAGGCTGTGCAGCAGCTTCTGCATGTGCCGCTCATCGCCCTCCGATACCACAAATTCGCCCGTGCTCACATCCAGAAAAGCCGCCCCGAAACCGCGGTCGCCCCAGTGCAGGGCGCACAGAAAGTTGTTTGACCGCTGCGACAGCACATTGTCGTTGAGCGAAACCCCCGGGGTCACCAGTTCCGTCACCCCGCGCTTCACTATGCCCTTGGCCAGTTTCGGGTCCTCCAGCTGGTCGCACACGGCCACACGCAGCCCCGCCCGCACCAGCTTGGGCAGGTAGGTCTCAAGCGAATGGTGCGGGAATCCGGCCAGCTCTATCTCAGACGCGGCCCCGTTGGCCCGCCTTGTCAGGGTGATGCCCAGCACCGCAGAGGCCCGTACGGCATCTGCACTGAAGGTCTCGTAGAAATCGCCCACGCGGAACAGCAGCAGCGCATCGGGGTACTTCGCCTTTATGGCGTTGTACTGCTGCATCAGGGGGGTCTCTTTGTCGGCCTTGGCCATGGTGTGCCGCGCGTGCGGGGCGGCCAAAAGTAGCGAGGTGCGCTTGGCCCCGTGGGAGCGAACTTCGGCCCCCGATACATGGCACCTCCTTTCCGCAAGCTGAGCATGGACGAGCTGGCACGGCCCACGGCCCAGGCCCACCGGCTGGGGCCCCGGCTGCCCATAGTGCTGGTGCTCGATGACCTGCGCAGCCACCACAACATCGGGGCCCTGTTCCGCACGGCCGATGCCTTCAATGTGCAGCGCATGGTGCTGTGCGGCATCACGGGCACCCCGCCCCACCGCGACATTCACAAGACCGCCCTTGGGGCCACCGAGAGTGTGCCGTGGACCTACGCACCCCAGGCCCTGGAGGCCGTAGCCGAGCTCCGCGCCACAGGCTACACCATCTGCGCCCTCGAGCAGACCACCGGCAGCACCGACCTGCGGCAGTTGGCCCATATCATCACCCCTCACATGCCCTTGGCACTTATTCTGGGCAATGAGGTGAACGGGGTAAGGGAGGCACTGCTGCCCCTTTGCCACCACTGCATAGAGATACCCCAGAGCGGGGCCAAACACTCGCTCAATGTCAGTGTGGCGGGCGGGGTGGCCCTGTGGGAGCTGTATCGGCTTTACACGGGGTGATCTTCACATCCTGACGCGATTCCTCCGAGTGCTCTGATGCCATGCACGGATGCCCGAGCTGTGCGTTAGCGTTTGGCTGAAATATTTATCGGTACCAAAGAATCATTATTTAGTCCGATGGAGTGATTTATCGGAACCACTAAATAATTATGTGGAACCAAATATGGAAGTACTGATGCCATGATTATTAGTGTTCGAATGAATATGAGAATTATTGAAACTGAATAATTTCTGATTGAAACGGATATTATTATATTTGTGACCACTGATAATTTTGATGGCTGAATAATATTGCCCATGAAGAAGGATTTTGTACCCAAGCGCAACAACGACCTGGGCCCATGGATGGAGCGGTTCGTGAACAAGCTGCCAGAATATGAGGCGCTGCTCAATCTGGCCCCCGGGCAGGTGGCAGGCATTGAGACGAAGGTTGATACGTGCCGCCAGTTGGCCACCGAGGCCCATCAGGCCAAGAATACCGCAAAGGGCAAGGTGAGGGCCATGCAGACTGGCCAGACCGACACGGTAAGGGCCATCCGTAGGTTGGTGCGGCAGATAAAGGCCTCGCCTGGGTACAGCACTCCGGTGGGACATTCGTTGGGCATCATAGGCCCCGAGGACAGTGCCGCTCAGGACGCACCCGTGCTGCGCATCAGCCTGATGGCGGGCAATCCGCTCATCCGTTACCGCAAGGGCCGGTATGATGGCATCTACCTCTATTGCTCAAGGGGCCACGAAGAAGGGTATACCCTGCTGGCCACCGATACCCGCAGCCCGTATCTGGACAAACGGGCCAATCTTGTTCCCGGGCAGCCCGAGGAGAGGCGCTACAAGGCCATTTACATGAAAGACGACATGGCGGTGGGCGTTTACAGCAATCAGACCGACATCCTGGTCTGATTGACCGGCCGCGTGCCCCTTCATGCGGCAAGTATCTTTGCCCGACCGATGCTGCGCGCTCACCTACTCATACTCGTCCTGGTCGCACTGGGTGCAGCGGCATGGGCACAGCCCGTAAACCAGACCGATGCACAGGGCCGCAGGCAGGGCCGTTGGACCAAGACCTACGAGGATGGCAAGCTGCGCTACGAGGGCCAGTTCAAGGACGGCCGCCCCGCGGGCCTGTTCACCTACTACTACCCCGATGGCAAGGTAGAGGCCACCAACAACCACCTGCCCGATGGGCACACGGCCGCGGCCCACATGTATCATCCCAACGGGCGCATAAAGGCCAAGGGCCTCTACCGCGACCAGAAAAAGGACAGCCTCTGGCAGTTTTTCAACGATGATCAGGTGCTCGTACTCGAAGAGACCTACGCCCGCGATGTGCTCAACGGGGTGCAGCGCAGCTATTTCCCCGCCACCGGCAAGCCAGTGGAGGAGACCCACTACACCATGGGCAGGCGCAACGGCCCCTGGCAGCGGTGGTACGACAACGGCAAGCTCTGGAGCAAGGGCTCGTACACAGACGATGAGCTCGATGGCGACTACGAGATGAACTTCCCCGATGGGCGGCCCAAGATGCGCGGCCGCTACGCGCAGGGCATGCGCACGGGGGTGTGGCTCGAGTTCAACGACAACGGCACCGTGCGCACCCAGACCGGTTTTGTGGCCGGGGTGGAGAAGACCGTGAAGCGCGAGAACGGCACATTCGAGGAGTTTTATCCCAGTGGCATCACCAAGAGCAGGGTCACATACCTCAAGGGCAGGCTGCACGGGCCCTTCACCGAGTGGTATGACAAGGGCGAGTTCAGGCATACCACCCGCCCCGGCAAGGAGGGCGCCCCCCCCGAGGCCGTTGAGGAACTGGTGGGCACTGTGCCCAGGCGCAAGGGCGAGTACCGCGAGGGGCAGCTGCACGGCCCCGTTGAGCTGTTCCGCGAGGACGGTTCGACCGAAAAGACCGAGATGTACGACCGTGGCACCCTCATACCATGAGCAGAAAGGGCAGGGTACTGGTGGCCATGAGCGGAGGGCTCGACAGCAGCGTGGTGGCCATGATGCTGCACGATCAGGGCTATGAGGTGATAGGTGTGACCATGAAGACATGGGACTACGCCACATCGGGCGGCACCAAGAAGACCACTGGGTGCTGCAGCCTCGATGATATAAATGATGCACGGCAGATGGCCGTTGAGAAGGGGTTCCCGCACTACATCATCGACATACGCGAGGAGTTCGGGCCGCACATCATCGACAATTTTGTGGAGGAGTACCTGGCCGGCCGCACCCCAAACCCCTGCGTGCTGTGCAACACCCACATCAAATGGGAGGCGCTGCTCAAACGGGCCGACCAGCTCGATTGCGAGTTCATTGCCACCGGCCACTACGCCAAGGTGCGCCACGAGGCGGGCCGTTATGTGGTGAGCAAGGGCCTCGACCACAGCAAGGACCAGAGCTATGTGCTATGGGGCCTCACGCAGCAGAGCCTCTCGCGCACCATTTTCCCGTTGGGCGGATACGAGAAGAAGGACATACGGCAGATGGCCCTCGACAGCGGCTTTGAGGCCATTGCCAAGAAGAGCGAGAGCTACGAGATCTGCTTTATCCCCGACAACGATTACCGCGGGTTTCTCAGACGCCAGGTGCCCGGCCTTGACCAGAGGCTTCAGGGCGGCCGTTTTGTTGATGCCGATGGCCGCGAGATAGGCCGCCACGAGGGCTACCCGTTCTACACCGTGGGCCAGCGCAAGGGCCTCGGCATTGCCACGGGCGAGCCCATGTTCGTCACCCGCATTGAGCCCGACACCAACACCGTGGTGCTGGGCCGCGAGGCCGACCTGCGCGCCACCGCCATGAGCGTGCGCAATGTGAACTGGGGCAAGTACGATGGGCTGAAAGAGGAACGTGAGGCCATCACCAAGATCAGGTACAAGCACCCGGGCTCGCCATCGCTCATCAGCCAGGAGGGCGATAAGGTCAAAGTCCATTTCTTTGACCCGGTCAATGCCATTGCACCGGGCCAGAGCGCAGTGTTCTACGAGGGTGACGATGTGATTGGGGGAGGATTTATCGAACGCAGATGAGCAACCAGGTCATGATTTCATCAGGGTCAATGGACCATCTGCGCCAGCGCGCCACAGCCCCACGGGGCAGTTCGTCATGGGCTCCCCTTTCATTCCTCATTCGTAATTCCTCATTCTCAATTCTCATCATTGCTCTCCTCTTCTCCGGCTGTTACGAGGAGGACACCGTTGCCACGGGAGGGCTCGATTTTTTTCCGGTCGAGATAGGCCATTGGGCCGAATACGAGGTGGACAGTGTGTGGATGGATGAGCCGGCCGGCATTCTCGGTTCGGGCGAGACGCATTATCTGCTCCGCGAATTGAACGAGAGCACCTTTATGGATGAGGGGGGGCGCGAAGTGGTGCGTGTGGAGCGGTCGTGGCGGGCCGATACCGCTGCCGCGTGGCAGATCAAGGACATCTGGGGCCGCGTGCGCACCCAGGCCGAGGCCGAGCAGAACGAGGACAACGTGATCCTGCGCAAACTCATTTTCCCCTTGCAGGATAGCCGCGAATGGAACGGCACCCTGCGCACCACCGACCAGAACCTGCAGGAGTGGACCGGTTTCCTGAACATTCCGGTCGATTGGCCCTTTGTCATGAGCGCCATCAATCAGCCTTACACGGTCAACGGCCTCACCTTCGACAGCACCGTCACCGTCACCCAGTACGATGCCGAGGTGGCCTTTGGCATCAGCCTCGTGAGCCGCGAGGTGTATGCCCGCCACGTGGGCCTGGTGCACCGCCACATGACCGTCTACAACATCCAGCCCGACCCTGACAGCCTGACCGACAAGGACAGCATCGGATACACGTTTGAGCAACGGATCACTGGATTTGCCCAATGAGGAACATCGCCACCCTTCTGCTCCTGTTCGCTGCCACGGTGGCACAGGCCCAGTATTTCCCCCGCAAGTATTTTGTGCCTTTCACCGATAAGGCGTCCACTCCCTTCACCATCGCGCAGCCCGACCAGTTCCTGTCGCAGCGGGCATTGCAGCGCAGGGCGGCACAGAACATTGCCATCGATGCCACCGACCTGCCCGTTGACCCTGCCTATGTGCAGCAGGTGGCTGCCACCGGGGCCACAGTGCTGCACAGGTCCAAATGGTTCAACGGGGTCACTGTGCTGGTGAACGATGCCACCCAGTTGGCGGCCATCGGTGCGCTCCCCTTTGTGGGGGTGCCCACCCCGGTCACCCGCCTGGGCAGCGGTACCGCCTCCCCAAAGCTTGAACCCGAGCCCGATGGCAAGACCGCCAACGGCAACGGGGGCGGCACCACCGACTACGGCATGGGTCTCAATCAGATCGACATGCTGGGCGGCATCCCGCTGCACGAGAACGGTTTCAGGGGCAACGGCATGGTCATAGCCGTGCTCGATGCGGGTTTCATCAACGTGGACAACCTGCCCATTTTCGACAGTCTGCGCAACGAGAACCGCATCATAGCCACCAGGGATTTTGTAGAGGGAGATCTGAATGTGTACGGCCACCACGGCCATGGCACCAGTGTGCTCAGCACCATGGCGGGCAACCTCCCTGGCCTACTGGTGGGCACCGCGCCCAAGGCCCAGTACATGCTGCTGCGCAGTGAAGATGGCGATACCGAGAATCCCATTGAGGAGGAGAACTGGGTGGCCGCGGCCGAATTTGCTGACAGTGCCGGTGCCGATGTGATCAACTCATCGCTGGGCTACACCACTTTCGACAGCACGGCCTTCAGCCACACCTATGCCGACATGGACGGGGTGACCACACGCGTCACACAGGGCGCCAACATGGCCGCGTCAAAGGGCATCATGGTGGTGGCCAGCGCAGGCAACGAGGGCAGCTCGGCCTGGCAGCACATAGGCTCACCGGCCGATGGGGTCAATGTGCTCGCCATCGGTGCCGTTGACCCCACCGGTGTCTATGCCAGTTTCAGCAGTCAGGGCCCCAGTGCCGATGGGCGCATAAAACCCGATGTGGTGGCACAGGGCAAGGATGCCGTTATCGTATCAGCATCGCAGGGCGTGGGCGTGCAGACTGGCAACGGCACCTCGTTCAGCGGGCCCATCCTGTGCGGCATGGCCACCTGCCTGTGGCAGATGTACCCGGCCCTTACCAATTTTCAGATCATGGACGCCATCAGGCAGAGCGCCAGCCAATACGATGCCCCCGATGCCTTGCTGGGCTATGGCATACCCGACTTCACCTTTGCCCAACTCGTGCTCAGCGGCCACGTGCCCTCCGATATCGATTCCGATGAGCTGGTTACCGTATTCCCCGTTCCGTTCAGCGATGTGCTAAACGGGCACATCTACACTGCCACACGCCATCAGGCCGAGATTCACCTTACCGACCTTGCCGGCCGCAAGGTGGCCGGTACCCGCACCTGGTGCGGCCGCAACTGCTATCAGACCTTCACCCTCGCTGACCTCGGCACCCTCCCTGCCGGGGTCTATGTGCTCAGCGTGGTCACCGCCAACGGCAAGTTCGACCGTAAGGTGGTGAAAGATCAGAAGTGAAACCTGCGGTCAGTTCTTGACCTGCTCATCCTCTGGGTGCGGGGCCCCGCTCTGGCGTTCCTTTTTCTCAATGGCGCGTATGTTCTTCCCAAAAGTGCCCCGCAGACGGGTGAAGAAAGACTCGCGCTCGGGCAGCGACACAAAACTGTCCACCCGGGCCACCTCCGGGTCAATCTTCAGGTTGGCCGCGGCCCAATAGGTGTTCAGCGTATCATAGATAGCCGGGATGAAATCGACATCCATGTCGCGGCTGCGGGCAAACGAGCGCAGCATCGAGCTCTGGAACGGGTCCGATGCCAGCGCGATCTTCTGGTAGCCCATCTCCTTGGCCATGCGGTAACCGAAGAACAGGTTCTCGGTGCTGTGCTCGGCTCGCTCCTCCATCAATATGTCCTCAGCCGGAATGCCCAGGGCCTTACCGTATTCGGCCATCACCCGGGCCTCCACATATGGCGAGTAGACGGCCGAACCGCTGTACATCACCTTTTTCACCATTCCGGTGCGGTAGAGGTGGTACGACCACAGGATGCGCAGCTTCATCCCCGCGCTGATGTCGCCATCGTTGTACGGCAGTCCGGGCACTATCACCACATCATATGGCGCCCGGGTCTGGGCGTGGCGGTACATCTTCTCGCGGCCGGCACAGGAGTAGATGAGCAGCATGGGCAGCACCATCAGGTGCACGAAGGTGATTTTCAGGAATGTGCGCATGGGCGGGTTAACGCTTGAACTGTTGATTTGTTGTGGCTAAAGGTGTGCCCTTACTTTGGCACCCTACAAACCTGTCGTCATGGAACTCTCAGCACTTGATATAGCCGTCTTCGTTGGGTTTCTTATTTTGGTAATTGCAGTATCGCTCTATGCAGCGCGTAAGGAGGAGGGTACCGAGGATTATTTCCTCGGAGGCCGCGGTTTCACATGGTGGCTCATCGGGTTCTCGCTCATTGCATCCAACATCAGTACCGAGCATTTTGTGGGCATGGCGGGCAGCGGGTTCGGCAGTCTGGGCCTCGCTGTGGCCAGTTATGAGTGGTTCGCTGCCGCCACGTTGGTGGTGGTTGCCGTGTTCCTTTTGCCGGTTTTTCTGAGGCTGGGCATCTACACCATGCCAGAGTTCCTCGGGTACCGTTATGGCGAGCAGGCCCGCACGCTCATGGCTGTGTACATGCTCGTCATGTACGTGGCGGTGGCACTGGCATCGGTGCTGTATTCAGGAGCTCTCGGAATTGAGACCATGTTCGGCATCCCATTGGTTCAGGGCATCTGGTTCATTGGGCTCGCGGCCGGTGCCTACACCGTGTACGGTGGCCTCAAGGCCGTGGTGTGGAGCGACCTTTTGCAAGGCGCGGCATTGCTTGCAGGTGGTGCCCTCGTCCTTTACCTGGGGCTTGAGAAGGTCGGTGGATGGAACACATTCATGGCCCAGAATGCCGATAAGATGCATCTCATCC
>JBIKWM010000040.1:0-27658 GCA_044356305.1 Flavobacteriales bacterium
CGGACATTCCTTGGACCGCCCTGCTTTTTGGCATGTGGATCCCCAACTTTTTCTATTGGGGGTTCAATCAGTTCATCACCCAACGGGCGCTTGGGGCCAAGAGTCTGGCCGAGGGTCAATACGGAATTCTGCTGGCCGCATTCATCAAACTCGGCATACCGTTCATCATCGTCTTTCCGGGCATCATCGCCTACCAGCTGCACGGTGCCGAGGTGGCCAATCCGGATCAGGCTTATCCCACCCTGATCCGCAATCTGCTTCCCGTTGGCCTGCGCGGTTTCATGTTCGCGGCCCTTTTCGGGGCGGTCATGAGCAGCCTCGACTCCATGCTCAACAGTGCCAGTACCATTTTCACCATCGACATATACAAGCGTCACCTGCGCCCTGCAGCCGATGAGAAGGCCCAGCTCCGCATGGGGCAGATAGTGACGGCCGCCCTCGTGGTCATAGGTTGCCTAATTGCCCCTAACCTGGCCGATGCCCGCTTTAAGGGCATATTCAATTACATCCAGATGTTCCAAGGGTTCATCTCGCCAGGCATCGTGGCGGCTTTCATTTTCGGTATGGTGTTCAGGCGGGCACCGCAGGCAGCCGCAATGGCCTCCATGCTCATCAACATCCCTGTTTATGGCCTGCTGCTATGGGCCTTCCCCGACATGGCCTTCCTCAATCACATGGGCATCACCTTTGTCACCTGTCTTTCGGCCATGGCGTTGGTATCTGTCGCTCGGCCACTCGCCCAGCCAGTGCAGTTTGTCCAACGCACCGATCTTGATCTTACCACAGGCCCTTGGGTCAAACCGCTTTCAATCATCGTTCTGGCTGCCACCATCGGGCTGTATTTCTATTTCTGGTGATCGTAGGGATGTCTCATTCACCCGTTCTGTGCGTCCTGCTTCCTGAATGAATTGTTAACGTACCCCATTCAGGGCATCCTGATCAGCCTCCCTATGGCACCTGCACGTCCTAATTTCGCGAACCGAAAACGGAAGGAACCCATGCGTGCATCAAGTTTACTGGCATTGAGCCTGTTGTTTCCATTGGCCATCCTGGCCCAGAAACCTGCAGGAAAGGACGGCTACGAACTCAAGTTCCAGATCAAGGGCCTGCAGCCGGGTAAGGCGGTTCTGGCCTATTACTACGGCAACAAGCAGTACATCAAGGACTCGGCAAGGGTGGATGTCGAAGGGCGCTTCTCCTTTAAGGGAGATACCCGTTTGGACCGCGGCATCTATCTGGCCGTGATGCCACCCGACAACAAGTACTTCGAAGTGGTGGTGGCCGATGAGCAGCATATCACCATGACATCCGAAACGGGCGATGCCCTGATTGACCAGATGAAGGTGACCGGTAGCCGCGAGAATCAGCTCTTCTACGACTACATGCGCTACATAGGCGACATGAAGAAACAGAGCGACCCTCACCGCAAGGTGCTCGACCAATTTCATGCCGATAGCGCCAACGACCACAGTGCTGAACCGGCCTACAAGGCGGCCGAGGCTGAGCTCAACCGCATTGACAAAGAGGTGAAGGAATACAAGAACAATTTCATCTCGAAGAATCCCACTGCCTTCATGGCCAAGGTTTTCAAGGCCTCGCGCGAGCCGGAGGTACCCGAAGCCCCGCTTCTTCCTGATGGCAAGAAGGACAGCACCTTCGCCTACCGATGGTACAAGCAGCATTATTGGGATGATATTGACCTGACCGATGATGGCATACTGCGCACCCCCGTGTTCCATCAGAAACTCGAGACCTTTTTCACCAAAGTCGTCATTCAGATTCCCGATAGCATCAATGCCGAGGTGGACCGTTTTGTCCCAAAGGTGAAGGGCAACAAGGATCTGTTCAAATACACGGTGTATTGGGTCACATCGAGCTTCGAGACCAGTAAGCAGATGGGCATGGAGGCCGTTTTCGTTCACATGGCAAAGACTTACTATATGACCGGTCAGGCCTTCTGGGTCGATAGCACCACCTTGGGCAAGATTTCAGACCGTGCACTCAAGCTCGACCCGATCCTGATCGGAAAAGTGGCCCCGAACCTTGTGATGCGCGACACCTTGGGTCAATACCGCTTCATGCACGGGGTGAAGGCCGATTACACCTTCCTGTGTTTCTGGGACCCGGGCTGCGGACACTGTAAAAAGGTGGTGCCCGTGCTCAAGGAGGTGAACGACAAGATCAAAAAGGAGTTCAACACCGAGGTGTACGGTGTGTGCACCGTGAATGAAGTGGATGAATGGAAGAAGTTCATCCGCGAGAAAGGCCTCAATTGGATAAACGTGCATGACCCTCAATATCAGACACGCTTCAAGGACCTCTACGACATTTACAGCACCCCGGTCATCTACATCCTCGATAAGGACAAGCGCATCATTGCCAAACGCATCGCTCCCGAAGATATTGAGGACTTCATTCGCAGGTATGCCCGGAACCCGATGAAGTTCAATTCTAAGTGACCGATAGGGCAGCGTGGCCACAGGGCATCTGGGCCGATGCAGGGCTGGCCTTTTTGCTCGCACTGCTCACCCTCCCGGACATCGACCCCAGCTACGGCATCGGGGTCGATCATTCACTCACCTGGGCCTTCAATCACCTGTTCGCCAATGACCGCGAAGGACTTATCCGTATAGCTTTTCCGCACGGGCCGCTGGCATTCTTGATGTATCCGCTGGCCATGGGGTACAACCTCTGGCTCGGATTTGCCGCCACCATAGCTGTCCAGTTTATTTTGATGTCCACGCTTCTGCGGCTGGCCCGTTCGGCCAAGATCTGTTCAAAGTGGCGCGCAGCACTGGTCTGTCTTGTGGTCGGGTGGCTCACAAATTTCAACTCAGCGTTGGTGTTCGCTGTAATTGGGGGGCTAATGGTTGCCCGTTGGTCCGGCCAGTTGGCATGGGCCGTCATCGCAGGATTGCTGGCGGCCTTGGCCCTGAATGTCCGTGCTGGCACAGGCATCATGTCCATTGCTGCCATAGCCTCTTTCAGCCTCCTTTCGCTGACCGTTGACAAGGCGTGGAAGCGTGCGTTTGCCGGATTCGCGGCACTCGTGGTGGGTGCCGTTGTCATCAGATTGGCGGTGTTCGGCCATCTGCACGGTACGTGGTACTATTTCGTGGCGCTGAAGGAACTTGCCGGGGCGTCATCGGCCGCAACAGCCTATTACCCGGCCAATAATTGGTACTTATTGGGGCCAGCCATCTTTCTGCTTATCAGTTTCCCGATTTGGGTGAACGATAAGAATGTGCGCTGGACGGCCACTCTGTTGGCCCCTGTGATATTTGCCGCTTGGAAACACGGAATGACCCGCCAGGACATCATGCATTACCGCGGACTGTTCTATTTCCTGTGCTGCGCATTCCTCATTTTCCTGCTGATATGGCAACGCCCGGTCCGCCTGCAATTGGCAGCTGCGGCAACAGCACTTATTCTGTTCTTTTTGAATGCCGATGTGACTCAGGGTTGGACTGACGGGGCCATTCCGCTCTACCGTCATAGCGGTTTGGTGCCTTGGACCGATGGTGCTGCAGCTCGTATCGAGGCATGTGATGCCAAGTCTGAGCTGGCCATTGCCCCACAGAAATTGCCTCAGGAGGTCCTTGCACGGATCAGAGGAAAATCGGTCGATGTATATCCATGGGAATTCACCTATATCCCTGCCAATGAGTTGAATTGGACTCCTCGTCCGGTGCTTCAGAGTTATGCGGCCTACACCCCATGGCTCGATTCGGTGAATGCGGCCCATTTCTCAACGAGAGAAGCTCCTGATGTCATTCTGCTTCATGGGGTCGATGATGCGCAGGGTGGCGACCTCGGCAGCCTGGATTACAGATACCTTTTCAATGATGAACCAACAGCTTTACTTGCCATGCTCCGTCATTACCGATGGAGCAGGGTAGGAGAACATATCCTGCTCGAACAGGCAGAGACAGAATTACTCGGTTCTTCCACAGTATTTGCTTCAGATACAGGTAGCTGGGGCCAATGGATACCCGTGCCCGAGGCGGCAGGGGCCATTGTGCGGGCACGACTGCATTGGCAGGGTACGCTGTTCCGTGCTGTCAAGGATCTGGTCTATAAGGACGAGGTATACACGGTTCATTATCTCTTCACTAATGGGTCGGTGCGCAATTACCGCATGGTGCCAACTCTTGCCACATCTGGTATCTGGGTCAATCCGTTCATGAGTCGCATCGATGGCAGCGGTCCACATCAGGTCAAAGCCATCATGTTCACCTGCACCGACAAAAGGGCTGTGCAACCGCTAGTGCGGGTTGAGTGGGAGAAGACTCCTTATTTGTCAGGACAGGAAAAAGCACTTTCGCTTTTCGGGGAGAAAGATGAGAATGAAGGCCAGATATTCCTCAAGACGCAATTCTCGCATGAGGATACGGTTTCAGGTTGGCAATGGAATACCGCAGATGTAGCCCGGAATGGGGTGTTGGGCTCAGAACATTGCGGCACAGTCGGCCCCAAAGGATATTCAGCCACATTTGTTATGGAGGTCGATTCGATTGATGCCGATGTAACGTGTGTATTCTCAGCATTTGCCCGCTCAGCTTCCGATGCCGCAGTGGTCATTTCGGTAGAGTATCCTACAGGCCCGCCCTATTGGCAAGCCCAGTCATTTGCGGTCTCAGGCGCAAGTTGGCAGTACGCTTCAATCAGTCGCACTCTGCGCCTGCGTCCGGGTGCCGTGTTCAAGTGCTACGTGCTCAATAATGGCGATAACCGCATCCATGTTGACGACATGTCGTTGAAAATCAACATCATGAAAGATTGATTTTTCGATTCTTAGGGATTGAAAGGGCCACTGATGACCATTGGAGCGCCCGTTTATCTTTGCGCGCTCATTTATAGGAACATGTCGAAGAACAAGAAGGCTGAGGAACAAGAGGCCGAAGTAGTTGTGAATGTGGAGGAGGTCTATGACCGCACCGAACATTTCGTCAATGAGAATCAGAATACCATACTTGCCATAGTTGGTGGAATTGTGCTTGTTATCGGGGGCTACTTCGCATTCGACAGGTTCTACATGCAACCTCTGCAAGAAGAAGCTTCGGCCGCCATGTTCATGGCCGAGCATTACTTTGCCGATGACAGTCTCGAGACTGCCCTGAACGGTGATGGCCAGTATCTCGGTTTCCTCAGCGTAATTGAGGACTACAGCCGCACCGATGCCGGCAATCTTGCGCAGTACTACGCTGGTATCAGCTATTTGCGTCTGGGCAAGTTCAACGAGGCGATTGAGCACCTCGAGAAATTCGACAGCGATGATCAGATTCTTGCCCCCATCGCATTGGGTGCCATGGGCGATGCGTACTCTGAATTGGGCGACAACGACAAGGCCATCGAATTCTACGTGAAGGCTTCGGAGCGTGAGGAGAACAATTTCACCACACCTGTTTATCTTTTCAAGGCTGGGTTTCTTGCCGAACAGGCAGGGAAAACAGAGGAGGCCGTTCGCCACTTCACCCGCCTGAAGGAGGATTTTGCAGAGACCAACGAGGGTCGCGAAGCAGAAAAGTACCTGGCCCGCGCTGCGGCTAAGACCAACTGATCCGTGGCCACCCGCCTCAAGAACCTGTCGGAACATGACCGCGCGAAGGTTCCTTCAGCCGCTGGTCTGCGTTTCGCGATAGTAGTTAGCGAGTGGAATACAAAGGTTACCGAGGCACTGTGCAACGGGGCCATCAAGACCTTGATTGAATCAGGTGCCAAGCCCAAGCATATAGTGAGGCGCGATGTGCCGGGCAGTTTTGAACTGACCTTGGGCGCCCGCCTATTGCTGGATACCGGGGAGTTCGATGCGGTCATTTGTCTAGGATGTGTGATTCAGGGTGAGACACGCCACTTTGAGTTCATCTGCAATGCAGTGGCGCAAGGAATTACAGACCTGAATGTGAAATACGGAGTGCCTGTGGTATTCGGTGTCCTGACTCCTGATACCCTACAGCAGGCATTGGACAGGGCTGGAGGAAAGCACGGAAACAAGGGCGATGAGGCTGCCTTCACCGCCATCCGCATGGCGCATCTCCGTTCTTCTTTGCGCAAAAAGTCTTAGACCTCCGAATTCGGAACGGTATTTGCAAATTCCCGATCAAACCAATTCCATACCATGATGAGAACACTCTTCTTTTCCGCCATCAGCCTGATCATGTTGACAGGCACTTTCAATGCCGAGGCTCAGGACAAACCAAAGAAGTACCACCCCAAGCATGAGTTCTGGTATCGCGATTATTCAGGCGAGAATGACCAGATAAAGGTGGAGGTCAAGGACGTGATGTCTCAGGTTGAGGTACTCAAGTTCAAGATCAAGTTCACCAACAAGACCAATGATTTCATTTTAGTTGAACCGCAGAAGATGAAATTGACCATCAACGGGACAACGCTGAATTTCCGCGAAAAGGCATTTTTCATCAAACCCTATGAGTCAGAGTCAAAGGTCCTTGACCTAGGGCGTGATACCGATTTCCATCAAGAGACTTTCTCTGTCGATTTCGGGCAAGGGTTCAGTCTCATCACTTCGACTGGCAATTCGATCGAGATGGATGATTTCCAGCTTCCGGCAGCCACCAATGTAGTGCAGAATAAACTGCTGACATTGAATCTGCGTACGCTCAACAAGGAGACGGATAACATGAATGCACAATTCTCTTTGAAGTACACGGGTAATAAGATGCTTCTTGTAGATCCAAGCCGTGCCGGTACCAAGACTGAGTCAGGTCAGCGATTTGCCAATGTCTGGTCCAAGTCTCGCGTCACCGTGATGGCACCGGGCGAAGAGGATAAGTTCTGGGTATGGGCCAAGATTCCAGTTCACGTGGCAGATATGCAGTTTGCCAATCTGTTCGTGGTGTGGGAAGGGGTGTTTACTGAGGCCGACAAGAAGCCTTTCACCTATGAAAGTCTTAAGTTTGACGTGGACCCAGGAAAGACAGCCGGCAAGAACTGATTGGATCTGAGACAGGTCTATGGCCCGGAGACCTCTCGGTCTTCGGGCTTTTTTATCCAATAAAGTTCGGGGTGATAGGAAACAGGTGAAAAACAGAACGGCCTCTGGGATTCCAGAGGCCGTTCATCTCAGTAGCCCGTACGGGAATCGAACCCGTGTTTCATCCGTGAAAGGGACGCGTCCTAACCCCTAGACGAACGGGCCATGAGTGCCATTTGGCGGGCGGCAAAAGTAGAAAAGTTCTGCTTTGCTCCTACTTGATTCTGAAAAAATCTCATTAATAGGCCCGGGCAAACACTACGAGCTGGGCAGAGGGTTTCCCCGTCACCATGCATTTGCCGGCCATCTTGTACTTTTCCTCAAGTGGAATAAGGCGGATAGTGGCTTTGGTCTCCTCTTTTATCCGTGCCTCTGTCTCAGCTGTTCCGTCCCAATGAGCAAGGATGAAGCCTCCTTTTTCTATGGTCTGCTTGAATTCGTCATACGAATCCACTCTACGTGTATTGGCCTCGCGATAAGCAAGGGCCTTGGAGTACAGATTCGCCTGAATCTCATCTAGCAAAGCTGAGACCCTCTCGCCAAGCCCCTCCATTGAAACACTCTCTTTTGTGAGCGTGTCTCTTCGTGCCAGTTCAACGGTGCCGTTCTGAACATCGCGAGGCCCGATGGCTATCCGCACGGGAACGCCCTTGAACTCATATTCAGCGAACTTCCATCCTGGACGTTGAGTGTCGCGGTCATCAAATTTCACACTGATTCCCAATCGTTTAAGGTCAGACAGAATGGGCGAAACTGCAGCCCGCACCGCGTTAAGCTCTTCCTCACTACGGTAGATGGGCACAATCACCACTTTGATGGGGGCGAGCCTGGGCGGCAGAACGAGGCCATTGTCATCAGAATGAGTCATGATCAGCGCCCCCATAAGGCGTGTCGATACACCCCACGATGTGGCCCAGACGTGGTCGAGCTTGCCGCTTGCATCAGTGAACTGAACATCGAAAGCCTTTGCAAAATTCTGACCGAGGAAGTGCGAGGTTCCGGCCTGTAATGCCTTTCCGTCCTGCATCAGCGCCTCAATGCAGTAGGTCTCTAGAGCCCCTGCAAAGCGTTCCGAGGCGGATTTAACCCCGAGCCACACCGGCATGGCCATCATGTCCTGAGCGAAATCGCGGTAAACATGGGCCATCCTCTCAGCTTCTTCGATTGCCTCTTCCTTGGTGGCATGTGCTGTGTGTCCCTCCTGCCAAAGGAACTCTGCCGTGCGAAGGAAAAGCCGAGTGCGCATCTCCCAGCGCACCACATTGGCCCATTGATTCACCAAAATGGGCAGGTCGCGATAACTCTGTATCCAGTTGCGGTAAGTGTTCCAGATTATTGTCTCGGAGGTAGGGCGCACAATCAGTTCCTCTTCCAGCTTGGCCGAAGGGTCAACCTCTATACCACCGCCCTCGGCATTGCGCAGGCGGTAATGCGTCACTACGGCACACTCTTTGGCAAATCCCTCGACATGCGCAGCCTCTTTGCTGAAGAAACTCTTGGGGATGAAGAGTGGGAAATAAGCGTTGACGTGGCCTGTTTCTTTGAAGCGGGCATCAAGTTCGCGCTGCATCGATTCCCAGATGGAATATCCATACGGTTTGATGACCATGCAGCCGCGTACACTGCTGGTCTCGGCAAGGTCGGCACGCAGTACAAGGTCATTGTACCATTTCGAGTAATCTTCGGCTCGGGTGGCAAGGTCTTTTGCCATATCAGATCAATTGTGGTATGAAGTTTGTGTTCCCTGAATTGTCAGGCGGCAAAAGTACCCAGTACAGATGCATTCACCTTTCAGGAACTTAACACCGATAATAGCAAAGGCCATGAGAACCCTGAAGATCCTTGTAACAGCAGCGCTGAGTGCAACCGCTTTCAGTGTTGGGGCACAGAATACCGGTGACCCTATCTATGACGACCCGAACAGCGGATATCAGGTGCCTACCAACACTGGCCAGAGCACTGACCCATATAGCGGCTACAGCACTTGGGATGAAGACTATTATCCGGCAAACGGAACCCAGAACAATAGCCAGCAGAACGGCAACGGGCAGAACAATGGCCTGCAGTACGACAATTCGCAGAACTATACTGATGCGAATGGCAATACGTACGTGACCAACAACTACTATTATGACGATTACTATGATTATACCTACGCCTCGCGTATAAACCGCTTTTACAGACCGGTTTACGGCTATGGATATTATGATAGCTATTACACCAACTCCTATTATTATAACTACGACCCATGGTATTGGGGCACCAGCATCTACGTTGGGTGGGGTCCTAGCTGGTCTAACTGGGGATGGAATTACGGTTGGAACAACTGGGGCTGGAACAACGGCTGGGGCTACGGGTACTGGAACCGCCCTGCGTATTATTCGCCTTATTGCTATGGTGGCTGGGGCGGTGGCTTTTACGGTGGTGGCTGGAACTATTGGAATGGCTACAATAACGGTTACTGGAACGGGTACAACAATGGCTATTGGAATGGCTACAACGATGGCCTGGCCAGCAGTGGCTATTACAACAGCTTTGATGGCAACAGTGGGTTCTACTATGGCCACCGCAATACCGCCTCGGTGGGCACCGGTGGGGTAAGGCAGCCCAACTGGGTTGCCAAGTACAACCGCGAGGCGCTGAGTGGCACGGTGATACATGCCAACAAGGGCAATGTACTTGCCGCCACCTCGAAGGACCCGGTTCGCACCAACATTGATGGCTACAACATCAGTAAGCCTGGCATGGCAAATACCCGACCTAGCAGCACTGGGAAGGATGTAACTCCTCAGCAGTTCTCATCCAAGCCGCAGAACACCGAAACCAAACAGCCAGGTGCTGTTGGTGCAGGCAGGCCACAGTTGGCCGAAAGCCCCGCCAAAGGCCAGAGCAGTGGTAAATTGGATGGCTACACTACCCGCCCGGGAGTGAGTCAGTCACCTACCGACGGTAGCAGTACGCAGCGTCCTGCCAATGCGGTCACAAATGGCGCGAGCCGTCCGGTTGATGCATACACCCGCCCACAGAGCGCCCGCCCGACCGAGAACCCTGCCCGCCAGCAGTACGTGGCCCCCGACCGTGGGCGTACCAATCCGACTGGCACCTATAGCCAGCCACAGAATAGTCAGGGTCGTGGTGGCTTTGAGCAGAATAACCATGGACAGCAGCAGTACAGCCGGCCACAGAATGAGCAGCGCCCGCAGCAGTATGGCAGGCCACAGGAGCAGCGCCCGCAGCCCAGCCAGGGATACCAGCGCGGTGACGGATATAAGCCGAGCTATCAGAACAGTTCGCCTACTCAACAGTCAAGGCCACAACAGTACAGTCGTCCTGAGCAGCAGAGTCGTCCAACTGAACAGGCAAGGCCACAACAGTATAGCCGCCCTACCGAACAGGCAAGGCCACAGCAATACAGCAGGCCCGAGCAGCAGAGCCGTCCTCAGCAGCAGGCCCGTCCGGAGATGGCTCGCCCGCAACAGTCGCGCCCAGAGATGAGCCGTCCGCAGCAGTCTCAGCCCAGTCGCGGTTTCGATGCTCCGTCACGGGGAGGAAGTCCAGGTGGCAGTGCCCCATCGCACAGCGGTGGTAACAGAGGCGGAGGCAGGCGCTGATATCACCGAGCCATGAGAATAGTACTGTTCCTTGCAGCGGGCCTGGCGATAGCCGGGCCCGCCCTCGCTCAGGACGAGACCGATGCTCTGCGGTACTCCACAGTGGATATGACCGGTACCGCCAGGATGGCTGGATTAGGAGGTGCATTCGGTGCTCTGGGCGGAGACATATCGGCCCTTAGCATCAATCCAGGAGGCATCGGAGTGTTCAACAAGAGTATGTTCTCCATTACCCCGAGTCTTTATTTCAATGCAACAGATACCGACCTGCGAGGCAGCAAGGCTGGCGATGTCCGCTCCAATTTCAATTTGGGCAACATCGGATTTGTACTCAATATCAATCGTAAAAAACAGCAGGATGTGCGATGGGCTTGGAAGAGTTTCCAGTTCGGCATTGGATACAATCGCATGAACACCTACCAGAGCCAGACCATGGCCAGCGGGGTGAGCACTGGTACATCATATATCGATCACATGATCGGACAGGCCAACGGCACCAAGTACAATGAACTCGATCCTTTCGGAGCCGGCCTCGGTTGGGAGACATACCTCTTCGATCAGACCGATAGTACGAGCAACACATATGTGCGCAATCTCATGCCGAATTATGGGCAGGAGCAGCGTATGAACGAATACTCCCGTGGGTCAATGGGTGAGATAGCTGTGAGTATGGGAGGCAATTTCGGCAATGCACTCTATGTGGGTGCCACTTTCGGTATACCACGGGTCGATTATCAGGTCAAGCGTGAACTCACCGAGACCGACAAGGACGACACCATCGCAGATTTCACCTCATTCACCCGTACCGATTATGTAAACGCAAAAGGAACAGGTTTCAATTTCAAAGTGGGTTTGATATATCGGCCATTGAAATGGCTGCGTGTTGGGGCTGCGGTTCATTCACCATCTTTTATAGACATGAGCGAGATGTATAGTGCAGATATGGTCGCTCAGGTGTATGACACCACTTATTCATTCAGCTCACCCGAAGGATCATTCAACTACTCAGTCACCACCCCGTTCAGAGCCATAGGTAGTCTGGCATTTGTAGTTAAGGATTTCGGCCTTTTCACTGCCGACTATGAATACGTCAACTATGCCATGGCTCGTCTGCGGTCCGATTATTATGCGTTCAGCAATGAGAATGCAGCCGTGCAGAACCGCCTCAGCTGGGTAGGCAATATCCGCGTGGGTACCGAGTGGCGTATCGATAAGTTCAGCTTTCGGGGAGGGTTCGCGCTGCTAGGCAACCCCTATACAGGGGCCTATGATTTTTCCGACACCCGGTATTCATTAGGGGCCGGGGTCATGCTCAAGCATTTCTTCTTCGACCTCACCTATATGTTGCAGCGCAAGACCGGTAGCATAGTTCTGTACGGCACCGAAAGTGCAGCGGCTGAGTCGATGGCACATAGCGTGTTATTTACAGCTGGGGTGAGGTTCTGAAAGGTCATTTCTTCAGCCTGTTGAGCCCAGCTTTGGCTTTGGCCTCAATACTGTTCCGATACTCAATGTTGCTGAAAGAGGTACACGCCTCGAAGCATTTTTTCGCCTTCTCTCGGTCACCTTTCCTCTCATATATCAGACCCATCTGCAACGAAGCATTTGCCGCGAAGTAGGTCTTGGATGTTCTTCCAATATCAATTGTGCGCTGGTATTGTGCCAATGCTTCATCGGGCTTGCCCTGATCGTGGAGGATGCGTGCCTTACGGTAATTGAATTCAATGAGCTGGTCACCATTAAGAGTCTTGGTGTCAATGGCTGCCAGCTCGGTCAGTGCCTCTTCAAAATATCCTCCATCGTAGCGCAGTCGGGCACGCAGCAGCTGCCTATGAGGAGTGTTCTTCAATTCAGCCTCGTGCTGGGCCTGTTGGTCGTCTTCGAGTTGCGAATCGGGCAGTGTCGGTACTTTGCTTATCAGGCTCTTGTATTCAGCCACATTGCTATTGGCAGCGAGGGCTATCCAGGCCCGTTTCTGCATTGCGGAGCGCATATAGCTTTTTCCTTTGAAAGTATTGAGGTACAGGCGCAACCAATTGTCGGCATCCTCATCGTCTCGGTACAGTTTCATCTCTCCGAGCAGGTAGCGCAGATACGGGAACGGGTAGCGCTCGGGCCTCAACATCCCGTTCTCAATCACCTCAATGGCGTCATCATTGCGCTTCTGTTTTCTGTACACACTTGCCAAGGAAAAATCGCTGAGCGGGCTGCTCATCCTGCCGGCTTTCACATATTTTTCCAGGTCACTGAACTGTTCTGGACGGTTCAGCACATTCACGTGCAGCAGGGTATACAGGAACACGGTTTCCACTTCGAGGTAGGCCATCTGCGGGTCTTTGCGGCTCAGGTCCATCACCTTGCGCAGCTCGGCCATTCCGTTCTCAACAGTGCCTTCCATCCCTATCAGTTTCACCACCCATTTATACTGTTCGGGCACTGTACCTATCAGCGTGTGCATCAGGCCCAGACCTTTCAGGTTCAAAGGAAAATTGGGGTACTGTCTGGCATTTTCAACCAGCAGTTTATATGAGTCACGTATCTCCATGGCAGCGGTCAGGTACTGGCCATGCGCGCTTCGGGCCAACGCCCAGTGCAGTTTCACTTCGGCCATACTGAGCCTGTGCAGGGGCGACCGTCCCGTGTAATCCTCCAAGCGGTCCATTCGGGAGGACATTGCCGCTTCCCTACGCTTAAAGTCAGTTTCGCTCTGTGTGAGCACGTTCAGCATGAAATCGATATGATCCTCAAGCACCAGCACCATCAGGTTATCCGGATGTTCATTGCGCTCGGCCCTGATCAGATTCTCGGCCTTCTGTATCTGCAGATCATAGATAGAGGTGTATGCCTGTCGGCATCGCTCGTTCATCTCGAACTTCTGAGCCACGGCCCCAAATGGAAGCACAAGTGCCAGTACCAGTGCGGCCCATATTGGCCACAAACGAAAAAGGGAACCCGTGGGCTCCCTTTCGCTTCGGATGTCCGAATTATCAATCCTCATTGGTCAACCCGTCAATCTCAGGGTCTACAAGTATCCGGCCACAGTGCTCGCACACGATCACTTTCTTCCGCAGGCTCAGGTCGAGCTGACGCTGAGGCGGAATCTTGTTGAAACATCCACCGCATGCATCGCGTTCCACTTTCACCACACCAAGCCCGTTGCGCGTGTTGTGGCGAATGCGCTTGTAGGCTCCCAACAGACGCTCCTCAATCAGGCTCTCAGCTTCTTTGCTGCGCTTCTGCAGTACTTCTTCCTCTTTCTGGGTCTCTGCGACAATGCCGGCCAGCTCAGCATTCTTAGCCTCAAGGTCGGCCTTTCGGTCGTTGATCTTTGTCTTTGACGACTCAATCAGCTCGTTTTTCGAATCGATGTTCACCTTGAATTCGCGGATCTTCTTCTCGCAGAGTTGAATCTCGAGGTTCTGGAACTCAATCTCCTTGTTCAGCGAATCGAACTCACGGTTATTGCGCACCTTGCCTTGTTGCTCCTCATATTTCTTGATCAGATTGAGGCAGTCGGTTATCATGTTCTTGCGCTCCACAATGCTGTCTTCGTACGAGTTCACCTCATCTGTCAGGTTCTGCATGCGGGTCTCAAGACCGGCAATCTCATCCTCAAGGTCCTGCACCTCAAGCGGCAGTTCGCCACGTATGGTGCGGATGCGGTCAATCTCGGTGTCGATCTTCTGGAGTTCGTAAAGTGCCTTGAGTCTGCTCTCTACTGGAATCTCGGCAGTGGCAACGGCTGCTTTTTTGGCCATGGGCTACAGGTAGTTGATGGGATTGGTTGTGACCTCCGGAAAACGGGTCGCAAATGTAGGGAATTGCCGCTTAAGGTGGTCGACTAACAGATCAATGGTGAACTGTTCGCTTTCAAAGTGTCCGATGTCAGCAATGACAAGCCTTCCATCAGCATCGAAAAACTGATGATACTTGATGTCTGATGTGACAAGAACATCAGCTCTGGCCCTTATTGCGTCCTTTATCAGGAAGCTGCCGGCCCCTCCGCACACTGCTACGCGCTTCACTTTCTGCTTCAATATTGGTGTGTGGCGCACACAGGCCGTGTTCATTTTCTCTTTGAGTGACGATAGGAATGTAAGGGTGTCAATGGCCTCGGGCAGCTCGCCCACAAGTCCCGCACCCACATCCTGCCATACATTTTCTGTCATAAGCAGATCATAAGCAACTTCCTCATACGGATGTGTGGCCCGCAAAGCCTTCAGCAACTGAGTTTCAATGTGTTTCGGGTATATGACCTCAATGCGCACTTCCTCAACCATCTCCATCTCATTCGGCCTACCGATGAACGGACCGGTCGTATCATCACCTCTGAAAGTGCCCTTGCCATTCACATTGAACGAGCAGAGGTCATAATGGCCAATGTGCCCGGCCCCCGCCTGCCACAGGGCAGACCGTACCTGCTCAGCATGTGAAGTGGGGACGTAGGTCACAAGTTTGCGCAGATGTCCGCGCACAGGAGCCAGCACTTGAGTATCCAAAATGCCGATGCGCTCGGCAATTCGTCTGTTCACTCCATCGCGCACATTATCTAAGTTGGTGTGGATGGCGTATATCAGCACATCCTCCTTGATGGCCTTCATAACCGTGCGTTCTATGTAGTTGGCACCGTTAAGTCGTTTCAGCCCCGAGAATATGATGGGATGATGGCACACCACCATGTCGCAGCCCTGCCTGATGGCGTCATCTATGACCGCCTCGGTGCAGTCGAGACTCACCAGCACGCCCTTCACTTCGCGCTGAGCATTGCCGACCAGCAGGCCGCTATTGTCATAGCTTTCTTGCAGAGGTGGGGGCGCCAACCGTTCGAGGCAGGCTATTATCTCCGATGCCAGCATGGTTTTTCCTTAATAAGGCCACAAAGGAACCCAAAACCGTTCTGTGGCGGGGCCCCGCCTTCAGGTAGATTTGCAGTCATGGCCTGTAACATCTGGCCAAGTGACAAAAATGGAGAAAGACAGGGTGTGGGTGGGAGATGTTGGAATTGCAGGTGCAATGGACGCCACAGCAATTGGCGAGGCCGTGCGTAAGGGCGATTTCAGCCGTGCTGATGTGCTTGAAGGGGTTCGCCAAAGGCTTGAGGCTGCCAAGGATCTTAACGCTACCGTGTGTACGGATTTTGAGGTGGCTTCCAGGGCTCCGGTGTCTGATGGGCCTTTCTCTGCCGTGCCGATGTTCATAAAGGACCTGATGCATGCCAAGGGGTTCCCGACATACCACGGCAGTCCGGGTATCCCGCATCGCATTGAGAAGAAGAGCGACCCTGTGGTGAGACAGATAGAGAGCACCGGCTGTGTCGTGGTGGGCAAGAGCACCACGAGCGAGTTTGGGTTCCTGCCCAGTACCGAGACCATCAGGCACGGTGCCACCCTCAATCCCATTCACATAGGGTACAGTACCGGTGGCTCATCGGGTGGTGCAGCTGCCCTGGTAGCGGCCGGGGTGGTGCCCATTGCACATGCAATGGACGGTGGAGGCAGCATTCGCATTCCGGCAAATTGCTGTGGTCTGGTGGGTTTAAAACCCACACGCGGCCGACATGTGGTCAGTCCTACGGCCATCCTTCCCATTGACATAGTCACCAACGGGATCGTGAGTCGCACCGTGCGCGATACCGCAAACTATTTCGCGGCCATCGAGAAGTACAGACCCAAGAAGAACCTGCCACCCATCGGTCATGTGCAGGGGCCCGATAAGAAACGGTTGCGGATAGCTGTGTTCACTCAGAACCCTGCCGGAATAGAGGCGCACACCGATGTGAGCCGTGCAGTGCTCGGGTCAGCGGCCGCATGCGAGCGTCTTGGCCATCATGTGGAGCACATCACCACCCCTTTCACCGACCGCGTACTGTTCGACTTCCTGGTCTATTACGCATTCCTCTCGCGCATGCAGCTCAGCACAGGACGCTTCACATTGCACCCAGCCTTCAAGGCCAGTCTCACGGAGCCTTTCACCAAAGGGTTGGCTGAATTCTTCACACGCAGCATGTTGCACGCACCGGGCAGTTTCCGCAGGCTAAAGCGCATTGTTAATGCCGAGCACGAGGCCCTGATGGCCAAGTACGATGTGGCCCTTTGCCCCACACTGCTCAACCCGGTTCCCAAATTGGGCGAATACGCGGGCGATGTGCCGTTCGTCTCGCTCATCATGCGCATCAATAACTATGTGAACTACACAATTTTGCAGAATATAACCGGGGCACCGGCCATCTCGCTGCCCACTGGTCGCTGCTCCAACGGATTGCCCATCGGGCCGCAGTTCTTCACCCGACAAGGTGGCGAATCCACCCTTCTTGCTCTGGCCTTTGAATTGGAGAATGCGGGAGCCTTTCAGAAGTGGGTGGAATGAAACCCTGATGGTAGATAAACAAAGGAAGGAGCTCAATGGCCATCGCTGAGAATCTCAATGATCTGATGACCCGACTCCCTTCGGGGGTCACGCTTGTGGCAGTGAGCAAGACTCACCCCGTGGAGCGGCTAATGGAAGCGTATGTGGCCGGACAGAGGCATTTCGGTGAGAATCGGGTTCAGGAGATGTTGGCAAAGCAGGCCGCCATGCCGCCCGATGTGCTTTGGCATATGATAGGCCACATGCAGAGCAACAAGGTGCGGGCCATCGTGCCATTCGTTCACCTCATCCACTCCATTGATGGTTCCGCCCTACTGGCCACAGTTGACAAGGAGGCCGCCCGTATAGGCCGCGTTGTGGATGTTCTGCTCCAGTTCCACATAGCCACCGAAGAGACCAAGTTCGGGCTCGATCTGGCCGAGGCCGAATCACTGCTCTCCTCCTCGGCCTACCGTTCCATGCAACATGTCCGCATCAGGGGTGTGATGGGTATGGCAACTTTCACAGACAACAGCATGCAGGTCCGTGCCGAGTTTCATTCGCTCAAAGACATATTCAATCATTTGAAAGAGAGATACTTTTTAACTGATAATGGATTCGATACGGTATCGATGGGCATGTCGGGCGACTGGTCAACAGCCGTCCAGGAGGGCAGCACCTTGGTGCGCGTGGGCAGCGCCATATTCGGGTCGCGCTGAGTGTCTCTTTACCTTTGCTGCGCATGAATAAGGAACAGCGACAGAAACTGAACGAGGCCCTGGCCAGTGGCGAACGTACTGCGCAGTTCAAAGCATTGCAGGATATGCGCAAACGGGGCGATTCCACCCTGGTGCCCACATTCCTACTCGCTTTTGCACAGACCGATGACGATGAGCTGCGCAGCGAGTTCTGCCATGTGCTATACGACTTTAAGGATGTGGATGCCATGAATGCGGTGCTCGACCATTTGGGCGACCCGGCTTTGGCCACCATAAGACCCAACATGGTAGCTGCCGTCTGGCAATCGGGTCTCGATATGCGCCATCGCTTGCCAGAACTGGTAGAGGTGGCCCTTTCTGGCGACTATATGGAGTGCCTCGAGGTTCTCACAGCCATCGAGAACATGGATCCGCCCACCGATGTTGCCATGGTGGAGGCACTGAACCAGCGCATGCATTCGGTGATGGCCGATGATGTGAATGAAAAAGAAGACCTGTTACTGTCCATCATTGAAGTGTTTGCGAAATGGAAGGCCTGATAGTTAAGATCAAGGTTGTTCTCCTCACTGTGATCGGGTTGTGGCTTTGCGCCAGCAGAGCTATGGCACAGGAGGATAATGAACAGGAGCGGAAATTGATCCAGTTCTCTGGTGTGATCATTACGGCCGATAGCCTCAAACCTGTGCCGTTCTGCAACATCATCATCCGGAGCAAGAATCGGGGCACCATCAGTGACTATTTCGGGTATTTCTCTTTCGTGGCCGAAAAGGGCGACACTGTGCAGTTCTCGAGCATCGGTTTCAAGAAATCGCGGTTCGTCATTCCCGATAGCCTCGATAGCAAGGCCTACAGCCTTATTCAGACCATGAGTGCCGATACCGTGATGCTGGCCGAGGCTGTGGTATACCCATGGCCTACCAAAGAGCAGTTCCGCCAGGCTTTCCTCGACCTGCGCCTGCCCGATGACGACATGGTGTTCGCTCAGCGCAACCTGGAGCAGGCCGCCATGAAAGAGCGCATCGAGGCCATGGGCATGGACGGCAGCATGAACTTCCGCTATGCCATGCAGCAGCGCACCTCACAACTCTATTATGCGGGCCAGTTGCCGCCCAACAACCTTTTGAACCCCATCGCCTGGTACAAATTCATCAAGGCCTGGCAGGAAGGGGCGTTCAAGCGGAAGAAGAAGAAGGACTGAGGCTGGCCCTCATACCTCCATCACTACCACCAGATCGTCAGTCTCCACAAGCGTTCCATCGCTCAGTGCAATGCGCTGCACGGTGCCATCGGCCGGGGCGGTGACGGTGGTCTCCATTTTCATGGCCTCAATGATGAACAGGGGCTGGTTGCGTTTCACCTTGGCGCCCGCCTTCACCAACACTTTGCTCAATAGCCCTTGCAAAGGCGACCCCAACTGCAACGGGTTGTCTTTCTGGGCCTTCTCGTGCTCAATCTTCACAATGTTCAGGCTCTTGTCCTGCACCTGGATGTTGCGGGTCTGGCCATTGATCCGGAAAAACAACGTGCGCATGCCGTGCTCATCGGGCGGACCGATGGAGAGCAGTTCTATGATGATGTTCTTGCCCTCGCCAATTTCCACGATCGCCTCATCGCGCAGGCTGAGACCAAAAAGAAACTGCTTGGTGGGCACCTTGCTCAGGTCTCCGAATTCCTGCCGTTTCCTGTGGTAATCCTCAAAAACCTTGGGGTACATGAGGTACGAGAGGTAGTCGGTGAACTGGAGAGAGGCATCGAACCGCTTCTTGAACTCCTCAAAACCCTTGTCGAGGTCGATAGGCTTGAGGTGTGCGTTAGGGCGGTCGGTGTAAGGTTTTTCGCCTTTCAGCACAATTTTCTGGATCTCTTTAGGAAATCCGCCCACCGGCTGGCCGAGGTCGCCACGGAAGAATTCCACCACACTCTCAGGGAACGAGATGCTCTCGCCTTTTTCCAGTACATCGGCCACGGTGAGGTTGTTGGTCACCATGTACAGGGCCATGTCGCCCACGACCTTGCTCGATGGGGTCACCTTCACAACATCGCCAAAGAGGTCATTCACCTCACGGTACATGTGTTTGATATCCTCAAACCGATGGCCGAGACCCAGCGCCTGTGCCTGCCCTTTCAGGTTGGTGTACTGCCCTCCCGGCATTTCGTGGCCGAACACGGAGGCCGTGCCGGCCTTCATCCCACCTTCAAAAGTGTAGTAGTATTCGCGCACGGCCTCGAAATAGTTGCTCATGTGGTCGAGGGCCGTGCGGTCGAGCTGATTCTCGCGGTCGTGGCCCCGCATCATCTCCACCACCGAATTGAAATTGGGCTGCGATGTGAGGCCGCTCATGCTGCCCAGCGCCACATCTACCACATCAACTCCCGCCTCAATGGCCATGAGGTAGGTGGCGGGCTGCAGGCTGCTGGTGTCGTGCGTGTGCAGGTGGATGGGGATCTTCACCGTACCCTTCAATGCCGTGACCAGTTCTTTGGCTGCATAGGGTTTCAGCAGGCCGGCCATGTCTTTGATACCCAAAATGTGCGCCCCCGCATTCTCAATGTCCTTGGCCAGTTGCAGGTAATACTTAAGGTCGTATTTGCTGCGCGATGGATCGAGGATATCGCCTGTGTAGCACATGGCACCTTCGGCCAGCCCCTCGGTGCGTTCGCGCACGTAACCGATGGTCGGGGCAATACCTTTCATCCAATTGAGCGAGTCGAAAATGCGGAACACATCCACACCGGTCTCCCAACTGTTCTGCACAAATCGCTCCACCACGTTGTCGGGGTAGGCCTTGTATCCTACCGCATTCGATCCACGGATCAGCATCTGTAGCAGCACATTGGGCATGGCCCTCCGCAATTGGGCAAGGCGGTCCCATGGGTCCTCGTGCAAGAAGCGAAGGGCCACATCAAACGTGGCACCGCCCCATACTTCCATGCTGAATATCTGTGGGCAGGTTTTGGCATAGGCCTCCGCCACGCGCATCATGTCGTAGGTCCTCATCCGCGTGGCGAAAAGGCTCTGATGGGCATCGCGCATGGTGGTGTCGGTGTACTGTATAGCCCGCTCGTGCAGCAACCACTCACAGAACCTATCAGGGCCCAGTTCGCTCAAAATGTCCTTGGTGCCGCGCGGATAGGGCGCAAAACGCGGGTATTCGGGCACCACAGGGCGGTCGAATCGCTTGTTGGGGTCTTTGCCTTTTACATCGGGGTTGCCGTTCACCGTCACCTCGCCCAGGTAGCGTATGATCTTGGTGGCGCGGTCGCGGCCTTTGGCAAATCTGAACAGCTCGGGCGTGTCGCGTATAAAATTCACCGTCACCTTACCCTGCCTGAAATCGGGGTGGTTGATGATGTTCTCGAGGAAACGGATGTTGGTCCTTACCCCCCGTATTCGGAACTCCTGCAGACAGCGGGTCATTTTGCGGGCCGCACCATCGAGCGTGCGGCTGTGGGCACACACCTTTACCAGCAGCGAATCGAAGAATGGACTGATTCTTACCCCGTTATATACACTTCCCGGATCGAGGCGGATGCCGAAGCCCTCGGCTGCCCGGTAGGCGATCAGCGTTCCATGATCGGGTTTGAAATCGTTCTCAGGGTCCTCGGCCGTGATGCGGCACTGAATGGCATAGCCGTTTATGGTGATGGTGCTCTGGTCGGGGATGGCAATCTCCTCCTCCCACAACCTGTAGCCCATGGCAATGCGGATCTGCAGCTTTACGATGTCGATGCCCGTTACCATCTCCGTTACAGTGTGCTCCACCTGTATGCGCGGATTCACCTCAATGAAGTAGATGCGGTTATCGGGATCTACGAGAAACTCGACCGTGCCCACGTTGTTGTACTTCACCGCTTTGGCCAGCTTGATGGCGTAGGCGAACAGTTGTCTGCGCACCTGGTCATCAAGGTTCATGGCAGGGGCCACCTCTACCACTTTCTGGTACCTGCGCTGCACGCTGCAGTCGCGCTCAAACAGATGCACGGTGTTGCCTTCGTTGTCGGCCACTATCTGCACCTCTATGTGGCGCGGACTTTCAATAAACTTCTCTATGAAGACCGTGTCATCGCCAAAGGCCCGTCCCGCCTCGCGCTTGGCCTCGTTGTAGGCGTTCTCCAGCTGGTCTGCGGCACGTATCACCCGCATGCCGCGCCCGCCACCGCCCGATGCTGCCTTTAGCATCACCGGAAAACCGATGCGCTGCGCCTCGCTCATGGCCAGGTCAACGGTGGTCAGCGCCACAGCATTGCTCTCTATGATGGGCACTTCGCATTCCACCGCCACCAGTTTGGCCGCGACCTTATCGCCCAAGCGGGCCATCACTTCAGGCTCAGGGCCGATAAAGACAATCCCTTCTTCCTTGCAGCGTTTGGCAAACTGCACATTCTCGCTCAGAAAACCGTAGCCCGGGTGTATGGCATCCACGTTGCGCTGCTTGGCCACGTTGATGATCTCTTCAATGTCCAGATATGGTCGCAGCGGATCGTCATCCTTGCCTATCTGGTAGCTCTCATCGGCCTTGTAGCGGTGCAGCGAGTAGCGGTCCTCATAGGTGTAGATGGCCACGGTGCGCAGCTTCAGCTCTACACATGCGCGCAGAATCCTTATTGCAATCTCCCCTCTGTTGGCTACAAGTACTTTGCGGATCTTCATTTTTTTGCCCCTATGTATCGCAGGCGGCCGAATGTAGCCGCAGGCCGCGCCACCATGGGGTTATGTGGCAGGCGGGTTGTTCACGGGTTTTGAACGGAAGAGCACTCTGAGATCAGATATTGAGATATATGAGATTGGTCAAAACAGATAATCCGCAGAGTGTGGGAGCACCTTTTTTCAGATCCTGCCCGCATCGTCATGGGCGCTCTGAAGGTCACGGCCCTCATACCTTCGCTTTCTCAAAAGAAGGTACATGACCTACGATCACATTCTTTTCGAACAGCAGGGCGGTGTGGCCTGCATCACCCTCAACAGACCCGATAAGCTCAACAGTTTCAATGTGGGCATGGCCATGGAGTTGCAGGCCGCCCTCGATGTCTGTCTTACCGATGATTCCATCCGCTGCGTGCTGCTAACCGGGGCAGGTCGCGGTTTCTGTGCCGGGCAGGACCTGGCCGAAGCCATCGAACCGGGCGGCATGGCCATTGAGGAACATGTCGAGACCAAGTACAACCCCATTGTGCGCAAGATCAGGGCCCTCGAAAAACCGGTGGTGGCCGCTGTCAATGGCGTGGCGGCCGGTGCTGGAGCCAATCTGGCCTACTGCTGCGACATCATTTTGGCATCTGAGGCCGCTTCGTTCATCCAGTCTTTCATCAACATAGGTCTGGTGCCTGATACAGGCGGCACATACCTGCTGCCGCGTATGGTGGGGCTGCACCGCGCCACCGCCATGACCATGCTGGGCGATAAGTTGACCGCCACCGATGCGGCCGCGCTCGGCATCGTTTACCGCGTCTGCCCGCCCGATCAGCTCGTGGCCACCGCAACGGATCTCGCCACCCGCCTGTCGCTCATGCCCACACGTGGCCTCGGCCTAACAAAAAAGGCCCTTAACATGAGCCTCAGCCACGACCTCGACCAGCAGTTGGAGGTGGAGAAGGAATTGCAGGGGGCCGCAGGCCGCACTGCCGACAATGCCGAGGGAATTGCCGCTTTCCTGGAAAAGCGCAGACCCTTTTTTGCAGGCAACTGAGCCATGGGTGCACGCGTGGCACTGGTGACCGAGCAGCGATATGTGCGGCCGGCTCAGCCCGATTGGTACGTGCAGCAGATCCTTACCGAGGACAGCCTGCTATCTGCGGCCCTCGCCACGCATGGCATTAATTCCTTCAGGGTCGATTGGGCCGATGATTCCGTGCGGTGGGAATCCTTTGATGCCGTCATCTTCCGCACCCCGTGGGACTATTTCAACCGGTTCGACCAGTTCAAACAGTGGCTTCACCGATGCGAGACGGGTGTACAGTTCATGAACCCCATCGGTACCGTACGCTGGAACATGGACAAGCACTACCTGAAGGATCTGGCCCAACGCGGTATCGCCATCCCGTCCACGGTTTTCATTGACAGAGGAGACCCTCGGACATTGGCCGACCACATGCATGCCAACGTTTGGCCGCGCGCGGTGCTCAAGCCCACCGTGAGCGGTGCCGGCCGGCACACCTATCTGCTCGATGCCAATGTTGTGTCGGCTCACGAGCACGTGTTCCGGTCACTCATCGCCAACGAGGATATGATGATGCAGGAGTTCCTGCCCAGCATCACCGATAGGGGAGAGGTGTCACTGATTGTCATCGGTGGCCGATTCACCCATGCGGTGATCAAGACCGCAAAGGCAGGCGACTTCCGCGTCCAGGACGATTTCGGGGGCACCACAGCACCCTATACGGCAACGGCCGACCTTATTGCATTCGCAGAGCGTGTAACGGCCGTGTGCCATCCACTGCCCGCCTATGCCCGTGTGGATGTGATGTGGGACACCATGGGGCAGCCTGTGGTTTCCGAGCTCGAACTCATCGAACCTGAACTCTGGTTCAGGCATTGCCCCGGGGCGGCCACTGCGCTCGGAAAGGTCATTGCAGCACAGGTCCGCACGTAATTATCTGTGGATGCAAAAGGTGTAGGTCAATCAAAGGTCCGCACCCTTATCCGCGCCCCTCACCTTATCCCTGAAATCATCTACCTGCCAAGCATCGTCCACGCACAGCGTTCCTATGCGGGTGCGCCTCAGTGCGATAAGGTGCGCACCGTTGCTCAGGCGGTTGCCAAGGTCAAATGCCAAGGTGCGGATGTAGGTCCCTTTTGAGCAAACAATTCGGAAATGCGCATCAATTCCAACATCATCGCGCTCAATGGCTGTTATCTCAAATGCAGAGACCGTTACGTTGTGGGGCCTCAGCGCCACCTCCTTGCCCTTGCGTGCCAGATCATACGCCCGGTTGCCGTCCACCTTTTTAGCTGAGTAGATCGGGGCCGTCTGCTCCATCTTACCGGTCAATGACAGGGCGGCCGCTCTGATCATCTCATCGGTCACTTCGGCCGTGGCGAAATGCGCATCTATCTCGGTCTCCAGGTCATACGATGGCCGGGTCGACCCGATCCTGATCACTCCGGTATATTCCTTCTCAGCATCCTGTATCTCGCTGATGCGCTTGGTGTGCCTGCCGGTGCACACCACCAGCAGGCCTGTGGCCTTCGGGTCCAAGGTTCCGGCATGGCCCACCTTCACCTTCGCTTTCAGGCTTCTGCGCAGGTTGTGCTTCACCATGCCCACCACCTGGAACGAGGTCCATTCCAGCGGTTTATCCAGCAGGAGCGTCACTCCAGCGGCCCACTCCTCGGCTGTGTTCGGTAGTTCGGTCATGGTCAGAAACAAAGATGTCCGACCGTTGGGGTCAGACATCTCATGGTTTTATAGGTTTCAGCGGGCTATGCCTCGGCCAGTACGATCACCTTATTGCCTTTCACCTCTACCACTCCGCCATTGATTGCAAAGCTGTGGGTCTGGCCGTCTTTACCGTCCACCTTCACATTTCCCTTTGCAAGGCTCGAGATGATAGGGGCGTGGTTGTCCAATATCCCGAACAGCCCGTTCTTGCCGGGTAGCTGCACATGCTTGGCCTCGCCTTCAAACACCTTCTGGTCGGGGGTTACGATCTCTACGGTCATCTCAGTCTGCAATTGGCAATTGTGAAATGGGATAAGGGAAGTCCTGAATGGTTCTTTGTCAATTGCTCATTGAACAATCACCTCAGGCGTTCGCCATCAGTTTCTTGCCCTTCTCAATGGCATCCTCAATGGTACCCACCAGGTTGAAGGCAGCTTCCGGATACTGGTCCACCTCACCGTCCATGATCATGTTGAACCCTTTGATGGTGTCCTCAATGCTCACAAACACACCTTTCAGGCCGGTGAACTGCTCAGCCACGTGGAAGGGCTGCGACAGGAAGCGCTGAACCCTGCGTGCGCGGTGTACCACCAGCTTGTCCTCCTCGCTCAGTTCGTCCATACCCAGGATGGCGATGATGTCCTGCAGCTCCTTATAGCGCTGCAGTATCTCCTTCACACGCTGGGCGCAGCGGTAGTGTGCGCTGCCCACAATGGCCTCGGTCAAGATGCGCGAGGTAGAGTCGAGCGGGTCAACCGCAGGGTAGATACCCAGCTCAGCTATCTTACGGCTCAGTACCGTGGTGGCATCAAGGTGCGAGAAGGTGGTCGCAGGCGCAGGGTCGGTCAGGTCATCGGCAGGCACATACACCGCCTGTACCGAAGTGATGGAACCGCGCTTCGTTGAGGTGATGCGCTCCTGCATCAGACCCATTTCACTGGCCAGTGTAGGCTGGTAACCCACGGCCGATGGCATACGGCCCAACAGTGCCGACACCTCCGAACCTGCCTGGGTGAAACGGAAGATGTTGTCGATGAAGAAAAGGATGTCCCTACCGCCCGACTTCTCATCGCCATCGCGGTAGTACTCGGCCATGGTCAGACCCGACAGGGCCACACGGGCGCGGGCACCCGGGGGCTCGTTCATCTGCCCGAACACGAAGGTGGCCTTGCTTTCCTTCAGCTTCTCTATGTCCACCTTGCTCAGGTCCCAGCCACCATGCTCCATGCTGTGCTTGAACTCCTCGCCATAGCTGATGATGCCGGCCTCGATCATCTCCCGCATCAGGTCATTCCCCTCGCGGGTACGCTCGCCCACACCGGCAAATACCGAAAGACCACCGTGGCCCTTCGCAATGTTGTTTATCAGCTCCTGGATCAGTACCGTCTTGCCCACACCGGCACCACCGAACAGACCGATCTTGCCCCCTTTGGCATATGGCTCAATCAGGTCGATAACCTTGATACCCGTCAGCAGCACCTCCGTGGCAGTGCTCAGGTCCTCAAACTTCGGTGGCTGGCGGTGAATGGCATATCCGCCCGTGCGTGGTATCTGCGGCAGGCCGTCAATGGCCTCACCTACCACATTGAACAGGCGGCCGTTGATGGCATCGCCTATCGGCATCGTGATGGGCGCACCCATGGCACGCACCTCTGTGCCACGGCTCACACCATCGGTGCTGTCCATCGCAATGGCGCGCACAGTGTCCTCACCTATGTGCTGCTGGCACTCGAGTGTAACAACCGCACCGTCAGGGCGCGTCAATTCAAGGGCATCAAGAATCTTCGGTAGTTCACCGTTCGTGGTGTCAAAAGAAACGTCAATCACCGGGCCGATGATCTGAGCCACTTTTCCTTTCATGGTCGCCATGCTCTGAGTGCTTCTGGAGGGTTCGTTTTTCAGGCCGCGAATGTAGGATTTATACCAAAGGCTCCGACAGCCTTCCTTCAACTTTTCAACGCCTTGCCAACACTGCCGGACATTGGGGCCTCAACAGGGCGATGGGGCAGAGGCCGCGCAGGGTACCTACCACGCAGTCGCGCATCTCTGCGGCCGCCTTGTTTGTAAAGGTGATGGACAGTATGCCTCCGCCTTTTCGTCTCTCCCTCCGCGCCCTTTGCGGTAAACGAAATCCTCCTAAATCTGCGAATCTGCGGCAAAAACTCTCCTTCCAGTGCATTCAGTGTTTCTGTGGCAAACACTCCTCAACCTTCAGGTTGCAAATCCTCCTCAATCCGCCAATCGCCCACCGCGACAATACATATTCTTCATCTCCCCGCCCATTGCGTCTCTCCCTCCGCACCATTTGCGGTTAATCTCGTGTCTCTTCGGCACATAACCCCCCATTTCCCACCACCGCCTCCTCATTTTCAATTCCTAATTCCTCATTCGTAATTCTTCCCTCCCCCGCCTTCCCATATCACTTACCCTCATGTCCTATCTGTCCCACCTGCCCCCACCGTCTCTCATGTCCCACATTCCTTTCATCCCCGCTCCCACCCTTTGCGTCTCTCCCTCCGCGCCCTTTGCGGTAAACGAAATCCTCCTAAATCTGCGAATCTGCGGCAAAAACTCTCCTTCCAGTGCATTCAGTGCATTCAGTGTTTCTGT
>JBIKWM010000033.1:0-35041 GCA_044356305.1 Flavobacteriales bacterium
TTGCTCCATCTGCTCCATTCAATCCGTCAGCTCCGGCAGGGCCTTGTGGGCCAACAGGGCCGATTGCCCCATCAGCACCGTTCAATCCATCAGCTCCGGCTGGGCCTTGGGGACCGGCTGGACCGGTAGCACCAGCGGGGCCGGCTGGGCCGGTTGCTCCATCTGCTCCATTCAATCCGTCAGCTCCGGCAGGGCCTTGTGGGCCAACAGGGCCGATTGCCCCATCAGCACCGTTCAATCCATCAGCTCCGGCTGGGCCTTGGGGACCGGCTGGACCGGTGGCACCAGCAGGACCAGCAGGGCCAGTTGCTCCATCTGCTCCGTTCAATCCATCAGCTCCAGCAGGACCTTGTGGGCCTGCAGGACCGGTAGCACCAGCGGGGCCGGCTGGGCCGGTTGCTCCATCTGCTCCATTCAATCCGTCAGCTCCGGCAGGGCCTTGTGGGCCAACAGGGCCGATTGCCCCATCAGCACCGTTCAGTCCATCAGCTCCGGCTGGGCCTTGTGGGCCAGCGGGGCCAGTTGCTCCATCGGCACCGTTCAGTCCATCAGCTCCAGCAGGGCCTTGAGGGCCAGCAGGGCCAGTTGCTCCATTGGCACCGTTCATTCCATCAGCTCCAGCAGGGCCTTGCGGACCGGCAGGACCGGTAGCACCAGCGAGACCAGTTGCTCCATCTGCTCCGTTCAATCCATCAGCTCCAGCAGGACCTTGTGGGCCAGCAGGACCGGTTGCCCCATCAGCACCGTTCAATCCGTCAGCTCCGGCAGGGCCTTGGGGACCGGCTGGACCGGTGGCACCCGCAGGACCAGCAGGGCCGGTGGCTCCATCGGCACCGTTCAGTCCATCTGCTCCGGCAGGGCCTTGCGGACCGGCAGCTCCGACAGGACCTTGTGGGCCAACAGGGCCAGTTGCTCCAGCTGGGCCGGTAGCGCCATCGGCCCCGTTCAATCCGTCAGTTCCGGCTGGGCCTTGTGGGCCAGCAGGACCAGTAGCACCAACTGGACCTTGAGGGCCGGTTGAACCCGTAGCACCGGTCGGACCGGCTATGCCTTGAATTCCTTGTGGACCAGCCGCCCCTGCGGCACCAGCTACACCCGCAGGACCCTGTGGGCCAATAGCACCTGCTGGCCCGGCAGGGCCTTGAGCCCCTACAGCACCAGCAGCACCTTGAGGACCTTGCGGACCTTGAGGCCCTATGGACTGAACCCATATCACCCCATTGAAATACCAAAAGCCGTTGGTAGTGGTATCAAATACCAATAGACCAGTAGCAGGATTTGCTATGGCCACACGTTGAGTCGTGGTCATACGCGGAATCAAAAGCCCCTTATCTGTGGCCTGAAGCTCAAGGACTGAACTGGGATTCGGGTTGTTAGTGCCGATACCCATGTTGTTCTGTGCGATGGCCTCATTCACGCAGAAAAGAACAGCAATCGAGGTAATTAATCTTTTCATCGGGGAGATGATTAGGGACAAAAAATTAGAATTTCCAAGGATGTAATCAGTCGCGTACGTACCTGAACACGACTTCTTCAGCACCCGCTTGAACGCGTATCATGTAAACGCCCTTAGCGAATTCGATAAGGTCCAATTTAGTGCGAACCTGAACCGAACTGGATAGGTACTTTGTGGGTAGAACTGAACGTCCAACAATGTCATATACCGAGATTTCAACGGCACGTGCATCGCGAAGTGAACCTTCAATGTAAATCTCACCATTACCAGGATTGGGATAAAGGCTAAGATCAGTGAATGGACCGATCTCGCCCACACCTATGTAGGTGAATTCAAGAATATAACTATTTGATGGACAACCATTATCAGATGAATAATTAACTGAATAATTCCCGCTCTGGGTAGCTTGATAGTACTGGCCTGTTGCACCGGGAATGGGGGTGCCATTAAGGAACCATTGATAATCTGACCCTGCCGGCTCCACCCACATGGAGTTTCCATCTGCCTGAATTGTTCCAGTAACTCCGTCAAGGATCGTAACCTCAACTGAATCGCTTGTGGCGGTGCACAGATACTGATTGGTTACGGTACAGGCATACATTCCGGCATCCGTCACAACTGTACTGAAGGTGACAGCCCCATTGCTCCATTCATAAGCCGAATAGTTGTTGCCCACTGTAAGAAGAGCCGACTCACCATGGCAGAACTCCAGTGGGTCATTGGATGTTATAACAGGTGAAGGAGTCGGATACACAGTGATGTTGGCATTTGCAGAAGTGGCAGAGCATCCGTTGTCATCTGTAGCGGTTACAGAATATTGACCGCCCTGAGTGACCGAGATAGTATCGTTGGTAGCTGAATTGTTCCAAACATAGCTGGCAAAACCTGGAGTAGCCCCGATCTGGATACTATCGCCAGCGCAGAAGCTCGGTGGGCCACTGATGTTAAGTGCAACAAGAGGTGCGGCATAAACCTGAACAGTATCGACATCGCTGCCGCTACAACCACTGGCATCTGTGAAAGTGTAGTTGATAAGATGGGTTCCCATTCCAGCAGCGGCCGGATTGAATATTGTACTGGGACTCAGAATGCCGGGCCCGGAAAATGTTCCCCCGGCAGGGGTGGCAGTAAGCGATGCAGTTGCCCCATTCTGACATGAGCTCGTTGGAAGACCGCTAAGGTTCACCGAGGGCGAAGGCCGCGAAAGCGCAAAGGCAGGTATGGAGAAGTTGTTCCAGACGGGGATATTTACAGTGCTATACGTACCTGTGCTTCCCAAATTAGTACTGCCCTGATCCTGCCATTGATTCGATGGATTCCAGTGCACACCATCGTTCCAGTTGCCATCCTGAGCCAAATTATAATATTGGGTAATTCCAGTTGAAGCAGTACCAGCAGTTCGTTCTATGAGGTGGTAGAATTGGCTGTTGACCTGACATACGCCAGTAGCCAATTGGGCAATGCTGTATCCTTCGGTTGAAGGATTGGTATTGGCAAACCGAACCGAATATGAAACTGCCGCACCTGCAGGATCGAGGCGGACCGGACGGACCCTAGGGGTGCCCACACTACTGCCAACCTGGAAGATGTAAGGCCCCGTACCTGCCATATCCCAACGCAGACGGCCACTGCCTGTACTGCTTACAAACCCTGTTGTATACGAAATGGCAGCAGTCGCAGTGTTGGTAACGTGCATCACATTGGCCTGTGTGGCAAGTTCCCTGTTATTAAGGCGCAATTCATTCGCCACACCTGCATTTATACCGAGGCTCTTGATGCCCGTGCCCTGCAGGTCGAGGTTATAGAAACTACTGATTGCTGTACCAGCAATACTTTGGTTACCACCGTTCAGTGCCACCGTGGTCTGATCGGCAATGAAAGTTGCATCGTTGACCCAGTTACCACGCACATTGAACTGCCCAGTAGTCCCACCACCATTCAGGTCACCTCCGTTCACCACATCACCTTCGACCGTAACAGTTCCGCTGTTACTGAAGTTGCCAGAGGCATTCTCCAGGTTACCGGTGCGTATGCTTACCACGCAGCCGGGCCTCACATACGCCTGAGCGCCATTGTTGTGAACAACGAACTGAGCAAGCGAAACAATCGGCAACGAAGCAGTGAACCCAATTACAGCAAGGGCCCGAGAGTATAATCGAATCATCTTCCTAGGATTGGAGGTGGATTACCTATCGTTGCCAAATTTATCCATTATGTAGCTGAGTTCTACTGCTCGTCTATGAAAAATCTACGAACGACTGTTGAAATGATGTGCCTGTCGAACTTTCTCAACCTGAGATTGTCTCATTGATCGAATCAAAACACACCACCGCGTGACCCGACTCCTCATCCCTATTCTGTTGCTCGTTCTAATCGAGGCATATTCGTTCTATTTTGTTAGGGGACTGATATTGAATATATTTCCTCGATTCTCTACTATCCTGATAGGCTTGTACGTACTAATTACTGCAACTACATATCTCGCGGCCTTTTGGGCTGCTTCTGACCGCACTTCGGCTCGGACTTTCAAATACTACATTTTCAGTGCATTCCTCGTTCTCATCGCCCCGAAACTCATTAGTCTTGTCTTTCTGTTATTGGCTGATGCAGTGCGATTTATGACATGGATCTTACCCAAAATCTGGGAAAACGGTGCAGAGTCACTTCCAGGAAGGAGGCAAGCCGTCAGCAACATAGCTATAGGTCTCTTTAGTCTGCCATTTGTGAGTATGCTGTATGGCATGGCCCGCACGGCATTTGACTTCCGGATTGTTCGCCATAAAGTGCCGATAAGAGACCTGCCCAATGGTCTACAAGGCATGAAAATCCTGCAGATATCCGATATGCACAGTGGAAGTTTCGCATCTGAAGAACTATTGGCCAAAGCCTTCGATATCATAGAGAGAGAGACGGTTGATTTGATTGTTTTCACAGGCGATCTGGTGAACAATGTCGCAGATGAGGCCATGCCTTTCATCAATCAGTTCAAGCGGCTTCAGGCGCCCATGGGAGTGTACTCCATCCTCGGAAATCACGACTATGGCGACTATGTGCCTTGGGAGAGTGAAGAAGCTAAGGCTGCAAACTTGAAGCGTCTGATAGGCCTTCACCGTGAAGCCGGTTGGGACATATTACTCAATGAACATCGCACGCTTGAACGCAACGGGAGCAGGATGGCTGTTCTTGGGGTGGAGAACTGGGGGGCTGCTATGCGTTTCCCGAAATATGGCCGACTGGACGATGCGCTGAAAGGGACCGAGGACATCTCTTTCAAATTGCTATTGAGTCACGACCCGAGCCATTGGGAAGCACAGGTAACAGGGCAACGTACTGATATACAACTCACCCTATCCGGCCACACCCACGGATTCCAGTTCGGTATCGAGATTCCTGGCTTCAAATGGAGCCCAGTGCAATATGTGTACAAGCAATGGGCCGGGCTATATGAGAAAGACGGTCAGCACATCAATGTGAACAGGGGCCTAGGTTTCATCGGCTACATGGGGCGGGTGGGCATTGCACCGGAGATCACAGTGCTCGAATTGGCCAAGGCCTGAAAAAGTCAAGTTCACGAATTTCGTGACAGGCACAGCATCTGTGTGCCATCTACGGTGGGATTAGTGGCGCGACAGCCGAAATTCGCAGCCCTTCAACCCATCTTTCCTTAGAATGAGAGTACTGATTTTCTTTTCCGCACTGATTGCAACGGTCACACAGACATGTGCCCAGGATTTTGGGAAGCCTGTCAATATTGATGATGTGACCATTCTGCGCGATAGTTGGGGCATTCCGCACATTTTCGGGAAAACCGATGCCGATGTAGCCTACGGACTGGCCTGGGCCAATGCCGAAGACAATTTCTTCACCGTTCAGGAACTGGCTGTAAGTGCCAAACAACTTTCGGGCAGATTGTGGGGGGTGGAAGGCGCACAACGCGATTTTTTCGTTCATGCCATCGGTGCCAGAAAAGTCGTTGACGAGAAGTATCATGAAGTAGGTGCAGATTTCGTGCGTTACCTCGAAGGATATTGCCAAGGACTCAATGCATTTGCAAAGGCCCATCCGAAAGAGGTTAGGGTCAAAGGAACCTTCCCGGTGGAGCCGAAAGACATATTAACGGCCTATGTCTTTGCCATGAGCGCCATTTCATTTGCCCAAGGTGCAGTGGGCAAAATAGTGGAAGGGAAATTTGATGAGAAAGAAGTGCCATATGGTTCAAATGCCTTTGCATTCAACAGCAATAAGACCGAAGATGGCAGCACCATGTTATGCATCAATCCGCACCAACCTGTGGAGGGACCATTCTCATGGTACGAGGCACATCTGTGCAGCGATCAGGGACTTAACATACATGGAGCAATGTTTCCGGGTGGTACAAGCATATTCCTCGGCAGCAATGAGAATCTTGGGTGGTCGCACACGTTCAATCACCTCGACCTTGTAGATGTCTTCAAATTGGAGATGCATCCCACTAAAAAAGAAACTTACCGCTTCAATGGCGAATGGCGCAAGCTGGAGAAGCGTCCAATATGGCTTAAAGTGAAGTTGAAAGGCATGGTGATCCCAGTTAGAAAGATGACCTATTGGAGCGTTGCAGGAGCCACATTGAAGTCGAAGAGCGGTGAGTTCTATGCTGTGAAGTTCGGAGCGAATGAAAGAGCGAGATTGGGCGAGCAATGGTATAGAATGAACCGTGCAACCAATTTCACTGAATTTTACAGAGCGGTAAGCATGAATCAGGCTGGAAGATTCAATATTATCTACGCTGATAAGAACGACACCGTTTTCTTTATCAATAATGCATTGGTACCAAAAAGGAACCCGTCATTTAACTATCGAGACGTGGTAGGCACCAACAGCAGCGCCACATTGTGGAATGAGTTTCACCCGACACAAGATCTGGTTCAATACATCGAGCCCAAGTGCGGTTATGTGTTTAACACGAATAATCTGCCTACAAATGCCACTTGTAAGGAAGAACAACGGAAAATAACTGACTGGCCAGATTATTTTGGGTTTGACAACGATATGGGCGATAACAACCGTGCAACCAGATTCATGGAGTTGCTTGCGCTTACTGATAAGGTATCTTTTGATAGGATGAAGGACATTAAATTTGATTACAATGTAAAATCGTGCAGTAGGATGTACGAGAGCATTGAGAATCTATTCCACATACCGCCACATAAATATCCTGATGTTGAACTGATACTTTCGGCCATAGGCACATGGGACGGGGCTGCGGTTCACACGAGCATCGGAGCTGGTTCATTCCTCCTCGTTTTCCAGAAAGTGTTTGACAATCTGCACCTTGGCGATAGCGATTTCAAACGGCCGATAAAAGTAACAGAGGACGATTATATCAAAGCTGCCCGTCAGGCCAAAGAGCATCTGGACAAGTATTTCGGTGGGAGACTTGTCACCTTGGGCGACCTGCAAAGACATGTACGTCCGGGTGTTAACCTACCACTGAACGGATTCGGTGATGCACTGGCCGCCAACTACAATAAACCGGGAGAGAACGGTACGTTCAACCCATATGTGGCAGATTCGTACGTTCATTTTGCACATTGGAAAAAAGGGCAGCGCTATCCGCACATTGAGACCTTGCATCCCTTCGGGGCCTCAAGCAGGCCCGATAGCCCACATTACACCGACCAGATGCAGCTGTATGCCGACCAGAAGACCAAGGTCATGACACTTGACCGAGAGAAAATAATGAAAGAAGCCAAGGCCATCTACCATCCGAAATGATGCTTTGGCTCTATTTCAAATCTATGTTGACCAATTTATTGAAATAATCCTACCTATTTCTGGCTTCCAAACTGGGACTTTATAATTGAACCCTATACATCTCGTTTCAAACAGATCTCCTCATTTTATCAACCTGAAATGCACTCCATGCGGTTCCTTCGAGTTTTCTCTATACTGCTCATATCGGCCTGCGCCACTGTGCCCATAACCGGCAGGCAGCAGATGAACCTGCTGCCTGAGAGTCAGATGATGAGCATGTCATTGAGCCAATACGGCCAGTTCCTGCAGCAGCACAAGGTGGTGCCGCAATCTGATGCCCGTGCCCGCGATGTGCGAGAGGTGGGCGAGAAAATTGCCGCGGCCGCAACCAAGTACCTTCGTGCCAAGGGTGCAGGCGACCGTGTGGCAGGTTTCAAGTGGGAATTCAACCTCGTTGAGAGCAACGAGGTAAACGCATGGTGCATGCCCGGTGGCAAAGTGGTTTTCTACGCAGGAATACTGCCCATAGCAAAGGACAGAGATGCCATGGCTGTAGTGATGGGACATGAGGTGGCACATGCCATAGCGCGGCACGGAAATGAACGGATGAGTCAGGCCTTGTTAGCACAGACCGGTGCTATGGCCATTGATCTGGCATTGTCTCAGAAACCCGAGCAGACCCGACAGTTGTTCGCTCAGGCCTATGGCCTCGGTGCCAGCGTAGGGGTGATTCTTCCTTTCTCGCGGACCCACGAGAGCGAGGCTGATAAGATGGGCCTGGTTTTCGCGGCCATGGCGGGTTATAACGTTGATGTCGCGCCCGATTTCTGGAACCGCATGGCCAAGGTCGGAGGCGCGCGTCCACCCGAATTCCTCAGTACACACCCCGACCCTGCCTCAAGGGCACAAGAAATCCGCGAATACCTGCCTACAGCAAAGGCATATGCAAAGCGCTACCGCAACGGTAGCACACAGAGGCCTAAAGGCAATTGATCACTTCTTATCGGCCGGGCACGTATTCAGCCCCACCAATGAGTAAATAGGGCAGAACCCAATGGCTGCGGTGCCCAGAAAAACACCCCCGAGGACAAGCAGTACCATACCTACTGTACCTGTTATTGTGGCTGTGAAATACAGGGCCGCAAATACCAGTGCAAGTACCACACGGATGACACGGTCAATGTTGCCTACGTTCGTTTTCATGGTCTTTGATGATTTAAAGGTTCAATGATTGAATTGCTCAAATACCAATACGATAGCCGTAGCAGAGCCAATGCACAAGGCACAGACAATGATCAGCCGGACTACCTTATCTGTATTCATCGCCTGCCAAAGATGACCTCCTTAATCCTCCTCATCGGTGACATCAATCACCCACATACAAGTTTGATGTCAGAACATCAGTCAATAAAAAATGAAAGGCCAACCATTCAGGCCAGCCTTTCACCTTGAATCACTCTGGCCCTTAGTGACCGAATTCGGAAATGAACTTGATGCGCATTAGGCGCACCTCCTCTGAAGAGTAATCGTTCTCGCCCAACTCGTTCAGAGCATCCTCAATACTGTCAGAGTTTGCCTCGCGGAAGTATTCGTACACCTCGTCCTGCTTGTCCTCGTCTATCACCTTCTCTATGTAATAGTCGAGATTGACCTTGGTGCCCGAAGCCACGATGCTCTCAATCTCGTTCAGCAGGTCGTTCATTTCCATGCCTTTGGCCTCAGCCATATCCTCAAGGTCGAGTTTACGGTCGATGCCCTGAATGATGTACACCTTGTTGCTCGACTTCTTCACCACGCTCTTGACGACCATGTCTTGCGGGCGCTCAATCTCATTTTCCTCTACATAACCTGAGATGAGTTCGACAAAAGGACCACCGAATTTGAGTGCCTTACCGGGTCCGACTCCGGTAATATCCTTCAGCTCCTCGATGTTAATCGGGTAGCGGATGGCCATATCCTCAAGAGATGGATCTTGGAATATGACGAACGGAGGCAGGTTGTGCTCTTTCGAAATCTTCTTGCGCAGGTCCTTGAGCAGTTTGAGCAACACCTCGTCAAAGGCATCTCCTCCGCCACCGCCACCTTGTTTGGTCACTATATCATCATCATCGCCCACTGCCTCATAATCGTGGTCGCGGGTCATCATGAACGAATCGGGACGCTTTATAAAGGAGTTGCCTTCTGCGCTCAGGCGCAACAGACCGTATGTCTCAATATCCTTAATAAGGAAATTGGCGATAATAGCCTGACGGATGAGAGCGTTCCAATATGCCTCGCCCTGATCGGATCCAGCCCCGAACTCTTCGATCCGGTCATGCTTATACTGTTTCACCGTGGCGGTGGCCGAGCCAACGAGCACGCTTATCAGGTGTTTGGCCTTGAACTTCTCTTTCACGGCCTTCACGGTCTGCAGTAGCAGCACCATCTGCTCCTGAGCCTCTTCTTTCTTCTTCGGATTGTTGCAGTTGTCGCAGGCGCAGCAATTATCGCCTTTGAGCTCTTCACCGAAATAATACAGGAGATACCTCCTGCGGCATACGGATGTCTCGGCATAGGCCACCACTTCCTGTAGCAGTTGCTTACCTATTTCCTGTTCGGCAATGGGCTTGCCCTTCATGAACTTCTCCAGCTTCTGAATGTCATCGTAGCTGTAGAACGCAATGCAGTTGCCCTCTCCCCCATCGCGACCTCCGCGGCCGGTCTCCTGATAATAACCCTCGAGGCTCTTGGGGATATCGTGGTGGATGACAAAACGCACATCGGGCTTATCGATGCCCATTCCGAATGCGATGGTGGCAACTATCACATCGGCCTCTTCCATTAGGAACTGGTCCTGATGCCGTGCCCGCACCGCGGCCTCAAGTCCGGCATGGTAAGGCAGCGCCTTCACACCGTTCACCACCAGTGTCTCGGCCAATTCCTCAACCTTTTTGCGGCTGAGGCAGTAAATGATGCCCGACTTGCCAGGCTGGGTCTTTATGTACTTGATTATGTCCTTTATCACCTCGCTCGTCTTGGGCCGAACCTCGTAATAGAGGTTGTCGCGATTGAACGAGAGCTTGAACACATCGGCATCGGTCATGCCAAGGTTCTTCTGTATATCCTGCTGCACCTTGGGCGTGGCGGTGGCCGTGAGGGCCATCACAGGCACATTGCCGATGGTCTCGATCATAGGCCGCAACTTGCGGTATTCCGGGCGGAAATCGTGCCCCCATTCCGATATGCAGTGAGCCTCATCAATGGCCACAAACGAGATGCGCACCCCTTTCAGGAAATCGATGTTCTCCTGCTTGTTGAGCGATTCTGGCGCAACGAACAGCATTTTGGCACGGCCCGAGGTGAGGTCTGCCCTGACCTTGTCTATCTCAGCTTTCGAGAGCGATGAGTTAAGGAAGTGGGCCACCCCGTCATCGGTGCCGAAGCTCCGGATGCTGTCCACCTGATTCTTCATCAGCGCTATAAGGGGCGACACGATAATGGCCGTGCCCTCGAGCAGCAATGCCGGCAGCTGGTAGCAAAGCGACTTGCCCCCGCCTGTGGGCATTATCACGAATGTGTCGCGCCCATTGAGCAGGCTGGTTATTATCTCTTCCTGGGCGCCCTTGAACGACTTGAACCCGAAATGCTTGTACAACGCCTCTTTGAGGTCGGTGCCAACTGCCACTGTCTCCATTCTTTCCTTCTTATCTGTTCACCACTAAGGTAAGTGATGCGGATGTTTCTATCGGTGTCCCGAAAATTTCTTTGAAATGTGAATCCCCCCCCGGTTCTGAAAACGCGCGCAAAACTGGAAAAAACTCCGATGCGAACACGTGCGATCAGACAAAGAGACGAAGATAAACTGCGAATGGCTTGAAAACCCTTATGAACAGGCGATTTCCTGCACAATTATTATCATTGAAGGGCGAAAAAAAGGCTGATGGATAAGGTGACGGTGGTGGTTCCGGCATACAACGAGGAGCATTCTTTGGCAGAATTCCTCCCGGAACTGATCAGGCATTGTACCGAAAAAGGGCATGAACTCGTGGTGGTGAACGATGGTTCGAACGATGGGACGGCACAGATCCTTGCGCAACATGCCCGCTCAGGTGAGCTTATCGCTGTGCACCATAAGCTGAACCGAGGATACGGAGGTGCCATTAAAAGTGGGATCAGAGCGGCCACGGGCCAATGGGTGATAACCGTAGATGCCGATGGACAGCACGACCCTGCTGATATTGACAGGTTGTTGGACGAGGCCATCCGCACAGATGCCGACATGGTGGTAGGCGACCGCACCCACCATACCGATGCCAGTCTGTATCGCAGCATAGGCAAACGGCTCATCCGTTGGTTCGCGCGCGTCCTGATGCCGGTTCCTATCAAGGATATCAACTCTGGCATGAAACTGTACCGTACGGATCTGGCAAGGCGGTACATGGGCCTATGCCCCGATCAGATGGCCTATTCAGACACCATCGGGCTTGTATTCATCTGGCAAAGGCAACGGGTAGTGGAATTTCCGATCAATCTCAGGCCCCGAAGCACCGGAAGGAGCACGATAAGCACCATGACCGCACTCGACACGGTCAAGGAGATCCTGAACATTGTCATCCTTTTCAACCCGCTCCGTGTGTTCGTGCCCGTGGCCCTGATGTTCATGGCGGTCTCCGTTGCATGGGGTGTGGCCATCTATCTGGTCAACCATCGCGGACTCAGCATAGCTGCCATGTTGGGGTTCACCACCGGTCTCCTTTTTCTCTTTCTCGGACTGTTGGCCGAGCAATTGAGCTATTTGCGCAAGAAAGGGATAGATGAATGAAGGCAAAGGCATAGCGCCCAAGCAATGGTACACCCGAATTATGGACGCCTACCGCTACAGTCCGGTGAGGCTGCCTTTGTTCAACCTTGCAGCGCGAACAGCACTCCGCCTGCGTGCCGAGAGCGATGTGAGGCGTGTGGAGGCTCTGATGCGAGAAAAAAATACGGAGACCAAAGAGTGGTTCAATAGCCGCAATGTGTTCTTCGGGTTCGGGATCTATAGGTCGGGCACCACATTCCTTGCTGACCTGCTGGCGCGCGGCACAACCGATGCTGCCATACACCACGAGGCGAATGTGAACGATTACTGGTTCTATGCCCAGGCCCTTCGGGCTCCTGAGAAAACGGTTGATCATGTGGTCAGGTACCGACTTGCCGAGGCCATGTTGCGCACAGCCGGTCACCCTGCGACCTACGGTGAAGTGAACCCTTTCTTGCGCAGACATGCTGCTGCACTTATAGAGACGCTGCCACATGCACGGTATTTCCATGTCGTGCGCGACCCAAGGCAGACCGTCCGGTCGCTTATGTCTCGCGAGATTTTCGGACCAAAGGACCCCATGGCAGCGGTCATCTTCCCGCCCGATGACGACCCGCTGCTACCTGAATGGCATACCTTGGGGCGATTCGGGCAGGTCTGTTGGCTCTGGGCTGCCGACAACCGCTACCTCCGAACCACCGTGCAGCATACTTTCAAGTTTGAAGAGATTCTGTGCGATGAAGGGGCTTATGACCGCCTTACACGCCATCTGCGATTGGAGACCGAACCTGAAATCTGGGCAAAGCGTGCACAGGTGGTAGTGAACGACACCCCGCGCAGGGCATTTGCCCCTTATGCTGAGTGGATATCAGCGCAAAAAAAGACTTTTGACAGAATCTGTGGCCCAGAGATGGCCTACTACGGCTACTGAGGTTTGAGTGCAGCCTTCCTCGACTTGGCCCAATCGAGGTTCCCTTTGGCCAATCGGCTTGAAGGGTCAAACTTTAACGACAGCTCGCAGGCTTCAATGGCCTCGTTGAACCGGCTCAACTTGTTATTCGCAGCACAGATATTATTGTAAGCCTTGGCATTTTTCGGGTCAAGAGCAAGCACCTTGTGGCAGGTGGCGATGCAATCTTCAAACCGGCCCGCGAGGTACTGTTGCAGACTGAGTCCGATCAGGTTGTCCACACTCGGCTCAGACGCGACCTTGTTCTCGGCCTGTTGCAGGGATAAATCTGCTGTGGCATCCACTTTTTTCATCAGATCAAGTGCAAGCGCATGCACTGGACTGAGCTGTAGTGCCATTCGGTTATTGTACTGCGCCTCGGGCACACGACCTTTAGCATACAGCCATTTGGCGTAGAAATAATAACAATCGGGGTAATTCGGCCCCATGGAGATAGAAGTCCTGTAGTAATCCTCCACTTTGGCAAGGAGCTTCTCATCTCCCTTTTTCATGGCGATCATCTCTGATGCAATGGCCAGATTGACATACAGGTAAGGATGCCGTGAGTAGTTCGACCTGGTAGCGCGGTCGAGGTAGGTGTATGCTTCTTCGTAGCGGCTCGCGTTCATCAGGCCCACGGCATAGTTCATCATGCCGCGTCCGTTCCGCGGACTCTTCTCTGTCACATCCTTCCACAGCGAAAGACTGTTGTGCCACACCTCGTTGCGCTGATACGAGCCGAATGCATTGCATGCAATGGCCAGAAGCCCGATGCCGATCATTACGTGAGGGGCCCAGGCCATGCCCCGCTCGGATGCCAAGTGCCGTGCCACGAGCCAACCGCCCCAGCAAACAGCCCATACCAGCCCGATGTAGGGGAAGAATGTGCGGTGATGATTCATCAGCTCGGCCAACGCAATGAAACTGGAACTGGGAGCCAAAGCGATAAAGAACCACAGGATACCATAGGCTACAGGTCGTGTATCGGGCCTACGCATACACACCCCGGCAAGCCACAACATGGCCAATATGACTCCGATTCCGATGGCCACGTGGGCACCTTGTGTCGCGGTGGCCGGATCCAGATCAGTATCAGCACTTATCCCGATAGGGAAAAAGAAGAACCGCACATACAGGAATACAACGTAAGGTTGCGATGGCAGGTAATCGGCCATTTTCAGGTCGCTCGGGTTCCATGTCGGTGCAAACATGCTGCGCGAGAAAAGGAACATTCCAATAGCAAGTACCAAATGGGGCCATGTCGCCTTGATCACCCCGACCAACCTATTGGATAATGAAGGGCGCTGTGCTGCAATGATCTTCTTGCCCTTAGCAGTGACAACTGCGTTAGCGGGGCCCATGGCCAGCAGCCACTCGTACAGCACGAGCAACGGAGCAGCCATAACAGCAGTAGGTTTGGTCAGTATTCCCAGTGCCAGAGGCAGAAGGGCCAAAAGCCTCCAGCGGCCCGGCAGCCAGAGGTGACATGCAAAAACCAGCAGCACCTGCAAGGTGGAATGTTCATCGCTGCGCGAAATGATGTAGTTGATCGTCTCTGGCACTGTGGCATGAAAGGCGAACAGACCCGTTGCAAGCAGCATTACCCAACGGCCATCGATGCTCGAGAGGCGTTGAACCACCGTGCTCCCTACCGCCCATAGCAGTATGAGCAGCAGCACAAACTCAGCATAAATATGGATATGATACCACCTGGTGCTCTTCACACCATCGCCAAGTGCATAATCAATGGTATTGAGTGCCGTTACCATGGGCCTGTAGGCCTGATTCAGAGGCAGGCTGCTGGTAGTGGTGGCATCAGCAAAGATCCGCGGCAGGTTACTCAGGTCGCTAATGGCCGCGTTCTTTACTATGGTATGCATATCGTCAAAATGGAATCCGTTGTCAAAGTGATTCCAGTACACACCTGTCAAAGCCAGCAGTCCGAGCGCTGCGGCCAGGATCATCCCTCTACTCGGCATGGCGCGAAAATACCGATCTGCCCGATCTCTGAATTGACTGAGGATATGGAGCCCGCTACCGATATGTTTGCCCCATGGATAAGGCACTTGCCACCCTGAGCGGCATTGACGCACTTACACATCGGTATGCCCGCGTACTGCTGGCACTGCTGATAGTGTGGAGCACCCTGTGCCGCATCATAGCGGTGCAGCCCGTTTACCGATATGGCGAAATGAATGCTGATGAGGAGCGGAACTTTCGCGTTGCCCAGAATCATGTGGCCGGTGACGGATATACACTTGATGGCAAGCAGACCTCCTTCCACAGCTCAATACCGGTGTTCGTGTACGAATGGCTAATCCGAGAAGGCATCCCGAAGTCGTATTGGATCCGTTTTATTCACTACCTGTCCATTCTGCTTTTCATCCCTGCCTCAGTGTCGCTTTTTTTCATGCTGAGGGCCACCGGGGCAGGTGCTCTGGCCGCATTGACGGCAGTTGGACTGTTCGTGTTTTACCCTTCAAACTCGCTCTACATCGGCCCGTTGTTCTGGTACGAGAAGGTGGCTCTTCCGCTTTTAATCCTCTACCTATGGCAATGCATGCGTGTGTTTACCCACCGTTCATCATCGGCCCCGATGTATGTCAATGTTCTATTGGTGATGGCCATGTGCTTGGTGCGCAATCAGATGCTGGCCATCAGTGTACTGATGGTGGTGCTTTTCGGCATCTGGGCCATTTTTTCTTCGGGGCATCGGACAGTTCTGCTCAGAACAATGGCCTCTACATTGGCCGGGGTGGTGCTCGCCCTTCTCATCAACATCCCCGTTCTTGTCAAGAACCATGGGCAGTTCGGTCGGTATGTTATCAGTACTCAGGCGGGCTATGAGCTGATGCAGGGCCACAGCCAGATGGCCCGCGGGTCGTGGCTCGGGGGGTGGGATTCGCCCGGGAGCGAGTACTATCGGTTCAGTCGCGAGGTCATTTCGGGTATTGATGCCATGGACGAGCTCGAAGAATCGGACGCCCGAAAGGATCATGCCATCCGCTGGGCCATCACACATCCCTTTCAAGAGGTGGTGCTGAGCATACGGAAAGTGGCCATATTCTTCATGCCCATTAATTTCCAAGGGCCGGCACATGCGACCAACCTGCTTGTGCACGGGCTTTTTTTCCTTTCCCTATTGTGGTTGATGTTCAAAAGGAGAATCACCTACAACATTGTGTTACTCCTGCTCCCCATTGCTGCCGATATTTTGCTGTGCCTGATATTCTTCACCGACATGCGGTGGCGATATTATGCCGAGCCGTTCATGATCGGTATTGCCTGCATCGGTACAGCTCAGATAGTCGGGGCAACCCTCGGCCATCTGCGCACCAGGGCCTGAATGCCTCAGCCCTTGGCAGGAAGGAAAACCTCGGCCATCATGCAGCGCGCGCTGCCGCCACCGAAAGTCTCAATCACATCGAGCGGGGCGTGAATGATGCGGTTGCTGCGTCCTATCTCCTCCTTCTGTTCAGACGTGAGCGAACCGAATGCCTGACTCGACATGACCATGAGCCGATGGCCTTCCCGGTCTATCAACTGAAGCATGTTGCCTGCAAAGGAGTTCTTCTGCTCCTCACTAATAAGGACGATGCGCAGGCCCGAGCTGCTAAGACTGTTGAGAAGCATGTCGCGCTCGGCCGGGTCGCGCACGGTGTCGGCACAAACCACAGCCAGTTCGGTGCCTAAGCTCATCATCACATTGGTGTGGTATATGGGGCTGTAGCCGTCACCGTGCCTTTGGGTGGCGGTGAACCTCACCACCCTGAACCCTGAAAGCCCGGCCCACGCATCGAGCGCACGGTCGGTGGTACGTAGCGACAGGCAGGCGTAGGCCACCTTGTTGGCGCGGTCAAGCACCATGCTGCCGGTGCCTTCGAGTATCTCGCCCTCGGCCTCCAGTGCCGAAAGGTCGACCACCTGGTGCACGTGGTGCGTCTGGGCCAGCATATCCACTATGTCCCGCCTCCGCTCAAGCCTGCGGTTGGGGGCTAACATCGGATAGAGAAAGACCCTGCCATCGGCATGAAACGATACCCAGTTGTTGGGGAAGAGGCTGTCGGGGGTGTCGGGCTCCACAGTATCATCCACCACCGTCACCTGTACCCCGGCATTGCGCAGCACTTCCACAAAACCACCAAATTCGGCCTGGGCGCGCGGTTGCACCTCATCGGGCCGCACCGTGTCAATGATGCGCTGGTAGTGATTGTTTGTGGCGGTCTGTTCGTTGTATCGGAAAGATACAGGCCTGATCATCAGGATATGTGATGTGTTCTGTGCGGTGATCATTCTTTGGAGTTCAGATCAGGTCAAGTTCCTTTACCAATGGTTCGCCCAGAGTGCGGTTCAGCTCCTCCATTATCTGCGATCGGCTGTAAAGCAGCTCGTTGCGCAATGGTGCACTGCTCAGTTTCACACGCAGACGCCCATCGCGTCCGAATTTGATTGATGTGGTGCGAGCACTTACCGCAGGCCCCAGAAGATCGGCCCACGCCAGCTTGAGCCGCGACTCGGTGGCACGTACCGAATTGGAATGCTCGCTAAGCCACTGCTGCAGCACCTGACCGATGGTCTGTTGGTTCTGCTTCTTGGGAATGAATTTCATGCCACGGCAAATGTCGGCATGCCGGACCTACGTACCCGTCACAGTTGCCAGATCCTGATCCTCACACGTGCTGATCGATCACTTTTCTCAACTGATCGGCAGGCACCACCCCACTCTGCCGCCACAACATTTTGCCTTTCTTGAAGAGCATCAGTGTGGGCACGCCTTGCACCTGATAGGCGCGTGCAGCCTCTGGATTGCGGTCAACATCCACCTTCAGGATGCGGGCCCGGTCACCAACTTTCTTCGAAAGGTCCTCTAGTATGGGGCCCATCATACGGCACGGGCCGCACCAGGTGGCGTAGAAATCGATGAGAACGGGTTTCTCTGACGAGATGATCTCTTTGAATGATGCCATGGTTTCAGATTTAGATCACTTCAGCACTTTCGACTGACAGATGAAATCGGTGCGGGGCACGGCCGTGGTCTTGGCTATGGCGTTGAATCCGCCATCTACCTCCTTGAAATTATGTACCCCGCGCGATTTGAGGATAGAGGCCGCGATCATACTGCGGTAGCCCCCGGCACAGTGCACATAAAAGGTCTTATCGGCATCGAGATTCCCGAACCACTCGTTGATCCAATCCAACGGGCGGCTGTAGGCATCCTCCACGTGCTCGGCATTGTACTCACTTGGTTTGCGCACATCAACAACGGTGATCCCGGCCTTAAACTCGCTCTCAAATTGCTGCGCGGTGATCCTATTAACCGAATCGACCTCTTTGCCCGCGGCCTTCCATGACTCAAACCCACCGTTCAGAAAGCCCAGCACATGATCAAACCCCACACGGGCCAAACGGGTGATGCACTCCCGCTCCTGCCCAGGTTCGCACACCAGCAGCAGCGGCTGTTTCACATCAACTATCATGGCACCTACCCAAGGTGCGAAATCGCCCTTCAGCCCGATGTTGATTGACCTCGGTATGAAGCTTTTGGCGAATTCGCCAGGTGTGCGCACATCAAGCACAAGGGCCTCGGTGGCATCGGCAGCCTGTTCGAATTCCGTGGCGCTCATCGCCTTCATACCGCGCTCCATCACCGTGTCTATGCTGTCGTAGCCCTGCTTGTTCATCATCACGTTAAACCCGAAATATCCCGGAGGCGTGGTGAGCCCGTCAAGCACAGCAGTCACAAAAGCCTCTTTACTGGGCTGATTGAGGGCATAGTTCATCTTCTTCTGATTGCCCAACGTGTCCACCGTTTCCTTCATCATGTTCTTGCCGCAGGCACTTCCGGCACCGTGGGCAGGGTACACGATCACGTCATCGGCCAGGGGCATGATCTTGGTCATCAGGCTGTCGTAGAGCAGCCCTGCCAGTTGCTCCTGGGTCATGCTTGCGGCCTTCTGAGCCAGGTCGGGGCGGCCCACATCGCCAAGGAACAGAGTGTCGCCACTGAAAATGGCGTGATCCTTCCCGTTCTCATCGCGCAGCAGAAAAGTGGTGCTTTCCATCGTGTGGCCGGGGGTGTGCAGGGCAACGATGGTCACCTCGCCAAGCTTGAACTCCTGACCGTCTTTGGCACTCAGGCAGTCGAACCCGCACGATGCATTCGGACCGTACACTATCCGCGCCCCGGTCTTCTTGGCCAGGTCCACATGTCCGCTCACAAAATCAGCATGGAAGTGCGTCTCAAAGATGTACCTGATCTTGGCCCCATTGCGCTCAGCCATGGCGATGTAGGGTTGCACCTCGCGCAGCGGATCAATGATGGCCGCCTCGCCATTGCTCTCGATGTAATAGGCACCCTGGGCCAGACATCCGGTGTAGATCTGTTCTACTTTCATGGTTTTTAGTTGTTTAAGTTTGATGTTCAAGATAGAGGACATACGTCCTGAATCGATGTGTCAATGTTCTGGTCTTATTCGGTCTGCAACAATGTCTCAGGTCAGTTCCTTGGTCAGGATGAAGAGGCCCATGACCAGCGTGAACCACCCGAAGGCGGGTTTTAGTCTGTCACCGCTCACGTGGTCAGACAGTCTCTGACCGATGATCAGCCCGATGATGGCAAGTACGGTGACACTGCCGAGCAACGCCCATTGAATGTCAATCTGACCGAGGTCGCCCGTAAAACCGATCAGCGACTTGGATGCGATGATCAGCAATGAGGTGCCCACGGCCACTTTCATCTCCAATCCGGCCATGACCACCAGCGCAGGGATGATGAGGAAACCGCCACCGGCCCCTACTAGTCCCGTCAGCACGCCCACCACAGTGCCTTCAAGGATCACCATCGGCACAGCTGGGGTCTTTCGCTGCACGGCCTCCGCACTGCCCTTTTTCCCTCTGATCATGGCCGTGGCCGAACCCAGCATGAGCAGCGCGAAAAGGCCCATGAGCAACATGGGTTTGGTGATGGCGTGCCCGCCCGGCAGTTCTATCACCAACGGAATCATCGGCATGATGAATTTTCGGGTCACCCACACTGCCACTATGCTGGGCGCACCGAACATGGCGGCCATCGGCAGATCTATCAGGCCCTTGCGCCAGGCCCCGGCAGCCCCCACCAGGGCCGTGACCCCGACAACAAAAAGCGAGAATGACGTGGCACTCACCGTATCAACATGGAACAGATACACCAGCACAGGCACGGTAAGTATGCTACCTCCTCCGCCTATCAGCCCCAGCGAGAGACCGATGAGCACCGCAGCCGCGTATCCAATTATCTCGGTCATCTCAACGGGCGGTTTTCAAGGCACGAGATGATGCGAAGGGCGCTGTCGTCACTCAGGCGGTAGAACACCTGGCGGCCATCCTTGCGCATCAGCAAAAGGCCGCGGTCGCGCATCTTGGTCAGGTGATGCGACACAAGACTCTGCTCGCAGCACACGGCCTCTGATATGGCCTGCACAGTCATCTCGCCCCGCACGGCCAACAGTTCGGCCACGGCCAGACGCGAGGGGTGGGCCAGCGTGCGCAGTACATCGGCCATACGCTCGTAGCGCTGTTTGGCTTCGGTGATGTGTGACACGGTGGTGTTCTCCATTGCTGATTGACGCCACAAACGTATGGATATATGAACAAGCGTTCATGTGATGTATGTCACCCTTCGGAAGTCTCGCACACAACCGATTTCCTAACGGTTGATAATCAGTTCAGAATCTTTTGGTTGTTGGTCAAAAAGAGTGCAGTCGGTCTCAATGGCTCCTATACTTTCGCCCACGCTTTTAACAATCCAACTCATTTTACCCGATGAAGAAGATCTACCTGTCTATTCTGGCCATTGGAGCCTTGTCTCTGGGTGGCAACCAAGCGCTTGCACAGCGCAACTGCGGTGTGATGGAACACCATGAGATGCTCCTGCAACAGGATCCCAATTATGGCGAGAACCTCCAGCGCATCGAAGATTTCACCAACAATTTCATTGCTCAGGGCGGCCAACTCACCGACCGTGCCGTGATCAACATCCCGGTGGTGGTGCACGTGGTGTACAATACCACGGCCGAGAACATCAGCGATGCACAGATCATGTCGCAGATCAACATCCTCAATGCCGACTTCCGTAAACTGAATGCCGATGCCAGCCTGATTCCATCGGCCTTTGCCGGTGTGGCAGCCGATGCCGAGATCCAGTTCTGCCTGGCCAGTGTCGACCCCAACGGCAACGCCACCAATGGCATAGTGCGCAAAAGCACCACCAAGACCTCGTTCACCACCAACGACTACGTGAAGTATTCATCTCAGGGCGGTAGCGACGCATGGCCGGCCGGCAGCTACCTCAACCTGTGGGTATGCGACCTCGGCACCAGCCTCTTGGGTTACGCCCAGTTTCCGGGCGGGGCAGCCGCCACCGATGGCGTGGTGTGCGCTTACACCGCTTTCGGCAACACCGGCACCGCCACGGCCCCTTTCAACAAGGGCCGCACTGCCACACACGAGGTGGGTCACTGGCTCAACCTGCGCCACATCTGGGGCGATGCCACATGCGGAACCGACCAGGTAAGCGACACCCCTACCCACAACACCGCCAACTACGGTTGCCCAACCTACCCGCACCTCAGCACCTGCACCGGCACGCCCACCGAGATGACCATGAACTACATGGACTACACCGATGATGCCTGCATGTACATGTTCACAGCCGGGCAAAAGGCACGCATGGGTGCGCTGTTCGCCTCGGGCGGTGCACGCATCAGCCTCCTCAGCAGCAACGGTTGCGGTACAGCTAACCCCGGCACATGCGGCACTCCCTCCGGACTTGCCACCGCCAGCATCACCACATCATCAGCCTCACTCAGCTGGACAGCCGTTAGCGGGGCTACAGCTTACACCGTTCAGTACCGTACAGTGGGCAGCACCACATGGAGCACCGGCACCGTCACCTCCAATGCCGCCAGCCTCACAGGTCTCACTGCCGGAACCAACTACGAGTGGGGTGTCAGCGCCACCTGCGCCAGCGGCAGCAGCAGCTTCAGCAGCTCGGCCACCTTCACCACCCTTTCCACCACCACCTGCACCAACGATACCTACGAGACCAACGAGACCCTCGCCACCGCCAAGAGCCTCACGGTCAATACCACCTACTCGGCTATGAAACTCTGCAGTGGCGATGTCGATTGGTTCAAGTTCACCAGCTCTTCAAGCCAGAAAAAGGTGCGTGTGCGCATCTACAACCTCCCGGCCGACTATGACGTGCAGCTCTACAACTCAGCCGGCACCCTCCTCGGCACCGGGCAGAACAGCGGCACCACCAACGATGGTGTGTACTACAACAGCGGTGGTTCCAATGCCACCTACTACGTAAAGGTGTACGGCTACAGCGGGGCATCGAGCAACACCGCCTACACCATCCGCTGCGAGCGTAGCAACACCAACTATACCAGCACCGGCCGTATGGATGGCGAAGAGGAGTTGGCCGATGCCGACATGGCCCTCACCTTCACCGCATTCCCAAACCCGACCAGCGATATCGTGAATCTCATGGTGAACGGTGGCAGCAGCGACCTCATCAGCGTCAATGTCTATGACATGAACGGCCGACTGGTGCACACCCAGACCAGCGCCTACGGCAGCGATGGCGTCACTGTCCACTACGACATGAGCGGCCTCAAGGCCGGCCTTTACCTCGTTGAGGTGAACGATGGCACCACCCGCACCACCCAGCGCATCATGCGCAACTGATTCCGTCCATCGGCCTATTGCAGACCCCGTTTCCCCCTGTGGGAAGCGGGGTCTGTTGTTTCAACCCGTTCCCTTCCCTACCCTGTTCCCCAGCGGCCATATCCGCCATCTCCTACCCTTAATGGCCGGTCGGTGATGTAGGAGCAGTTCGCTGGGCGGCCTTGGACATTTCCCGTTGCGAAACCGGGGTAAGGGAGCGTGCGCGAGCCTACAGGAAGCGTTCCGTAGAGTGAGGTCTTCCGAACGGCCCGGAACGCGCGGACGCGACCGTGCCCGAGTTTTCGCAGGGAAATGACAACGAGCCCTATATCAACCTGAGCGCAGTCGAAGGGTTTTGATCCTGGAGTTTATCCCGCCCAAGCGGGATATCAAGACAAAAGGATGAATACAGTAACCCCAACCTCACCGCAAAGCTTTCCATATAGTCACCCCTCTCCCAAGGAGAGGGGTTGGGGGTGAGGTTTCAAAGCGAAGCACTCTGTCACCGCGGGCTAAAACCCCCGCCCATGTTCTAGGTCTAATTCCCAATTCCCCCGCAGTCTTACTAGTGGCACTCTACATGCGACTGCGATGTCGGAGCAGTTCGCTGGGCGGCCTGGACATTTCCCGTTGCGAAACCGGGGTAAGGGAGCGTGCGCGAGCCTACAGGAAGTGTTCCGTAGAGTGAGGTCTTCCGAACGGCCCGGAACGTGCGGAAGCGACCGTGCCCGAGTTTCGCAGGGAAATGTCCACAAGCCTTGTTTTTAATCCTGGAGTTTATCCCGCCCAAGCGGGATATCAAGACAAAAGGATGAATAGAGATATTTCCAAGCGAGCCCTGGGACTGGTACAATCATAGGGAATCACTTTAATAAATGATGCTGACGATATTCCAAACGGCCACAGCACTGGCCCCCTCAAGCTATGCCTCCAATAGGCATCAGCTCTCAGAGCAACCTCAGGTAGGCCCGCTTATCTATCACCGTTGATGCCAATATACCGCTCGTCATTCCGCTCACCACCCCCAGCGTGGCCACATCCACCCCGCTCAGCAGGAAATTCTTTATAGGTGTGCGCACCCGCAGGCTGGGGCAGCAGAAACGCTCAGGACTGGCGCACAGGCCGTATATGGCCCCTTGGTTGGCATTGGCATAATGCACCGCTGTAAGGGGCGTGCTCAGCTCAGAGAACACCAGCAGCTTCATCAGCTCGGGCAGCCTCAGGCGCATTTCGGCCAGCAGGCGCTCCTCTATCTCCGCCTTAAAGGCCTTGTACGCCTCCTCGCGGCTGCCGAAACGGCTACCCGCCCATTGGCTGAACAGCGACCAGTCTACAAACGTCACACACTCGCCCGTGTGCATCAGGTCAGGCCCAGCATCATGCTCAGGGTCCTTCAGCGAGGGGAACGATACATACAGCAGGTGCGGCCGTTCGTTCGGGTCGGCCACATTCCACAGCTGCGTGTCGTTGTTGTCTATCGTATACAGCCATTGGTTCGCCCCAACCGCACCCGAGGCCCGTATATCGCCCTTAAAGGCCAGATTCAGGCACAGATACGGTGGCGAGTCCTTTATGGCCGCTATCTCCCGCGCCCAGGGTCGGCTCCGCTCCGCAGCAGGTAGCAGCCTGTTCACAGTGGTCTTCGCGCCCGTGGCCGAAACCGTCCATTTCGCATGGAACTCCTTCCCATCGGCCATCCGCACCCCCATCGCCCGGCCATCCTTCACTATCACCTCCTCCACACTCGCCTTCGTCAGCACCTTGCCGCCAGCATCCACCACATGGGCCAGCATCGTCTGCGCAAACATCTTTGCCCCGCCCTGCGGATAAAAGGCCCCGTCCCAGAAGTGCGTGTGTGTGAGCGCATGCACCCCAAATGCCGACTCGGCCGGCACACTCCCATAGTAGCCCCAGTGGCTCGTCAGCGCAAGCTTCAGGTTCTTCGAGAAATTGAAACCGTCCAGCACCTCAGCCGTGGTCTTCTCCCAGTAATTGGTGAAGAACACCCCGTACCAAATCTTCGCTAGCACCTTCTCCAGCCACAGCGGCAGGGTCTGGAACAGGAACAGCGACTTCGAACCTATATCCGTGCGCTTCACCAGCCGCACATACCGGTCTATCTTATCCACCTCGTCCGGAAACTGCGCCTTCAGCGAGGCAATGAACTTCTCGTGCCCCTCCGGCATGTGGAAGGTGTAGCCGTGCGGAAAATAGAAACTGTCAAACGGGTCACCCTCCGATATCATCTTCACCTTCCCGTCCGTCAGCCAGTTCAGCATCTTATACGGTATCTGGCCGGGGCGCATCTCCCCCATCACATGCACACCCACATCCCATTGGTAGCCCTTGCGCCCGAACATGTGCGTGAAACCGCCCGGTATATAATGCTGCTCCAGCAGCAGCACCCTGTGCCCCAACTTGCTCAGCGTGGTGGCGCAGCTCATACCCCCCATCCCGCTCCCTATCACTATCACATCCCAGCCCCCGGTCGGCACCTCAGGACTGTAATGCTCATATACCCGCTTGCCGCGGTGCGTTGGGATCACTGACATCTTTCAGGCTTTTTTAAGCGGGCCGCAAGATATACGGGCCGACACAAGCCCATGTGCCATTTACTGTACGCGATCGGAGCATCACACTGCAAGGGCAAGGGGGCTTTCTGAGGTGTCGAAGATTCAGCCCTTTGGCCAATCGGTGCGCCAAACGTATTGAGTTGCCCTTACACGGAATCCTATGCCCTGCCTTTGACAGATCATGCCTTATTCTCGCAAAATATACTTAACATGTTCTCTTCTAGATTATTATACATTTGTCGGTGTATGGTTATTCCGTTTCGGTCAATGTGTTTCATCCATCGTTCAGTACATTTCATGTATCGGTCAATGGCTATTTCCTATCGGCTCATTGAACTCTGGTTTCGGTTTAATGACATATCCTCACGGTCAATACATCCCTTGTTACGGTCTTAATATCTGATGTGTCGTAGCAATGTAAAGAGATTTCGGTGCATTGCAATAGATCATCGGCCTCTTGCGCTCCTCTGTCGGTCCGTATCCGTCCGGTGTCGCCCTATCCTCCTATCGTGTCGTTCAGCATCACCCGGCCATGCAACCGACTCAGTTAGCTTCTAGTGCCGCTATTGGTTGATCCTAACTGGCACAGTGCTCCATGTGTGGCACACCCATATCCAGCGTTCCTTTGGACCAGAGCAGAAATCCAACATGCCGTCTGTTCGGGCATGTGCACACGCTGTCTTAAGCAGCGTCCTTCAATAAAAGTCGCTCAACTGGCCAGCACCTCCGCCATCCGCAGCAGCCCCAGGTCCATCTTGCCGTGCATCTTTATCGCTTGGGCAAAGGGCGTGGCCCTCACTTCTCCGTTCACAAGGCCCAGCATGTGTCCCCCCTCACCCCGCACCAGCGCCAGCACGGCCTCGTGACCCAGCCGCGAGGCAAGGATGCGGTCATTCGCAGTCGGGTTGCCACCCCTTTGTATATGGCCCAGCACCGTCACCCGCGTGTCAAAGTGCGGCAGCCGCCCCTTCACCTGTTCGGCTATCTGGTAGGCATTGCCCGCATCATCGCCTTCCGCCACTATGATGATGCTGCTGCTCTTCGCGCGTTTCCAGCCTTCGGCAAGGCGGGCTATCAGCGCATCAATGTCCGTCTGGGTCTCAGGCACCAGTATGGCCTCGGCCCCAGCGCTTATGCCGCTTGCAAGGGCTATGAACCCCGCATCCTTGCCCATCACCTCTACAAAGAACAGCCGGTCGTGCGAGGCGGCCGTGTCGCGTATGCGGTCCACCGCCTCCACCACCGTGTTTATGGCCGTGTCATATCCTATCGTATAGTCTGTGCCGCTCAGGTCGTTGTCTATGGTGCCCGGCAGGCCTATGAAGCGCATTTCCGGATACTCGTGGCAGAACGCCTTGGCACCCGCAAAGGTGCCATCGCCCCCTATGGCCACCACACCCGTTATGCCCCGCCCTGCCAACTGGCGGTGGGCCTCTGCCCTACCCTCCGGGGTAAGGAACGCCTTGCTCCGTGCCGATTTCAGCACCGTGCCCCCACGTTGTATGATGTTGCTCACATCACTGCCCTGCAACAGGCCTATCTCGCCCAATATCATACCATCATATCCTCTGTAGATGCCATGCACCCGCACCGAGTTGGCTATGCCGGTGCGCACCACCGCACGTATGCACGCGTTCATGCCGGGGCTGTCGCCTCCGCTGGTGAAAACAGCTATGTCCGTTGGGCGCTCAGCCATTGGAAGGCACCAGCTCAAACGGCACCTTCACCACATCCTTAAAGGCCAGACCGTCATCGTGCGTGTCCTGGTCGTCCACATCGTAGTGCCAGTTCACCCCCAGACTGTGGCCTGCCCCGTTCAGCTCCGCCAGCAGATTGAATATCTCCATCAGCCGTATGAACGAGCCCGTGTTGTAATAATCGAGGGCAATGTCCATCACCGCCTTCACCCGCTTGCCGTGCAGGTTGCGCACAAGCCATTCCTTCAATGTGCCATAGAACTTGTCAGAATCCTCGGGCATGCTGCGCCCTTTGATGCTGAACCGATTGGCCTCAGTGTCGAAATCGACCCGTGGCGAGGTAGGGGTGGGCTCAATTATAAGGACACTCATGATACTGGGTGGAATGACTTGGACGGGGCAAAAATATATGGCCCAAGCCACCTTTACGCTATATGTGCCGACCAACGGTGAAATGTGCACCTGCCTATGCTACCCGCCCCCTAATTTCGTGACCCTTTTTCCCCGATGCCTCTTTTTCTCCGATTCCTTCTGGCACTGATGGCGCTCCAGCCCGTTGTCGGCCTCGCGCAGCAACGCTACGTGCAGACCGTGCGGGGAACGGTGCGCGATCAGGACTCGCAGGTGCCGCTCATTGGGGCCACCGTGGTGGTACTGGGGTCCGACCCCATACTCGGGGCCGGCACCGATGTGGACGGACGCTTCAGCATAACGGGTGTTCCCGTGGGACGCCAGACACTCCTGGTGCGCTACCTCGGCTATGCCGAACGCGTGATACCCGAAGTACTGGTATCGACCGGCAAAGAGGTGGTACTCGACATCGACCTGCTCGAATCGACCACCAAGTTGGACGAAGTGGTGGTAAAGGCCGACAAGGGCGAGGGCGGCAGCAGCCCGATAAACGAGATGGCGGTGGTGAGCACGCGCAGCTTCTCCATGGAGCAGAGCACACGTTTCGCAGCCAGCATAAACGATCCCGGCAGGCTAGCCCTGTCGTTCGCTGGGGTCAATTCCACCAATGATATCACCAACGAGATCGTGATCAGGGGCAATTCGCCCAAGGGTCTATTATGGCGATTGGAAGGGGTGGAGATCCCAACGCCCAACCACTTCACCCTGGAAGGGATGAGTGCAGGCAACATCTCTATCCTCTCAAACAACCTGTTGGATGCAAGCGATTTCTCGACCGGGGCGTTCCCAGCCGAATACGGCAATGCCCTCTCGGGCGTATATGACCTGAGGCTGCGCTCAGGCAACGACCAGAAGCGTGAGTTCACCGTGCAGGCGGGTTTCCTTGGCGTGGAGGCATCAGCCGAAGGACCTTTTATTAAGGGGAAACGGTCCTCGTTTCTCATCAACTACCGCTATTCCACCTTGGCGCTGTTCAAGCTGGGCGGTGCCAATCTGCAAGGCGACCTGATCACCGATTTTCAGGATGTGAACATGAAGTTCAACTTCCCCACCAAGCGGTTCGGCACGTTCTCGCTGTTCGGTGTGGCAGGTTTCAGCAACGCGTATATCAAGGCAGAGGAAGACAGCACAAAATGGTCGAAGACCCAGATATGGGACGATGACCGTGTGCGCCAGACCTACACCAACCACTACGGGGTGGGAGGCCTTAGCCACCGCTACATTATTAATGAGAAGAACTATGTGCACACCACGCTGGCATTCAGCAGCTATGGCAACTACACCTTGCACAGCTACCTGGGCGACAGCTTGGAGTATTATGACTACTGGCGCTTCAATGTCACCAATATGGCCGTCCGGTTCGCCTCCCAGTTCAATACCAAGGTCAACGCCAAGCACCATTTACGTTATGGGGTCAACTACAGCCACCTGATGTACGACCTTGAGGACCGCGAACTGTACCCCAAGGGGCAGGTGTATCTCGCCAGTGGCGACAGCCCCTATTGGCAGGCGTTCCTGCAGCACAAGTTCCGCATAAGCGAGAAGCTGACCCTTATCTCCGGCCTCCACTTCAACCACTTCGTGCTCAATGACCGTGTATCGGTAGAGCCACGGTTGGCTGTTAGCTGGGAGGTAAGGCCGAGGCACACCCTGAGTCTGGGGGCTGGGTTGCACAGCAGATTGGAGAGCCTCGCCTTCTATCTGGCACAGAAAGAGAACAGCGACCGGGCATTGAACCGCAATCTCGATTTCAGCCGGGCAGTGCACGTGGTGGCCGGCCACTCATGGACCATCTTGCCGAGGTTAAGCCTGCGTTCGGAAGTTTATTTCCAATACCTCTACTCCATCCCGGTGCGCACCACCATAAGTTCCTATTCAGCCCTCAACCAGACTTTCTCGTATCAGAAACGGGCTTTGGCCAATAATGGCGATGGCATCAACTACGGTCTTGAACTCACCCTCGAGAAATCGTTCGGTGGCAACTGGTACATGCTGTACACCCTCTCGCTCTACGACTCGCGCTACCGTGCCAGCGATGGCGTATGGCGCAACACGGTGTACAACGGCAACTACGTCACCAGCCTCACAGGGGGCAAGGATTTCCGAGTAGGCAAAGGGAAGAAGGATATAATCGGGGTAAATGCCAAAGTGTTCTTTGCGGGATCGAAGCGCATCACACCTATTGACCTGGAAGCCTCGAAGGTCCAAGGGGAGGAGGTTCGGGACGAGCTTCAGATAAACGAAGGCCGCACCGATGACTATTTCAGATTGGATATGAAGGTGAGTTATCGCCACAATTTCAAGCGGCTGGCGTTCGAGATCGCTGTTGATGTGCAGAATGTAACCAACAGAAAGAACGAACTGAGCAGGAAGTATGACGTTGACACAGAATCAATTAAGAAAAAGTATCAACAGGGCATCATACCCGTAATGAGGTTGCGTGTCGAATTCTGACCTTAGTCATGTCGCCCGGCCTTAATTGAATGTTAATTTCACAGCTTGAATCGACAGACGGTGTAACCTATTGATGCTGTTCAGGTTCTTGTATCCATGCGCATATCTACCTTCCTCCTGATCTCAGGTCTCGTTGCCTTCGGGATCAATGATGCAGAGGCCCAGACACGGTCTCACTCTTTCATTCACAACGGCAACCTGTACTCTTACTCCATTCAGCGCTACACGCCTGTGTGGATGGTTCAGACAGGCCAGCAGATGGAAGAACGTCCAGTGGCCAAAGACACACGTTTCTTCCGTGACATCCGCGAGAATCAGGTAGAGCCGCTGAAAGGGCTTCTGTTCAATGCCTCGGGGCCGAAAACAACCGCCAGGAACGCAAGCGGGATGAATGACTACCTGGCGCAGAACAGCATATCCATGTACTATCTGGTGCGGGTGGGAAGCAACAACGTTTATATGGCGCACCTCAACGGTAGCCCGAACAGGTCGATCATCCCATTCAAGGAGGAATCAGGCAAATGGCTGCTCGATGTTGATTTTGCCGAGACCCAACTGTTCAACCTGCTGAAGGACCTCACATTTGACCCGTTCAATGGCAGATTCTCCGGAATACGCCATTTGGCCATCGGGTTCGAGGGGGTCGAGAATAACATGTTGGTCGATCATTCGGGCCGTCAGCAGCGCAGCCGCCTTAACAATGCAGCATTTGCCGCAGGTGCCGTGGGCAGGGCCATGCGAATAAACAATGCCTCATCGGCAGTGATAGAAGTGAAGGCCATGAACGGATTGAACTCTGAGAATCTGTTCCTCAATGTGCAGTTGAACCTCGACTGGAAACAGGCAGGCACTGTGCTAAAGGGTACCAGCGACAAAGGTGCTGTGACCGTAGAACTGACAGCCAGTAACCTGAAAGGCAAACTGAATGTGGCTGTCGCAGGGGCCGAGCCTGTCCTTATTGATGTGCCGGTGGGCCAATGGTTCGGATTGGATGTAAAAGTTCAGGATGGCGAACTTGCCGTCAGTGTGAGCGACGCCATGGTTTCTCACTCCAAGATGTCGAAGGCAGTCACCGCCTCAGTGATGAACGTGCAATTGGGGGGCAATGCCAGTGCCTCAGGACTGATTGATGAACTCAATATCGGGTATTGAGCCCGAAGTTGAGGCGCCCTTAAGAGTTTTTTGTATGTGATCTCTTCTGCCTTGGTGCGGAAGTGTCCATATTTGCACCCTAGTCCCCGGACGAAATGGAAAGAAAGAAGAACCGCCCAGTAGAGCCCAAACTGCGGGAACAATCGCTGTTTAAGGGAATCTCTGAACTCACTCTAGGCATTTTCAGCGACACCTCGATATACATCACCAAAGGCCGTAGAGAGGTGATTTACAGCGAAGGTGATTCGGTGAATCATTTATATCTGCTCGTTGAGGGCATGGTGAGCCTCTGTACACCAGGTCCAGACGGTACAGACGTGATACGCGGAGTTGTGAGACCCGGACAGCTCTTCGGAGAAATGGGACTTGCCGGTGAGAAATTCCGTGGCGAGACCGCCTACGTGTCGCGCCACCATGCCCATTACTTCGCCATCTCATTGCGCGAGATGAACGATGCGATGAATCAGGACCTGCAGTTGGCACTTCGACTCTTGGATATTGTGGCCCTGAGACTTGCTGATACCGAACGCCACCTCTCTTCCGTTGTACTGCTCGACTCTGAGAGCAAGCTGGTGCATTATCTGTCCTGGTTGGCCGAGCGAGTAACACCGGACGCAAAAGGCGACCGCCACATCTATCATACCCTGACCCATGAACATGTGGCCCGAATCATCGGTGCGTCACGTCAGTTTGTCACCAGCATGTTCAATGATCTGCGCAGGAGAGGGATCATTGATTTTGACCGTTCAGTGATAACGGTGCATGACATGGCTAAACTCAAAGAGATGGCCCCCCTGACCATAGCTTAGCGATACAAGGGGTTGGATCAGCTAAGTAGACTGTCCGGATTGCACTGTCAGGGACCATACCCTGCCCCACAAGGGCAGGGTTTTCCTTTCTTGGACGGCACAGGTCTACCTTTGCCATGCTGAGGGCGGACAGTTGGAATTTCACAGAGGCATAGACCAGATAGGGACCATAGAACGGTCTGTGGTGACCACCGGCACGTTTGATGGGGTACATGTGGGTCACCGCACCATTCTGGACCGCCTAAAGAGCACAGCGGCACGTGTAAATGGCCAGTCGGTGGTGGTCACATTCCATCCGCATCCGCGCCTTGTGCTATTTCCTGACGATAATGACCTGCGCCTTATTGACACCTTGGAGGAGCGTGTGGAACTGCTGCGCGGCACAGGCATAGACCATCTGGTGGTGCTTGAATTCACAAGGGAATTCTCGCGGATAACGTCTCTTGATTATGTGCGGAACATCCTTGTCAGCAAACTTGGAACGATGAAGCTGGTGATGGGATATGACCATCATTTCGGGCGGAACAGGGAAGGCACCCTTGCGCACCTGCGTGAGTTCGGGCCGGTGTACGGTTTTGAGGTAGAAGAGATACCTGCCCATGATGTTGACGCTGTGGCGGTGAGTTCGACCAAGATCAGGAAAGCACTGGCCGAAGGCGATGTGGCCACGGCCACACGTTATCTGGGCAGGCCGTTCGCTCTGGCCGGATCGGTGATACAGGGCGACCGGCTGGGGCGCACCTTGGGTTTCCCTACTGCCAATATCGGCCATATTGACCCCTTGAAGATGATGCCGCGCGATGGAGTGTACAAGGTAGAGGCGGATGTTGCCCAAGGTACTTTCAGAGGTATGCTGAACATAGGCGTGCGGCCAACCCTCGGCAGTGTGGAGCACAGGGTGGAGGTACACCTTTTCCATTTTGATGCTGACCTGTACGGACAGCCCATTGCTGTGCGGTTTATGGAACGCATACGCGATGAGAGGCAATTCAACGACCTGGACCAGTTACGTACCCAACTGATGGCCGATGCCGAGGCGGCCAGTGCATGAGGGCCCTTTCATTCATATTGCTACTGCTTGTGCTTGGCGTGGCTGCGCAGGCGCAGACCCTGCAGACGCATCTGGAGTATCTTGATGATATGGATGAGTTCACAAGCATTGAGGAGGCCCTGCTGAACCCCGATAGCGTGTACAGACTCAATCTGCGGGGCAAGAAACTGAAACGGGTGCCCCCGCAGGTGTTCACATCGTTCCCTTATCTGGTGGACCTTGACCTGAGCCGCAACCGACTGAAAGAGGTGCCCGACAGCCTGTGGGCATTGGGCCGTGTGAAACGATTGAACCTATGTAAGAACCAGATAGAGCAGCTACCGCCATCGATAGGGCGGATGCATCATCTGGAGGAACTGGTGATAAGCCAGAACGATCTGACCGCCCTGCCCGATAGTATAGGACAGCTGGAAAGGTTGCGCATGATTGATGCTTGGAGCAACAACTTTGATGAGCTGCCCGCCTCGATGGGCGGTATGCGGGCCCTGGAGGTGATGGACCTGCGCGTGATCATGATGCACTACGACAAGCAGGAGCGGATAACCGAACTGTTACCGAATGTTAAAGTGTATATGAGTGAGGGATGCAATTGCAATTGAACGCATTGTATCTTTCGCCTCCATTTCAGAACAAGGGCAGCACATGCTTCGGGCAGCGATAAAAGGACTTATACCGATGCTTTTCCTTGTGGTGAGCCAGGGTTCGGCCCTGCCACCCACCAAAGGAGGCACATCGCCCGACAGCCTTGTGATAGTGCGTGTGGTGCGCCCGGCCGATGAACTGGTGCGCACAGCCCCGGTGATGTATGTGTCGCGCGGGAAGGGCAAGATAGAGAAGGTGGAGATGACCGACCTGAAGGGCACCGATGCCGGACAGGCGATAAAGAACACCCTGAATGCCCTGGTGGTGGGCGGATATGTGCTTGAATCGGCCACGGAGAGCAACGACCACGGCATAAAGCTGTCGTCCTTCTATTTCAAGAAGCGGGTGGTGTGAGTGCGGCCATGGGCCTTTGACAGGGCTCAGGACAGGTACCGACCTTATAGTTCAGATGAGGGATAGACTCCTGCATGCGCAGAGGAAAGCGGCAGCTATCCGTAAACGAACGACAGCGATCATGACGCGTGCGACAGCAATTATGAGGCGTGCGACAGCAATCATGACGCGTGCGACAGCAATTATGAGGCGTGCGACAGCAATTATGGATCGTACGAAAGCAGTGATGGCGCGGCTTTCAGCAATCTGGGGGCCTCAGACAGTTTTCTGTGAACAGAGGCTGCCAATAAGGAGGAAAATGCCGGTTCTGATGGCCTGAAGCCTGTCAAGGACTGTGAGCCTCACGGGGCGTTGATCAGAAGATAGGAGCCATGGGGCGGGTATAAAGCCTACCCGGCCAGGTGCCATGGCTACAAGGTGAGGTACAAAGCCTACCCTGCTTGGTTACGAGCCTACCCAGATGGGCTACATGCCTACCCAGCTAGGCAAACACCCCCTCTAATCGATAAGAAATGGATGTATGGGACTTGATCCCGCAGGTGCCCGCGGCCCATTACAACCGCAACAAGGCCCGCACGGCCGCTGATCAGATAATTGTTGACCTTTGGTGAACTGATACGCTGGGGAGGCATGAGAAGACAGGCTACTGGGTGGGCTGGAGCCCACCGAGTAACTGGCGCGAGGGAAAGACCCTCGCCCGGGCACACCGCCCAGGTTGGCGCGGGCAGGGTATCGGGACCGGCAGGCTGGCGGATCGGAAACCGATGAGCAGTATGGCCAAGGGTGGGGCCTGTATGGGCTGACCTGAGTTGAATATGCCTCGACCGAAATGAATTATGCCTCGACCTAAGTTAATTATGCCTCGACCTATGACAATTATGCCTCGGCATATGTCCATTATGTTTCGACCTGAGAGTGTTATGCCTTGACCGGTATGCGTTATGCCCTGACGGGTAAGTGTTATGGTCGGGAATGAGAGAAGGTGGGGGAGGGAAGAATTACGAATGAGGAATTAGGAATTGAAAATGAGGAGGCGGTGGTGGGAAATGGGGGGGTTATGTGCCGAAGAGACACGAGATTAACCGCAAATGGCGCGGAGGGAGAGACGCAATGGGCGGGGAGATGAAGAATATGTATTGTCGCGGTGGGCGATTGGCAGACTGAGGAGGATTTGCAACCTGAAGGTTGAGGAGTGTTTGCCACAGAAACACTGAATGCACTGAATGCACTGGAAGGAGAGTTTTTGCCGCAGATTCGCAGATTTAGGAGGAT
>JBIKWM010000034.1:0-34897 GCA_044356305.1 Flavobacteriales bacterium
AAAGGAAAGCGGCAAGGTGAAAGATGGGAAAAAGGCTGTTGAGGATATCCTTGCATCATTCAAAGTGATCATCGGACTGCAGCGCGAGATATTGGACCTCTCGGCCAAGGCAGGCGATGAAGGCACCAACGCCCTGATGAGCGACTACATCAGGGCTCAGGAGAAACTGGTTTGGATGTACTCTGCCTATCTGGACCGTTGACCCGCTCCATGAATCGTCTAAACCACGCGTAACCGGATCATGCGCGAGTTTTTCCTCGAAATCGGTGCCGATCCGTTCTGGGTCGATTACGCTCTGATCCCACTGGTCATATTTCTGTCGCGCGCCACCGACACAAGTTTGGGTACCATGCGGCAGGTGTTCCTGAGCAAGGGTCAGCACAGTGCCATGCGCATTGTAGGTTTCTTCGAGGTACTGATCTGGATTACGGCCGCATCGCAACTGTTGCAGAATTTCACCAGTTGGGTGTGTTATCTGGCCTGGGCAGGCGGGTTCACCGTGGGGGGATTCATCGGGTTTGCCATTGAGCGCAGACTGGCCATCGGGCAGCAGCTCATGCGGGTCATCTCAGACAGGCCTGTGGAAGCATTCCTTACCGCACTTACTCAGAATGGACAGGGATACACGGTACTTGATGGCCAGGGCGCCAAAGGCCCGGTCAAGATGATTTTCATTGCCATGAACCGCTCCGACATCCCCATCATTGACCGACTGATTGCCCAGCACATTCCTGGGGTGTTCCACACCATCGATGACATTCAGGTGGGCTCGGGCTATTACCACAGCAAACGCAAGGGCCTCGGGCTCGATGGTTTCATGTGGCCCCTCAGAAAGGGAAAATGATCAACGGCCACCGCGACACACATGGTGGCACACCCTCACCCTTTCTTCAATGTGGGTTCAAATGGTAGCCACCTCTCCCCTTCTGTAGGCCAGGTAATGCAGGCCACCGGCCATGATTAGGTACTGAGCGGTAAAGTAAAGGATACCGTTGGCCACCGTGTTGTGATCAAAGTCAAACATGAACTTGTCTACGGCAATGATCACATCGCTCAATATGAATAAGATGGCCCCTGCCAAAATCCATCCATAGTCTTTCTCTGAAGTAAGGCCATGTCGCAACGATGCCGTTATTCCCATGGCGGTTATCACAATGGTGTAGGCCAATACCGGAATAAGCAGGTTCGGGTCTGCTGCCATTATTCCGTCCTTCATCACAAAAAAGAAGACGGCACTGAAAGTGGCGAAGGGAAAAATGCTTGCCAGCCATACCCGGGTATTGATGGTGCCGGAACTGAGCCGTATGCTGTTGAAGAAAGCCAGCGCAAAGCCTACATGCCCGATTAGGAATGCGGCAAGCCCCACAACAAAGAATATGGGCCATTGCTTATCGAACATCAGGGCAATGTCTCCGAACCACGAGAACAACAGTCCAAAACGCAGCATGCGCGAGAAATAGCTCTTATCGCCCTTGGCATTAAGGAAATGGAACACAAGTAGCAGCACCATGAAGGTGGGTTTGGTGACCAAGCGAACCGTCTGCATATCAATGAACTCAACGCCCAGATGCACAACAAGAAGGCCGAAATACAGGTAGGTGAAGGATCTGAGATTATCGAACATGGCAATTGGGGTGGGTGATGCGGTTAACGGTCTAAAAATAGGTCTCTGACGTGTGCAGCAAATCTACCTTCCCATTTCCTTTAGCCAAATCGCATCCTGCTCCCATTCATAAGTAAGGAACTGAAAGATGTTGTCCGAATGATCTTTCAATAGGAGCCTCAAAAGGTCATACGAAGGCCTCCTTTTTCAGCCTGCGCACCACTCTTGCAAACCACACAAATTGCACTACGGAAGCCAATCCGAGTGCCGCAATTTGCGGGGTGGTCATCCCATCGGGTCGAAATAGCATGTACAGCACCAATGGCAGCAATATGCGCCCGTACTCCGAGCCGATGATCCATGGCCGTGCTTCTAACATGCCGCCCACATTCAACACCGCCCACAGCGATACGATGCCCACAAAAAGTTTGGACCACATGGAAAGCCCAGCCTCAAAGGCCAGAAGCCAGATGCCAGCACCCAATCCGATCACGAATACCAGCAGAACATAGGCGTGGTTCTGTGGTAGTCGGTCGAGGTCGTAGGGACGGTAGGTCTTCAGGTTTACTTCCTTCGGGAATTGCCTGCCACCCAATTCGGCAGGCTGCCAGCCGGGGGGGGCAATGAAAACCCTCAACTTATCCTGAAATCTGCGGCTGTGGGCTGCTATGTTCATCAGTTCCTGCCAGTAATGTAGGTTGGCCCAAACGGGGTTCCAGCTCTTCAACTGGGTCGTGATCCCATACACTGGTTCTTCCTCTTCCTCTTTGAAGGTGCCGAACATGCGGTCCCAAATGATCAACGAACCTGCGTGGTTCTTATCAATATACTTCGGATTGCTCCCGTGGTGCACCCGGTGGTGCGAGGGGGTATTGAACACCCATTCCAATGGTCCCAACTTACCTATTGTCCGAGTATGTATCCAAAACTGATAAAGCGTGTTGAACGAGCTGATGGTCAGGAACATGATCGGTTCGAACCCTGCAAAGGCCAAGGGTAGATAGAACACCCACGAGAAGGCGCTCTGGAACCATGATTGGCGCAAGGCCACACTCAGATTGTACTCCTCGCTCTGATGGTGAACAATATGGCCTGCCCACAAAGCATTGATCTCATGACTCATCCGGTGAAACCAATAATAGAAGAAATCGACCCCAAGGAACAACAGCACCCACACCCACCAAGTGCTAGGCAAGGTTGCTAACCGCCAATTCCCATATATGTACAGGTAGCCAACGAAAAGGGCCCCTTTCATGAACACGCCCGTGACCTGCTGGCCTACTCCCAGGCTCAGGTTGGTAAGCGAGTCGTTGAGACGATAGAGTTTACGCTTGCGATAAAGGCTATATGCCAGCTCAATCGCAATCAGTACAAAGAATACCGGAATCGATAGGGCGATGTAATTTACCTTCCCCCCTTCCATCACTCATTCGGGCAGATGAGGGTCAATAAAACATCACTTGGGCAGAGTGCCTTCGAGCTTCTTGGCCTCGTCAAGCTCTATCTGCTTACCGTTGAATCGAGCTGCGATGCTTGGGTTCTTGACACCTAGTCCTTCCACTTCCTTCTGGAGGCGCACGGCCTCATCGTAGGTCTTGAAGGCCCCGATGGTGTACACCTTCATGCCTCCAGTGGTATTAGTCATCTGCACCCCGTACTGGGCTATCAGCTTGGAAAGTTTATCCAGCTCTATACGCAGGCGGTACTCGCGCAACTCAACACCATAGGCCAGTACATCCGGATCTTTTACCTTCTGCTCGCGCACTGTGACGGCCGTAGGTGTCTTTCGCATGTCGAGGGCGGTCTTTTCCACCACCTGCTCAACCGATCCATAAACACCCTGTATTCCGCTCTCGCGCAGTTGGTTCTGAGTGTTCTCAGCCTCTGTGAACGACTCGTAGGTACCCAGAGTGAAAACCGATACACTGTCATTCACCTTGCGCTCAACCAATCCTGTCAGCGACTCAAGACGCATCTTAAGCTGTGTGGGAATATCGTTGTTTGTAAATGTGCCCACGTGAACAGTGTACTTGGGGTCTTTCACAGGCGATGTGAACAACCAGTCCAAAGTCACATCGCTGTGTTTAATGCTCACCGTGTCCTTTCCAAACTGCTCATATATTTTCTGATAGGAAACAGCTACACCATTTGCATCCACAACTGCTCCAGGAGGGCTGGCCTCTTGTTTGTCCATGTAGTCGAAGATGCCATCACCATCCGTGTCGGCAGGGCAGCCGCGGCCATTAACAGTAATTCCCTTAGGTGTGCCTGAGCAGTCGTCCATGAAATCTTTAATACCGTCTCCGTCCGAATCAGCTGTTTCCACATCAGTGAAATCAAAGAAATACTGATCATTGATCACCTCTTTCTTGGCCTTCTTCTTGAAAGGGTCGAACTTGAACATCACACTCATGTTGGTGTACAGGTACCCATCGGTGCTCTTGCCATCCACCGTTGGATCATCGCGTCCGTCAATCTTGTCGGTCAGAGTGAGGAAATAGGTCACACCTAATCTGAATACAATCTTGCGGCTCACATTCAAATCAAACCCGCCTCCGATTGGGAAGACAACTGAGCGCACAGGGTCGGCATAGAACGGGGTCTCATACACATAGTCCCTATCAACAATTCCTATGGGCGTTCCATCCTGTGGCTGGGAGCTGGTCTCTGGAAAAGCATGTAGACCACCTTGTTCCCAATAATAATAGCGGTATGAGTGATCGACATTCTTTGCATCACGCCACACGCCAATCGAGTCCGTCATCGGTTTGTAATCGGCATACGCCACACCCACACTCACGTAGGGAGTCAGGTATCGCTGATCACGGATGATATTGCGGAAGTTGTAAACCGCATTGACCCCAATTCCTAAAGTTCGTGCCTCAAAATTTCGGTGCAGACCGAACTCGTTCTCGTTGCCGTTCAGGGTACCATAGATCACATCAAGGTTCAGGTCGAGCCAATTGGTAGGGTTGCCACCGACCCCGCCATGAAAGGCGAAACGGTTGCCTAAGCGGTGGATGTTGGTGCCATCGCGGTCCATAACATCACCGAAATAGCTGAACAGACCCGCACCTGCATGTACATTCACCATGAAGCGATAGGGCACTTTGGCAGCCTTTGAAGCATTGTTGCTGGGCTGTCCCATGGCACGCATCTTCTTCGGAGCTTTCTCCTTTTTCACGTTACCTGGGGCCAAAGCAGCAGTGCTATCGGTCTGTTGCTCTTGATCGCTCGATACCTGAGCCAAGCTGCTGCCTGCAACAAACAGTGCGGCAACGAGCAGATTCACTCTCTTCTGAGTCATCACATCAATGGGCTTTATCTCACTGTTCAAAGAACAGGTCGATGAGTTCGTTGATCATATCCGAGGTATAGCTCGACTTTCCTTCCTGGAACATGTCGATCATGCGTTGAACTTCATTTGGCTCCAGAATGCCATCACCGTTGAAGTCAACCTCCTTGAACTTATTAACCAGGAAACGCTGGGCGTCTGTACGCTTATCCTCTGCCTTGTAGTTCTTAAGGATGTTGAGTTCTCCATCGATGTATACACCAAGCGTCCCACCGAAATCAACCACACGCACATCGGCCATTTCATCCTGATAGAAATCGATGAGCTGATACATCTGCTCAAGCTTGAAAGGTCCGGTACCTTCCAAAGCTTCCTCAATCACACGCTGCATCTCCTCTGATGTGATGATGCCGTTGTTGTCATAATCGGCTGGACGGAACTGTTCAGGAATACTTGTATTGATCTTGTTCTCGAGATTCACTCCGGCCAAAGGTGCGTTTGCAGGGGCTGCACCTTTTTTCTTTTTCGGATCATTGGCTGCCTGCGTCAGTCGGTTGTTCACAGCTTCAATGGCCTCATAAACTGCTTCAGGGTTATTCGAATTCTTGCCTACCACCTTCTTCACCTCGGCCGCAAACTCCTGCAATGTGGCATCGACAGGGGTCTGATTTTTACCCGATTCCATGATCAATGCCATGGTCTCAATCAACTTCAGCGAATCGCCCAGGGTCATTTTTGGCTCCTCAGCCTTTTCCAGGATTCCGCTCGGATACAGGATTGGGATGTACGAACGCTTCAATCCTGCTTCGGGCTTATATCGAGCCTCAATGGTCGAGTCATTCATCGATACACCGCGCAGGTCAACAATACTCTCAACCGGTGTCGCGGCCTGATCATCGCGATAGTTCTCAATCACATCGGTGTCATCATCAAGCGGACATCCAAATTCATCAACCTTGGCACCAGTCTGTGTACCGGCACAACGGTCGTCAAAATCGTTCACACCGTCCTTATCCGTATCCCCGATCTCGGTGGCGTAAAAATCCACATCTCCAAAGAAATCTTCTTTTGAGCTCTTCACCTCAGGCTTGTTCATCCCAAGGCTGTAGCTGACTGACAATGAACTGAAAAGGAACATATCAGGAGCTGAATTCCCTTGACGGACGCCTTTGCCCTCATCGCTCACATCATCAATCAGGTCGCTGAAAGTAGGATAGAAAGTGGTACCCAGTTTGGCACTTAGTCTCCGGCTTAACCTGAAATCGACCCCGATGGAGACAGGAATTGCGAATGTGAACTCATCGTAGTCGCCCAACCCGTCATTGTTCAAGTCGCGCAGGTCAGTCTCGTACTTGTAATCTCGGTTAATCACTGGTGAGGTGTTGTAATTCTCAACCGTACGAGCTGCATCATGAATCGAACCATCGGGCCAATAGTGGTAGGTATTGCCATTCGCGTCCTGAAGGTCAGTCTTACTGTTGAAGTTGATGTAAGAGAAACCGAGACCAACATAGGGTTGGATGATACCCGGCTTCTTATATAAGTGATTGAAGTTGTAAGACACTCCGACACCCCCGACAAATAATTGCGACCTGAAATTGAGGTTCCGCTCGTTGGTGCGCTCATTCACGCTTATGTTGCCAACAAATGCTTTAAGGTCGATGTTGAAATACCTCGATATGTTGCGGCTCGCCACGAATTCGTAACCTAGGCTACTGGTGAATACGTGGGCGTAATTGTTGTCGTTCACATCACCGAAAAAGGTGAAAACACCGGCACCGACTCCCACACGGGGCTTGAGCAGGGCATCGCGTCCACGCTCGTCCATGTAGTATAATTCGGACTGTGTCTGGGCTGAAGCCGCTGAGCTCAGCATGATTGCGGCAAAGAGTAGGTATCTCCGCATGGGCAGTTTTTCGGAACGGCTAAAAGTAGAAAAAATCAGGGCTGCTCGAAGTAGTAATCTATAAGATCTTGAATCTCGGCCACACCGAGTTCACCAGAGCCTTCGAACAGTTGGTCGATATAGAATAGCACTTCGTCAGGAGTGATCTTACCACTCTTGTCTCTATCGGCCCAATGGAATACACCTACATCCTTTGAACCTACTTTTTCTGCTTCAATCCGCATGGCCTCGCGCTCAGACGGAAACAAGCTCTTTCCTGCATCAGGTTTGGTCTCTACGACATACGCAGCCGCGGTTTCCGATACTGTTGAGCCATTATTTTCAGTTTGAATTGAACCTGTGGCATTGTTCTGTTCAGTTACTTCCGAACTCACCGCAGTCTGCCCTAAGCTGACACCGCTGCCTTTCTGTTCGGCAGGCATTACTGGCTTTTGTTGATTTACATCCTGCCCGCCAGTTGCATTGGAACCAATTGATAATGCAGATGAATCGGAAATACTTCCATTTGCTGGCGCTGATGAGGATGTAGAAATCTGAATTGAAGGACTTGTAGCAAGAATATTGCCCTCAACGTCTGTAGAAACTACAGTTTGATGATCCTCTCCTGTCTGGGAACCATTATTACCTGACTGCGCATGTTCTGTGGATTGATCAAAAATCTCAGCAGATGTAGAATTTACCGTCTGATGTGTCGTTCTGGCCTCATCAACAGGGTTATCCCCTCTTTTCTCTAAGGTTGATTCTCTACCCATGGAGTCATTATCAGGCCGAGATTCCTTGGTCTCGGAACCTTCCAGATTGGCTGATGATTGAGAATTAGCTGATTGAACCTGCGCAGTCGCCATGGCACTTTCAGAAGGGTTCTCTTCACTTACTGGCCTCATCTCCGCATTCGCGGTGGATTTTGAGGTTTCATTCGGTCGGCCACTCAACTTGGCATCTAGCAGTCTTCGGTTTCGCTCTTCCTGCTGGCGCAGCGCCTCCTCAAATGATACGGACACGGCCTCTGGTGCGGCTGAAAACTCCGTCTGGCTTGTGGCAATTCCCTGATTCGCGATCTCCTCACTTTTCACTTCATCTTTCTCAACTTTAGCAACACTTACAGTGTCCGTAGCTTCCGCTTTCGCTATGGGTGCCGGGGCAGGTGTTGGGCGGGGCAGCGGTTTGGTCCGGCCCATGAAAACCGTCAGGCCGACTGAGGCGAACAGACTGTTATCGTTGCCAGATGACCCAGTGCGTGATCCACTACCTGCCTCGCTAATATCATCGACCATATCGGTGAAATTCAGCATATAGCCCACATGAATATTGGCCCCAACGTTCTTCCCAATCTGGAATCGTACCCCGGCATTGATCGGCATAGTGAAAGCAAGTTGTGGATACTTGCCCAGACCATCATTATTCTGGTCGCGCAGGTCGGTCTCGTACTCGTTGTCGCGCTGTAACTCGACCAATAGATCAGGGTCACTCTGTCCTTCGGACTGATTGTATACTTTCCCATCAGACCAATAATAATAAGTCCTTCCTTGAGCGTCCTTCAGATCACCCTTGGCCCTGAACTGCATTGCACCAAAAGCCACTCCGATAAAGGGTCTGATCAACTGGCGGCCTTCCATGTCAGTCTTGAGCAATGGCCTGAAGTTGTATTCAACCCCGATTGTCTGGCTGAAAATCGAACTTGAGAAATTGATGTTCTGATTCCCAATGGTTTCATCGCCACGTACCTTCCCAGTAAATAGACTAAATGTAATATTCATATACGGAATGACCTGCTGCGTGATGTGCAGCTGATAGCCCAGTTGACTTACCGGAGTATGGCCCGATGAGGAAAGTCCAAGGTCGGTGAAACCGTGCAGGTAACCGAAGTTAAGGCTTATATCTGGCAATGGTTTCGGACGGTCGTTCTGCGCCAATACCATGCATGGTATCAGCAAGGCAGAAACAATGGCCCACGTCCGTTTCACAGCGTTCGAAAATAGGGTAAAATGAAGAAGCCCGGGGTCACCGGGCTTCATTCTCAGTTTCATCTGTGATTCACTTACCAGCAATCTCCAATGCGCGCTTCACATCAATACGCTCACCATTATGATAGGCCACCACCCATGGTCCAGGAACGCTGTTAGTATCGCGCAATGTGTTGCAGAAAGTCTTGGCAGCGCGGTACGAACCGAATTCACCTACCACATACTTATTCAGTCCATCGTGTTTCTCAACCTTCACTTCCTCCGCGATGTTGAATTTGGATTTCACAGCTGCGGGGTCGTCCTCGCGCGGTCCTGCCATCACTTGCACACGGAACACAAGACCATCGGCAGATTTAAGCATGGCATCGTTGAAATTGCTTTTTGACGCCTCAGCTTTTGCTTCTTTATCAGCCTTTTTAGCAGAAGCTGCGTCATCGGCAGCACGCTTTTCTTCGGCTTTCTTAGCGGCAACTGCTTCGTCAGCTTTACGCTTCTCTTCAGCCTTTGCAGCAGCATCGGCCTGTTTTGCCGCATCGTCACCACCACCTGCTGATTGTGCTTCAGTATTAGCAGGCTCGGCAGATCCTGTTGACTCAGTCTTAGCGGGATCAGTGGCAGCAGGCTCTGTTTTGGTCGGCTCTGTCTGCTGCTGTTCAGCGGCTTTTCTGGCAGCTGCCTCTTCTTCTTCTTTGCGTTTAGACTCAGCAGCTAACTGGTCAGCCTGACTCGGTTGAGCCGTGCCAGAGCCTTGTACAGAGATAATGTCCTTGGGAATCAGGAACTTCTCGGTGTTATTGTCTTTGATATAAGAGAAATTACCTTCAATGATCTGGCTACCTGTAACTGATGGGTCAACCTTTACCTTGTAGCTCACTTTGAATTTGGCATCGTTAGGCAAGGCCATCCACAGGTATTTCACCTTTCGGTCTTTAAATGAGAAGGTGGCATTCGCACTCTCCCCGGCCACAGCCTCAAAGCCCGTGGGAAGGTCGTGTTGGAGCTTGGCGAATCCGGCTATGGCGCCTTTATCGACATTAATCTCTACTGTGAATTCGCCACCGGCCGATACGTTGGCAGGTATGGTGGTGGTCACATTCACCTGAGCTATGGCCATACCGGCCCACAGGGTAAGGGTTGAGAACGTAGCAACGCTTTTCAGGGTCATGTCAGGGTGTGGTTTGTCCGTTTTACGGGCGGGGTAAATGTATCTGTTATTCTTGGTCGAAAAAGAAGTCGATCAGTTCATTGATATCAGCCACTGTGGCGTCTATCTCCTTGTCAAAGAACTTATCAATTGCATCGTACACTTCGGCTACCGAAATCTTGCCATTCTTGTCTCCATCAAACCTCGCAATCTTCGTGTTCAGTGGCCGAACGGTTACATCAGCCCCTGAATAGATAGTGGTCTCGCTGCGGTCAGGAGCAGGCATGTTGGGCCGATAAGTCTTCCGATGATCGGTGTACAGGTCATACATGATCTTCCGGTCAGTGGCCACGGTATCGCGCTCTTCTACATTGGCATCAGTCACACCGACCCCCTTGTTATTCACATTCAGACCGACAGGTGTGTTGGGTTCATCATCAAACGAGTCAGGGAATCCATCACCATCACCGTCAACAGGACAACCCTTTTCATCCACTTTCGCGCCACTTGGACTATCAGGACAGGCATCAATATCATTTTGCACACCGTCACCATCCTCATCATTACCCAATTCAGGGAACTTGATATCGTCATACTTTGATGTCTTTTTCGCCTTTGGGGTAAAAAAGTCGAAGTGGTAGGAAAGATTGGAATAAAAGAAGAAATCGTTGGTAGCATTGCCTTGGCGCACACCCTCTCCCTCATCGCTCACATTATCCATAAAGTCTGTGAATGCAAGATTGAATGTGGTGGAAAGGCGCATCACCGAGCGGTTGCTTACTCTAAATTCCAATCCGGCAGTGAAAGGAATTGAGAATGCAAACAAAGAGTACTTACCTGAACCATCCAAGTCTGCCTGACGAAGATCGGTCTCATACACGTGGTCACGCTTAATCACCGAGGCATTCTCAGAACCTGAAGGAAGGTTTCGGATAGTCCCATCACTCCAATAGTGATACGTGTATCCGTTAGCATCCTTCAGATCTCCCTTTGGGGTGAAATTGAAGGCACTGATCCCAATGCCTATGTAAGGGTTAATCCTGCGGACGGCTGGAAGGATTCGGGCGAAATTGTATGTGCCTCCGATCGATGCCTGAAAAATGTCTGTCCGGAAGTTGAGGTAACGGGGCGTCTCGTTGTCATGTTCGTTGGCGGTGATTCGCCCGTACATGAAATTGAATTCCAGACCGAATGACGGACTGATGTTCTGAATCACCCCGAAATTGAGTCCGAAATTGTCAACCAACGGATTGGTCCATTCGTTGTGCGATACATCTCCAATATAGTTGAGCACACCAAAACCCAGTCCTAGCATGGGTTTCATTATTGTACGGTCTTTCTCAGACTGTACCCGCGACACACCAATAGGTGTGCTCTTAGCAGCAATCACAGGCTTGGAAGTCGGTGCAGGGGGCACAGAGTCTGTCTGGGCCTGAGCCCAAAAACTTGTTAAGAGAAAAAGGCCTACATACGAGGCTCTACCCATGGTCACTGTTCGAAGAAGAAGTCGATCAGATCGTGCAGCTTAGCGGCTGAGAAGGTGAGGGTACCCTCAAAGAATGAGTCAATGGCAGTAGCTATCTCATCGGCAGATATATAGTTGTCACCGTTCAGGTCAACAACTGCAAAATCTCCAAGATCCCTTGTCTCACGTGCCCCACCTTCAATAGGCTGCCCATAAACATTGCCACTCGGGGCATATTTCAGACTTGGGAATGCCTGATATAGGTTCTCACGCTTGGCACCGATGGTGTCGCGTTCAGGCATCTCTTCGCCCATTGCCACGCCCTTTACATCAACAATGGCATCGGCTGCTGAGTTAGTCTCTTCGTCAGCGTAATCAGGCACACCGTCCTTATCCGTATCAATCGGGCAGCCCGCCTCATCAATGTTCGCACCTTGAGGGGTCCCAGCACACAGATCCACAATGTTCTTCACTCCGTCACCATCGTCATCCTCAGCATCAATCCCTGCAAAGTCAATCTCATCGAACTGGCTCGGTGCAGGTTTAGGTTTGCTTGCGGCTATGTGGTAGGCAAATGATACGGAGGAGTAGAGGAAATGGTCGGTCTGACTACCGCTTTTGTAGCCATCCAGATGGTCAGTGAGTGTCCAGTAGTACGCGAAACTTACATCGGCACTGAACTTATTCGAGAATTTGTAGCGTAACGCCAGACCAAATGGGAAAGTAAGTCCTGTCTTATTGACTTTTCCACCTTCGAATGCTGTATCAATGTTGGTCTCATATTTCCCGTCAAGCTCAAGCGGCACATAGTTGCCAAGATTCTCATCACTCTTGGGGCGGTCAGCAATACGTCCATCGTTCCAATAATAATATTGAGAACCGTTGGCAGCGAACAGGTCCGTCTTGGGAGTGAATGACATGAAGCCCACACCACCGAACAGGTACGGGGCGAACTTAGATGCGCGGTTGATTATCAGATTGTTGTCGAGGTAGACCAATACATTGAAATCACCTTGCATTATTGTGCTCTCAGCGTTGTAATTGCGAGCCACTGTGCGCTCGTTCTCAGCAACCTGACCATATAGGAAATTGAGTCGGAAACCCAGAGCGCTGAGTGTGCGATGCTCAAGCGATACATTGAGACCCCAGCGCCAATTGGCAAGGTTGTAAAGCGCAATGTCGTTCTTCATGTCATCGCCAAAGAATGACATGTTGCCGCCACCCACAGAGATGACTGGCAGTTTATGGCGATAGAACTCAGGTTTCGGCTTCTTCTCCTTAGGTGGCTTCTCGGCCTTATCAGCCGTATCAGCCTTCTCTTTTTTCCCTTTGCCCTCCTGTACAGGTGTGCCGTCTAGGTTGACATCCTCCTGCGCCAGAGCGCTGAGCGAGATGAACGAGGCCAAAACCAATGAGGCGAAGTAGTGTATTCTCATGCCTTTGGTTCGGTATGATGGGGTGTGGGCAACACGGGCTAAAAATAGAAAAACTTGTCAAAGTGGGCCATCGACCCGAGAATGAGGTTTGCGAACACCTCATTGTGAGATCAGAGGTTGGGCTTTAGGCGGTACTTGGTGTAGAATTCTTTGATATGATTGACTACATCATCAGGCTCATCGAGCACAACAAAAAGGTCTAAGTCCTCTGGGCTGATGGTCGCATCGCGCTCGAGCAGGGTGCCTTTAATCCAGTCAATACCACCCTTCCAGAACGCACCGCCCACAAGCACTATAGGGAAGCGGGCAACCTTACCGGTCTGAATCAAGGTCAGCGCCTCGAATAGTTCGTCCATGGTACCGAAGCCGCCCGGAAGGACAATAAAGCCCTGAGCGTACTTTGTGAACATGAGTTTGCGCACAAAGAAGTAGTCGAAATGCATCGACTTATCGCGGTCAACGAATGGGTTTGACGACTGTTCAAAGGGTAATTCGATGTTAAGGCCCACGCTTCGCCCACCGGCTGCCTGTGCCCCTTTATTGCCAGCTTCCATGATGCCAGGGCCTCCACCGGTGATGATGCCGAAGCCGTTCATGGCCAAACCGAAAGCAATCTTCTCAGCCAACACGTAGTTCGGATTGCCCGGTTTGGTCCGTGCTGAACCGAATATGGATACGCACGGTCCGATACGCGCCATGAGCTCAAAACCCTCAACAAACTCGCTCATGATCTTGAAGATATGCCACGAGTCGTTGGCCTTTATCTCATTCCAGGTTTTCGGTGCCAGGGCCCTTCGTATGCGCCTTTCGTTCTCGTTGTCTTGATTATCCGTCATTCTCCTTCAGATTATTCCGTACAATTTCAATTCGCTACGCAGATGCTGGGCCGTATAGGTATCAGATTCTTTGGCAAGGGAGATAGGATCGGCTTGGGCTATGATTCGGCCACCGTTGCGTCCGCCCTCAGGCCCCATGTCTATGACCAGATCGGCCGTGCGCACTATGTCAAGGTTATGCTCTATCACCAATACTGTGTTGCCACGGTCAACCAATCGGTTGAGCACATCGAGCAGGATACGTACATCCTCGAAGTGCAAGCCTGTAGTCGGTTCATCAAGAATATAGAAAGTGCTGCCTGTGTCTCGTCTGCTCAGCTCGGTGGCGAGTTTAATACGTTGCGCCTCGCCTCCTGACAAAGTCACCGCACTTTGTCCGAGCGTGATGTAGCCCAGCCCGACTTCTTGAAGGGTTTTTATCTTTTGAAGGATAGTCGGGATATTTGTAAAGAACTCAACGGCCGAGTCGATGGTCATGTCGAGCACATCTGAAATAGAACGACCGCGATAGCGCACCTCCAAGGTCTCGCGGTTGTATCGCAGGCCATTGCAGGCACTGCATCTTACATGCACATCGGGCAAGAAATTCATCTCAATGGTGCGCACCCCGGCCCCCTGACACTCTTCGCAGCGCCCACCTTTGACATTGAAACTGAACCTGCCCGGCTTATAGCCCCGGATCTGTGACTCGGGGATAAGGCTGAACAGGTTTCGGATGTCAGCGAAGACGCCCGTGTAGGTTGCAGGATTGCTTCGAGGTGTGCGACCTATGGCCGATTGGTCAATGGCAATCACCTTATCTACCTCATTGAGGCCCGAAACTTTTCGGTAGGGCAACGGCCGCGCATCACTACGGTAGAGATGTTGGCTCAGAATCGGGTAAAGGGTCTCGTTTATCAGAGTCGATTTACCACTTCCAGAAACTCCAGTTACACAGATGAACTTACCCAGTGGGAAACGGACGCTGACATCTTTAAGATTGTTTCCAGTTGCCCCTTCTAGCAAAACAGCTTTACCATTCCCTTTTCTAAAAGTGGTCTTTGGAGGAATGGAACGCCCTCCGTTGAGGTATGCCGAAGTGAGGGATTCCTGAGTGAGCAGTTCTTTCGGACTACCCTGAGCCACTATGCGCCCGCCATGTCGACCGGCCCCAGGGCCAAGATCAATCACATGATCGGCAGCCAACATCATATCGCGGTCGTGCTCCACCACTATCACACTGTTGCCTGTGTCGCGCAGCTTGCGCAAAGCCTCTATCAGGCGGGTGTTGTCGCGTTGATGCAGCCCAATGCTCGGCTCATCCAATATATAAAGCACCCCAACGAGTTGTGAGCCGATCTGAGTGGCGAGCCTTATTCGCTGTGCCTCGCCACCGCTGAGTGATCGGCTGGGCCTGTCGAGGCTCAGATACTCGAGTCCTACGTCAAGCAGGAACTGCAATCTAACCTTGATCTCCTTGATTACTTCGCGACCGATGAACAATTGTCGCTCATCCATCTGGGCCGGGAGCGCATCGAGCCATGTCCCGAGATCGTTCAGGTCCATTGCGGCAACTTCCGCAATTCCCTTTCCGCCCATGCGGAACCACATGGCCTCCTTCTTAAGGCGGGCACCGCCACATGTGGGGCAGGTGCGCTGCACACTGTAGGCACCTGCCCACTTCTGCACGGTCTTGCTCGCCCCATCTTCCTGCTGCTTCTCAATAAAACTCAATATCCCCTCAAAACTTAGAGAGTAGCTGCGCGAACTGCTGTCGGCATCGCGCACCTTGAAAACCTCGTCTGCCCCGTGCAGTATGATCTGCATGGCCTGGGGAGGAATATCCCTGATGGGTGTCTTAAGAGTGAAATGGTACTTGTCAGCTATGGCTTCCAACTGACGGAAAATCCACGTGTTCCGTTCTTCGCCCAAGGGTATGATTCCGCCTTTGGCAATGCTCTTGCCCGGATCGGGGATAACCTTTGCCTCATCGACCTCCGATACCATTCCGAGACCGTTACAGCCTGGGCATGCACCATATGGCGAGTTGAACGAAAAGAGATTGGGAGCCGGGTCATCGTACGCTATTCCTGTACTAGGGCACATGAGGTGACGGCTGAAGAACCGCTGCCGGTCGCTATCAACATCAACAACAGAAAGGCTGCCTTTTGTGTATCGCATCGCCACCTCTACCGATTCAGATAGGCGCTTGCGTTGGTCGCTCTTCATCTGGATGCGGTCAACAACCAGATCGATGTCGTGCACCTTGTAACGGTCTAAGGAGAGCTTGGAGGTGAGATCGTGAAATGTGCCATTGACCCGCACTTTCTGGTAGCCCTGCCTGCGCAACTGCTCAAACAATTCGCGATAATGACCCTTGCGGCCTTTAATGAGCGGAGCCAGAATGGCGATACGCGCCCCATCAAAATCCTTAACAATGGCTTCTTGAATCTCTTGATCGGTGAATCGCACCATGCGTTCGCCGGTGTTGAATGAATATGCCTCGCCACTGCGTGCATAGAGCAGGCGGAACAGGTCGTATATCTCTGTAATGGTGCCCACTGTGGACCGGGGGCTGCGGCCCGTGCTCTTCTGCTCGATGCTGATCACAGGGCTCAGACCGGTGATGTTGTCCACATCAGGCCGTTCGAGTGAACCCATGAACTGACGGGCATAGGCGGCAAAGGTTTCCATGTACCTCCGCTGGCCCTCGGCATATATGGTATCGAATGCCAGACTGCTCTTACCACTGCCGCTCAGGCCGGTTATCACTACCAGTCTGTCGCGCGGAATGCGAACATCCACGTTACGCAGGTTATGTACCCGCGCTCCGTTCACTTCAAGAAATTCAGTCGTTTCGCCCGCTTCGGGAGCAAAAGGAGCATCACGCATCCGCCTCGGTCATTTGGATGGCGAAGGTACAGAGGCACTGTCGGGCCTCATGGGCGGTGTCATCTCAGCCTCGTGGGCATCAATACCACGGTATCCCTCTCGTGGAATAACAACCTTGTAAGCCTTCCTGCCCGGATTCTTGAGGAAATTCTCCCGCATCCATGGGTTAAAGATCTTCAGTACCCGATAATTCACTCCCACAGAATCGGCATATGCCACCATGTCCGTCACACTCGAATCAAGCGTAACGGTGCGCACAGGTGGCATTCTGTAAAGGTCTTTTTCTCTGAAAACGAAGCCATAATGTCTCGGATTCTCGATAATCAGTTTCATTGCGATCATCCTGAACACGTACCTACTGGTCTCGCTGTTAAGGATCAGATCATAATAACCGTTCTGTCCCTGACGGCCTTTCTGTTTCTCTAACCCATTGATGCCCATGTTATAGCTTGCCGCAGCCATGGCCCAGCTACCATATTTAGAATAGGCGGTCTTGAGGTAGCGACATGCGGCCTCTGTGCTCTTGGCCACGTCATAACGCTCGTCCACCACTTCGTTTACCTCTAGGCCGTTCTCTTTGGCGGCTGCCTCAAGCAGTTGCCAAAAACCTGTGGCACCTGATGGCGAAACAGTATTGCTCAAGTTGCTTTCAATCACCGCCAGATACTTAAAATCATCTGGCACACCGTTCTTCTTCAAAATGGGTTCAATAACAGGGAACCACTTGTGCGCCCGCTTGTGTGCAAGCAGGGTATTGCTTTGCCAATAGGTGTTCACAAGCAGTTCGCGGTCGAGCCTTTCAAGGATATCGAGATCGTTGAGTGGTACCTTTTCGCCAGCGAATGTCAAATTCTCTGGCAGGTTGAGACTGTAAACCCTATAGTCGCGGTTGAATGCCTCTTGGTGCTCACGGTCATCATCGGTCTTTTCGCGGCTGCCCATCAGAATGGCTGAGAGCCATCCTCCCAACAGGAAGACTGTGATAAGACTGAGACCGTAACGTATCATCCTTTGCATGGGCGGGCTTCAACGCAGCCTGCCGGAACAAAGTTCACCCATTCTTCCTTTTAATGCGTGTGCTCCCGTAAAGGAATATGAACAACAGGATGAAATATCCAAGGAAGAGGGCAAAGTGCTGATAGTCCCAAGTATTGGCCGGAAGGTAAATGTCGATAATCACCAACATTACAGCGGAAAGCAACGACAGGCCTAGGAAAGTGAGTGCCACCTGCCTGTCGGTCAGACCCATATAAGATAGGTGGTGCGTGGTGTGATCCTTGCCACCCACGAATGGGCTCTGCCCCTTCAGCAGCCTGTTGATAGTGACAGTGGTGGTGTCAATGATAGGGACGATGAACACCAGCAACGGCACAATGAACTGTTTGGTCTGAATACGGAAAACATCGGAGGTGTGGCCGTTCCAAAGAAAAATTATACCAACTGCAGCCAGGAAGATGCCCAAGAACTGGCTGCCGGTATCGCCCATGTACATCTTACTCGGATTCCAGTTGTAATAAAGGAAACCGAGCAGCCCGCTCAGCACCCCGAGCAGGGTGATGAAGTAGATACTCGTGTAGTATCCAGTGCTCCATATCATGTACATGGTAGCCAACACTATGGATATACTCACTGATGTAGTGATGCCGTCCATGTTGTCGAGCATATTGATGGAGTTCATAAGCCCAACTACCCAAAGTAGTGTGAGTGGGTAATCAATCAGGGCCATGCCCGACATATTGATAGAAGTGCCAGTACTGATCAGGATCACAGCACAGGCAACCTGCGCTGCTGATTTAAGGAAGGGCCTTGTGTTGAACGCATCATCGGCCAGACCGACAATAAAGCCGAGGGCGCACGCGGCCAACACTCCGAGGAACTGAATAACATTCAGCTCAAAGGCCCTGAAACTGAATATGACCGAATGGCAGGCCACCCCAAATAGGAACATGATGAAGAACGAGATGCCCCCCAATGCCGGTTTGCTTACACTGCTCCATCGCACAACATCGTCACCCTGATCCTTTGACCCGAGTGTGCGCGAGAACTTGAGCAGAAGACCGTTGATCAGGAATGAAAAGAGTACCGATATGATGCAGAACACCAGATAGATCAGCGTGAGACTACCTCCGTCTGGTTTGAACATTGTGCCCCCTTATGACTACGTGAAATGCGTAGGGGCAAATGTAAAAATATGTTCAAGACCTCGAAGCTATAGAACGGAACACTAATAAATCGCCTCAGGCATAGGCTTGACGATGGCCCGTTTCACGGTTAGTCGGCAAGACTATTTTCGCGGCCCTTCAATAACCGCGAACACCTAGGCTCAAATTTGGTTAGGCGCACAACAGCATCAAGAATGGAAGAAGTCACAGAACACCGTCAGGTAATAATCATCGGGTCAGGACCTGCGGGCTACACAGCAGCAATCTATGCGGCCCGAGCCGACCTCAGGCCACTCATGTTCAGTGGGCTGCAACCGGGTGGGCAGCTCACCATCACAACGGAGGTTGAGAATTATCCAGGCTACCCCACGGGCATTCAAGGCCCTGAGATGATGGAAGACTTCCGTAAACAGGCCGAGCGGTTCGGCACCACCATCGTTTATGACCTGGTGACACAGGTCGACCTCAACGGCCCGGTGCACAAGGTCTGGGTGAGCGGAAAGCTCTACACGGCCGATTCGGTCATCATTGCCACGGGCGCTTCGGCCAAGTGGTTGGGGCTTGAGAGCGAGCAGCGCCTCAATGGTTATGGCGTTTCGGCCTGTGCCGTGTGCGATGGCTATTTTTACCGCAACCAGGAAGTGGCCATAGTTGGGGCAGGAGATACGGCCTGCGAAGAGGCACATTACCTCTCAAAACTCTGTAAGAAGGTGACCATGTTGGTGCGTAAGGATCATTTCCGCGCCAGCAAGGCCATGCAGCACAGGGTGATGCACACCCCCAACATAGAGGTCCGATTCAATGTCGAGACCCTTGAGATACTTGGCGACAAAGGCGTTGAAGGTGTTCTGCTACGAGATTCAGTCACAGGCGAACAGAGCACATTGCCTGTAACCGGATTTTTCGTTGCCATAGGTCACAGCCCTAACACTGACATATTCAAGGGTTGGCTTGATATGGATGAAGTAGGCTACCTGAAAGTGGTACCGGGCACCACCCGAACCAACCGCCATGGGGTATTTGCCTGTGGAGATGCGGCAGATAAGAACTACCGTCAGGCCGTTACTGCTGCTGGTACAGGTTGCATGGCCGCCCTCGATGCCGAAAGGTATCTCGCAGCCAAGGGGCATTGACCTTTTCGTCTCCTCACATTGAGGGATGCAACGAGATACTGACACCCTGTCTTTAGGCGGGATATATCGGACGGACTGGGATACAAGACCGTTCAGGGTGATCGGTTTCAATCACTTGGAAGTGTTCTATGATTGCCTTTGGGATCATGATCACGAATGGACCTTTTCGGACCATTTCCATAAAAAATGTCATTTCTACCGTACATCGTTCAAAGTGTTTAAAGAGAGGTCTGTGCCGATTGATCATATGCCCCTGACGGAACAGGAACTCCATTATTTCCGCCCAAACCTGCCTATGCGGGTGTGCCGAAGCCGCGAACTCCACTGGAACGGTTTTCCAGAAACGGACCCTAAGAATCTCGGATCATGGATGGAGAGATTGGCGGACAGGTCTTTTCAGCGCGATGGTGTCCCCACCGATAAACTGATATTGATACCTTATGGTAAAAAGGGTGGCCTTAAGAGAGGGACAATTGTCAACGCTGACGGTTCAGGTTCATTCAGTGCATCGGAGCTGATCCTAAAGGCCAAGCGACTGCAAGAAGCGGTGAATCAGGAGAAAAGTGAAGGCATTGGAATCTATAGGCTCGGATTTGAGAAGGGGCTTCCCTCGTATGCGATAGGCGAATACCGGGACACGGCCGGTATCATTCCAACTTAAGTGAAAGTGTGCTCGCCAAAGCTCTTGGCCCATCGCTTTAAGCAACGGCCACAGGGACTTGCCGTCAGTAAAGAAGCAGTTGGCATCAAAGCCCCGGCTGACCATTAGTGGACATGAGACATTTTCTCCTTTCACTTACTCTCGCCTGCACCGCGGTGGCTAATGCCATGGCCCAGATACCCAACAACGGATGGGAGATGTGGACCCAGGAGCCCCAGCCTGTATTCTGGACCACCAATAGCTACCCGCTCACTCTGCCCCCGTGGGACCCCTACATTGTCCGACAGGATGCCGATGCGCACACTGGTGACTGGTGTGCCGACTTCCATGGCAATGGGGTGATGAAACCCTTTGCCACCCAGACCTTTCCGCTCAGCACTGCCCATCCCCTGCAGCTCGAATTCTGGTACAAGCTATCGTTCCCGCCTTGTGTGAATGACCCCGGCTACCCCGAACAGGACACGGTGAGCGTGGAGGTGGAGCTGATGTTCAACGGCTCTGTGGTAGATCAGGGCCATTGGGAGAGCACCTCGTCTGTCCAAGAATACACCCCGGTGAGCATCCCCATCTCGCAGCAGGCGCTGCAGTTCGACTCGTGCCGTATCACTGTCAGGGGCGGGCGGGTGTTCGGAGGCTGCGGAACCGTTATCGCACCCACGGAGTTCCGAGTGGACGACATCAATCTGGTATTGCCGGCCCTCTCGTGTGTCGACCCTGGCCAGGTGGACCCTGGGGTTTTCTGCCCAACGGTGATCGAACCTGTGTGCGGGTGCAACAACATGACCTACAACAACGCCTGCGAGGCCTTCTATTCTGGCGGTGTCACGGCCTGGACGGCCGGGGCGTGCAGCGGGTGCGCGGCAGCATTCAGCTATGCGCAACAGACCGCCTCGTTCACCTTTACCGACCAATCGACCGTTGTGTCGCCCTCCTATTCGTGGGATTTCGGTGACGGCAGCACCTCCACTGACCCGAACCCTTCGCACACCTATGCCCAACCGGGCTGGTATAACGTTTGCCTGGTGGTGACCGGCCTCAACGGGGGCAACCTGACCTGTTCCGACATCTCGTGCCAGATGGTGTATTCCAACGATGGATGCATTGACAGCAGTCTGATCTGCATCCCTGGCAGCCTGTGCTGCGATGCGCCTATCAACGATCCCGTGTGTGGCTGCGATGGGGTGGAGTACCCCAACCCCTGCACGGCCACCTTCTGGGGCGGGGTGATGCAGTCCACCCCCGGTTCATGTGTGCCCAATGGGGTGAGCACCTCCGTTGGCCTGACGGTCTCTGTCCGCCCGAACCCCAGCAACGGACCGCTATTGCTCACCATCTCAGGCACCACGGGCCGCAGCTTGATAGCCATGCGCGATGCCATGGGGCGTACGGTGCTTACAACCGCTACCGGTCAGACCTGGATCGACCTCGACCTCTCGGGCCACGGCAAAGGCATGTACCTGTTGCAGGTGACCGGGGACGATGGCCGCTCTTACACCCAACGCGTAGTGCTCATGGATTGACGTGCAAGGGCAGGAGACTAGGATTACAATGCACAAAGGTCAATGGGCAATGCGTCCCGCCTGGGTAGGATTTCGTTGTGCTAAACGATCATTAATTAAAAAGCCCCGCCCCACGATGCATCGCGGGGCTGGGCCGAAAACACAATCTTGAAAAGGTCACAACAGCATCAAACGCTTGCTGTCAACCTGCTTGCCATTTACAGTTAGGGTATAGACATAGGTGCCAGCGGCAAAGGCTCCTCCGCCTATCAGCACCTGCCCTGCCCCTCGGCCACCGCTCAAGTCGAAAGTTTTAAGCTGCACTCCGTTCATGTCACTTATAGCTATGCTTGCCGAGTGGGTGCCACTGGGCAAGTAATACCTGATGGTGGTGTTTTCATGGAACGGATTGGGCTGGTTCTGTTCTAAGCTTGGGGAATCATTGGCACCCGCCACTGTTTGCTCATCACCTTTCATTCCCGAATGCCCGAAGCAGCACTGCTGTAAATCGCCTTCAAACTGTTTCTGATTGTCCAATAACCTATTGACGAGCGCGCGGAGTTCAGAAATCTCAGCCTTGGCAGCCTCCAATTCAGTTTTGGTGGCCACATTTTCAGGAGAAGAGGCACTCACCTTTTCATTGAGCTCCTGCACCGCCTTGACCAATGGTACTGTGAACTCAGCATAGCGCAATCCATAAAGGCTCTTCTCATTCTGAGGGGCATCCACACCGCTGAAATCATATCCGGCATCTTTGGCCGCCTGTTCCACATCCTGCGCAAGGAATCCTGTATAACGGATCTGTTCTTTCTGTGCCCTCGCCTCAGCATCAAGAGAAGATGTACGAATGAACTCCTTGCCCGTGGTGTCGCGGTCACGCCCTTCGCCAAGGAAAGTGGAGATGCGGTCAACATCAAGATTGTATGTGACTGGCTTTAGGCGTAGAATGAAATCAAGGCCTTTAACATCCTCTTTTACATTTTCCTTGAACCTCTTATCAGATACAGTGGTCCATTGAACCTGACCTCCGATGCTCGTCACAGATGAGTTACCTATCCGTACCTGATTGCTAGCGGTTGCTTTAGAGTCGTAACCCATAGCCGTGAAATTGCTCAAACCGCTAGAAGAATTAGTGTTGGCGTATGCTCCGAAGAAAGTGGCATTAGACATTAAGTAGGTGTAATCGCCTGCTGAATAGCCGAGACCGGAGTTATTGCTGCCTGTGCTTCCGTAGTATAAGGAATAATAACCCAAACCGCTGTTTGCCGAACCCGTGGTGTTTGAAGGCATGGCAAATGCACCGACTACGGTATTGAGGTTGCCTGTCGTGTTATTGCCAAATGAACTTGCACCAATCATTGTATTCGAACTGATGCCACCGTTACCCCTGCCGATACGAACGCCATTGTGCTGAGAGTCGCCACCTACATCAAGTTTGAATTGAGGTGAGTTAACACCGACACCAGTGTTACCGTTCTTAAGCACAACCATGGCATTTGAACGGGCTCCGACCAGACCATTCCCAATGGCGAAAACACGATCCGTGGACTGTGGACTATAGGCTGATCCTTCTTGTTGGGTAGCATAAAATCCCAAGACTGTTTCGGCATAAGTAAGGGCCATGTTGCCTTGACCCGCTGCAAAGGAGAATGCACCGGCACCGTAATTCTCGTATCCGAAAACGGCTGAGTTGCTTCCTTCTGCCACATTAAAGGTCCCTGCGGCAAATGCTCCATCACCATACGTCTCGGTCTGATATCCCATTGCCATTGATAGCGAACCGATAGCTCTTGTGTTTTGCCCAAATGCAACTGATCCTGTCCCTTCCGAACGGGTATCGAGGCCCGATGCAACAGTGTAATCGCCAACAGCAACAGTATTACGGCCAAAGGCGGCAGAACCGTACCCTTGATTCTCCGGGTTCCAGTTGCCCTGATCATCAGTACCCGCCCTGAACGCTGCCATGCTGGGCATATAGGTCATTCGTGTGGCATCGGCAGGCGATCCGTTATAGCCCACGCCCTTGGCCGAAAAGACCATGGAGCCCGATACATCATCGATGTTGGCAACGATACTGTTAGATTGAAAGAGATAGGTTGATTCACCGTTGGTGCCCGAAACGGCCACGCTGTCATAACCCCAGCCGCCTGTCGATGGGCCAATGCCATCGCATTCCATCACTATTGTGCATACATCCTTCCAGTCCGTGCCCGATCCGTTGGATGTCAAAACAAAATCGGCAAGGCCCGGGTCGTTATTGCTGTCGCGCAGGGCACCGTTCACACTCACGTCCCCGTTCACATGGAGCTTGCTGGCAGGGGCATCGGTGCCGATGCCCACGTTTGTTCCGTTGTTGTAAAGGCTGATTCCTGACAGCCAAGACCCACCGTTATTGTAGAGCGTATAACCGAGCGCCCCAACTGGCAGTCCGGTCATGGTCACCCAATCAGTGCCGGCACCTGTCGAGCTGAGCACCTGCCCCGCAGCGCCCGCCTCGTTGTTCCGGTCCATGATGTTGCCGGTAATCCGTGCATCACCTACCACATGCAGCTTGGCCGAGGGTATACCTGTACCGATGCCAACGTTTGTGCCGTTATTGAAAAAGTTCCCGTTGGCCGACCAAGTACCGTTTGTGTTTATCAATGTCTGACCGGTAGTGCCCACGGGCATTCCTGTCATGCTCACCCAATCTGTTCCAGTCACCGAGGTACTCAGCACTTGCCCTGCAATGCCCGCCTCGTTGTTGCTATCGAATATGGCGCCTGTGATGCGTGCATTGCCTGCCACATGCAGTTTCTGGCTGGGAGCACTAACGCCTATGCCAATATTGGCATTGTTTCCCAAGACAAGACTGTTGCTCTGGGTGACCAGTGCGTCTATTCCGATCGCGGTGGCGTTGGTCAGGTCGGCATTGCCGCGAGCGTTGCTGCCTATGTAAGTGTTGCCCGCGCCATGGGTGTTGCTCTGTCCTGCAATACGGCCAATGAAGGTATTGTTACTGCCAGTACTGCTCTGTCCTGCACTTCTGCCAACAAAAACATTGTTGTTTGCTGATCCTACTGATTGACCGCTGAATGTGCCTATTGAAATATTGTTACTACCCGTGGTTGAATTCATTCCAGCCTGATAGCCAAAATATGAGTTATTCTCACCACTTAAATTATTGAGTCCGGCCTGATAGCCTATAAAGTTGTTCTTGCTTCCAGTCTGATTCTGATACCCTGACCGATTCCCAAAGAAAATATTGTCGCTTCCCGAGGTATTGAATTGACCGGTCTGATAACCTATAAAAGCATTTGTAGTTCCGATATTCGTTGAGGCACCACTCTGAAACCCAATAAAAACGTTACGATAGCCAGTGGTAATGGCGTTTCCTGCGTCAGAACCCAAGAAAAGATTCTGGGTTCCTGAAATGTGAAATTGTCTGATTCCTCCAAAGTTCAGACTGTTAGTAGATCCGATGTTCAGGCTGCCGGCCACATCGAGCTTGGCCACGGGATTGGCGGTGCCTATGCCCACATTCCCAGAGTTGGTGTTACTGATGTCGTTGCCCGATGTGGTCCATTGGGCCATTGCAGCCATAGGGGTGACTATAGATAGAATATTGAGGATCTGTTTTTTCATGAGTGATCTAAGGTTGATTGATGTGTTGCAAAGGAACCGGGCTGAAACGTCTTGTAGGCTGACCGAGGTTAGGTCGCTGGTCGATAATTTGAATCTGGATTTAAATTTCATCGGATCTGCTGCCTCACCTCGGCCAACAGTTTTGCCACTTTATCGACTGTCTCGGTCAGTTCAGTTTCCGTATGGTCGCAAGTGATGAAAAAGCGCAGCCGCGATTCGTTGTCGGCCACGGCAGGGGCCAAAATAGGCTGCACATTCACATTGGCCTCAAACAGTCGGTGAGCCAGCACCAAAGCATGGGCCGAATTGCGTACAATGATGGGTACCACGGCTGTTCCGTAGCTTATTCCTGTATCGAGCCCTTTAGCCTGTGCGGCCTCCAGAAATACCCGGGCATTGTGTTGTAAGCGCATCACACGTTCTGGCTCTGTACGGAATATACGCATGGCCTCAAGGGCCGCTGCTGCATTGGGAGGGCTGATACCCACACTGTAGAGGAATCCGGGGGCGGTGTATTTGAGGTAATCAACCAGAGCTTTGCGTCCGGCTATGTACCCGCCACAACTTGCAAATGACTTTGAGAAGGTGCCCATCCACATGTCCACATCGGTGCCAGGCACACCGAAATGCTCGCGTATGCCGCCCGCATTAGACCCTAACACGCCCATGCTATGAGCCTCATCAACAAGAAGGATACAGTTGTACTTCTTCTTTAACGCGATAAAGGCGGGCAGGTCCGCTATATCACCATCCATGCTATATACGCCTTCAATGGTGATCAGCACTCGTTCATACTGATTCCGGTGCTGCTCAAGAAGCTTTTCCAAAGCGCTCACATCCTCATGAGGGAAGGGTATCCTTCTGGCCCCCGAGAGCAGAGCACCCTGCATGATGCTATTGTGGCTAAGCTCATCGAACAGGATCAGATCCTGTGGCCGCATGATGTGGCCAATGGTGGTCACGTTGGTTGAATGCCCGCCCACATACACGATGCTATCCTCCACACCGAGCATCTGGGCAACCTCCATCTCCAGTTCACGGTGCAAAGGCTTCTCGCCCGTTGCAACTCGGCTGGCCGATACAGAGGTGCCGTATCTGTCAATGGCATCCTTGGCTGCCTGCGATACCCTCCGGTCGCCAGAGAGGCCGAGGTAATTGTAGCTGCTGAAGCTGACCATGTCGCGCCCATGGATCCGGGTACGGTTGTTGGTCACGGTCTCATTCACCCGGAAATACGGATTGTCAATACCCAATTGCGGCAGCAGTTGGAACTGGGCCCGCTGAGCAACTATCTCAGGGAACAGGGCCACATCATAAAATTCGGGCTTCATCTCCTTCGCGGCCGGCTTAGCTATGGGGGACGTAGCAGGTTGCGGTGCCGGGGTGGCAGGGGCGGTCTGTTTCTGGGCCAGTAGTTTCTTCAGAAGTTCACGCTTCTGCTCTACGGTCAGGTTGCTGTTGTCAGCCATCAATTTCTTTTTTGGTGATGAGAATCGGGCCGCGAAGTTCCTCATTTCCCTTTACCCACAGCCGATTCCTTGCATTTTCAATACCGTCTGACATGTGATCTGCGGCTACATTTTGGCATGGCCCAGCCGATGGGATGGGGTATTTTCGCGCCCCGTCAACCCATGCTAAGTCTCGCATTCAAAGAAGTGAGGGCGTTTCTCAACTCGCTCATAGGCTATACGGTCGTGAGCGTGTTCCTCCTTTTCACCGGACTGTTCATGTGGGTCCTGCCTACCGATGCCAATGTGCTCGACAACGGCTATGCCGACCTGAGCACCTTTTTTACCGTGGCCCCATGGGTGTTCCTGTTCCTGATTCCCGCCATTACGATGCGCAGTTTTGCCGATGAGCGTGCCACTGGAACCATGGAACTGCTGCATACCCGCCCGCTCAGCGACATGCAGATAGTGCTTGCCAAGTACCTTGCTTCGGTGGCACTTATCGTGTTCGCCCTCTTACCTACCCTTGTTTATTATTTCTCAGTCTATGCGCTTGGCGCCCCGGCCGGCAACATCGATTCGGGCAGTGTCTGGGGCGCCTATGTTGGTCTTCTCTTGCTCGGATCGGGTTTCGCGGCCATCGGCATATTCGCTTCAGGAGTGGCGCCTAACCAGATAGTTGCATTCATCGTGGCCGTTTTCCTCAGTTGGGCCCTTTGGATAGGCCTCAGCTCGTTCGCCTCGTTCGAACTTCTAGGAAGTTGGGATCATTGGCTCTTTGAATTGAGCCTCAACACCCATTATTCAGCTTTGGGCCGTGGGGTGATTGACTCGCGCGACCTTCTCTACTTCCTCACTGTCATCGTCCTGTTCCTGCACCTCACCCGCACACTACTCGCTGCCCGCAGATGGTGACACGTAGCCGAAATGCGCTGAATGACATGCTGCTGCTGTGCGCGGTGGTGGTGGCTTCTGTGCTTGTCAACTATGTTGGCGGCTTCTGGTTTTTCCGCCTCGACCTCACCACCGAGCAGCGCTACACATTGACCAGGCCCACTGAGCAGTTGCTTGACGGGCTGAATGATGTGGTGTATGTGAAAGTGTACCTCGATGGCGACCTACCTGCCGGTTTCAGAAAACTGCGCGACCGCACCCGCGAGACCCTCGATGAGTTCCGGGCCAGGGGCAATGGCCAGATCGAGTACGAGTTCATTGACCCCAGTGCCCGGCCAGATGAGAAGAGCCGCAACGAGTTGTACAAGCAGTTGGCCGAAAAGGGTGTGATGCCCACCAACATACAGGTGCGCAAGGACGATGGCGTGGAGCAGAAACTCATCTTCCCCGGGGCCGTGCTGAGCCACAACGGCAAGGAGATGCCCGTGCAACTGCTCAAAAGCCAGATAGGCGCTTCGCCAGAACAGATGCTCAATGCATCGCTCGAGGATATTGAGTACGAGCTGACCAACGCAATACGCAAAGCTGCCATGGACCGCACCGACAAGGTTGCGTTCATTGAAGGCCATAGGGAACTTGCACCAGGGCTGGTGGCAGATGTGGCACAGGCACTCAACGAATATTATGTGGTGGAACGGGTGCGCATCAACGAGCAGTTGGTAAGCCTGATGGAACGCACGGAGACTGATAGCGGTGTGGCTGTGTTGCCGAGGTACAAAGCCATCATCATCGCAAAGCCTGACTCGATATTCTCAGAGAAAGACAAGTTTGTGATCGATCAGTACATCATGTACGGTGGCCGCGTGCTGTGGCTCATCGAACCTGTGTTTTGCAACATGGACAGCCTACAGTATTCTCCATCTACGCTGGCAATGCCATACTCTGCCAATCTGGAGGACATGCTGTTCAGGTACGGGGTGCGGGTCAACACCGATGTGGTTCAGGACTTGAGCTGCGCCAGCATCCCTGGTCCGGCCGGCTATGTGGGCAGCCAGTTGCAGTGGGCCCTTCAGCCTTGGATTTTCTTCCCTGTGGCAATACCTGAGAGCGACCACCCGGTGGTGAAGAATCTGAATGGCATACGCATGGAGTTCGCGGCCAGTCTCGACACTGTGCGGGCCGATGACGTGCGGAAGACCATCCTGCTACAAACCGGCAAGCATTCGCGCGTGCTGCCCACCCCGGCCAAAGTGAGTTTGGACGTGATGCTGAAGGAACCGAGCGAACGACAGATGAACCGCTCTGCCATACCACTTGCGGTGCTGCTCGAAGGCCGTTTCGAGAGCGTATTCAAGAATAGAATTGCGCCAAGCCTGCTCAACGCCAAGGAAGTGGCCTACCGAGACAAGGGCCGCAATACCAAGATGATAGTGGTGAGCGATGGAGATATCATCCGCAACGGATTCACCCCCGATGGCAACCTGCTGCCGGCCGGTTACGACCGCTACTCCGGGCAACAATATGCCAATGGCCGATTCATCATCAACGCAGTCAATTTCCTTTTGGATGATGCTGCGCTGACCGATGCCCGCAGCCGTAGCCTTGAGATACGCCTACTCGACCGCAAAAAGGCCAAGGAGGAACGCGCCATGTGGCAGGCTGTCAACATCGCAGGTCCCATGATAGCCATTGTTTTTTTCGGCATCCTGTGGGCCATGGTGCGCAAACGCAGATACGTGTCATGAACAAACGGAACATCCTCATTATCATGGGTCTGCTGCTTTTATTGGCAGCTGCGTTCTATGTCTACCGCACCCGCTCGGGCGGCACGCTCGACTCAAGCCTTGTCGAATTCGCGGTGAGCGATACTGCCTCCATTGACCGGATATTCCTGGCCGACCGCAGGGGCAACAAAGTGTTGCTCGACCGGAAACAGAACAATCATTGGGTGCTCAACGAAAAGCACAAGGCTCGGCAGGATGCTGTGCAACTGTTGCTCGAGACCATCATGAAGGTGGAGGTGAAGATGCCTGTGCCGAAGGTGTCGCACAATAACATCGTCAGGCTCCTGGCGGGTACCGCCACCAAGGTGGAGGTGTACCAGAAAGGCGAACTCGTGCGCACCTACTATGTGGGCGATGCCACCACCGACCACGAAGGCACTTACATGGTCATGGAAGGCAAAGAGGTGCCGTACATCACGCATATCCCTGGTTTCCATGGCTGGCTCACACCCCGGTATTTCACCAGGGTCAACGAATGGCGAGACACCGAGGTGTTCCGCTACCCCCGCCTGAGCGAGATTGCCGAAGTGAACATCACCTACCACACCGATCCGTCAGCATCGTTCTCATTGACCCGCGATACGGATGGCAGATACCACCTGAGGCCAGCAGGTGCCAAAGCAGACCTGGGCCCGCTCGACACATCTATGGTGCGCATGTACATGCACGAGTTCAGCAACGTGCGTTTTGAGAGGGCCATGGACATGGAAGATGCCGTGCGCGATAGCGTGATTGCCTCTCAGCCTTACTACACAATAAACGTTCGGCACGCCAACGGAGAGATGCGGAGTGTCACTACCTGGCGCATTAAGGCCCTGCCCGGCACATTGGATATTGAGGACAGGCCATTGGAATGGGACACCGACCGTATGCACGCCATGCTGGGCGATGACCGCACGGAACTGGTGCTCGTACAGTACTTCGTTTTCGATAGGATAGCACTGCATCCTTCTGCCTTCCTCAAAAGACCGCAATGAGTCGGGAAGGTCTCATCCCATTTCCGTACGTTTGCACTCCTCTCAAAAAAACGGTAAGCTGTCATGAAATTCATCGTATCGAGCCAAGTGCTCCTCAAGAACCTTCAGGCCATCAGCGGTGTGCTCAACAGTAGCAATACCCTGCCTATCCTTGACAATTTCCTGTTTGACATAGGCAAAGGTGAGCTCACCGTTTCGGCCTCAGACCTGGAGACCACCATGACCACCCGCCTCGAGGTGACGAGCAAGGAGGAAGGCCAGATCGCCATGCCTGCCCGCATCCTGCTCGATGCGCTCAAGACATTTCCCGAGACCCCGCTCACATTCACCCTCAACCTCGAGACCTGTGGCATAGAGATCAGCAGCGAGTATGGCAAATACAAACTGGCGGGCCTGAAGGGCGATGAGTTCCCACGTCCTGCTCAGTTGGAATCGGCATCAAAGGCCGTTTATCCATCGCACGTACTGGCACGCGCCATCTCCAAGACCCTTTTTGCAACAGGAAATGATGAGATGCGGCCGGTTATGACAGGTGTCTATTTTGAGCTGAACCAGGATAAGGCAGTTTTCGTGGCCACCGATGCACACAAATTGGTGCGGTATACGCGCACCGATGCCACAGCCGAATCGGGCACTTCATTCATCATGCCCAAGAAACCGCTCAATCAGCTCAAGGGGCTGCTGAGTGCCGAAGATGCCGATGTTACGGTGGAGTACAACGAGACCAATGCACGCTTTTCGTGGAGTGATTTCACCCTGGTGTGCCGCCTTATTGACGGCCGCTACCCGAATTACGAGGCCGTGATACCGCGCGAGAATCCGAAGCAGCTCACCATCGGCCGTCAGGCATTTCTCAGTTCAATAAGGCGTGTGTCGCTGTTCTCTAATAAGACAACCCACCAGGTACGCCTCCGCATTGCTGGCAACGAGCTTCAGGTTTCGGCCGAGGACCCTGATTTTGCCAACGAGGCTGTTGAGCGTCTAACCTGCTCTTTCAAGGGCGATGATATCACCATCGGGTTCAACTCGCGTTTCCTGGCAGAGATGCTTAACAACATGGACACAGATGACGTGATATTGGAGATGAGCGAGCCGAACCGTGCGGGAATACTTCTTCCTGCCCAGACTACCATTGACGGTGAACAGGTGCTCATGCTCGTAATGCCGGTGATGCTCAACAACTGAGCATTTGACATATCAGAATTCCAGGTAAGGCGCCTTTTTCAAGGGCGCCTTATTCATTTCTCATTGGGCCATCTCCTTCCTGTTCTTCGCCCTGTGCCCCTATTTCCTCGTCAGTTTCCTCCTCCATCTCCCACGAGTACACCTTGCGCTGTGGCCCCTGGTCCCTGAACAGAACGGCCAGCGCAAGACCAGATAACAGCCCGGTGAGGTGACCTTCCCACGAAATGTTCTGCGTGGTGGGAAAAATGCCCCACACAAGGCTACCATACAGAAAGATGACCAGGAGCGATACGGCCATCAGCCTGCCGTCCCTGCGCAACACACCACCCAGGAACAGGAACCCGAACAGGCCATACACCACTCCGCTCGCACCGATGTGTCGGTCCGGTCGGCCTATCACCCAAAGCCATGCCCCGCTCATCAGGTACACCCACAGCAACGATTTCCACGCTATCTCTCTGTATGAATGAAAAAGCAGCATGAGCAGCACCAACAGCGCTGTACTGTTATTGAACAGGTGTTTCCAGTCGGCATGAATGAAGGGGAATGTCAATATTCCGTACAATGACCCGATGTTCCTTGGTAGGACACCCAGATCGCCCCAATTGAAAGATACGGTGTTCTGAAGAATGAATATGGCCGCCAGCACGAGCACAAGCGTCACCGCAGGTCTGAGGGCCGCGGTAATGGGATTTTCAGTCATTCATAGAAGGAATTGCCGGAAAAGGGTACGACTGAGGCACGGTAAACCAGAACCGCCACCCCGGCATTTGGTTCAATCCCAATGAACCTGATCTTGGATCATCTGCGAAGGATCTTCACTTGAATCGTTCCCTTTCCATTGGCGTCCTCAAGTGCAATGGCATACATCCCCGCATCGCCCGCTTCACAACGTACCAGTCGTCCTTGTGCCCCAGCCTTGAGGTGATCACCTTTTCTGATCATCCCTTTCGACTCATCTACCAAAGCAGAAAAAATGAACCGACTACCATCGGGTGTGGAGGGTTTGTTAATGGTGACATAGGGAATGTTGGTGGCAATGCCCAACACGGTCTCTTCATCGGAGCCTGAGCACAGCACCCTTTTGCCATTGGCATCCTCGCATATTATTGACCCGATCTGGGCATCGTGCATGATCTTCGATTTCATGCCCACTGGCATTGCGGCTTCTTGAGCATGGCAAATGGAGGCCAAGCCTACCACCAAAAAGACTGTCAACGTAACTGTTCTCATGGCTTTCATAGGGACACTTGTGAGAGTGAATCTTAGTTGTTGATCTCGAGCACGGAAAGGTTGGAGTTCCAGAAATAGGTTGAACTACCGCCATCAGAAACTAAAAGGTACACTGTATAGGTATGAGTTCCTGCCGGCACTGTAAGATCTACCCCTGTTACAGTAGTTGTCCAATCTAGCGCGAAAAACCCAACCTCATAGGCTGATTGAAATCCTGCAGCAATCTCGGGTGTAATACCATCCCTTCTAACTGCAACGCCCACATAGTCGGCATAACCGTAGTAATGACCAGTAAAACTCACAAATACAGGTTCTCCATGAGTTGTAACAGTCACCGAAATAGGAGTGGCTAACCATGTGCCGTTACTCGCCACCGAATAGGTGGTGCTATATGCTCTGAAACCTCCCACCACTTGATTAATGGGGCCAGCAGGACCCTGAGGACCAGTTGCGCCTGCAGGACCAGCGGGGCCTTGTGGGCCAGCAGGACCGGTAGCACCAGCAGGACCAGCAGGACCGGCAGGGCCAGTTGCTCCATCAGCACCGTTCAATCCATCAGCTCCGGCTGGGCCTTGTGGGCCAGCAGGACCGGTTGCACCGGCAGGGCCAGCAGGACCGGCAGGGCCAGCAGGACCGGCAGGGCCCGTTGCCCCATCAGCACCGTTCAGTCCGTCAGCTCCGGCTGGGCCTTGTGGGCCAGCAGGACCGGTTGCACCGGCAGGGCCAGCAGGACCGGCAGGGCCCGTTGCCCCATCAGCACCGTTCAGTCCGTCAGCTCCGGCTGGGCCTTGTGGGCCAACAGGACCGGTAGCACCAGCAGGGCCAGCGGGACCAGTCGCACCATCTGCACCGTTCAGTCCATCAGCTCCGGCTGGGCCTTGTGGGCCAGCAGGACCAGCAGGACCGGCAGGACCGGCAGGGCCAGTGGCACCATCAGCACCGTTCAATCCATCAGCTCCGGCTGGGCCTTGTGGGCCAACAGGACCGGTAGCACCAGCAGGGCCAGCGGGACCGGCTGGGCCAGTCGCGCCATCAGAACCATTCAATCCATCAGCACCGGCAGGGCCTTGTGGGCCAGCAGGACCTGTAGCACCGGCAGGGCCAGCGGGGCCAGCAGGGCCAGTGGCGCCATCAGCACCGTTCAGTCCATCAGCTCCGGCTGGGCCTTGTGGACCAGCAGGACCAGTTGCTCCAGCAGGGCCAGCGGGTCCGGCAGGACCAGTGGCGCCATCAGCACCGTTCAATCCATCAGCACCGGCAGGGCCTTGCGGGCCAGCAGGACCGGCAGGGCCAGGGGCGCCATCGGCACCGTTCAGCCCATCAGCTCCCGCAGGGCCTTGTGGGCCAGCAGGACCGGCTGGGCCAGTGGCTCCATCAGCACCGTTCAGTCCATCAGCTCCGGCAGAGCCTTGCGGGCCAGCAGGGCCAGTTGCTCCAGCAGGGCCAGCGGGACCGGCAGGACCAGTAGCGCCATCAGAACCGTTTAGTCCATCAGCTCCGGCAGGGCCTTGCGGGCCAGCGGGACCGGTTGCTCCAGCAGGGCCAGCGGGTCCGGCTGGGCCAGTGGCGCCATCAGCTCCGTTCAATCCATCAGCTCCGGCAGGGCCTTGTGGGCCAGCAGGACCAGCAGGGCCAGTAGCGCCATCAGCTCCGTTCAGTCCATCAGCTCCCGCAGGGCCTTGCGGGCCAGCAGGACCGGCAGGGCCAGTGGCGCCATCAGCACCGTTCAATCCATCAGCTCCGGCAGGGCCTTGTGGGCCAGCAGGACCGGCAGGGC
>JBIKWM010000069.1:0-2840 GCA_044356305.1 Flavobacteriales bacterium
GGTCCCACGCTTCTCGTGAGGAAGCAGCAAAGTCCACTCCTGGCTTGAGATGCAATGGAGCCAGCGGTTCTTACCCGCCACGTTGATGCCCGTCTCGTCGCAAAAAACAAGGTACGAAGTCAGAAGTGCCTTATGGGCTGCTGCAACAAAGTCTGCCAAGGCTCTGCCCGCCTCTTCGCGAATGGCGACTAGCGTGCCAGCGCTGATCGATTGGCACGAAGGGGACCACCCCTTTTGCGCGAAGGGGACCACCCAGTTGGATCCCAAGGGGACCAGGGCTTTTGCATGGAACGGGGCCAGTTGTTTGGCCCAAAGGGGACCAGTCGTTTGGGTCTGAAGGGGACCACCCGATTGGTTAGTGGTCCCCTTTGTTGAGGTTCCTTGTTTTGCCGTCGCATGCGGCCCGTCTGTTCTTTAACGGTCATTGGCAGGAGGTGCCCAATGGCCAACAAGGAACGGTTAAGCATGGATATGCAGGCTCAGATCCGCACGCTGCATGAGCGCAAGTATTCGCTACGGCGCATAGCAAGGTGTCTCAAGAAGTCTCGCAAGACGGTCAGAAAGTACCTGGACAAGTTCGAAGCCGAAGCCCGCGTCCAAGAGGAACCTGTTGATGGGTCACAAGCTGCTGTCGCGGTTGTCTCATCTGCAGGCGAACCACGGGGGTGGATGGCCAAGGTGGACTGGGACGAGGCCACGCGGGAGCTGGCCAAAGGCGTGTCTTACAAGACACTCTACAAGGAGCTGTCACCGAGCGAAGTTTCCTACTGGACCTTCTGGAAGACTCTCAAAAGACGGGCTGCGCTGCCCGCCCCAACGACGGCGCTTCTTGTTCACAAGCCCGGTGAGTGCGTCCAAGTCGACTACGCCCAAGGCATCAACATTGTTTGCCCGGTCACCGGCGAGGTGTCGACAACCCAACTCTTTGTCGGAGTCTTGCCTTTTAGCCAGAAGGTCTTTGCTGAGTTCACGACAAGCCAAAAGCTGCCCTCGTTCATCGAGTCCCATGAACGCATGTGGGAGTTCTTTGGCGGGGTGACTCAGTACACCACTCCGGACAACCTCAAGAGCGCGGTCACCCGCGCTCACATCTACGACCCCGATCTGAACAAGACGTTCTGCGATTATGCCAACCATGCTGGCTTTGCTGTGCTGCCTGCGCGACCCGTTCGGCCGCGCGACAAGGCTTCGGCCGAGGGCACCATTGGGGTGCTGCAACGCACCTTCTTTGAGTCGGTGCGCAAAAAGACGTTCACAAGCCTTGCCGAACTCAATGCAGCCCTGAAGGCCTATCTTGCCATGCTCAATGCTTCCGTCATGAAAGACTACGGTGTGTCACGGGACGAGCGTTTCGCTTACGAGAAAGGCTTTCTTGGCCCTGTGCCGCAGCAAAGGTTCGAGATCTCAGAGTGGAAGACCTCTGTGGTCCATCCCGATTGCCACATCCAGGTGGCCAAAAGCCTCTACTCGGTTCCATGGACCTATGTTGGCAAAAAGGTTCGGGTGCGGCTCACAAGCCGCGTTGTTGAGATCTTTGACCAAGACACCGCGGCTCTGGTGTGTTCCCACTCCCGCTCCCAAAAACTCGGTGAACGCAAAACCAATGCCGAGCATTGGCCGCCGGAGAAGCGCAGCCACTTGAGCTTTGACATCGCAGCAGCTAAGGCTGCTGCGGCCAAGATCGGGCCCACGACAAGCGAACTTGTCACTCTACTCTTTGATCAAGCCTTCCCCCTTCGCCACTTGCGCATGGTGCAAGGGATGCTGCGTCTTGTGAACAATGGCCGGTTCACGCCCAAAGACCTTGAGTACGCAGCCCGTTGTGGCCTGAACCACAGCACCTTCCGCCTGGCCTACCTGACGGCCTGTTGCCAGTTCCATGCTCGGGGCGGCGCCAGGCCCCAGGGGCTGCCTTCGTCCCTTATGCCCGAGCGCGACCTCAAGACCATCCATCTTCAACACGCCAACAAAGGACCCCATTCATGATCGAACACACCAAAAAGCTAGCCCATGACCTGCGCCTCTTAGGCCTGCTTGAGTCCTGTGCCCGGCGCTGCGCCGAAGCCGAAGCAACAGGGCTGATGCCAGCCGAGTTCCTGAGACTGGTCCTCGAGGACGAGCGCACCTATCGCAAGAACCGCGCAGCCAAGATGCTCGAGACCAAAGCGAAGTTCCGCCATCAAGCCTGTCTCGAAGACTGGGACACAAGTTATGACCGGGGCATCCCCAAGGCAAAACTCATGGACCTCAGTCACCTGTCGTTCCTGCACAACGGCGAGAACCTGCTGCTCATCGGCGGCACCGGCGAAGGCAAATCCCACCTTGCCATTGCCCTTGGGCGCAGACTCTGCGCCGCTGGCCACAGCGTCATGTTCATTAGTGTCTCGTTCTTCTTCGAAGAGGCCTTGGCGGCTCGTGCTGCGGGGCGCTACCTTGGTTGGGTCAAAAGCTGTGCCCAAAAGCAGGTCATCATCCTGGATGACTTTGCCCTGAGAAAGTACACACACGAAGAGGCCATCATCCTCATCGACGTCCTTGAAGAACACCAGAAACGCGGCGTGCTTATGATCACCTCACAGGTTGAGCCCACCGGCTGGAGGCTGCTCTTTGATGACCCCGTCATCAGTGAAGCCATCGTCGATCGCATGACCAACCCAGCCCAGACGGTCATCCTGAAAGGAGGCTCTTACCGTTCAAAGACGGGGTCCAAAAACCCCGAAAAGCTTGCACCGAAAAACGGAAAAAGCTAGTTACGAAAACACAGGCGGAAACACCTCCGTCGTATGCACTCCGGTGGTCCCCTTCGCGGCAAAACACCTGGTCCCGTTCAGGCCAAAACG
>JBIKWM010000077.1:0-2753 GCA_044356305.1 Flavobacteriales bacterium
TCCGAGTTTGTTTTCTTATTTGTGGGGCGTATCAATTATGAGAAAGGTATAAATGATTTGGTTGATGCTTTTGCAGTAATAGCGGAGGAAGCTGGTGGCGCGCATCTAGTTCTCGTTGGTCTGGATGAAGGCGATTATGGCGCTTATTTTGAGTTGTTACCTAGTCGGATTCGGAGGCGAATTCAGTTGGTTGGTTTTACGGACGAGCCTGAGGCGTATATGGCTGCGGCGGATACAATTTGTTTGCCCAGCTATCGTGAGGGGTTCGGAAGTGTCTTGTTGGAAGGCGCGGCGACTGGCATTCCATCGATTGCATCGAGGATATATGGGATCACCGACGCTGTTATTGACGGCGTAACTGGGATTCTTCATGAGCCGCATAACGTGTCGCAAATTGTCGACTGTATGCGACGGTTACGGGATGATCCCAGCTTACGTGCTCGGATGGGCCGCGCCGCGCGTGAGAGGGCCGTCGCCAACTTCTCGGAAGATTTGATGGTCGCCGAGTTTCGAAAATTTTATAAGGAGAATGGGCTCTAGTACTATAAGTCAATGTGCCAGCTTTGGATGAGCGAGGATAACCACTTCAATGACTGTTATCATTACGGGGTCTAGCGGGTTTGTTGGCCGGGCGGTGGTGTCGCGTCTGAGTGATGCCGGAGTGCCGATACGTGCGGTGGTTAGACGTCGACCGGCTGACTGGCCGCCCGATGTCCCGGTCATTCAAGTTGACGACATCAACTCCACAACAAATTGGAGCCACGCACTTCTTCAGGGCGAGGTCGTACTGCACTTGGCTGCGCGGGTTCACGTCATGCGGGAACAGGTGTCAAACGCGCTGGCAGCCTATCGGTCAATTAACGTCGATGGGACGTTAAATCTTGCTCGGCAAGCCGCTGCCGCAGGAATCAAGCGGTTCGTTTTTATTAGCTCAATAAAAGTTAATGGAGATGAGACTCCAGCAGGAAGGCCGTTTCGAGCAGAGGATATACCGAGCCCAGCCGATGATTACGCAATTTCTAAATATGAAGCGGAAGAGGGTTTGCGTCGCCTTAGCGTTGAAACGGGGATGGAGGTCGTCATTATTCGTCCAGTGCTGATATACGGGCCTGGCGTGAAGGGAAATTTTTTACTGATGGCGTGCTGGCTAAAAAAACGCATTCCTCTGCCCCTAGGGTCCATCTCTAATTCACGTAGCTTACTGGCGTTAGATAATTTGGTCGATCTGGTTACGGTTTGCCTCAAGCATCCGGCCGCTGCAAATCAGACATTTTTGGCTAGTGATGGGGAAGATCTCTCAACCACTGAGTTACTAAGGCGGACGGCGTTGGCACTTGGAGTCCGGCCCGTTTTAATTCCTGTACCAAAGTGTATTTTCAAGGGCGTGACTTGGTTAATTGGTCGACGCGATCTTGGCAGGCGGCTCAGCGGATCGCTACAGGTGAATCTCGAAAAGAATTATCAGTGCTTAAATTGGACTCCGCCAATTTCGGTGGCTGATGGGCTAAAAAGAGCTTGTTTAGACTTAAAATGCTAAAGCGCACGGTAGATTTGTTTCTCGCAGTTGCGGCATTAACGCTGTTGCTGGTTCCCATGGTGGCACTTGCGGTCCTTATCCGGATTACCTCTGCTGGCCCAGCAATATATTGGTCAGATCGAGTTGGTCGGGAAAATCGAATGTTCAAGATGCCAAAATTTCGAAGTATGCGCGTAGGATCTCCAGCGGTTCCAACCCATTTACTGAATAATCCACGGCTTTTTTTAACTCCAGTGGGATCCTTTATCCGAAAAAGCAGTTTGGATGAGTTGCCGCAACTATGGAGCGTATTGGTCGGCGATATGAGTTTTGTCGGGCCACGGCCAGCTCTGTTTAATCAATACGATCTCATTGCACTTCGTACGGCTTACGGAGTGCATGCTGTATATCCGGGTATTACTGGCTGGGCTCAAGTCAACGGACGTGATGAATTGTCGGTGCCGGAAAAAGTTGCATTAGACGTTGAGTATTTGCGTCTCCGTGGTTTTTGGTTCGACATGAAAATTTTGTATATGACTTTTTTTAAGGTCATCCGCAGTCACGGTGTTTCTCACTAATCAGTTGGAATAGCTGTCAAGTGGGGACGTGGTTAATCTGAAAGTAGCCTTGGTCGTTTGTCGGCGTGCTTATCTATGCTTCTGCGGTGATGCAATCAAGAGCTGCTTTTGGATGAAATCCGGTATTAAACGTTTTAGTTTCGTGTCTCCAGGCTTTGGGATAGTGCTTGAGCTTCGGCAATGTCGAGCGCGCGCAGTCGGTCTCTGGCTTCAATTTTGCGGCGGGTGGCTTCCTCGCTGCCGCGCGAGCTGGCGACGTTTAGCCATGCATACGACCTTATGATACTTTTTCGATCAGTGCTGTTCCTGGAAAGTAACGCTGCTGTGTTAATAGCAGCATCATTATGACCTCTCGCGGCCGCCGCCTCAAAATAACGAAGTGCCTTCGAGTGGTTTTTCTCACCCAATTCTCCGCGTTCCCACATAAGGCCAAGATTGTTCTCCGCGTCGGTCAGGCCCTGTTTGGCAGCCTCTTCAAAAAGTTGTTTTGCCCGCGCAGGATCTCTTTCTACACCGCGACCAAATCTGTGAAGGATGCCAAGATTGTTTTTTGCCTCTGCATTGCCCCAAAATGCAGCTCTACGAAATAACTCGGCCGCTAGTTTATTATTTTCGGGTACGCCGACACCTCGGTCAAACAAAACACCGAGATTGTTTGT
>JBIKWM010000061.1:0-9847 GCA_044356305.1 Flavobacteriales bacterium
GAAATACATTGTATGGCGAGAAATCGTACTCGCGGAACGAGCTTATGGTCAGCCCGTTGGTAAGCAATGCTTTGAAAACATCTGAGAGCGGATGATTCCAGCCAACGCTCTGCGACTGAATGGCTGAATCGCGATCGGCATAGGTGCCTGTATGTGTCTCGATGATGGGGCCGGTGTTGAAATAGCCGTATGCCACTGTGGCAAAGGCATCGTCATACATCCACACCACAGGATGAAACTCAACGAACACCAACTGCCCATCAGGTTTAAGGTAGTGCGCAATGATTTTGGCCCAACGGGTAAGATCGGGCAACCAACCTATGGTGCCATAGCTTGTGTAGACCATATCGAACTGGCCTTCAAGGTGCGCTGGCAGATCATACAGATCGCAGCAGATGAAGGTGGCTTCGAGCTTTGTGGTCTTGGCAAGTTCGCGGGCACGGTCAATGGCACGGTCGCTCAGGTCGACCCCCGTTACAATGGCCCCACGTCTGGCCAATGAGAGCGTGTCCTGCCCAAAATGACATTGCAAATGCAGGATGCGCTTGCCTCTAATATCACCCAATAGCGTTTTTTCAATCTCCTTGAGCGAATCGGCACCTTCAATAAAGGCCTTGTTGTCATAAAAATCGCTCTCCCAGTGCACATCGGTACGTCTGTTCCAGTCTGTCCTGTTCAGGTTGATATAATCGGGTTGTTCATTCATCGCTCAAAGAAAATGTGAATCATCAGGCTATCAATCGCAGTCGCCCAATCTGCTTGCAAAAGCAAAAAAAAAGCCCCCCGATGCCAAAGCACCAGAGGGCCTTACAATGATTGAGGTCTGTCAGTGGCCTGCCGTAGGAGTGGCCGTGGCGGTCACTTTCACGGTTTTGGTCACTTCGCGGGTTATGGTCACTTTGCCATCGGCTCCGATAACGGTGTCCACTTTCTCCTCGGTCATCACTTCTTCGGCAGGCACCTCGGTAGTGATGGTCACTTCGGTATTGATGGTCTGGGTATCGGTGGCAGGGGCACCCATTTCACTGATTGATGGTGCAATAACAAGAGCCACAACGCTCATGAGCTTGAGGAGAATGTTGAGTGAAGGGCCAGAGGTATCCTTAAATGGATCGCCAACTGTGTCGCCTACTACAGCGGCCTTGTGCGGTTCGCTCTTCTTGTAGTAGGTCTTGCCGTTTATCTCCACACCTTCTTCAAACATCTTCTTGGCATTGTCCCATGCACCACCGGCATTGCTCTGGAATATGGCCATGAGCACACCCGAGACTGTGACACCGGCCAGCAGACCACCGAGACACTCGGCACCGAAGACAAATCCTACGATAACGGGCACGGTGACGGCCAAAACACCTGGAACCACCATTTCGCGGATGGCGGCCTTGGTGCTGATCTCGACACACTTTCCGTATTCAGCCACACCATCGGCAGCTTGGAAAATCTTCTGATCGGCATCGCTCCACTCTTTCATGTCCTTGCCATCGTTTCTGCGCATGGCATCGAGGGCGGCTTTCAGGGCAGGGATATCATTGAACTGCCTGCGTACCTCCTGGATCATGGAGTTGGCGGCACGTCCCACAGCATTCATGGCCATGGCACTGAACACGAACGGAAGCATGGCACCTACGAAGAGACCGCTGATCACATTTGCCTTGCTCACATCAATGGCGCTGAGGTGCGCAGCGGTCATGAACGCACCGAAAAGTGCAAGAGCAGTGAGAGCTGCAGATGCAATGGCGAATCCTTTACCGATGGCGGCAGTGGTGTTGCCCACGGCATCGAGCTTATCGGTGATCTGGCGGACCTCCTTAGGCAATTCGCTCATCTCGGCTATACCACCTGCATTGTCGGAGATAGGTCCGTAGGCATCGACCGCAAGCTGAATACCCAGATTGCACAACATGCCCACAGCCGCCACGGCTATACCATAAAGACCACCGAAGTGGAATGCACCCATGATACTGGCAGCTATAATGATGATCGGAGCGGCTGTGCTCATCATACCTACACCAAGACCTGCAATGATGTTGGTAGCGGCACCGGTGCCCGACTGGCGAACGATGCTAAGTACCGGACCCTTGCCCGTGCCAGTATAGTATTCGGTGATAAGACCAACCAACAGACCGGCAACAAGACCAATGATGGTGGCAATGAACACCCCTGTGCTTGTCATCACCCTTTCCACGCTGCCGTAAAGGGTATCGACATACACCCAAGTCTCGGGGAGCATCCACTTGATGATGAACCAAGAAGCGATGATCATCAGGATAGATGAACCGAACTCACCGATGTTGAGTGCCTTCTGTGGGTCGCCACCTTCTTTGACACGAACGAAGAAGGTACCCACAATGCTCATGACGATACCAGCAGCGCAAAGCACCAAAGGCAGCAGCACGGCAGAGAGGCCGTTGAACTTATCAATGGCCACAAAATCGGCCGACATGAAGGCGGCACCCAGAACCATTGTACCTACGATAGAACCGATGTACGACTCGAAAAGGTCAGCGCCCATTCCGGCCACATCGCCCACGTTATCGCCCACGTTGTCGGCAATCGTGGCAGGGTTCAAAGGATGGTCCTCCGGAATGCCGGCCTCAACCTTACCCACCAGGTCAGCGCCCACGTCAGCGGCCTTGGTGTAGATGCCACCACCCACACGGGCAAACAGTGCGATGCTCGATGCACCGAAAGAGAATCCTGTGACGATGGTGATGACACGGTTAAGGTTTTCCATCGTGTCGGTTCCGAACATGTGGCTGTAGATGATGAACAAGGAGGAGAGTCCTAATACTCCAAGTCCTACTACACCCATTCCCATAACTGAACCACCTGTGAAAGCCACCTCAAGGGCCTTGCCCATGCTGGTGCGGGCGGCATTGGCGGTGCGCACGTTGGCATTGGTGGCCACTCGCATACCGATGAAACCGGCAAGAGCCGAACAGATGGCACCGAGCGCAAAGCTGACGCCAACAAGCCAGTGACTGGCTTCGCTATCGGCCGTGACAGCCAAAAGAATAGAGACACAGGCCACGAAAATCGCCAGAATGCGATATTCTGCCTTGAGGAAGGCCATGGCACCTTCGGCAATGGCCTTAGCTATCTTCTGCATCTTGGCATCGCCCGGATCCTGTTTGGCCACCCAGGCACTCTTCCAAGCCACATAGAGCAGCGACAGCACCCCGAAAAGGGGCATGATGTAAAGGATGTTCATCTTAACGGTTATTGATTTTGATTGTACCTCTTTTTAACAAGGGCGCAAATGTAGCAGAGGGGGCAATACGGGCAACACAGTCGTAAAAGACCGATTCGGAACCGATAAATCTCTGTAAACCAATAATAAGAACTCAGTCCTTCAAGAACTTCAACATCTTGCCCAAGGACTGCTTAAGTTCCTTTCGGGCAACGATCTTGTCGAGGAATCCGTGTTCAAGCAGGAACTCACTGGTCTGGAAACCTTCGGGCAGTTCTTTGCCAATGGTCTCTTTCACCACACGGGGGCCCGCAAAGCCGATCAGCGCTCCAGGCTCGGCAATGTTGAGGTCGCCAAGCATGGCGAACGAGGCGGTGATACCGCCAGTGGTCGGGTCAGTGAGGATGGAGATGTAAGGCAGACCGGCTTTAGAGAGCTGATGGAGTTTGGCGCTGGTCTTAGCCATCTGCATGAGGCTGTAGGCCGCCTCCATCATGCGGGCACCGCCCGATTTGGATATTATAACCAGTGGGAGCCTCTCAGCTATGCAACGGTCGATAGCGCGGGCCACCTTCTCGCCTACTACACTGCCCATTGACCCACCAATGAAATTGAAATCCATGCAGGCCACAACAGTGGGCACGCCTTCAATCTGACCTACAGCGGTCCGAATGGCATCTTTGAGTCCAGTCTTGGCCTCGGTCTCCTCAATCCGCTGTTTATAGGGCTTTGTATCGGTGAAATTCAGCGGGTCAGCGCTGTGCAGGCCATCATTGAACGTCTCGTACTGATGGTCATCGAAAAGTAGAGCGAAATACTCTTCTGACCCAATGCGCTGATGGTGCCCACATTTGGAGCACACCCACAGATTGTCTTCATTCTCCTGACTGGTGACAATGTGCTTGCAATGGGCACACTTATACCATAGCCCTTCGGGGGTCTCCTTCTTGTTTTTGGTGGAGGTGGTTATACCCTCCTTTATCCTTTTGAACCAACCCATTGAAGGAAGCTCTTGGCCTTTAGCTGTCAGCTATGAGCAAAGATATCAGGCTATGGTGACTTGATCATCGAGGTAAACATCCTGAATGGCATTGAGGATCTGGATGCCTTCAGTCATCGGTTTCTGGAAAGCCTTACGGCCGCTGATGAGCCCATGGCCACCTGCGCGTTTGTTGATCACCGCGGTCTCTACAGCTTCGGCCAGGTCGGTGCTGCCGCTCGATGCACCACCACTGTTGATGAGGCCAACCTTGCCCATGTAGCAGTTGGCCACCTGATAGCGGCACAGGTCGATAGGGTGGTCGGTACACAGATCACTGTACACCTTTTTGTGTGTCTTACCATAATTGAGCGCGGTGAAGCCACCATTGTTGGTAGGCAGCTTCTGCTTGATGATGTCGGCCTGAATGGTTACGCCCAAGTGGTTGGCCTGCCCCGTGAGGTCGGCAGCGGTATGGTAGTCGATTCCGTCCTTCTTGAAACCCTCGTTGCGCAGGTAGCACCACAGCACCGTGGCCATGCCCAAAGAGTGGGCGTGCTCAAATGCCTCGGCTATCTCGACCAACTGGCGGGTTCCTTCATCGCTGCCGAAATAGATGGTGGCACCTACGGCCACTGCGCCCATGTTCCACGCATCTTCGACCGACCCGAAAAGAACCTGATCGAACTTGTTGGGGTAGGTCATCAACTCGTTATGGTTGATCTTGACAATGAACGGGATGCGGTGGGCATATTTCCTTGAGCAAGAGGCCAGCACCCCGAAAGTGGAGGCCACAGCGTTGCAACCGCCCTCGATGGCCAATCTGACAATGTTCTCGGGGTCGAAGTAGATCGGGTTGGGTGCAAAACTGGCCGCAGCAGAGTGCTCAATGCCCTGATCGACAGGAAGTATGCTGACATAGCCCGTATCGCCCAGGCGGCCGTGGCCGTAGATGGCCTGCATGTTGCGCAACACCTGGTTGCTGCGGTTAGACTGCGAGAAGATGCGCCCCACAAAATCGGGGCTGGCGGGGGTCAGACTCTCTTTGGGGATACCCGTGCTCTTGTGATTGAGCAGGAACTCGGCCTTGTTGCCGAGCAGTTCAACGGTGCGGCTATGTGACATGCGTCCAATTGTGTTTTAAGCGGGGGCAAATCTAATATACATGAAGCGGGTAGCGTGGGCGCTGTTGTCGCAGTGGCATCACCGCCAGAATCAGCGCAAGTGCAGCGAATGCGATCAGGTTCGAATTCGAATCAAACAATGAATACAGATCCCCATGGCGGTCCGGTATATCGAATCAAGTATTTACCGAATCTTGACACAGAGATCCGAGACACTTATCCGCAGCGCAACAAACAATTCACGCGCACTCATACCTTGGCACCCGCATGCGTTCGACTCTTGTAATACGCCACATGGTGAGCAGCCGCGACATACATCTTGTACGCGCACTCATTGCTCAGGCGGGCCTGCAAGAGGCTGAGATGACGAGCATGGGCAAGGCCGTGGTGGAGCATCAGGACCCGAAGGATCTGGAACGACTGCGCAAATTGCTGGAGGAGACCGGGTTGGGTGTGGCCATGGACCCGGCTGATCAAATTGTGGAGCGGATAAAAGTGGCCGCCATCGAGTTATTCTATCATGGCAACAACGCCAATTCGCTGATACGCAACAGCGACCACCTGAGCGAGCGTACCGGGGTACCCTATCATCAGTTGAGCCGCACATTCTCAGACCGGACCGGCACCACCTTAGAGCGCTACATCATATTGCTCAAGGTAGAACGTGTAAAGGAACTGATGACCTACGGAGACCTGACTCTGAGCGAGATATCATACCAGATGGGCTACAGCAGCGTGCAGTATCTGAGCAACCAGTTCAAACAGGTGACCGGGGTAACGCCATCAGAATTCAAAGAGGGTAAGGGCGGGCAGCGCATTGCGTTGGATGAATTGCTGACCCGGGCTGACAACAGACCTCTGACCTGAATGCAGCGAATGGGTCGAACTGCCATCGTTTCGCACATCAGGGAAGAAAAGAGCCCGCTCTATGCCCACCAGAACTGAAGACACTGGACAAGGATTCTGGGGTTCAGCTGAGCGTTGACATATCTGACGCACTGCCCAACTGCTGAGAGCGCGGGCGTACATTTGCACCCCGAAAAATCCAAGTGTCGATAAACATGAGAAAAAACGTACTGGCTGCCATGATTATAGCGGCCGCGTGGACAGGAGTAGGTTGCGGTGGGAATAAGAGTGCCGACACCCCGGCCGAAGGCACCGTGAACACCGAAGCAGTGAATAACCCTGCCACGGCCGAAGGTGGTGAGGCCACTGGCGATGTGGCCAAATTTGAGTTTGAGAAGGATGTGCACGATTTCGGTGAGATAATGCAGGGCGAGAAGGTGGCCTACAGCTTCAAGTTCAAGAACAGCGGCAATGCCGACCTGCTCATCACCTCGGCCCGCGGCAGCTGCGGATGCACGGTACCCGAATATCCGAAAGAGCCTATTGCCCCAGGTGCAGAGGCCAAGATTGACGTGATCTTTGACAGTGCCGGTAAGGAAGGTCAGCAGAACAAGAAGGTGACCATAGTGGCCAACACGGTGCCGAGCACCACAGTGATAAGCATAAACGGTAACGTAATAGCTCCTAAGAAATGATGTTGAGCATATTGTTGCAGGCCGCTGCGGCCGGTGGAGGCGGCATCACCCAGACCCTGATCATGATGGGTCTGATCATGGTGGTGTTCTACTTCTTCATGATCCGCCCGCAGATGACAAAGGCCAAAGAGGAGAAGACTTTCCGCGAGGGGATACAGAAAGGGGATAAGGTGATAACCGTGGGCGGGATTCACGGCAAGGTGCTGGAGGTGCGCGACACCAATGTGGTGATGGAAGTGGAAGGCGGCACCAAGTTGAAGGTGGAGAAGAGCGGCATATCGCGAGAGCACAGCGTGGCTGTAAAAGGCCAGGACTGAGACCCACCCTGATTTTCCCGCATGTCAATGAGAACAGAGACGGGAAGCGGACTTTACAGCCGGTTGAGGTCGCGCATAGGCGACCGCAACACGGCTGTATTCCTTTTCTGCCTGCTGCTTTCGGGCATGTTCTGGGCCATGAACACCCTGAGCCTGCCCTACTCGGCCACCATGCACGTGCGGGTGAGTTTCAGCGGGCTGCCCACCGATAGGCTGGTGCTGGGTGCCGACTCGTTGCCCATGACCCTGAGCGTAAAGGCCAGCGGGTACCGTCTGTTGCTCAACCGACTGAACCCCGCACTGACCGAAATGGCCGTTGACCTTCGGCCGGGCACCCTGCGCAAGACGCGCACCGGGGCCACCGAGCAGTACATGCTCATATCCACTGCCAACATGGCCATTTACCGAGCGGCCCTGCCGGCAGGGTATGAACTGTCGGCCATCAGCCCCGACACGGTGGTGTTCTCGTTGGCGCAGAAAGCCACGCGCATGGTGCCGGTAAGGGTGACCACCAACCTCTCCTTTGCCGAGGGGCACGGGCTGGGCGCACCCATTGCGGTAAGTCCGGCACAGATAGAACTGAGCGGCCCCAGCCAGATACTCGACACCCTGACCGAAGTGGTGGTGGGCCCATTGGTGCTTCAGGACCTGAGCGAACCGGTACAGACCGATGTGCCTCTGCCGGCCGGCCTGCGGAGCCTGGGCCTGCGCACGGGCACATCGGTGGTATCGGTGCGGCTGGAGGTGAGCAGGCTGGTTGAGTGCAGGTTGCGCATTGCCATAGCCCTGACCGATGAGGGCCGCGACCGCACCGTGCGCTTGCTGCCCGACAGCACCGAGGTGGTGTTTCAGGTGCCCATGGCCAGGTACAAAGAGGTGTATGCCGACCTGTTCATGGCCGAGGCCCGCCTCACCGACTCGATAGCCGCACACAGCACCTCCGTACGGGTGCATCTGCCCAAGGCACCCGAATGGGCCAGCCATGTGCGGATAGACCCCGAGCAGGTGGAATTCATCATCCTGAAGTGATGGAGAAGCCATTGATAGTAGGTGTGACGGGGGGCATCGGCAGCGGCAAATCGACCGTGTGCCGCATGTTCAAAGCACTGGGAGTGCCCGTGTACGAAGCCGATGCGCGGGCCAGGGCCATTCTGGATGAGGATGCCGGGCTGCGCGATGCGATACGGATGACATTCGGTGAGGAAGTGATTCGGGACGATGGCACGATAGACCGGCCGGTGCTTGCAGCGAAAGTGTTCGGTGAAGCCAACCGCGCACGACTGGCCGAGTTGAATGCGCTGGTGCATCCGGCAGTGTTTGCCGACACGGTGAGATGGATAGAGGCGCACCGCGACCATGCGTATGTGATAAAGGAAGCCGCCATCCTGTTTGAGAGCGGGGCCTACCAGGGGGTGCATGTGAAGGTGACCGTGACAGCCCCCGAAGCGGTGCGCCTGGCGCGGGTGATGGAACGTGACGGCACAGGCCGGGCCTTGGTGCAGGCCCGCATGGCGAGCCAATGGCCCGAAGAGAAGAAAGTGGCCCTGAGCGATGATGTGATCGTAAACGATGGCCTCAGGCCCTTGCTGCCGCAGGTGCTTGCGCTGCACGAGAAGTTGATGCGCAGGGCAATGGGGAATTAGGAATTATCAATTAGGAATGGGCAATTGAAGGATGCCTATGGCAGATAGCGCGAAGCGGGCCTTTTGCTAGCGGGCACAGACTGCTTCAAACTAAGACCGCATAAGTGGGCAGGAGGAATACTTGGGGGGGCGCGGGGGGGTACTCCATAGCTATCAGTCTAATCGGTACCCGCCTACTCTCTCCCAGCTTTTCGGCTTCCGCTGTTCTGATTGTCGATTGTTGATTGCAGATATGAAGAGTCCTCCAAGGCCATACGACCTCGGAGGACTCCGCTGCATCAATTCACACCTCTCCTTTAACGGTAATGGAGGTGGGTTCGCTGAACAGGCCCACTTCGGCATCGTCAACCACATAGACGGCCTTGTAGGTCCAAATTTGGCTGGTGCCAGCGGGTGGCAGGGCGCTCTTGTCGAGGTAATTGGGGCGGGCGTCAAAGGCGAGTTTTACCCATTCGCCCCGCTCGTTCTGCTTGTAGATGTTGATGCCATCGGCCTTGAGCTTCTTCCACTTGATGAGCACCTGCTGTGCGGCCATTTCGAGAATCAGATCTGGCTTGTAGGTGCTGTAGTCGGGGGTGATGCTGGGCCCTTCTATGCCCAGGAGCTCGCCCTGCCCGGTGGTGTAGGCCGAGGCGGTCTTGACGCGTTTCATGGCCGGACGGATGACATCGGTGAGGGCCGTGGCGGTGGCGGAATCTCTGTTCGATACGGCATTGCGGGCGGCATTCTCGGCCGCAATGGCGGCATCGATGGCCGTTATCACATCACCGGCCGCATCGGTGCAGTCCGTGACCTCGGTAGGGGTCATACCAAGGGGCGGGCCAATGGTGGGCAGCTTGTTGATGAAATTCTGCAACCAGTTGCGCTGGTCGCCCACACGGGTGGGGAAGTAATCTCCTTTTGCCATGGTGCTGATTGTTAATTGGTTGATGGATTGATCAGGGAGTGATTCTGGGTAGATGGAAGCCGTTGCGGGCCGTGTGCAGGGCACATTTCTTTGGAAGAAGTGTACACTTCTCTGGCAGAAGCGTACGCATCTGTGAAAGATGGGTA
>JBIKWM010000073.1:0-2749 GCA_044356305.1 Flavobacteriales bacterium
CCACCACCGCACGTTGGCCCCGTCGGCTCTCGCCTCCCGCCGACACGATCCTCGACAGCCTGGAGACCCTCGGCTGGACGCAGGCCGACCTCGCCGAGCGCATGGGCCGCACGACGAAGCATGTGCAGGACCTCGTCAAAAACAAGACGCGGATCACCAGCGATTCTGCCCTCGAGCTATCTCGCACGCTTGGAGGGTCGGCCCAGTTTTGGCTGAACCTGGAAGCGAACTATCAGGCGGCGGTGGCCGAAAGAGAATCGCTGAAACGTCACGAGTCTGACCGTCCGTGGCTCAAGGAACTTCCGGTCGCGGACATGCGGCGGCTCGGCTGGATCGAGCCCGGAGGCGAGCCCACGGCGACGGTCGATGCCTGCCTGCGATTCTTTGGTGTCGCGTCAGTGAAGGGCTGGCGTGACCGTTACGCCTCGCAGTTTGTGGCTTTTCGCACTGGCAAGAACGGGCCTGGCGCGAAGGTTGGCGCCGTGGCTGCCTGGATGCGGCGGGCCCAGTTGTCCGCAGCCAGGATCAGAACCTCCCCTTGGAACAAGCACCGCCTCACGCCCCTTCTTCAAACCACGAAGCAGCGCAGCGCGGCTCCTGACCTGCTCGCGACGCTCAGGGCGATTCAGGCCGAATGGGCTGAAGCGGGCGTAGCGGTCGTTTTCGTTCGGCGGCCGAAGGCGTGTTCGGTTTTTGGGGCGGCGGAATGGCTCACGCCGGACCGGGCGATGATCGTGATCAGCGACCGATATGCCACTATCGACCAGCTCTGGTTCACACTATTTCACGAGGCGGCCCACCTTCTCCTCCACGGCAAGAAGAAACCGCACGTCGATGCCGACGAGGATGGCAGCGACACCGATGAGGAGCATGAGGCGAATGCGTTCGCCGCCGACCGGCTCATCCCACCGGCTGCCTGGACGGCGTTTACGACCGGCTTGGGCAACCGGCCTCCTGCTCGCGCAGACGTCATCAGCTTTGCCGAACAGCAACGAGTGGCGCCGGGAATCGTCGTCGGGCGGCTCCAGCACGAAAAACGAATTGCGTTCGCATCACCGCTTCGGGCGCTGAAAACAGCCGTCACGGACGAGATGTTCCTGGCGTTGGAGGAGGGGCCATGACGCGTGCGGGGGCTGGCAAGCGCGATGGATGGACGCGAGTGCGGTTCGGGGACGTCGTGCGACTATCGACCGAGCGCTGCACCGATCCGCTCGCGCAGGGACTCCAGCGGTACATTGGCCTCGAGCACATTGAGCCTGGCGACCTACGGATTCGCTCGTGGGGCAACGTCGCCGATGGCGTGACGTTTACGAATCGCTTCCGCCCCGGTCAGGTCCTCTTCGGCAAGCGGCGGGCCTATCAGCGGAAGGTGGCGGTCGCGGAGTTTGATGGCATTTGTTCGAGCGATATCTATGTGTTTGAACCCGCCGACGATCGATTGCTTCCCGACCTGCTGCCGTTCATCTGCCAGACGGATGGATTTTTTGAGCACGCGCTGAAGACGAGCGCTGGGTCGCTGTCGCCGCGTACGAACTGGACGAGCCTTGCCAACTACGAGTTCGACCTGCCGCCGATCGAGGCGCAGCGACGCGCTGCCGTGGTTCTCTCTGCAATAGTGCTTCAGTCCGAAACGACGTCCGCGGTGGAGTCATCGACAAGGACCGCTGTGGATGCCCTACTGCTCGAAGCCGTAAGACATGCGCCGATGGTGGCTGTGACCGACTTATTGGAGCAAGGACCTCAAAACGGGATTTCTCCTCCAGTTACGGAGGACGGCAACTTTCCCACGGTGCCTATTGGGGCTGTACGCGATGGAGTCGTCAACACATCGGAGAACCTGAAATGGTCGCGGCTTGATGACGACAAGTATGAGCGGTTTTTCTGAAGACAGGTGACATCCTGTGTGTTCGCGGGAATGGGAACCGAAGCCTTGTCGGAAGAGTTGGTACGGTTACGGAAAACAAATACGGCTGCTTCTATCCCGATTTGCTGATACGAATGCGGTTTCACGAGCATCGCATCCTGCCGGATTTTGCAGTTGCGGCGTGGAATAGCAGGCCTATTCACCAATCCTTGATCGCACGAGCAAAGTCAACTAATGGGATATACAAGATAAACGGCACCGATATTCGCGCACATTCGCTGCCCGTTCCTTCAATTCCGGCCCAGCATGCTCTTCTTAAGCGGCTGAGCGCGCTGTCCGAGATAGCCAGCAAAGCGTCGGCACGGGCCCGCCGTTCGCGTGACCTCGGGAAGCGTGTTTTGGCAGCGGTATCGTGATGACCTTCAACGAAGCCAACGCCGTCGAAGCCCTCGTCGCCCGAGCCCTCGCCGGCTCGGACACGTTCACGGCCTGCGGTCCTGGTCTCGCCCGCAAGGGCGGCACCATCGCGGGCGTCGGCTGGCACCACGTTGCCGCGGCCGATCTCCCCCGGCAGCATCACGAGCCGTGGGTCGAGCAGCAGGTCGTCGACGCCCTCTGCCGGCTCAACCCCGAAATCGCCGCCAACCCCGACCTCGCCGACGAGGTGCTCTACAAGCTCCGGGCAATCCAACAGTCCGTCCGCGCCGATGGCCCCATCAAGAGCAACGAGGAGTTTTCCGGGTGGCTCCGCGGCGAGCGGTCGATGCCTTTCGGGAAGAATCACGAGCACGTCACCGTCCGGCTCATCGACTTCGACAACCTCGAAAACAACCAGTACGTCCTCACGACGCAGTACACGTTCCGGGCTGGCAATAGCACGCAGAG
>JBIKWM010000084.1:0-2740 GCA_044356305.1 Flavobacteriales bacterium
GGATTTGCTCCGCATTAAGAGCACTAGAAGTTGCCTTAATTCCAGAAATAAAATTCATAATCTAAAGATTAAGCAGACTTCCCAGAAATCGCGACTCGCAACTGCCGTAAACTGCCGCTCACAAAGTCGGTCAAAGCTTCGTACTCGACCACATTTTTGCCCATCTGCATCAACTCTTCGTCCAAAACCACATTGTTACCATCTTTTCTCTGTGAACGAGCCGCAATATCCTGCGTGACCTCTGGCATCTTCACTCCCCGAACCCCGCCCGACTTCAGCGCTTCCGCAAACGCAGCAGAGAAGTCCGCTTGAATGTCCACCCTTTTATAACCCGGCGTCTCAATGTTTGCGATGTTTGACGTCAGTGCCTCCTGCCGCATCAACGATACGTCCAGAAGCTTTTTTGCCCCTTCATACACAGGGCTCGCAAAGAGGCGGTCAATCATACCCTAGGTTCCAGCATCAGTTGTGCCATGGCTCAGACCAGCGCGGCATCAAGGCGAAGGAGTCGAAGAACTCAACTCCACTGCAATCACCTCAGAACCCCGCGGGGAGTAACCCATCCCAACGCGGCTCGACTGCAACAAAACCCCCGACAGAGAGCGCTTCGTGGAAGTTTTCCCGAGAACTTCCGTGAAGGAGCCACTGAAGACGCCGGTCAACGGATCAACGGTCACCTTCAGCGGCGTCTTGGACGACATCTCCGTGAGCACTTGGCCCCCTTTCTTGGGAACCGCGCCAACACTCAGGGTTTTTGTACTCTGTGCGAACATCTTCACCGAAACCCGAGTATCAGATTGGCCAAACAGACCCGTCCGCCCAACCGGCGGAGGGGAGTAAGGCTCAACGCTCATCATGGACCGACCAAGAAAATCACCCGCAATCGAATCGACAACCCGACCGCCAGAGCGTTTAGCCCAATGAAGCCAATCAACCTCTCCTGTCTCCACCTGAGAACCCAAATAAAACTGGCCAACAGTACGCACGAAGCCCCCAGAAGTATTGGCTGCATTCGAGACGGGGATCATGCACCGATGGCCACTCATGCGAGCCGGGATAGAAGATGTCACCACGCGTCCATTCGGCAGACGCAGGGCTGACATCGCCACCCCGTTGGCGACAAAAACTGTCAAATAACCTCCACCACGTACCGCCGCTACAGGGCTATGCTGGCCTTTCCGAAAATCAAAGCCATCCTCATTCGACAGGTCACCCGGAGCAGACAGCGCAGAAGTATAGCGACTTCCCGTCGCCGCGATGGCATCGGAGCTGAATCCGACAAATCGCTTCGTGCTGAGGGCATCCGCCCTCTCCACCTGCGTCCGCGCATTGTACACCCGAGAGTTCATCTCGAAGGTGACTTTAAGCTGGGTTGGCTCTACCGACCAACTCCTTCGCTCGACGGTTATCTTATTTAATTTTTTGATGTAATAGTGATTATCCTCCTCCCCTTGCGCCTTCGCTAACGCACCGTAAGACATCAAGATGTCTTTGTTCGCGAATCCTGAAAACACTCCGCCGCCCTGATCTGTCAAACTCACATTGATTGAAATCTCACTACTGAAGCTAAGCTTGTTGTCTGGTGTTATGAACTCAGGGTTTAACTTGAACTTCAAAGAACATGTCTGAGTCGTTCCTCGAACTGCTCCGAGCGACGCAGACCACTGACCGTTTGGGCGAATCGCAAAAAGCCTGCCGATTAACTCCCCGCGTGTTCTCGCATAGTCGCTCGCCAAGCTCTGTGAGTTCGTTTGCGAAAGAGGGTTCAAAATTAATCTAAGCGCGCCGAAATCCAATCCTGACTCGGGGAAAACTCCTCCTCCAAAGACTCGCCCCGAAAAACTCGCCGGCGAAGCAGCCTGCATCCCCGACGTTCGGACCGACAAAATCCGAGGCATCTTGACAGGGGTGCTCCCCTCCCCAGTCGACTCCACCTCCGTTGCGGCCAACTTCGTTAAAACATCATCACCGCCAATCAAACGTCCGAACGCCGAATACCCACCATTCAGGTGGGGTGCATCCTTAGTTACCACGAAAAACTGACTGCCTCCCGAGTCCGATGCCGCGCTATGCGCCATCGCTAATACGCCTCGAACATGCCCAGCCGCCGCAGGATGTTGCGGCGGCAGAAACGATGTTTTTCCAAATGTCAGTCGATATTTCACTGGCGCCTGGCCGCTTCCGCTCACCACCGGTTGCAGTGCGGACGACAAAGTGACGCTCCTCTGCCCAATCGCAGTCACCGTGGTGCCGGACTGCACCCCATGGATTGGGCCTTGCGGCTGCTCTCCCGTTTCCTTGATGGCCCCACCTGCGACCTCAGGCAACCCTGCCCCCGTCACCTCCTGCCCGACCGAAATACCAACCGTGGAGTTCAACTCCACACGCGTCGTGTCGGCCGTAACAACAATATCACTCACCCGCATCCCCCTATCCTGAAACTCATCCGGGATCCCGTAACCCGGACCGCACATCCCGTATAAACCCGAGAAATCGATCGGGTATCCAAGTTTAGACGAGGGATCCCCCCCTTGAACCATAAAATCCTTGATGATGCGGTGAAATCCCGACCCGTCGTAAAATCCGGTCTCCGCCAGAAACACGAAGTTCGCCACCGTCTGCGGCGCCGCATCAGGCCACAACTCAAACTGCATGTCTCCCATCTCCGTCTTGATTGTCGCTCGCAAGGTCGAAGATTGGCCGCGCGAGATGCCCCCCGCGCAGACCCAAAATACCAGCG
>JBIKWM010000068.1:0-2708 GCA_044356305.1 Flavobacteriales bacterium
CGCCTAGTTCGGTCTTTGCAACGATGCTGATTCTCTGATCAAGTCGCTCTTTGAAGCGCACTATTCCACCGGGAATATGCCACCCTGGGCCGTAGTACGCATCATGCCTGAAGGATAGAAGTGTCTCAGATTTATGATTCTTGACGAGAAGATCTACGTTTATTAAAGGTGTCATCTTACTGATAAAAAGGAACAGTGACTCAGGCAAGCCCTCCCTCGCACTGTTAACTACAGAGTTAACGATTTCTATCGCATGAGACAACTCTTCTGATCGATCCGCGCCCATCTCTAAAATCTCTGAATATAGTTTTCTCTTAATATGCCAATGGTGAACTTGTCATTCCAGCGGAGCCTAATCTGCCGATATACCTCGTCAGAAAAACCTGCTGCGACAATGAGTATTGAAGACGGAGGATCCTCGTCGAGATAGTCGGGCGCCTTTACACGTACATGCGACCCCGGCGCAAATTTTTCCTGCTTGAATGGCGCAGAATCGACAATATAACGGATTTTACTTTTTAGACTCGCTAGTCCGATTATTGCCAAGGCTTGGTGGCCAGCTCCCCATACCACCGTTCCTTTTTCCCCGCTGCTCGACAAGAAATTCTCAATGTCATATTTAGTTTTTTCAAGTGACTGTACGAGTGGAGAGAAGTCTAAACTCCTTCGTCGCCTAACTTCGGCAGATAAAATATATCGATACCAAACTTCCTTCAACTCAAGAACTTCAAAGCCGCTAAGCTCCAGTGCCATGCGAAAAGTCGATTTTGTAAAGTATGAAAGATGATCCGTTACGAACTCTGACAAGAGCATTTTCTCAAGAATCATGTCAAAATTTGGTACCTCAATTAGTCCGACCCCGTCGTGTGTGAGGCTTGCGCTGATCGCACTGAGGACAGTTTTTGGATCTGGCCAGTGCTCCATGAAATTGAACGAGAAAAAAGCATCAAACGGTGACCCCGTGATTACCTGGTTATCTGAATCAGGATATTCAGCTATTACCTCGAAGCCGCGTTTACGAGCGTCAATGGCACCCTTACCCATCTCAGTACCGCTCGGAATCATTCCGAGGCTAGATAATATGCTTAGGTACTCGCCGGTCCCACAGCCTACTTCCAATACATGCTTGCCACTTAAATTGTATTTTTTGGAAAACTCTCCGAGCTGTGAGCTTCGAAACTTCACCATCTCTGTGGAGAGCAAAGACGCGCGGATGACTTCTTTGAAATATGCTACGGGAGGACAGCTTAGCTGCACCAGACTGCAGCCATCACACTGATATATTGCTATATCGATCGCGGGGCGACCCATATCCACTTCCGAGTGAAAATTCTGAGCGCTATCAGGCATTCCCGGAAGCAACAATTTTGGTGCTGAAAGCTGAGCGTTACAGAGTCGACAGCGTATCAATTTAGTGCTCGTATAGCATATGACTGTGGGTGTAACGGCACAAGCATCTCAGCTTCTAATTCATCAATCGATAATAAGGGGCTCATATCCTCGAGTGGCATCGACAAGATGGTGCCATCTGACTGAGGCATTGCTGAAACTTTCGGACTCAGGGAGTCGTCGGCCCTAATAGTGAAGTTTATTAAACGCGGACCATCAATGCTAGGCGCAGTGATAAAGGCACGTAATTCCTCGAGGTCGGAGCTTGCTAGTGATGAGACTCCAAACGATTCAGCAACTTTGTGAATTTCCGGGATCTGAAGCATTGAGGACCTATTAGAACCTATAAATCTCGAAGCGAAATAGTTTTTCTGTGTATTCCGTATCGAGGCGTAACCATCATTATTCATAATAATGATCGAAATCGGCAACTGATACGCTTTGACGGTCGCTAATTCTTGGATGTTTAACATAAAACTGCCATCGCTCTCTACGCAGATCGTAGGCCGACGGCCAGCGCCGATGCAAGCGCCGATAGCGGCCGGCAGTCCATAGCCCATTGAACCCAGCCCAGACGTTAAGAAATAGCGCTGCGACACCTTGTTTTTGAAGGCCGCGTAAAAGAACTCTATAGCGAGCCCCGAACTGCCAGTCGCAATTAGCGCACCGGGTGAAATAGCGTCGGACAGAGCATGTACAAAGTGGATATGGCTCACAGGATTTGTTTTATTTGCAAAAGACTCCTCGTCCCCCGGTGGATATCTAGTCTTCCAATCCCTGCACTTCTCAGCCCAATCTGGATAACGTCGGTCCAACGGCGGGGGTTCCTTGTGCCATTGGCTTAAAAAATCCTTGGCAGATGCCTGAATCGCGATCTCTGGATCGAATTGGTGCTTCCTGAGTTCATTTTCGTCGATATCTACGACGACCTTTTTCGCTGCTCTGGCGAACCCCTTGGAGTTGTATCCTGTGATAACGTTATCGATTCTCGTTCCGATAGCAATCAATAAATCACAATTTTGTACGGCGAAGTTGGCGGCTCTTGCGGCGACTACACCCGGCCTGCCGACATATAGGGGATGGTCCCATGGTAGCAAGTCTGAAGCGTTCCAAGTGAAGACACAAGGAATTGCGAGAGACTCGATAACCTTAGCAAACAAGTCTGCAGCCTTTGAAATTCTAATTCCATGCCCAGCAAGTATTAAAGGGCGTTCGGAATTAGCTAGTAATGAATTTAACGTACGTAATTGGCTGTTGAGTGCTGAATACTCAATATTTATCGGCGGTATGAAGCGTGTCAGATTCTGCATATCCACCTG
>JBIKWM010000007.1:0-100558 GCA_044356305.1 Flavobacteriales bacterium
CATGGCTTCTCATTATTTGGATTCGACACCCTAAAATAATGAACATGAGCATATTGCACGACCTTTTATGTAACTTTTTCAAACAGCTTTTTCAATAGCACAACGGGTGACGTCAGAATTAAAGCCCTAATTTTCGTAGCCAAACCGTTAGCGGCAATCCTAAAACCCCCTCCAGCGCTCGCATCTTGCGAGTGCAGTGGCCCTCTGCCTCTGGCATCCGCTCCCCTTCTGCTCAAGTCTGCCTTAGAATCACTTGGGTGGGCGGGCAGGCCCGCTAAAACAGCGAATGGCACTGAAAAAAAAGGCCCCACCCGGAAAGGGCAGGGCCTTGGGCTATTCGCAGGTCTGCTCAGGCAGCCACGTTCATGTTGTCTAGAACGTCCATCACCTCTTTCACGGCCTTGGCGCTCTGATTGACAAGGTCCATCTCCTCGTTGTTCAGTTTGAGTTCGATGATCTTCTCAATGCCGTTCTTGCCCAACACCACGGGTGCACCCATGTAAATGTTGTTGAGGCCGTATTGGCCGGTGAGCCATGCGCAGACGGGGAAGATGCGCTTCTGGTCGCGCACAATGGCCTCGACCATCTGGGCAGCCGCAGCGCCCGGGGCGTACCAGGCCGATGTGCCCAGCAGGTTGACAATCTCGCCACCGCCTTTCTTGGCGCGGTCAATGATGGCATCGAGGCGGTCCTTGGCCACAAGTTCGGTGACCGGTATGCCGCCCACGGTGGTGTAGCGGGGCAGCGGCACCATGGTGTCGCCATGGCCGCCCATCAGTACGGCCTGAATGTCCTTGGGCGAGCAGTTGAGCTCGGTGGCCAAAAAGGCACGGTAGCGTGCCGTGTCGAGGATACCGGCCATGCCGAACACACGGCTGCTGTCCACCTTGGCGGTCAGGTATGCGCAGTAGGTCATCACATCGAGCGGATTGCTCACCACAATGATCTTGGCATCGGGCGAGTACTTGATCACCTGCTCGGTGACGCTCTTCACAATACCCGCGTTGGTGGCGATCAGGTCATCGCGGCTCATGCCCGGCTTGCGCGGCAGGCCGCTGGTGATGACCACCACCTCTGACCCTGCGGTCTTCGAGTAATCGTTGGTGCTGCCCACCGTACGGCTGTCGTACAGGTTGATGGGCGATGTCTGCCAGATGTCGAGCGCCTTGCCCTCGGCAAAGTTCTCTTTGATGTCAACGAGCACAACCTCGTTGGCCAGCTCGCGGTGAGCGATGACATCGGCACAGGTGGCGCCCACATTACCAGCTCCTACTACAGTGACTTTCATTTTGTTATGGTTGATTTAGATGATGTTCAGGGTTGAAAGTGCCCCCTTGCGGAGCGGGCGCAAATGTAGCGGGCGGCACCATAGCACATCAGACCACGGATGGCCAGATGTTGCATAGATCTGTAATTTCAGACCCTGAAAGGCCCACCCCATGAAAAAGGGATGAGGCAACCCCCGAAACACCCTCCCGTCAAATGAACCACGTGCAGCCCACTGACGATGATCTGAGGCGATTGGTTGAGGGTTGTCTGCGGCAGGACCGCAGAAGTCAGCAGCGGGTGTACGAGATGTTCTTTGGAAAGATGTTGGCCGTGTGCATGCGGTACGAACGCGACCGGGACAGTGCCATGGACCTTGTACAGGAAGGCTTCATCAAGCTTTTCGCCAACATGGGCAAGTACAAGTTCGATGGTTCATTTGAAGGTTGGGTGAGGCGCATTTTCGTCAATAATGCCATTGACAGTTTCAGGCGTAAGAAGCATGAGTTCCTGGTTACGGAAGAGGATCATGTGCTGGCCCGCCTGAGTCAGGAGGAGGACGAGATACGCGTTATGGAGGAGGAACCTGAGGAACTGAACCCGCAGGATGTGCTGAAAGCCATGCAGCAGTTGACACCGGCCTACCGCATGGTGTTCAATCTGTATGTGATGGAGAACTATCAGCACAAGGACATTGCAGACATGCTCGGCATCAACATCGGCACATCGAAGTCGAACCTGGCCAAGGCCCGGATCAACATCAGGAAGATACTTAAAAAGGAATTCGCACATAAGTTCCCCGATTGAATGGAACATTTTGATGAGAGGATAAAACAGAGTCTGGAAGGGCTTGAGATGCCCTACGATGCCGGGGCATGGCAGCAGATGACACAGCGGCTGGATGCCGCAGCGCCTGCCGCGCCCGGAACGGGCCTGCGCAACTGGGCCATTGGCCTGGGAGGCGTAGCCGTTGTGGCCGGAACAGTCTGGTTCGGAATGCAGACTGATGCACCCGTTGCACCGACCGAGAATCAGGTAGCGGTTATAGAAACTGAGACCACTGACGATGTAGAGGTCATGTCGGGTCAGGAAGTTGCCGCAAGTGCTGAGCGCCCGGCAGCAAGCGCCAATCTGACAACGGAAAATCAGGTGGTAGCATCTCAGATGGCAGTGAACCCAGAAATTGATAACACTGCCACCGCATCTGTTGAGGCCAAGGACACAGAGGCCGCCCCTTCTGCAGACATCAGACCTGAGGTGAATAGACAGGAAACGGCCCAGCCGAGCGGCCCGCGCCCAGTACGTGGCGATGTGGACGAGGAGATCACCCCGATATTCGAGGTAAACAAGACGCGCCTGTGTGCCGGTGAGGAACTGGTTCTGATCAATGAGACGGCCATAAAGGGTCGCGCCACGCAGTTCCATTGGGAGTTCGGTGACGGAGCGAGCAGCGATGCCCGCGAGCCGAGGCACGTGTACGAACGTCCGGGCCGCTACACACTGAGTCTTGAGGCCGGCCGCAAGGGCACCACAACAACCCAGGAGATTGAGGTGGCCCCAGCGCCCGATGCTGCTATGGACAGAGAGAACCTGATAGGTCCCGCGGTGCCGTATTTCCGCCTGAGCACCACGCTCAATACCGGAGAGACGGCCCACTGGACATTTGGTGACGGTGGCACAGCTACTGGCGAGGAGGTGACGCGCCTGTTCCGCTCCACTGCCGATGCCAAGGTGACCCTGACTGTGCGCAACCAGCACGGATGCGCAGTGAAACAGGAGGCGAAGGACCTCTACTCAGGAAGTTTCAACCTGTTGGCGGCCAATGCATTCTCACCGACCGAGACCAGCGGCACCAACGACAGCTACATGCCCGAATCGTTGCGCGAACTCAATGTGCCATTCACCTTCGTGGTGGTGGACATGAAGGGCCAAACAGTGTTCACCTCGAAAGATGTGAACAACCCATGGACAGGGCGCACCCTTACCGGAGAGGTGCTGCCACGTGGCCCTTACAAATGGCAGGTGACCCTCGGGGCAGATGTTGTGCGCAACAAGGTCTTCACCGGACAAGTCATACTCAAGTGATTCGAAGTTTCCATCTAATTTTGACCGCCAACCCATAGCGATGCAATTCAATACCACCCTCAAGAAATTCGGACTCGCACTGGCCCTGCCGTTGGTCAGCTGGTCGGTATCTGCCCAGGTCATCGACATCGGCCCGCCCGACACATCGGTCTGCACCGGCACAGGACTGACGCTTACAGTGGTGTATGCCGGAGCAGGCGGAGCCTCTGGTGTGGTACCTACTCAAGTCAGCCTGACGGATGACTCGTTCACAGGGGTGATTGACATCGGTTTCCCATTTACATTTTATGGCAACACCTACACCCAGTGCCTGATTTCCTCGAATGACTATATCACTTTCGACCTGACTAACGCGGGCGGATACAGTCCATGGGGCATAAGTGCTGCCATTCCGAGCGCTGCAGATCCTGTAAACTCTATCATGTGCCCATGGCAGGACATCAATCCAGGCCTTGGCGGTGCTATCAGCTATGCCACTGTTGGAACGGCTCCGAATAGGATTTTTGTGGTTTCATACTACGAAGTACCCATGTTCTCCTGCACCGATCTGTGCTTCACAAATCAGATAAAGCTGTTTGAAGGCACCAATGTCATTGAGACCCACATCGAATCTAAACCTCTTTGCCCAACTTGGAACGGTGGTGCCGCCATCCACGGCCTACAGAACGCCACAGGTACGGCTGCAACTGTGGTGACAGGACGGAATTTCCCGACCCAATGGACCGCCACTAACGATGGCTATCAGTTCACACCGAGCGGAACGGGCTATGCCACTGCTGCTATTCCTTATCAGCCTTCCCCTATGGGTATTCCTAATCAGGGAATAACTTGGACCTCTGGTACTGCTACTGGACCTCAAATAGGTACTGGTGTCACAATCACAGTGAATCCTACCACTGACATCATGTACTACGCTACGCTGACCTCCACCTGTACGGGTTCGCAGTACACCGATTCTATCATGGTGTATCTGGGCAACACGCAGATCTCGACCACAGAGGAGGATGCATCGTGCTTCGGATACAGCGATGGATGGAGCCGTGTAGACCCAGTGGGTAGCTTGTTGCCGGTTACAATCTCTGTAATTGACAATCCCACCGGTGCCGTGCTCCAGAACCACAACAATGTGATGGGTATTGACACCATACATGGTCTGGCCGCTGGCACGTACGACATTACAGTAACTGACCAGGTAGGATGTCCGACCACGCTTACTGTTACCATAAATGAACCTACCCCGATAAATCCGAATGCCGACCACTACGACATTTTATGTGCCGGTGAGGTGAACGGTAGGGCCTTTGCCTCGCCTTCAGGTAGTGTTCCGCCTTATACCCTTCAATGGAACGACCCTTTCCAACAGACCACCGACACCATCGGGTTTCTGGCTGTAGGTGCCTATACAGTCACGGTCACCGACTCTCAAGGATGTCTGGCAGATACTACTGTTATCGTATCGCAACCGCCACCCTTGGTGATCAACATGACTGCAGGCCCTGACACCTGTGAGAATAAGAATGGAGCCGTTACGGCATGGATTACAGGTGGAACACATCCTTACGTGTATAACTGGTCGGCCATCAGCGATTCTACCCACCTTTTCGTGATTCCACAGCCGGGTGCGCACGGCACGAATGCCGGATTGAGCCAAGGCGAATATGAAGTGTTGGTGACTGATTCCAACGGTTGCGAGATTGAAGGCAAAGGAGTGGTTGAGCTCATCCCCTCGCCAGTGGCCCAATTCATGACCCGTTCAAAACCGGAAGAATTCACGAAACCAGAGGTTCAGTTTGTGAATGAGAGCACCGGTTCGGTAAGCTGGGAATGGCGTTTCGGAGACGGTCAGGAGAGCAACGAGGAAGAGCCCCTCCACATTTACGACTACGATGGGTCGTATCTGGTGATGCTTGCAGCCTTCAATGACCCGCGCTACGGTTGTGCCGATACCACATGGGAATATGTGGAAGTGGATCCTTACATGACTTTCTACGTGCCTAATGCATTCACACCCGAGGGCAACGGAGTAAACGACACATGGGGTCCGGCCGGGACGAATTTCCAATTGGAATCATACAACGTGAAATTGTATGACCGTTGGGGCAAGCTGATATGGCAGACCGATAATCCCAAGATGCGTTGGGACGGCAAAGACCGCGACTCCGGTACTCCAATGATGGCAGGCAACTACACTTACATCTTCACCCTGAAGCGGAAGAACACCTTTGAGCCTAAGGTGATTAGCGGCACGGTGACCCTGTATAGGAAGCAGTATTGAGCTTGGCAAACAGGTAAGAGCAGGTTCCGGTGAAACAACGTTGGATACTAACAGGGCTGCTCCTATTCGGAGCGGTAGTAGAAGGGTCTGCTCAGTTCACCTCGCCCGGTGCTGACTTTGTGCAGCCTACCAATTACACGAACGGCCAGCCCAACGATGAGATCTTCGTCTTCTGCTCACCCACCCAGGCGGGTCCCATCCTCGGTTCGATTACCGCCACTCCGACCATTGCAGGACCTGGGTTCAATTTCACTTGGGGCCTGTACGATGATGTGACGCACACATACAACACCATCAGCACCCAGAACGGGGTTCCCACATCAACGATAAACAACCTCGCCACAGGTGGATATCAGGTCACCATCACGAATAATGCAGGGCAGAGTGAGACGCACATCACGTGGGTTTATGTGAGCACCCTGATTGCTGACATCAATGCCACTTTTGACCCTGTAAACCCGGGTTGCGAGCCTTTCACCGTAGACGGTACCATCAGCGCAACAGGATTCACGTACTGGGATCCTGTGCCGCCAGGTGCTGCTCCATTCATTATCGACCCAAGCACCACGATAACCGTTTGCTTCAATGCCAACCACACGTATGTATCTGACCTTGGATTTGTCCTGATAGGACCACCTGGATGTGGTAGTCCTGCCGTCACCTTGACCCCAAACCCTGAAGTGGTCAATGCTGCGAATGGCTGTTGCTGCAACAGTGGAAACAACATCAATAACCTGTGTTTCAGCACGGCCAATGCCAATCAGTTGAACATGTGCGGGTCGGGCACCCCGTTATCTGGGAACTACGGATTCTATAATGGTGCTTTCCCCGGCCCTGGGGCTGGCAATTACCCACAGGGAGGTGTAGGGGTACTCAATGGATGTAATGCCGCAGAGGGCGGTTGGGCAGTGCAGATTTATGACTGCATCGGGTTGGATGTCGGGGCATTGACAGGGGCAACCATTGCCTTCTCTAACGGCACCTCTACCATCAACTATGCTTCTGGAGCAATCAACTCCACCATTAATGACAATTCGTGTACACCGGCCACCGCGTCCATCTATGTTGTGCCATTGACCACACCCATCAATCCGAACCCTGTTCCTGTTCCGAATGCTGGTACTTTATCTTACCAGCTTGGGGTTAACGGTGCGCCTGTATCCCTGGCTCCGGGCACCAATACATTCAATCAGCTCATCAATCCGAATCCGACCAATGATGAGTGGTACTATGTGAACATTGTGGATCAACTTGGCTGTACTACGGCCGACTCCGTGTTTTTTAATTTCACGGGTTATGCCGATGCGACTATTGACCCTATCAATGCGACCAATCAGCTGTGTACAGGAAATGCCCCCGTGCAAATGACCGCGGCATCGCCAGGAGGTACCTGGACCGGTAACGGAGTAAATGCAGCTGGTGTTTTTGACCCTGCTGCCGCGGGTGTGGGAGTACACACCATTACCTACACCATCCCCGCACCTTGTGGCGATATAGGCACCTTGGACATCACTGTTTCTGACCTCACTCTGAACACGGTCACGGTACCATCCATCTGCACCGCAGATAACGGCACCGCCACTGTCAATGCTCTCACGGGTACAGCGCCCTTCAGTTATTCTTGGACAACAGTTCCGGTGCAGAACACTCAGACCGCCACCGGGTTAGCGCCTGGCAATTATGATGTCACGGTGAGCGATGCGCAAGGATGTTCATTGACCACCACCGCTGTTGTTGCCTTGGATCCCAGCAATCTTGTGGTTCCGGTACCGGTGACGACCCCTTCTGTATGTACCGCAGATAATGGTGATGCCACGGCTGCACCCGCAGGCGGTACCCCACCCTACAGTTACTCATGGAACACCGCACCGACACAGACAACGGTGACTGCCACCGGACTTGCACCTGGTAACTACGATGTGACGGTTACTGACCAGAACGGATGCACGGCAACCGCTACGGGAATTGTGGCGCTTGACCCAAGCAATCTGACTGTGTCTATTGCAGCCTTTACTGATGTAGTGTGCAATGGCGGGTGCGATGGAACGGCCACCGCTCAGGAAGCCGGAGGCACTGCTCCCTATCTGTTCGGTTGGGATGATCCCGCCAATCAGCTGACCGCGGTGGCCACGGGCCTATGTGCCGGAGTATTCAATGTCGGAGTGGTGGATGCCAATGGATGTGTGGCTACTGTGCAAGTGACCATTGGTGAGCCACCTATTCTAACTGTGACTGCACAGGAAGACGTCCCATCTAACTGCGGTCAGGCCGATGGACAGATTTCGGCTACTGCCGGTGGGGGCCTGGTGGCAGGGGCCTACATGTACAGTTGGGACAGCACCCCGGTTCAGAACACCCAGGTGGCTTCTGGACTGTTGGCCGGTGCTTACAATGTCACAGTGACAGACGATAACGGATGCACGGCCACCGCAGGCGTGAACCTTACTACTACTGCGCAGATCGGGGCGACCATCACCGCTCAAACGGATGCGACCTGCTACCAAGGATGTGATGGGGCCGCCACAGTGCTTGAAAGCGCGAATGCTGTGCAACCTGTGGCATATTCATGGAACACTGCCCCTGCTCAGAACTCAGCCAATGCCACTGGCCTTTGTGCTGGCACGTGGACAGCCACTGTTACTGATGCTGTAGGCTGTGTCGGAATGGTACAGGTCACTATTCTGGAGCCGACCCTGGTTGATGCCCCAGTAAGTGCATCAGCAACTACTATCTGCATAGGTGAAACAACTACTCTGAGTGCCTCACCGACCGGAGGAACAGCGCCTTATGGCAATTACAATTGGACTGCAAACCCGGCCGACCCGACCTTGGTGGCCAATGCAACGAATCCAGTGGTGGCGCCACTTATCACCACTACCTATACCCTAACGGTTGAAGATGCCAACGGCTGTGCTTCGGCACCAAAGACTGTGAGCGTAACTGTGCGTCCACCGCTAAGCCTGAGCATCTCAGAACCCGTTGGCGGATTGATTTCCATCTGTCTTGGCGATACTGCTGCTTTCGATGTTGCAGCCTCGGGTGGTGATGGCAACTACACTTACTACCTGCAACCTGATGTGGTGACTCCGGCAATTCTACCGATGTCGGTCACCCCGAATGTAACGACAACCTACACATTTGAGGTGCACGATGGTTGTACCACCCCTGCTACCACGGCCTCGGCTACAGTGACAGTCATCCCATTGCCTGTTGTAAATTTTGTGGGCGTACCACTTTCGGGCTGTGTGCCCTTAAATGTCCAGTTCGCTGATGCATCGCAGCCCATCCCGGTCAGCTATACATGGGACTTCGGAGATCCGAATTCAGGGGCTAATCTGGGAATAGGAGCCAACGTGGGTCACATCTATGCCGAAGCAGGGAGTTATGATGTTAACCTCAGTGTCACTGACATTGACGGATGCGCCAATGACACGACCTATCCGCAGTACATAACGGCCTATCCTCTTCCCGTAGCGAGCTTCACACCAGACCCTGAAGTGACTAATATCCTGAAAGGAACCATTCACTTCCTTGATGGGTCGAGTGCCGATGTGACTGATTGGGCATGGGATTTTGGTGATGGCGGCATGAGCAATCTGGAGAACCCGGTCCATCTGTATACTGACACAGGTACATTCATGGTCAATCTGGCTGTGATGAACCAATGGGGCTGCCGCGATGCGACTTTTTATGAAGTGGAGATCACCCCCGATTTCTTCTTCTATATCCCCAGTGCATTCAGCCCTAATGGTGACGGCATCAATGATGAATTCAGGCCTTATGGCGATGGCGTGAAATGGGAGACTCTGAGTTTTGAAGTGTTTGACCGTTGGGGCGAGAGGATCTTTTTCACATCCAATATTGATAAGGGTTGGGATGGTTCGTATAAAGGGACTCAGGTAAAAATGGGGGTTTATAACTACGCCATCAGCATCAACGACTTCAATAATCAGCCCCGCTTTTATATTGGGCGCGTCACATTGACCCGCTGAAATTTCAATGATGCAATTTCTGCGGATTTCATTCCTCAGCATTCTTATTGGGATAATCGCCCAATCAGATCTTTTCGGTCAATGTGCCGGAGCGCAGTCGTTCACAGTGAATCCTGCACCGAACGGTGGTGGGAACACCTACCTGCCAGGTACGGTGGTGACGTACTGCTACACCATGAATGGCTATAGTCAGGCGGGTACCAATTGGGTGGATGGATTTGAGATTCTGATGGGATCAGGATGGCAATCCGGCAGCTTGATCGGTACTGTACCTCCAGGTAATTTGAATGGCGGTGGAGGGCAATGGATGTGGAGCACATCGGTGACCGGTAGTTTCACAGGCCAAACGAATGGCCCAGGTTATTTCTTTGATTTGAACATTGACGGCAATCCTGGTAATGATTTCGGAGATTTGGGCTCGGGAATCTGGACCTTCTGCTTCCAGGCCACAGTGGGCAACGTTCCTGGAGCAAGTCTATCGGTAACTGTCAACGCCATGGGCGATGGCGCAATAGGTTCATGGAGCAATAATTCCTGTCCCGGTATACCGTTTACCCTCTCCACTGCCACCGTGGCGAGTTCTTCAACTGTAGTCACAGTAGGCCCACCTGCCACAATCTGTCCAGGGGCCAATACAACGCTCACTGCAGCAGGTGCAACCAGTTACACTTGGTCACCTGCAGCAGGATTATCGGCTACCACTGGGGCAAGTGTCACAGCAAGTCCGGCTGTCACTACGACTTACACTGTGACAGGCACCGGAGGATGCAATCCATGTGTGGCAACAGTCACAGTCACTGTAAGCCCTGTTCCGGTCGTCACTATCAATCCGAATCCCGCCACAATCTGTGCTGGGGGCAACATCGCACTCACCGCGGGCGGGGCCACTACCTATGCTTGGTCACCTGCAACAGGTCTTTCGGCCACTGCAGGGGCAAATGTGACAGCAAGTCCGGCCACAACCACGACCTATACTGTGACCGGCACAACTGCCGGGTGCAGCGGTACCGCTACCCGAACGGTCACGGTGAACCCCATACCGACTGTTACCATATCGCCAGCGGCTACGACCATTTGTGCAGGTGGCAACATAGCACTCACAGCCAATGGCGCCACCACCTATAGTTGGTCGCCCGGCACTGGTCTTTCAGCCACGACAGGTGCTACTGTCACTGCCAGCCCGGCCACGACCACAACCTATACTGTGACAGGCACTACCAATGGGTGCAACGGAACGGCAACGCAAACAGTGACCGTGGTGAGTTTCACAGCATCGGCTACCTCGACCAACTCGACTTGCACAGCCAGCGATGGCACCGTGACAGCCACTCCGAATCCGGTCGGAGCCTATACCTACAGTTGGAACACCGCACCTGTGCAGAACACACAGACCGCAACGGGTCTACCGCCTGGCCCCTATACGGTAACAGTGACCGGACCAAACGGATGCACAGCTACAGCCAATGCCACAGTCACAGCCACTAACCAGGTGGTGAACGTACCTGTGCCGACTACGACAGCCGCCATCTGTACAGCGCTCAACGGCACTGCAACAGCCAATCCGGCCAGTGGCACAGCCCCTTACATATACAGTTGGAACACAGCACCTGTTCAGGCCACTCAGACCGCCACAGGTCTGGCAAGTGGACCATACACGGTTACCGTGACTGATGCCAATGGATGTACTGGCACGGCCAACGCCAATGTGGCATTGAACCCGGGTAATCTGACAGTTTCCATTCCTACAGTGAATAATGTCACATGCAACGGCAACTGCGATGGAAGCCTCGTTGCACTGCCGATTGGCGGCACAGCACCGATAAACACGGTCTGGAACGATCCCGCATCTCAGAGCACCCTCACCGCCAGCAGCCTCTGCGCGGGTAATTTTCAGGTGGTGGTGACCGATGTGAACGGATGTACTGCCAATGCCAACAGCACTGTGGCGCAGCCTACGGCCTTGACGGTGAACGTAACTACCGCCTCAGCTTGCCCTGGTCTGAGCAATGGAACCGCCACAGCCACACCGGGCGGTGGCACACCTCCTTATAACGTGACCTGGGGCGGAGCTAACCCTGCAGCAATGGCCGCGGGCAACTACACGGTCACAGTGACGGATGCCAACGGTTGCATGATCACCCAGAATGTGATAATCAGTAACTCAAACGCAATTGGTACCACCGTCACGACCACAGATGTGAGCTGCTTCGGTTTGAGTGATGGCACAGCCACATTGACCATCAACGGTGGTACGGCACCATTCAATACCAACTGGAACGGGGAAAATCCGAATGCACTTACCGCTGGGAATTATTCAGTTACAGTGACCGATCAGATAGGTTGTTCATCGACCAGCAATTTTGTGATCAATGAGCCTACTGCGCTTAGCGCCACCGCCACAGTCTCTGATGTGCTTTGCAGTGGAGGGACGAGTGGTTCAGCCACATTGAGCATCAACGGAGGTACCGCCCCTTATGGAGAGAACTGGGCAGGGGCAAATCCGGCAGCATTGCCAGCGGGGAATTATACTCCGATAGTAACGGATGCCAACGGATGCACCGTGAATGTTAACGTGACGGTGAACGAACCAACAGCTCTGACCATTACCGTGGTAACGACCGATGCGACCTGCGCCACATACACGGATGGAACGGCTACTGAGACTGTGAATGGTGGAATAGGCCCCTATGCACTCAATTGGGGCGGGCAGAACCAGAACGCTATGGGCGCTGGCAACTACACGGTTACAGCGACCGATGTGAACGGATGCACTGCCAACGCTGCCTTCACTATTAATGAACCAACAGGCATGAGCATGACCGTGGCTGTGACGGACGTGCTCTGTTTCGGGGGCAGTGATGGAACTGCTGTGGAGGCCATATTAGGTGGGACCGCACCCTATGCAGTGAATTGGAACGGTGAGAATCCCGCCTCCCTTGCTGCGGGCAACTACCAGGTTACCGCCACCGATGCACAAGGATGCTCATTGACAGAGAATTACAGCATCAACGAACCGAGTGTATTGATTGCACAAGTGGTAGTGACCGATGTGACGTGCTTCGGCCTTTCCACCGGGACGGCTGTTGAGTTAATCGCTGGTGGCACGGCACCTTACAACCTCAATTGGAACGGAGCGAATCAGGCCGGTCTGGCAACTGGTAACTACACCTTGGACGTGACGGACGCCAACGGATGCGCCACTTCTGTGAACTTTACTGTGAACGAACCGACTCAGCTGACTGCCTCTGTTACAACCACCGATGCCCTCTGTTTCGGTGACGCCAACGGCACCGCCACTGTGCAGAGCAATGGAGGCACCCTGCCACACAATATCAATTGGAATGGACAGATTGCCAATGCACTTCCACAAGGCAGCTATATTGTAGATGTCACCGATGCGAATGGCTGTGCGGTTAACCTGCCGTACACCATCAATGAACCTACAGTTCTCACCACCACTTTGCAGACCACTGATGCCACATGCTTCGGGTACTCCGATGGAACTGCGTTGCTGACAAATGGGGGTGGTACACCGCCATATGTTGAGTCTTGGGCCGGAGCGAACCCACTTGCCCTGCCTGCGGGGAACTATACGGGTACAGTGACCGATGCCAACGGGTGTAGTGTGGTTGCCACGGCAGCAATTTCTGAACCGACAGCCATGACTGTTCAGCTCACCACCACCGATGTATTCTGCAACGGGAATGATGAGGGCACCGCCACGCTGACCGTTGCCGGAGGCACTCAGCCTTATGCTCAGAACTGGGGTGGGCTCAATCCATCTGCCCTGCCAGCTGGGATACACAGCGTTACCGTGACAGATGCGAACGGCTGCGCTCAAACGCTGAACGCCACCATCAACGAACCTCCTGCTTTGGTGGTCAACATCAATACGATAGCCGGTGCCGCCTGTATCGGGCAGACGGTGAGTATGACCGGTTCGGTTAGCGGAGGAGTGGCACCTTACACCACCTCGTGGATAGCCCCTGTGGCCGACCAGTACTTCTTACCCAATGGAACAGATGCTCAGACCATAGCCTATGTGAATGGGGGCTACACTTTAGAAGCCACCGATGCGAACGGTTGCTATACGAACTTCACCTACAATATGCCTGTGAACGGGCCACTGGACATCATCGTGCCGCCAATCAGCCCGGTATGCCCGCTCACAGCCGCGAACTTCCAACTTTCAGGGAATGGGGGCGATGGCACATACAACTGGACATGGGATGTGAATCAGAATCCTATCACAGCCAACATTGTGACCCCACTCATCGATTCGGCCCTGACTATCACCTTCGTTTTGACCGACAATTGCACGGTTCTACCCGACACAGCTGTCGTAACTATCGTTGCATATCAGGCCCCTCCTTTCGCTATCGCTCCGCTTGATACTGCCGGTTGCGAGCCGTTCCTAGTCACTTTTTCAGACAATACGGTTCCGATGCCCGTACAGTGGATATGGACATTCAACGACCCTTACAATCCTGGTGCTTATTATGTTGGCCCCAATGCGCTTTACGTATATGAGCACAGCGGAACCTATCAACCTGAGCTGACAGTCACTACAGTAGAGGGTTGCGAATTCAGCACAACGGCCAATATCACCGTTTACCCGCGACCACTGGCAGGTTTTGTCAGCGATCCTTTCGGCATCGCTAAACTCATTGATGCGAGATTTGAATTCACAGATAATTCGAGCGGTGCGGTGGAGTGGTTCTGGGATTTCGGAGATGGTGACACATCTTCATTCCCCGATCCGGTGCACATTTACTCTGATACTGGTGAATACCGTGTGCTGCTTGCGGTATGGAGCGACATGGGCTGTGTCGATACGACTCAGTACAGTATTAAGATTGAACCCGACTTCACGATTTACATCCCCAATTCATTCACTCCAAACGGTGATGGATTCAATGACACCTTCGGAGCCAAGGGTATGAATGTTCAGAGCTTCTATATGACCATTCATAACCGTTGGGGCGAGCAACTGTTTGAGATTTTTGATATCAACAAGGGTTGGGACGGGATATACAAGGAAAAGCCCGTAGAACAGGGCATTTATGGATGGTCGGCCACTGTTGTCGAAATGAATGGCAAATCGCATGATCTGATCGGTAGCGTGCGGCTCATTAGGTAATGTTGCTGCAAAATTCATTGCATTTGGCAGCTTTACCTACTTTTGGACTCCCATCACCCCTTTCAAAATGATGTTCCACAATAAAAAGAGCCTACTCCTTTTGCCATTGTTGTTTGCTTGCGCAAGCGTCTGGGCTCAGGATAATGTGGGTATAGGCACCACAACACCACACCCGAATGCCTTGATGGAAATGAGCTCTACCGATAAGGGGCTGCTCATTCCCCGCATGTCGACCGTCCAGCGCATTGCCATTGCACCTGCTGCAAGTGCCAAGGGCCTTCTGGTGTTTGATACGGACGACAACCAGTTCTGGTATTGGGATGGCACGGTGTGGGTGACCGCTGTGAGTCAGACCGGACCCCAAGGTCCTGCTGGTCCCGCAGGACCGGCAGGGGCTGCCGGACCGGCCGGTGCCACTGGTCCGGCAGGACCCGCTGGGCCTACCGGTGCTACGGGTGCTACCGGTCCTGCTGGTGCAAACGGGGCAGCAGGGCCAGCAGGTGCGACAGGCGCAACGGGGCCGACAGGTCTTGCCGGTGCAGCAGGAGCCGCGGGACCTATTGGGCCCGTTGGTCCGACAGGAGCAACTGGGGCCGCGGGTCCGGCCGGACCTGCCGGGGCCACTGGAGCCACCGGGGCAACTGGCGCGACTGGACCTCAGGGTCCCATTGGCCCAACGGGCCCTTCGACAGGAGTTGTAGGCCCAACTGGTCCGGCAGGTCCTGCCGGACCAGCAGGTGCCGCTGGGGCAACCGGACCCGCGGGTCCTGCGGGAGCCATTGGGGCAACCGGTCCAGCCGGGCCGGCCGGGCCTGCGGGAGCTACGGGAGCAACAGGACCAGCAGGACCGGCTGGGCCAGCGGGTGCGACAGGAGCGACAGGAGCGACAGGAGCAACAGGTGCTACTGGACCTGCGGGACCAACAGGCCCGGCAGGATCAGCAACCACGGTGACGGTCAATCTGTCATCGACTGCAAATGTTGAGCAGGCTCCGCAGGCTGCCATCACTTATGTTGCCCTGACCGGATTGTCTCACACATTCACAGTTCCCGCTGGTCAAACCTGGAAGGTCTACGCCAACTCACATGGCGAGGCATTTAACGTTGGGAGTTTCCGCGATTGCGTAGCCCAGTACGAGTTTTTTGTTGATGGGACAGCCACTGGCATCTTTCAACGAACGTTTATTGCCGACCTCTCAACTGAATTGAACTTCGCCTTCGGTGTTTGGAGTATCGGTATGGCGCAGACATTCACAGCGGGTACACATACCATCAGTGTACGTGGCGCCCATGCCGGACCGACTGGCACTGGCACCAACATCCGACTTTGCTCCGGTGCTGGCAATGTTGGGCAGTCTTTCCTCGAGATCATCCTTGTTCAGTAATGCCTGCAATGATGAGAATCCTGATTCAGATTATTCTCCTCAATGTGCCGCTACTTGTTTTCGGACAAGTGAAGTCAGATGGGGAAAATGCTCATGAGACTGCCACGGTCAAACCCATAGATACCAAAGTGGCCCAACATGGCGGGGCATCATCGCAGCCAAAGCCTGCGTCTGATTTTGACCGTTTCAAACCCGTGGAATTGAAAGCGGATCAAAACAGGAAGCCACGTATCCGTGAAAATGAAGAGGAGCTTCTGAAGCAAAAAGCAAAAGGGCCGGGACCGAAAGATCGGCTCCAGCCCGTCAGGTAAATCTATTTTGATATCAAAAGGCCTTTAGCAGCCATTCTCCATTACGCATCTATCCGTGCGTATTTGGCGTTGCGCTCAATGAAATCCCTACGGGGCGGCACCTCATCTCCCATCAGCATGGAGAATACGTGGTCAGCCTCAGCGGCATTTTCAACGGTCACAAGTCGGAGCGTGCGAAGCTCGGGGTTCATGGTTGTCTCCCATAGCTGCTCTGCATTCATCTCGCCCAGACCCTTGTAGCGCTGCACGTTGACATTGCTGTCCTTAGCCTCGCCCCTGAACTCGATGATGGTGGCATCGCGGTCATTGTCGCTCCAGCAATAACGCTGCTTGCTACCGCGCTTCACCAGGTATAATGGCGGTGTGGCGATGTAGAGGTGGCCGTTCTCCACCAGCTCGCGCATATAGCGGAAAAAGAAGGTGAGGATAAGCGTGGCAATGTGGCTGCCGTCAACGTCAGCATCGCACATGATCACGATCTTGTGATAGCGCAGGTGGGTGAGATTGAGCGCCCGTTCATCTTCGGGAGTGCCGATGGTGACACCCAACGCGGTGTAGATGTTCTTGATCTCCTCATTCTCAAAGGCCTTGTGCTGCATGGCCTTCTCCACGTTAAGGATCTTGCCACGCAGAGGCAGAATGGCCTGAAAGTTCCGGTCGCGGCCCTGTTTGGCCGTGCCGCCTGCAGAATCGCCCTCGACAAGGAACAACTCGCATTTACCAGGGTCGCGGTCCGAGCAGTCGGCCAGTTTGCCAGGTAGTCCGGTACCGGTGAGCACATTCTTGCGCTGCACCATTTCGCGGGCCTTGCGGGCGGCATGACGTGCGGTGGCGGCAAGAATCACCTTGTCCACGATCATCCGGGCCTCTTTGGGATGCTCTTCCAAGTAATTGGTGAGCATGTCGCTGACAGCCTGATCCACCGCCCCGGCCACCTCAGAGTTGCCAAGCTTGGTCTTTGTCTGACCCTCGAACTGGGGTTCCTGCACCTTCACGCTCACAACAGCGGTGAGGCCCTCGCGGAAGTCATCGCCACTGATATCAAACTTGAGCTTGGCCAACATGCCGGTCTTCTCGGCATACGACTTCAATGTGCGGGTAAGGCCCCTGCGGAAACCGGCCAGGTGCGTACCGCCCTCGTGGGTGTTGATGTTGTTCACATAACTGTGGACGTTCTCATTGAACGAGGTGTTGTAGCGCATGGCCACCTCCACCGGGATTCCGCTCCGCTCGCCTTCCATGTAGATGGTATCGGCTATGAGGGGTTCGCGGACACCATCGAGGTACTGTGCGAATTCGCTGAGTCCGCCCTCTGAGAAGAAGGACTCGCTCAAATAGCTGCCATCTGAGCGCTGGTCGCGCTTATCGGTGATGTTGAGCCTGATCCCTTTGTTCAGGAAGGCCAGCTCGCGCAGACGGCCTGAAAGAGTATCATAGTTGTAGACCGTGGTGGTGAAGATGCTGGCATCGGGCTTGAAGGTGACCGTGGTCCCCCTGCGGTCGGTGTCGCCTACGATCTTGGCGGGATACAGTGGCTTTCCAATGTTGAATTCCTGCCTCCACAGTTTGCCGCCCCTGTGAACATGCACATCAAGATGTGTGGACAGCGCATTCACACAGCTCACGCCCACACCGTGCAGACCTCCGGACACCTTGTAGCTGTCCTTGTCAAACTTACCGCCCGCATGGAGCACGGTCATAACAACCTCAAGGGCTGAACGGCCCTCTTTGTGGTGCATATCGGTGGGGATGCCTCGGCCATCGTCCTGTACGGTGATGGAATCGTCCTCATTGATGAACACATCGATGTTCTTGCAATGCCCTGCAAGTGCCTCGTCAATGGAGTTGTCGACCACCTCATACACCAGATGATGGAGACCTTTTACGCCTATATCGCCAATGTACATGGCGGGGCGTTTGCGCACCGCCTCTAGTCCTTCGAGTACCTGAATGGAATCTGCTGAATACTCCTTCTGATCTGCCATCGCGTTGATTTTGCACCCCCTTTTTTTCGGGTGTCGCGAATGTACTCAAATAGGCTGCGGAGGCCCGTTAGTAGGCCGTTTCAGGGCCATTAAGGTTATCAACAGCCGATCAACATTTATAGGGGCTTTCCGCTTCAACGGCTCCACCATGCGGCTGCACCAAAGAATATGGCCAGCCAGATGAGCCCCTTCAACAGGAAGAAGATGAAAGCGGCCCAACCGATCTTCTGCCAATGCCTGCGGAACATGGGGCGAATTTCGGCAGATATCGCAACCGAACTGCCTGACCAGATCCGAATCTCAGGAGGCAGAAGGCCGCCTCAGGGTCGGGCCACTGCGCCACGTAGCGCTTGAGCGGTACCTTTGCAATGTTCCAATCGGCTCAGGCACATGGAGGATAATGAATATCTGAAGAGGATCTCAATTGATGATGCCATCTGCAATGGGCGTCCGATAATAAGAGGGATGCGTATTACCGTGCAGACGGTATTGGAGTTCATTCTGGCCGGCACACCCGATAACGAGATCTTGGAGCAGTTCCCTCTTCTGGAGGCAGAAGACCTTGAGGCCTGTAGGCTATTTGCCATTCGCATTCTGGACAATGGATTCACCGTACGAGGCATTGCAGCCTGATTCGGTCAAGTACCTTATTGACGCCAATCTGCCAAGAAGATTCGCGCTTTGGAATACTGCCGCCTACATCCATCAGCTCGATCTTGGCCCTCGTTGGAGTGATCAGGAGATCTGGTCGTTTGCACTTTAAAGAGGCTTGACGATCATTACGAAGGACAGCGATTTTTCAAATCGTGTGTTGATATCGTAACCTCCCCCACGCGTCATTCACATCCGTCTGGGCAATATGTCCATGCGCACATTCCATCAGCACGTCAATGCCTGTTGGGAAGATGTACTGAGACTTTCATCCGGGCATCGGCTTGTGAGCCTGTTTGCAGACCGGATTGAGGCAGTCAAATAGGCAGTGCAGGCCAGCTCCCTGTACGCGCTCAGAAATTGAAGTTGAGGCCCGCCATTACCCCGAATCGCTGACTCGGATAGAGATAGAACTGCTCATATCGCAGCGCGGCCACGTTGCGGAAGTCGATAAAGGCACCTATCCATTTGCGGTACCTGTATTCGGCTCCGAGATTCACATCGGCATAACCGGCCAGATCGATGGCACGGACGCGCACCGCTCCATCAGTGTCCACATAGGTGGTGCGGGCCTGCCGCACCCCTTGGGCATAGATCTCGGCCTTGATGATGATCTTATCCCGCAGATTATACCGGGCATTGAACGAGAACCTGAACGGTGACTCGTGCCACGGTCTGATGCTGTCGTTGGGCATGGTGAAGAAGCGGTACTCTGCCCGGGCGGCTGTACTGAGACGTTCGCCCCAGAGGTAGCCGAGTTCACCGTTGATGCCGAAGATGTTGACATCGTGATACTCAATGCGGAAACGGTTGCCTATGCCGTTGCTCAGGTCATTGACGAAAAAGGGCATGTTGCCGGTCACGGTCTCTGTGATGCCCACATCATAGGACAGCTTCTTGATGACAATGCCTTTGAAACCCACCTTGAGCAGAAAATGCTGCTGACTGTTTCGCTGGGTAAAGTCGGTCTGCATCCAAGGATTGCGCTGAGCCAGTGCATCGAGGCCATTGCGCTGGAAACCCCCGTTGGCATTGGCGTAGAGCCTCCAGATATCCTTTACCAGGAAATAGTGGAAGTCTATCTTGGGGAATGCCGACACCTTGGTGGTGGTGTCATAGATATCGAGCCCCATGTTGATGCCTATGGCCACGGCCCATCGTTCGCGCTGCATACTGAACTCGGGCCCGAGGCTGATGATGCCGTTGCTGCGGGTGCCGCTGGGCATGGCGTTGCTGTAATAGGCACCGCTCACATTGGCCAGCATCCTGCTCTTCTTTAAGGCGAAGGCCAATTGTGCCTGTAGGCCGATGGCATGTTCCACACTGCTGTACCTGTCAGCGGTATAGGCATAGCGCAGGCGGGCGCTGCTGAGCATCTTGGGGTTGATCCGGTCTGCGCTGCCAATGCCCAGATCGAGCGAGGTGCGATGGAAATACTGTGTCACCTCATCGCGCGTCAGGCTGGTGTCGGTAGGGTTGTAGCCGTAAAAGAAGTTGCGGTCGTGGGCGTAGTTGATGCGGCCATCGATGGTGTAGTCCTTCCAGAAGTAGCGGCCCTGCGCCATGAGGTCGATGTCGGTGAACCCGAAAGGCCTGCCGTCAAGCTTGGCGTATGAGGCGTGGTAGCGGGCCAGACCCGAGGCCTCGAGGTTCTTGTTGCGCACGGTGCCATAGCCCACCTCTACCAGCGGCATGGTGTAGTTGCCGAACCCGATGCGGGCGTGGCCCGGATTGATCTTCTCGAGGGGCTCGTTGGTGAGTTTGGCCGCCTGTATGGGCTCTACAGCCACCACGGTAGCCGCCTGCCGGGGCAACACCTCGTAGCGCATGGTCATCTTGGTCACGGTATCGGCCTCTGCCCTGGGCTGGGGCACCAGACGGGCGGCATCGCGGGCCACAGGCACATAATCCTTGCGCACCGTGAAACGCAGCGAGTCGGGCAGGTCGGTCTGTGCCACGGCCCATTGCCCCATCAACACGGGAAACACCCAGGCTATGTACCTCACTCTCCTCATGGTCTGGGCTGTTCCACTGGCACTTCCTCCTCAAAGATGTTCGGGTTCACCTGCACCGGATTGGTGAACTCCACGGCAGGTTCCACAACAGGTACGGCCTCTGCCTCCTTCCTTGCCCGCTCAGCCTCCTGTGCAGCCATCTCATCGAGCCTGCGCTGGGCCTCAACGGCCTGTTCCCCCTCAAAATTGGCCACTATGTTCTGCAAGATCAGCTTAGACTGAAAGGCATCTCCCTTTTTCAGGTTGATGTCAGACAGCAGCAGAAAACCTCTGCTCACCCATTTCGGATGGGCCGAGTAGCTGTTGACCAGGTCGAGCACATGCGCCTCGGACAAGGCAATGCTGTCAGAGCGGAATGCGATGTCGGCCAGGTAGAACTGCGCCTCGGCCGCCTCGGCACCTGCACTCAGGGCTATCACCTCATTCATCCGCGTGCGGGCAAGGTCCAAATGACCCTTCTCAAGGGCGCAACGGCCATGCACCAGCGTGGCCTCCTGAAGCAGTTCCTGCTCTATTTTATCCGAGTCAATGAGCAGTCGCGCATAGGTCATGGCCGGGTCGCAGCGCTTCAAAAGCACATGGATGCGCATGATGTTGACCCTAGCCGCCACAAGGTTGTCGACCACTTCGGCCACTTCCTCCAGCTTGGCAAGCCGCAGCAGGGCCTCCTCATACCGCTTCCGCTCCATCAGGAGGCGCGAGGCGGTGTAAAGGCTCTTCTCGGTGAAGATGTTGCGGGCATATCCGAGCACCACATCGTAGGCGGCCAGCGCCTCATCGGGCTTGCCCACCTGCATGGCACTTTCGGCCAGATAGAAGTGGGCATTGAGCCGGAATATCCCGTTCGGATAGCGCTCCACGTACTTCTTCAGTTCGCCATAGGCGCTCACATGGCTGCCCTTCATGTACAGCAGCTCGGCACTCTCGAAATACGATGAGTCCAGCGCGGCCGTGGTCAGTTCCGGGAATTTCTTCTCTTTCAGGTAGGCCTCATAGGCTGCCACATTGCCATCCTCCACATAGATCTTGTTCAGCTTGATCAATGCCTCCTTGGCCTCGCTGGTGGCGGGATAGCCCTCGGCCACCTCCTTGAAAAGCGCGATGGCCTTCTGATCCTGATTGGCGTTGTAGGCTATCAGCCCCTTGTTGAGCTTGGCCTTGGCCATGTAAAGCGAATTGGGATAGCTCATGATGAGCCGATCGAACCACTTCTCCGCCTCAGTGGGGTTGCCCTTGTTCAGATATGCCTCGGCTATCTCATAATTGGCATCGGGGGCATAGCTTGAACCGGGATGTTCCTCCAGGAGCACCTTGAGGCTCTCTATCTTGCTCTGTGTGCTGCCCTGAAGCCCGTAGCACACGGCCACCTGAAACATGGCGTAGTCCACCTCCGACCGGTTCAGGCGGATGGCTTTGTCGTACCATTCAATGGCGCGGGCCATGTCGCGGCCTATGTAGTAGGCATCGGCTATGCGCAGATACGCGTCAGACAGGCGCAGGGCATCGGTAGCGGCCAGCGGCTCAAAACGCCTGAACCAGGCAATGGCCTCGGTGTACTGCTTCTGCTCAAAGTGCACATAGGCCAGATTGTAGTGGCCCAGGGCATACTCCTCGGTGCCGGGGGCGCCATCCTTGCGCAGAAACGAGGCGTAGCGCTGCGCTGCCGCAGTGCGGTCGCCCTGGCGGTGCAGTATCTCCGCCTGCCAGAACTCGGCCCGCGCCTCCAGACGCGCATCAATGGGCAGCTTCTGCGACCGCGACAGGAACTGGGCCGATGCCTCCAACAGGCCGTCACCGAATAGCTCGATGCCCCGCAGATAGGCCGTGCGCTGATACGTGAGCTGCATCTCGGGCCCGCGGCTGCGCATCCGCTCTATGGCACCCAGGGCCGCCTCGTAGCTGTGCGTGGCCAGATACACCTTCAGTAGGAACGACCACGCCTCATCGGCCCTCGGGCTGTCGGGGTGTTTCTTCAGATACTCCTCAAAGGCGCGGATGGCCTCGTGATAGGGGTCGTAGCTCAGCTCGTAGGCCAGTTTGGCAAAATTGAACAGCGCATCCTCCTGTATGGCGGGGTCGAAACTGTTGCGGGCCGCCATGCGGAAGGCGCTCTGTGCGCCCACCTTCTCGCCCTGCCGCAGCATGCAGTCGGCCATCTGGTAATAGGCCACCTGACTCAGCGTGTCGTCCATGGTGGTCACCAGCTCGTAGTTCTCGGCCGCCTTGCGGCAGTCGCCCGTGCGGTAGGCCGCGTAGCCCAGCTGGTAGTGGGCGTGGCGGTCATCAACGGTCGGGTCCAGCCCGGCCTCTATAAAGGGGATGCACTCCGCAAACTGCCCCATGCGGTACAGGCTCTCGCCCACCAGGCGGTTCACCTCGGGCGCGCGCCTGCCCCCCTTCTTCAGCAGCTCCTTGCCATAGGGCACCACCTCGGCATAGCGCTCCTGCAGAAACTCAATCTGTAGGATGTAATAGGGCACCACGGGGCCGAAAAGCTCATCATCCTCCAGCGACCTGAAACCCTTGAGGGCCGCCTCGTGGCTGCCCTCGGCATACTGCATGTGCGCCATGTAGTACACGGCCGCGCTGCGGTATTTGGTGCCCGCCTCGGTTATGTGGCTCAGGGCATCCTTGGCCTCGCTGTACTTCTCGCCCTGCATCAGCGCATAGCCGCGCTTGAAGTAGTACTCCTCCAGCTGGGCCGCGCTCAGGTCCTTGGGCTGGGCCAGGGCAAAATGCTCTATCACCGCGTTGTACCTCTTGCGCCTGAAGGCAATGGTGCCCAGATGGAACCGCGCCATGGGCACACGCGGGTGCTCGGGGTGCAGCGTCACAAACTCCATGAGGCGCTGCTCGGCATCGGCATTGAACAGCTGCGTGGCCGCCACCCCATCGTTAAACTCGGTCTCCTCGGCCGCCACGGTGGGCAGCAGGGCCCCATCGCGCTGCCATAGGTGGGTGCCTATGGATGCCGCCCAGCGGCCATGCCCATACAGGTGTGCCTGGTGCAGGCTGCCCACCAGCGGGCCCTCATCGGCTGCAAGGCGCTGCGCCACGGCCCCCGGGGGCACTGCGGCACCCAGCCACAGCAGCAGGCACAGCAACAGAAGGTGAGGGCGCAGCGGCATCTGGGCGAAAGTACCCGCCCCCAAAAGGGAACCCCGGCACGCAGGGGGTGCAATTATCAACGGCAGCGTGTTGATGAGGGCCGGACGCATGGTGGCGCTAACGCAGGCGTGGCAGGGAAAGTATTTTCAATTTGGAATTAAGAATTAAGAATTGGGAATGGGCCTTGGAAGGGGGGGATGTCCAAAAGAGCCATGTGTCGAGATATATCACTGCACTTCGGCTTGTGATAGGTCGTTTGCAGCTATTTATCAGTCAAGTGTATCTAATCATCACTCAGGTGGGCCTATTTATCAGTCGCATGCATCTATTGATAGATCGTGTGTGCTAAGTGATAAGTCATGTGGCTTTTATAATAAGTCAAGTGCTGTTTATGATAAGTCAGGTGTACTTTGTGATAAGCCATGTTCATCGATTAATAAATCAGGAGCTCAATTAGATAATTCATGTGCACTATAAAATGAATGAAGTGCTGTTTCATGTAATTTCAGTGCACTATTTTGTAAGTCTGGGTGCTTTAGATAGAGGGATAGACCGGAAAAGGGAGAGCTATTAGCTGTTGGGGGTTAGCTATTAGCGCAAGAAGGAGAAACGGGCATCACTGCCCCAGCCCGGCATACCCGCCCTTGAGGTCGATGATCTGGCGAAAGCCCAAGCGCTTGAGCCTGCGGGTGGCAAAGGGGCTGCGGTGGGCGGTGTGGCAGTAGATGAAGGTGGGCCGGGCGGGGTCGAGGGTGCGGGCGTGGCGGGCAAAGCGCCCGATGTAGCTCATGTTCACGGCACCCTCGAGGTGGGCCCTGCGGTATTCGGCCGGAAAACGGACATCGATGACCTGGGCCTCATCGGCCACCTGGTGGAGGCGTGCGAGCCACACATCCTTGGGCACCTGCACGGCCACGAGGCCATCGTAGGTGGGGCGGCAGGAGGCGAAAACAAGGAGGAGAATGGAATATCGAATGATGAATATCGAATATCGAATGATGAACAATGAATATCGAATCTGGAACAAGGAACTCAGGCGTGGGGGCCGGATGGGATGGGTGGATATGGGGGCTGCGGGATGTGGCGTGTGCGGACGGCTGCTGTGCATGGCAGAGGGACGGCCACCGGCCTGGGCTCAGGGAATGATGGTGACCACGCTGCTGGTGACCTGGTTGCTGGAGTTGCCGGCCCGGTCCTGCACCCAGATGTCGAATGCGGCCGTCTCGGCCGTGGTGCCGTTGACAAGGGCAAGGTTGGGCAGGGTGATGTTGAGGTGGCCCTCGATGGCCACGGCCTCGGAGGGGCCGAGCTGGTTGATGCGGAAGCCGTACTCGACCCCGTTGCGCGGGTCGCGCACCCAGCAGTTGCGCACATCGGGGGTGTTCTCGCCCAGGTCGCCATCGCCATCGCGGTAGTGGATGCGGAAGGTGACCGAGTCGGTGTATTCGGCCACGGTGGGGGGCGTCACGCTCACAAACTCGATGACCGGCACGGGGCTTATCTCTTCCTCACCGGCACAGGCGGCCAACAGGAGGACGGGGGCAAAAAGGAACAGTTTTCTCATGGGGACGGGGGGGAATCAGGGAAGGATGTAAAAACTCCAGTAGGTGCGCACCCCGATGTACTGATCGGGCCGGGGCACCTCGGTGGTATTGAGGCCATCGGACACGGAGTAGCGCATGTACACCACCTGGTCGGGCTGGAAGTGGGCGGTGCTGACGGCCACGGTGTGGTACTCGCTGCCGTCCCACGGGTTGTAGAAGTAATCGGGGGTGTACTCGCGGTAGCCGGGGGCAGAGGCGGTCATGTTGTCGATGTCGTAGGAGCAGCGCAGGGTGCGCGGGCTGAGGTCGGCAATGGCGGTGCTGTCATCGGTGACCTTGATGAACATGTACATCCAGTCGTTGAAGGGCATGATGAAGGGGTTGTACCACACGCTGTCGATGCGGTCCTCCTCATCGGTGATGCCCTGTCCACCGCTGCCCACGGTGTCAACGGCCCAATACCAGTGGATGGTGGGCCTGCGGTCGGGGGCGGTGGGCACCTCACCGAACATGTTGCGTGCCCCGGCCATGATCCAACCGGCAATGCGGTCGATGTATTCCTGCTCCAAGGGCACCCCGATGTTGTCCTGCGGCATGCGGTCGTTGGTATTGGCAAAGCAGCAGTTGGTGAGGCGCTCGTGCAGCACAGAGTGGGCGGTATCGAACGGCACCACGCGGTAGACGAAGCTCTGGGCGGTGTCGTTCTTCACCACCGGGGCAAAGGCGAGGGTGGAGTGGGCACTGGCCACGGTGCGCATATCGGGCTCGAAATGGCCATCGTGGCAGCCCGGCACGGCACAGCGCGGATGGAGGATGTCGCGGTAAACGGCCGCGAAACTGAGGGGGTCGAGGGTATCGACCGGAGGGGCCGGGGTGTTGTAGTCGATGTCATCGTAGGGGTTGTGCGGCAGGTCGGCCTCGGGTTCGCACCCCATGAAGATGAGCATGGGCAGGGCCACGGCCAGGGCCAGCGGGCCGAGATGGTGTTGCAGGGCTGTTCTCATCCTATCAGTGCTTCGTCAAGTACGCGGCCCGGCAGCATGCCGGCCACCTGGTCGTGAAAACCGAGGATGTGGGCCACGGTGGGCACAATGTCGATGCTCTCGCCCACCACCTGTGTGATGAGCTGGTTGTGCTGCACCTTGCCGCTGGGGCCTGCTATGAGGCAGAAGATCTCGCGCGAGGTGTCGGTGTTGGTATGGTCGAGGGCTCCGCGGCCATAGGCATCGACAAGGGTGTTGGGCTCGAGGTTGCGGCCGTGCTCGGGCACAGCGATGAGGATGGTGTCACCGGCCATGCCCGGGGTGCTCTGGATGGTCTGCCAGAGGTGGGCCAGGGCGTAGTCGGCCCTGACGAGGTTGTCGGCATAGGCGGTGAAATTGCTGTGGCACACATCGACATCGGTCATGTTGACCACGAGCAGTTCGGGCTTGAACTGTTGGATCAATAGCTCGGCCATGAACACGTTGCTCTGGTCGTTGCTCATCCAACCGATGCCCCATGGGTCCTGATAGGCGCCACCGATGGCGGCATTGAGGTGCTGCAAAAGGAACTGCTCGAGGGCTGCGCGGTCGGCCTCGGTATTGGCCACCCCTGCCCCACCGCCACTGAATACGTTGGCAAAGTTGTCGTCAGCAAAGCCGCGCACCTTTCTGACGCGGTCCATATCGGCCGCATTGAACAGTTTGGGTGTGCCGATGGAATCATATCCGCCCTGGCTGAAGATGCCGGCCCATTGGATGTAGTTGGCCCCGTAGAGGTCGCCATAGTCGGGGTGCGAGCTGAAGTTGAGGGCGGGGTAAGGCCCGAGCTGATTGCTGACCCACCACGCGTTGAGGGCGCTGGTGGCGGGCTGTGTGTGCTTGCGGTAGTACTCGAACACGGTGGGCATGGGCGGGCGCACCTTGATGTTGACATCGTTGATGTTGTAATGCCCTGTGAGGGCGGTGCTGTGGCCGCTGTAGTGGCCGGTGCTGCCCTGTGCGAAACGGAACTCGCGGTAGAGGGTGCCCTGGGTCTGGAGCGGGGAACCGATGGTGGGCAGCAGGTTGATGCCCGGGGCTATGTCGGCACTGATGCTCTCCGTGCCTGTGAGGATGTTGCGCATCAGGTTGCCATCGGCCTTGTGCACGCTGTCGATGTTGCGCACGCCCCCGGCATAGAGGCACACCACCACGTGGTTCACCACACGGCTGCCGCTGGCCGCAAAGAGCCGGCCGCTGGGGAGTATGTACGGCAGCACCATGGCGCCTGCCGTGGCGGTGCCTGCCTTGCGAATGAAAGAGCGTCTGTTCATCATCTCTGTTCTGCTATCCCCCTTATCAATAATACCTGTACTCGTTGCTGGTCATCATGGCGTAGTAGAAGATCTCGGGGCTGAGGGCGGCATCGTCCTGGATGAGTTCAGTCATGTACCAGATCTCGAACTCGTTGGGGTGGCGGTTGTAGAATTTCTGGTACGATGCACTGACAAAGGCCCCGATATCGGCCCGCATGGCGGCATCGGTGGGTATGTCCACCCCTGGGCGGTTGAGGAAATTGCGGATGATCATGTCCTCGATGAGCTTGAGGTCGCCAAAGCTGTCGTAGGCCTTGCCCATGTCGAGCAGTTCCTGCTGGCTGATGTTGGAGCCGAAGAGGTCGGTGTAGGCGATGGAGATGAACTCCGTCTGGCTCTTCACATACTGCTTGGGGGCATCGGGCCGGCCGATGTTGACATCGTTGACCCCATAGATGATGTCGGGCTCCTTGGAGCACGCTGCCAGCATGAACAGGGCACAGAGCAGAGGGACCAGGGCAATGTTGGGTCGCATGGTTCAGAGTCCTATGTATTCGTCAAGTGAGAGGATATCGCGCTGGAGGCGGTCAAAATCGGCCGTGGTGCGATAGAGTTCAGCGAAGTGGACGCTCTCCTCGGTATCGGGGCTGCGGAAGAGGTAGCGCACAAAGAGCTCGTTTACCTGGCCGGCATAGTACTCATCGGCCCCGAGGATGACGGCATTGTAACCGTCCTTGTACTGGGCCAATTGCCCGAAGAGCACACCCTCTTCGCCATCAACCATGTTCTTGCCCTCCTCCATTTCGGCCGTGGTGGGATTGCGACCGAAGAAGTGATTGAAGGTGCTGCGCACGTAGTTCTCGGTGCCCATGTTTATCTGGTCGTAGAAATCGTTGTTAATCATGCGCCTGCGGAGCTCGATGAGACTGATCTGGCCGCTGATGAACAGGTCGTGGGCCGCTTGCAGCTGCACCATGCGCAGGCGTTCGGCCTGTATCTCATCCCAATAATCCATGAAATCGGGATTGCTGAGGAGGTTGTCGTATATCTCAATCTGGTTGGCGGCTGCTGCGGTGTCGTAGTTGTTGAGCAGTTTGAAGGCGGTGGTCTCCACGATCTTCTCGCGGTACTCGGGCAGGGCCATGATGGAGGTGAGCATGGCGGTGCGGCTGGCGCCATCGAGGTCGGTGCTGCGCAGCAGGGCCACGGCCTCGGTCTCCTCGGCATCGGTGGGTTTGCGGCCCAGCAGGGCGATGTAGGCCTTGGTGACGTAGTTCTCAAGCACCAGGGTGGCGATGGTGCCATCGGGCGGGGCGATGTTGTCGGGCACAATGATCTCGTCCTTTGAGCAGGACGACACCATGACCGACAGGCAGCAGAGCAGGAGCAGGCGGTGGATCATCGGACTACAAGCTTAGTGCGAAAGTAACGGCCATCGATGCTCCATTGGGCCACATAGAGGCCGGGCACCGCAGGGGCGCTGAGTGCGGCATGGGCACCTTGGGCCATGAGTCGGCCATCGGTGGCCAGGATCTGCACATCCAAGGCCCCGGCCATGAACTGAAGCGGGGCCCCGGCCTCGGCAGGGTTGGGCCAGATGAGGGCATCGGCCATGCGCTGGTCGTCCATCACCCCCAGCGTCTCATCGCCATACAGCCCCAAAGCGGTGCGGAAACAGGGGATGATGCTGTCGGCACCGATGAAATTGGAATGGAACATGGTGAAATCCCACTGCCAGTCCCAATAGAACCACGGGATGTCGAGGTCGCGCAGATGCAGGCCCACGTAGGTCATCCAGTTGCAGGCGCTGGTGTCATCGGCATAGTTGCTCACCCCGAACTCACCGAGCATGATGGGCAGGCCGTTCTGGGCCTTCCAATCGGCCACGTTCTGCCAGCCATTGTACACCCAATGCTCAAGAAAGGAGGTGTCGGGGTGCGGGAACGGATTGCCCTCGGGGAAAAAGGGTGTGTTCCAAGTGAGGCCCTGATGGGTGAAATCGAGGGGGTCGTAGGTATGCCAGGTGTAGATCAGGTTGGAGTCGGGGTAGAGCGGCATCTCGGGCAGCGCCAGGGCCGACCCGCCCAGATGGGGCGACACGATGATGGTATGCTCTGCGGTGTGCTGCCTGATGCTGTCTATCGCATCGTTGAACAGCACCTCCAACGAGTCGCCACTGAAGAACAGGGTGGGCTCGTTGAGCAGTTCGAAGGTGTAGCGCCCGGGGTCGAGGCCCGCGTAGCGCTGCGCCAGAACCGACCACAGGTGGGTGAATGCCCCCTGGCGGTTGCGCCAGATGTTGTCGTTGAGGTCCCAACCGTGGTGGTTGTCAATGATCAGGTTCATGCCGAGGTCATCGGCCCAGACAATCACGCTGTCAATCCGCTCAAAGAGGGGGTGATCCAGATCAACGGTGTAGGGCGGCAGGGTATCGACCACCTGAAAGAACTGCACCGGAAGCCTGAGACTCTGTATGCCAACCTCCTGCATCAGTTGCAGGCTGGCGCGGGTGTAGCCATCGGGGGTGGGCCAACCGGCCTGCCACGGGGCCTCGAGCCAGTTGCTGATGTTCATGCCCTTGCCCATGGCCGCGCAGCGCTGGTGGGCCACCGATTGGGCCGATGCGTTGACACAGGAAAGAGAAAGAAGGAGAAAGGGTAGGAATCTGAGCATTCGTTGAGAGGATTGAGGGGTCGGACCTACCCTTCGTCTGCATGAGGTGGGAAAGAGGGTCGGTCAGATGGGAGATGACAATCAGGCGAGACCTGCCCGAAAGTGGGGCAGTTGCAGCCGCTCGAGGTCTTTTTCTTGCCGCCACCGCCCTTGCGGCCCTTCGGCCTGCCGGTGGCGCACGATGCGCTGAGAATGGCCACTGCCAACAGGATACCCAGTGTGCGCCTCATGCTGCGAAGGTACTTCGGGGCCGTTGAACGACTGTCTTTCTGAAGTATTGCCCCTGCCCTACCCTATTCGAGTATTTTCGCGGCCGTTGCCATGGGCCCGCTATACCACATAGGACGATACATGATCTGGATGGGGCAGGTGTTCCAACGCCCCGAGCGCTGGCGCATGTTCCGCATCCAGATGTTCCGCGAGGTGCAGAGCGTGGGCTATGCATCGCTGGGCATTGTGGCCATTGTGAGCCTGTTCATGGGCGCGGTGCTCACCATTCAGCTGGCGTACAACATCACCAGTCCGCTCATACCGCTCTACACAGTGGGGTTCGGGGTGCGTGACTCGCTCATACTTGAGTTCTCGCCCACCATCATCTCCATCATCCTGGCGGGCAAGGTGGGCAGCAGCATAGCAGGCGAGATAGGCACCATGCGGGTGACCGATCAGATTGACGCCCTCGAGATCATGGGTGTGAACAGCATAGGCTACCTCGTAGGCCCCAAGGTGCTGGCCTCCATCATCTGCAATCCGTTCCTGGTGCTCATGAGCATGGTGCTGGGCTGTCTGGGCGGGTATCTGGCCGGGGCGTTCACGGGCGAGGTGCCCGGGTCGGTGTTCATTTTGGGCATTCAGACCTACTTCCAGCCGTTCTATGTGCAGTATGCCATGATCAAGACGGTGATCTTCGCGGTCATCATCACCAGCGTACCGGCCTATTTCGGCTATAATGTAGAGGGGGGTGCACTTGAGGTGGGCCGCGCCAGCACCCACAGCGTGGTGTACAGCATCGTGATACTTCTACTCTTCAACCTGCTGCTCACCCAGATGCTGCTCTCATGATCGAGGTGAAGGGCCTGAACAAGTCGTTCAACGACCATCATGTGCTGCAGGACATCAACGCCACCTTTCACCGGGGCAAGGTGAACATCATCATAGGCGAGAGCGGAAGCGGCAAGACCGTGCTGACCAAGTGCATGGTGGGCCTCTTTGCGCCCGACAGCGGAACAGTTGAGTTTGAGGGGCGCGATTTTCACAGCATGAGCGTGGCCGACAAGCGCGAGCTGAGGCAGGAGATAGGCATGCTGTTTCAGGGCGGTGCGCTGTTCGATAGCATGACCGTGACCGAGAACATCATTTTCCCCCTGGCCATGTTCTCAAGCATGAACCAGGAGCAGCGCAACGAGCGGGCCCAGTTCTGTCTGGACCGGGTGAACCTCGACAAGGCCGGGCACCTGTTTCCCAGCGAGCTGAGCGGAGGCATGAAGAAGCGCGTGGCCATTGCCCGTGCCATTGCCATGAACCCGAAGTACCTGTTCTGCGATGAGCCCAACAGCGGCCTCGACCCCAAGACCGGGCTGGTGATCGATCAGCTTATCAAAGAGATCACGGAGGAATACGACATCACCACCATCGTCATCACCCACGACATGAACTCGGTGCTGGAGATAGGCGACAATATCCATTTCATCTACAAGGGCAAGAAATGGTGGGAGGGATCGAAGGACGAGATCATCCGCACCGACAACAAGGAGGTGAACGACTTTGTGTACGCCTCTAAATTCATGAAGCGCATCAAACAGGATTTTGTGCGCGGATTCGGGGATGAGGGGTGAACGACCGATAAATCGGAACCGTCATCAGATTCCTTGACTTATATCCTTCATCTGATATTCATTTTGCTTTCCTTTACGGCCATCACAGGCTGCGCATGAGGCAAAGACTCTACTCGGGCATTTATGGGTTGATGGGTGCGGTTCTGCTGATGGGCGGATGCACGCAGGATTATTTTGACCCCTCGCGCATTTCGGACGACCTGCCCGGCTGGGAGCCCGATCTGGCCCTGCCGCTGGTGTCGGTGAACCTTAGCGCGGCCGACCTGCTGATCTGGGCCGACAGCACCGGCTCATACACCTCGGTGGGCACCGATGGCATGGTGAGCGTGGTGTACCGCAGCACCATACTGAGTGTGGGGGTCAACGACCTTTTCTTCTTCCCTCCCATCTCGTTCCCTTACCCCATGGGCCTTACGGCTGACGAGATAACCGCCCTGCAGGGCAACGGCCAACTGACCAAGAGCTTCACCAACGATGTCCTCTTTCAGGTGTCGCCCGGGGGCGAGCAGCTCGATTCGGTGCGACTGGGCCAGGGCAACATGCAGTTCTCGTTCACCAACACCTTCAATCACCCCGCGCAGCTCACCGTGAACATGCCCAACATGGTGAAGGCCGGCATCGCCTTCAGCCGCACCTATGCGGTTGGGGCCAATGCCACCGTGAACGACCTGATAGATGTGACAGGCTATGCCATGGACCTGAGTGCCACCACCAGCGGGTTCAATCAGTTGCGGGTGCGGTATGACCTGAGCCTGACCCACAGCGGGGGCAGCACAAACCAGTCGCAGCAGGTTATCAGCACCCAGTCGTTCACCGACATGCGGTTCAGCCACGTGTTCGGCTACTTTGCTCAGCAGAACATCCAGGTGCCGCTCGACACGGTGCAGGTGGACCTGTTCCGCAACGCCATTCAGGGCGACATCCATTTTGTCGATCCGCGCTTCTCGCTCACCCTCAACAACTCGTTCGGGGTGCCCATGGGCCTCACGCTCGACCACCTGAGCGGCTGGTCAGATGCCACGGGCAGCTTTCCTTTCAACCAGACGGTGATCAACGGGGTGCAGCCCATCGGTGCGCCCGGCATAGGCCAGATAGGTCAGTCGGTGGCCACCACCTTCACCTTTGACCGCAACACGAGCAACATCGACCAGCTTCTGGATCAGCGCCTGAGCAGCATCCTGTATCAGCTCACGGCCCAGATGAACCCGGCCGGGCAGGCCTTCAACTTTGCCACCGACCAGAGCCGCATAGAGGTGGTGGCCGATGTGGAGGTGCCGCTATGGGGCCGCGCCACGGGTTTCGTGATCCAGGACACCATCCCCTTCCCCGAATCGGATGTGCTGGCCGACATGGTGAGCGAGGGCATGATAAGGGTGGGCACCACCAATGGTTTTCCGGCCGATGCCACCATACAGCTCATATTCCTTGACGAGAACCGACAACCCACCGACAGCCTGCAGCAGACCCCGCTGCAACCCGTGATACGCAGCGGCACCGTGGGCAGCAACGGCCGCGTGACCGCACCGGTGGAGACAAAGGTTGACTTTGCCGTGCCGGCCGACAAGGTGGGCCATGTGTTCGGCTGCAAGGAGATGGTGATACGCGCCAGCCTCAACACCACCGATGGAGGCACCACCGACATCAGATTCTACAACGACTACCGGCTCGACCTGCGCCTGAGCATTCAGGTGAAACTGCGCCTCAACCCCAACGGATTCTGAGGCGATGGGAAGGACGAAAAAGGCACTTTTCGGTTGGATGATGGGGCTGATGTCCCTCACATGGCTGCCCGCCTCGGCCCAGAGCGACCTGGTGCTGCCCCTGCTGCGCTATGTGCCCCAGCGCGACCGCATCAACCCGGCCTATGTGAACGACTCGCGCCTGTTCCTGGGCCTGCCCCTGCTGTCGAGCAACAACATCAACCTGAGCATGCCCTTTGCCTACAGCGACCTGTTCGTGAAAGGCGATGACGACTCGCTGCACATGGACTTTGCAGGCCTGGCCGACCAGCTGGGCAAGGGCAACCTGGTGGCCCTCAATGCCGACCTCGACCTGCTCGCCTTCAACTTCCGCATCAGGCGCACGTGGGTCAGTTTCAATGCCACCGAGCGCATCATGGCCCGCGCCAACCTGCCGGGCGACCTGCTCCGCTTTGCCGCCAACGGCAACGGGGCCTTCATAGGCCAGACCATCGATGCCAGCGACCTGAACTTTGATGCCACCCACCTGCGCGAGTATGCCGTGGGCGTGGCCACCCAGTTTGCCGAGGGCAAGGTGACCGTGGGCGTGCGCCTCAAGTACCTCTACGGCATGGAGAACATCAGCACCGAGAACCGCGGCATAAGCCTCTACACCGACCCCGAATTCTTCGACCTGACGGCCAAGGCCGATTTCTCGGTCAATTCAAGCGGTTTCTTCGGTGATGGCGGCTTCGGTTCCATTGGCAGCGATGTGAGCCGTTACCTCTTCTCGCGCAACAACCACGGCTTTGCGGCCGACCTCGGTGTCAGTGCCCGCATAAAGGACAAATGGACCGTGAGCGCCAGCCTCACCGACCTGGGCACCGTCAACTGGAACGAGAACCCCACCAACCACATGATGGACGGCAAGGATTTCACCTTCCGCGGGGTCGACCTCGGCTCGCTCTTCGCGCAGGGCGACAGCACCGACAAGCTGGTGGGCGTGCTCGACAGCCTCACCTCCACCTTCGGGCTGGTAGAGCGCGACAAGGACTACACCACGTGGCTGCCCACCCGCTTCAACATAGCGGGCTCATACGACATCGATGCCAAGAGCCTTGTGCAGCTCACCTTTCAGGGCGAGGTGTTCAAGGGCCAGTTCGAGCCCACGGTGGCCGTGGGCATCAACCGGCAGTTCGGCAAGGTGTTCGGCCTGGGGCTCACCTACGCCTACCGCAACCGCAGCTGGGCCAATGTGGGCCTTGGTTTTGCCCTCACCGTGGGGCCTGTGCAGTGGTACATGGCCGTTGACAACATCATTGGCGCCATTGTGCCCCAGCACGCCAACGTGGCCCATTTCCATGGCGGCCTCAGCTTTGTGATAGGGGCCGGTCAGGGCCCGCGCATGCCCAAGAACCGCGACAAAGACTCGGATAAGGACGGCATAACCGACCAGCACGACCCCTGCCCCGACAAGCCCGGCCCGACCGAGACCAAAGGCTGCCCCGATACCGACATGGACGGGGTGCCCGACCACCTCGACCATTGCATATTCGAGCCCGGACTTTCCGAGCACGAGGGCTGCCCCGAGGCACACTGACCACTTTGAGCAGATTTTTTTAGTGGGATGAATCTTTCATCCTTCATATCGTAATATTGCAATCTGAAAATAAGATGGGCACCACCAAGACCGACCACTTCAGCGAGGACCAGAACCGCCTGGCCCTTATGTTCAAGGCCCTGGGCCACCCCGCACGGGTGGCCATACTCGAGCATCTGGCGCGGGTCAATGCCTGCATCTGCAACGACATAGTGGACGAGCTGCCCCTGGCGCAGCCCACCGTGTCGCAGCATCTGAAGGAGCTGCGGTCGGCCGGGCTTATAAAGGGCACAGTGGAGGGCAAGGCCATCTGCTACTGCATCGACCCCGCGGGCCTCGCCCTGCTTCAGCGCCACATAGACCGCCTCAGGGCGGCCACAACCAAAGACTGTTCACCCAATACCTGTTCAAAATGACTAAGAACGAATTGACCCAACTGCTCTCGGCCACCGACCGCCTTGTCTTTGTGCTGCCCGATGGCACCGAGGTGCCCGCCCACTTTCACCTCACCGAGGCCGGACTGGTGACACGCCACTTTGTTGACTGCGGGGGCACCGAGCGCACCGAGCGCAGCATGAGCCTGCAACTGTGGGTGGCCCACGATGTGGCCCACCGCCTAAGCCCCGCCAAGCTGAGCCGCATCATAGCCCAGGCACAGCCCATACTGGGCACCGATGACCTGGAGGTGGAGGTGGAGTACCAGGGCCCCACCATAGGCCGCTACCACCTAGGCCATAATGGCCATGCCTTTGTGCTGCTGCCCACCCGCACCGACTGCCGCGCCAGCGACCGCTGCGGCATACCCGAAAAACCCAAGGTGCAACTGGCCCAGCTGGGCGCGCCACAGGCCGGGGCATCTTCCTGTTGCACACCGGGCGGGGGCTGCTGCTGAGCCATGATGGACTTCATTATCCGCCACCGCAAGCCCATCGTCATCACCACCGGGGTGGTGGTGCTGCAGCTGCTCTTCGGGTTCGACCCCAAGTTCTGCATCATCAACCTGCTGTGGCTGCTGGTATGAGCGCCCCGCCCCGCATACTGGTGCTGTGCACCGGCAACAGCTGCCGCAGCCAGATGGCCGAGGCCTACCTGCGCCACTTCGCGCAGGGCCGGGCCGAGGTGTACAGCGCAGGCGTAGAGGCGCACGGCCTCAACCCCCGCGCGGTGCTTGTCATGCGCATGGACGGCCTCGACATAGGCCACCACACCTCAAAGACCGTTGACCAGCTGCCCCAGGTGCCCTTTACGCACATCATAACCGTGTGCGACAACGCCCGCGAGCGCTGCCCCTACCTGCCCGGCCCCGCCCACCGCACCCACCACAGCTTTACTGACCCCGCCCGCGCCACCGGCACCGAGGCCGAGGTGATGGCCGTGTTTGTGCAGGTGCGCGATGAGATAAAGGAATGGTGCAAAGGGTGGGTGGCGGAAATGTGATGAGGCCCGGCCGCCCTTATGGCCTACACCCCCACCCCCGAGGACCGGGCATGGGAACTGGAGAGGTTCGGGGGGTGAAAAGCTTGAGGCGGGAGAAGATTGGGCTTATTGAATGAGTTTCCAAGTCAGGAACTTTCCGAATCCATCCATGTCGGGAAACAGAGACATGCTGTTAATCCCGATCTTGTTCAGTTCATTGAGAATATCGCCTTTTTTTTCGGCTGAAATGGAAAAATTCATCACTGAATCTGACTTAACGCTAGAATGTTCTGTCCCAAGCTCGATTGCCAGTTCGCTATTGTCGAAGAAGTAGAATAACCCGATTTGGGCCTGAATACGGCTATCCATGATGGGCGGTGCTATGAACAATGATCTCTTAAGATCATAGGGATCCCAAAGCTGAGAACGGGTGGGAGTAATGTTGCTCAAATTCTGAGAGGATATCACATCATATGATATCAGGTTAAAGCTCTTATCCGCTTTTATTACTTCTGAGCCATCCCATGGTTGTTCCTTGATTGGTATCGCAATTACCCTACCGTCCAACTTGGGATTCTCATTTACCGCAAAGTATAGGGCAACAAGCGGATTTCTTGAAAAGTCCAACAAACTGGTCGGTGCCCCGTGATGCTGTGCAATGAACAGCTCCATCCACTGCTTATTCAATAGGTTCTCTGGTAGATGCTGCGAGTTGCCATAAATGGGCAGATGCACATGCAAATAATCTCGAAGAAGTCTGAGACGTTTTATAGCATCTTCTGCTGTGGCAATTTTGTTTGTCTTTGCAGAGCGGGCAATTTTCGGAACCATCGGGTAGCTTGAATCTGAGACGCCCCGGAACACATAACGGACTTCCACTTGGTCCGAATTAAATTTCGAATCTATTTTTTTCTGAGTCTCTCTAAGATTCCATTTGATAAGGTCGGTGATTGTTTTAATTCGAATAGGTTTCATTGAATCGGAATTTGGTGACGAGCGAAAATAGACCATCATCCTCGCCCCTCAAACTAACAGCTCCCCTCACCCCACATTAAACAGCGCCCTTTTCACGGGTTCGTTGATGAAGGCCACATCGGCAGCGGCATTCACCTTCTGCACATGGGCCCACATGGTGTTGCGCAGTTGGTTGCGCTGGTAGGTGAGGTAGATGCTCTCGCCCTTGTAGGCCTCGTGGTCCAGTTCGGCATCGAGGACTCGACAGGGCTGTTTGTTCATCCTGTTCGCCATAACTGCTCAGCACTGGGACATTACACCCGATTGCTAGCAAATATGGGCACGGGCATTGTCTTAACTGATATGGGCAAAGTCTTAACTGACATGGGCGATGTCATAACCGATATGGGCAAAGTCTTAACCGATGCGGGCAAAGTCCTAACTGATATGGGCAATGTCTTAACCGATGCGGGCAAAGTCTTAACTGACATGGGTAAAGTCTTAACTGAAATGGGTAAAGTCTTAACCGACATGGGCAAAGTCTTAACTGACATGGGCAAAGTCTTAACTGCGTTTAATAGATACCGCATCACGATGAAGAGATGTCCCGCCTCAGTTAGGACTTTGCCCATCGCGTTTGACGCCCCGGATACGACCGGGAGGGTGGCACCCACAACAACTATAATGAGATACCCTACGACCCCGCCCTCGCGCGCTACCCGCCAGTGATTCCTTCTTTGCCTCCGGCATCCTGAACCTCGAACGCCCCGCCCCCCCCCCCGCGGAGCATGCTGCATATTCCCCCGCGCCCGTCATTTACCTTCGCGGCCCTCAATAAAAAAGACCCATGCCCAAAGGAACATATCAGGTGCCCCCGGCCAAGAACGAGCCGGTGCTCAATTACGCCCCCGGCAGCCCCGAGCGGGCGGCCGTGAAGCAGGTATTGGCCCAATTGAGCGCCCAGCAGTGGGATGTGCCGATGCACATAGGCGGGCAGGAGGTGCGCACGGGCAAGCTGGTGCGCATGGCCCCCCCGCACGACCACGGACATACGCTTGGCCACTTCCACCGGGGCGATGCCGCGCATGTGCAGATGGCCATAGATGCGGCCCTGGCGGCCAGACCGGCCTGGGAGGCCATGGCGTGGGAGCACCGTGCGGCCATTTTCCTGAAGGCGGCCGATCTGCTGGCCGGCCCCTACCGCGCCCGCATGAACGCGGCCACCATGCTGTGCCAGAGCAAGAACATCTTTCAGGCCGAGATAGACGCGGTGTGCGAGTTCTGCGATTTCCTGCGTTTCAACGTGGAGTTCATGACGCAGATCTATGCGCAGCAGCCGCCCATCAGCCCGGCCCTGACGTGGAACCGGCTGGAGCAGCGGCCCCTGGAGGGGTTCGTGTTCGCCCTCACCCCGTTCAACTTCACGAGCATTGCGGGCAATCTGCCCAGCGCACCGGCCCTGATGGGCAACACGGTGGTGTGGAAGCCGGCCGACACCCAGGTGTACTCGGCACAGGTGATCATGGAGGTGTTCAGGGAGGCGGGCCTGCCCGATGGGGTGATCAACCTGGTGTATGTGAGCGGGCCGGTGGCAGGCGATGTGATATTCAAACACCGCGATTTTGCAGGCATACACTTCACAGGCAGCACGGGGGTGTTCCAGAACGTGTGGAAGACAATAGGCGACAACATTTACAACTACCGAAGCTACCCGCGCATAGTGGGCGAAACGGGCGGTAAGGACTTTGTGGTGGCCCACCCGAGTGCCGATGCCAAGGCCCTGAGCACGGCCCTTGTGCGGGGCGCGTTCGAGTTTCAGGGGCAGAAGTGCAGCGCGGCCAGCCGGGCATACATACCCAGCAACCTGTGGGATGCGGTGAGGGCCGACATCAAGGCCGACCTGGCCTCGTTCAGGATGGGCGACCCGAAGGATTTCCGCAACTTCATCAACGCGGTGATAGATGAGCGCTCGTTCGATAAGATAGCCAGCTACATAGACCGCGCCCGGGCCGATGGGCAGGAGATACTGTGCGGGGGCGGCTACGACAAGAGCAAGGGCTACTTCATTGAGCCCACAGTGATCGTGACCAAGGACCCGCAATACGTGACCATGTGCGAGGAGATTTTCGGGCCCGTGCTAACCATCTATGTGTACGATGAGCAGAGGTGGGATGAGACGCTCACCCTGGTAGATACCACCTCGCCCTATGCGCTAACGGGGGCCGTGTTCGCGCAGGACCGCGCGGCCATTGAACATGCCACCCGCAGGCTGGTGAATGCAGCGGGCAATTTCTACATCAACGACAAGCCCACGGGGGCTGTGGTGGGTCAGCAGCCGTTTGGCGGAGCGCGCGGCAGCGGCACCAACGACAAGGCCGGAAGCATGATTAACCTACTGCGGTGGGTGAGCCCACGCACCATGAAGGAGAACTTCGTGCCGCCCAAGGATTACCGCTACCCCTTCATGGCGGAGGAGTGAGGGCGTTGTGAATCGTCTTAAAAACACGAATTGAACGCGGATTCCGCGGATTGAACGGATCTGAACGGATTTCTTTTTTTATCCGTGAGAATCAGCCCGCTCAGCTTGATCCGTGTTCCCCTGCCTTCTCCATGGTGACACGCGATGGATTGCGACTCTACAGCCCCGGCAGCACCACATCCTCCAGGCGCATCTTCCTGTCGCGAATGCGCAGCGGGGCCGGATAGAGGTTGTTCCAGCGGTTGCCGGCCCCTTTCACCAGTCCGAGGCGCAGGCCCTGATAGGATACGGTGGCGTAGTCGCGGGCCGATTGCGCCCGCAGCGGTTCGCCCCGTAGGTAGGCTATGGCATCGCCCAGTGCGAGGGTCACATCTGGCAGACTGATCGCAGCCGCTGTGCTGAGGGCCAGGGCATGGGTGGGCGCCTCGTGTCCGCGCTCGGTGTGGGCCACTTCGGTGCCGAGCCGGATCTGCCTCACCTCGGGCGCGAGCCTGTCAGAAAGTTCAGAGATCCCTTTGGTGATGATGGACCGGCCCTGATGGTCCTTTATCTCGATCAGATCAGATCCATTTTTATCGCGCTCTTCCGATCTGCCTTCCTTTTTCATCAACGAAAGAAAAAAGCCCTCGCCTTTGGTGCGATGTGGCATGAAGCGATAGCCCCTTGCACCTCCCACTTCCACCTCGGTGACACCCCACGTGGGTTGAAGTGGGATGGGGACGGGAATGGCTCCGAACTCTGTCGTCATCCACCCAAGGTTCTCCTCATTCTCTACCCCGTTGAAGGTGCATGTGCTGTAAATGAGATGGCCACCGGGGGCCAGACACTCCCATGCGTGGGTCAGGATGTCACGCTGCCTGACGGCACAGCCCCTTACCGCCTCTTGGCTCCAATGGGCAGCGGCCTCGGGCTCGCGCCTGATGAGGCCCTCACCGCTGCATGGCGCATCCACCATCACAAGGTCAAACAGTTCGCCATTCCTTGCAAATGCCTCGGCCGGGGCCGATGTCACCATCACATTGGCATGTCCCCAGCGCGTCAGGTTGTCGCACAGGGGCAGGGTTCGGCTGCGCACCACCTCATTGCTCACAAGGGCCGCACCGGGGCCGAGCAGCGATAGCAGGTGTGTGCTCTTGCCACCAGGGGCCGCGCAGAGGTCAAGCGCCACCGCATCGGACCCTATCAGCCCGGCTGCTGCCATGGCCTGCTCAACGAACATCGAACTGGCCTCCTGCACATAATAGGCCCCTGCATGGTGCAGCGGGTCGAATGTGAAATGCGGCCTCATGGGCAGGTACAGGCCATGTCGGCACCATGGAATCTCGGGCAGGTGAGACCGATGCTCCTTTCTTTTTGCCGGATTGAGTCTGATGCTCACGGGCGGGATCTCCGCATGGGCAACCATAAAGGCCGTTCTGTCCTCTGCGCTCAGCCCGGGCACCCCTGCGGCCACCTTATGCAGCACCGTTTCCATACCTCTAGGTCAGGCGGTATGTACCGGCATTATCACCGTCACTTTGGTGCCCTGGTTCACCACCGATTGAATATCGAAACTGCCATCGTGCAGCTCTACAATGCGCTTCACCATGCTAAGGCCCAGGCCGTGGCCGCGCACATTGGTCGTGTTCGACCCACGGAAAAATGGCTCAGTGATGGTCTTAAGATCCTCGGCCGGTATGCCTATGCCATCGTCCACAACCCGCATTGCCACCATTTTGCCGTCTGTGGCCAGGCTCACTGTCACCCGGTGATCAGCCGAATACTTACACGCATTGTCCATCAGGTTCAGCAGCACAGTGCGTATGAGCTGGTCGTTGCCGAATATGTTGTAGGCATCGGGTTCATCGGTCTCAGCCATGTTCACATGCACCTTGTAGGTGGGGTGAAGTTTCAGCAGTTCGGTGCGTGCGCTCCACACGGCCTCATCGATGCGCAGCACCTCAAAATCGCGGATGATGCCAGCGCTTCCCGTTTGCGCCAGAATCAATAGACGGTTGGTCATCACACTCAGGGCGCGGAGGTCATCGAGCACGCTTGCCACCGTTTCGCGATACTGGTTAAGGTCGCGCTCGCGCATCAGTAGCACCTCCATCTGGCCCGAAATGGCCGTGAGGGGTGTGCGCAGTTCGTGCGATGCATTGGCTATGAACTGCCTCTGATTCCTGAACGATGATTCGAGCCTCACCAAAAGGTCATTGAAAGAATGTGCGAGCTGGGCCACCTCATCCTTGCCGTTGCCCTCGTCCACACGGTTGGCCAGGGTGGCCTCGTCAAGCGATTTGACCTGTTTTACCAGCGCCTGCACCGGTTCCAGGGCTCTGCGGGCATAGATCCTTCCTAGAAAGAGCATGATGAAGACCGCTATGACATCGGTGATGAGCAGCATGCGCAGCAGGTTCGTCTGTTTACGGTTGCCATATATGTCCCTGGCATGGACGAAAATCATGTAGTCCTTATTCGCCAAGTGATATAGCAGCCCCAGACCCTCATTCTCCCCTATCCGAAATCGGTAGGCCCTTTCCTGCTTCACCCTGTCAATGAGCTCAGGACCCAGTTCAATTTCGGCATAGCGGCCAGTCTTATAAAGTTCACGGCCCCGGTGGTCGAGCATCAGCAACCCTTCATCAATCAGCCGAACAGGGGTGGTGCGCTCAATTTTTTGAAGCAGGGCCTCGTCCACCTCGTCCACCTGCAACAGTATCTGAGCGGTGTTCTCCGCCCTTTGTGTCATGCGGCCATAGAACTCTTCGCGCCTGAACACACCGCTCTGAATATAAATGGCCAGCGATGTGGCTCCCAGCATGAGCGAGGCCAGCATGACGAATTGCAGCGTCAGCCTCGCCTTTATCGTCATCGCTCGGTCTCCAGGATATAGCCGTGGCCCACGCGGGTATGTATCAGCTTATTCGGGAAATCGCGGTCCACTTTCTTGCGCAATATGTTCACGTACACATCCACAATGTTGGTGCCTGTGTCAAAGTTCACGTCCCACACGTGCTCCGATATCTCTGCGCGGCTCAGCACCCGTTCGGGGTTGCTCATCATGTATTCGAGCAGGCTGAATTCTTTGGCAGTGAGCAATATCTCGTGCCCGCCCCTGATGGCCACTTTTCGCGACCGGTCCAGCTCAATATCAGCATATTTCAGGTTGATGTTGGCCTTGGCCCCTGTCACTGTCCTCCGGCTCAGCGAGCGGATGCGTGCCAGCAGCTCCTGAAATTCGAAGGGTTTCACGATGTAATCATCGGCCCCCGCATCCAGTCCGGTCACCTTGTCGCCCACGGTGCCCAATGCAGAGAGCATCAGGATGGGAACATCGGGTTTCTCTTGCCTGATGGCTCTGCATACCTCAGTGCCGTTCATGATCGGTAGGATCACATCGAGCATGATCAGATCATAGGTATTCTGCAGCCCCAGTTCTCTCCCGCGTTCGCCTTCATTGGCCACATCCACATCGTGGCCGCTCTCGCGCAGACCCTGCTCAATGAAGGCCGCCACCTTCGGCTCATCTTCTACAACCAGTATTCTCATGGCACTAATGGGTTCGATGCCGCAAAGTTCCTGCGCACGTTCATTGCATCCGTGAACAGCGCATGAAGATACACAGCAGAGTCATGCACCTATGCGGCCGAGGTGGGTGTCCTTGAATCCTGTCTCAAGTTTCAACCCGAACCCGAACATACGGTCCATACTGCTGTGGCCGAGCAGGATCAGGCCCGTGAGCATCAGCGTTACCGATCCGGTGGCATATCCAAAGAGAATCAGGGCAGAGGCTATCCCTTTATGATGGAAGATGTTGTAGCTCCATGCGCCTGCCCGCTGACCTGCCAGATAGCCTATCATACTCACATCAGGGCCCAATAAAAAGAGAGGATAGGCCCACCAATCAGCCTTCAGATGATGCAGCCCGACAAGACAGAGTGCCATCATCAGGCCCTCTTCAATCTTCAGTAGAGATTTCATAGGTCGATGTCGATGCCCACCGGGCAATGATCAGACCCCATCACCTCATTCAGGATAAAGGCTGACTTGAGCTTCGGGGCCAATACTGCACTGATCAGGAAATAGTCGATGCGCCAGCCCACGTTCTGCGCCCGGGCATTCATTCTGAAACTCCACCACGAGTATTTCACCGTTTCAGGGTGTTGCAGCCTGAAAGTGTCGACAAAGCCGGCCGCCAGATAATTGTCCATGCCGTCTATCTCCTCCTGCATGTAACCCGCGGTGCGGTTGTAGTTGGCCTTTGCGTTCTTAATGTCAATGGGTCGATGCGCCACATTCAGGTCACCGCAAAAGACAACCGGCTTATTGGCCTCCAGGCCTTTCAGATAGGCCAACAGTACACAGTCCCATTCCTGTCGGTAGCCCAGCCGCGCCAGTTCCGACCCCGAGTTGGGCACATATACATTCACAAAATAGAACCCATCGTATTCAGCGGTCAGCACCCTGCCCTCGGTGTCGTGCTCCCTCATCCCTATTCCGTGAACCACACTCAAGGGTTTTTGCCGCGTCAGAATGGCCGTGCCTGAATATCCTGCCTTGTCGGCAGAATTGGCATAGAGTTCATACTCATCCGCACCAAAGAGTGCCTCGCGCACCTGCTCCGGATTGGCTTTGGTCTCTTGAAAACCGATCACATCCGGGGCCATTGCGCGTATCGAGTCTATCAGGCCCTTGCCCACACTGGCCCTTATGCCATTCACATTGAAAGAGATGAGCCGCATCAGTTTTCTTTTTGGATATTCTGCTCTATGGCCTTCTGAAGTTCTCTGATCTCATCGGCCTTTTCATTGGCACCCAACCTCAGATAACTGTTAAGCAGATTGTTGCTCATGCGGCCAATTATATCGGCATGGTTACATGGCGTACGTAGCTCGGGGGTCGGTTCAGTGCCCGTGCGCCTGATAAAGGCCTCCAACTCTTGCAAACCGAATATGGCACCGCGCCCGAAAGGATTGATATAGAACAGCATGGCGCGGGGGTCAGGATCAAGTTCATCCTTATAACCGAGGATGAACAGTTCAGGCAGATTGAACCCGACTATCGGAAGGCCCAATTGCTGCGCGATGTGCAAGTAGATAATGGATAGGCTCAGTGGATTGCCTTTCTTCGATTCCGTCACCACATTTATAAATGAGTTCTGGGGCGAATGGAAATCCTTGCTATTGCCGCTAAAGCCATGGACATCAAACAGTAGGTGGTTCATGACGCGCACTTTCTCAAGTGCAGTGAGGCGCTCGTTCAGCTCGAGCCAGATGTCCTTGCGGATTCGGTTCAGCGTGGTGCGTATCTGTGCTTCATCAAGGTCCGGGTACTGGTAGCGGGCCATTATCAGGCTACCTTCAAGCAGGTCATCGGCACCACAGCTCACCCAGTCGGCTATGCTGCCACGGCACAGATCGAACTCGATTCGATGAATGATGTCCTGTATCCGTTCTTGGGTCAGCACATCGGGCAGCGTGTCGAAGAACTCACTTTCTAATAGAGGTATGGCCGGTGGACCTATCGATACCAGACGTTGGCTCACATCGGCATAGATTGTCTGGTCCGGGTCGTCAAGCAGCCTGATAAGGGCCTTGAGCTCGCGGTCGTCTGGTTCCACGGCTCCAAGGTATCTGATGCGCCAACCTCCATTGGCTCATTTTAAGATGTGTTATCAGCGGTCGGGTGTTAAAACCCTGATTGCATCGCTTCATATATCGCAATGCACTCTTTTGCCTCAGCCACATCATGTGTCCTGATAATATCGGCACCATTGCAGAGCAAAGCCATGTGAAGGGCCGTGGAGGCGTTCAATGCTGTTTCAGGTCGCGTTCCGGCCACCCTGTTCACCATACTCTTGCGCGACACCCCGATCAACAATGGCATTCCAAAAGACTTGATTGCTCTCAGGTCCTTTGCAAGTCCATAATTCTGTCGCAAGGATTTCCCAAACCCGAAGCCAGGGTCGATTATCACATCGCTTAACCCCGATGCATTGAGTCGGAGCATGATATCATGGAAGTATCTGAGCAACTGATGCGTCACATGTCCTTCCACAATGTCATCTTGCATTGACTGCGGAGTTCCGCTCATGTGCATCGCCACATAAGGGCATTGCCATTTGGCCAATGTCGCAATCATTTCACCGTCCAAATTCCCGCCTGAGATGTCGTTGATCATGTCAGCTCCTTCGTTCAAAGCTGCATCGGCTACCTCTGAACGGAATGTATCAATCGATAGAATGGCTGAAGGGTGTTCTTTTCTGATCACCCTTAACGCAGGAATGAGCCTGCTCCTCTCTTCCTTAGGTTCAATATCCTTGGCCCCAGGTCTGCTACTATATGCTCCAATATCGATTATTCCGGCCCCTTCGTTAATCATATTCGCCACATGTAACCTGGCCTTATCGAAAGTATCAAATCGTCCTCCATCCGAAAAGCTATCGGGAGTGAGATTTAGAATGCCCATAACCACCGGATGGTTGAAATTCTCAAGCCTTCCATTTATATTCAATGAAAAAGGGGTCATTGCACGTTTCTATTTTTGGCCGATGAGCGATTCAAAGATGGCTATAGCCGATACCTCTGCGCAATACGATGCTGTGATGGCCGATTGCCGCGAGATGTTCAGGAGAAAGTTGCAAGATTACGGCCCAACTTGGCGGGTACTTCGCTCTGAAGGGATCACAGATCAGCTCTTCATCAAGGTGAACCGCATCCGAAATATCGAAGAGAAGGGGATTGCCATGGTTGATGAAGGGGTTGGGCCAGAGTACGTTGGCATAGTGAACTACTCCATCATTGCTCTGATTCAGATGCGTCTCGGCCACAGCACTGATATTGATATGACTCCCGAATCGGCATTGAATGAATACGATGCAATTGCCATTGAGGCCAAGTCTCTCATGTTGCGCAAGAACCACGACTATGGCGAAGCTTGGCGCGATATGAGGCTTAAGGGTCTTACCGACTTGATCCTTGTCAAAGTTCTGCGCAACCGTCAGATTGAGTCGAACGACAACAAAACTCTAGTTTCCGAGGGAGCCGATGCAAATCTGTATGACATGATAAATTATGCAGTGTTCGCTCTTATTAAGCTTTCGTGATGATTTGAATTTGTTGAGCCCTAAAATGAAAAGGCCCAGTCGTTTGACCGGGCCTTTATTCATTCTTGCTTCTTTCGAATCACTTCACGAAGAAGTCAACCCTACGGTTCACGTTCATGGCATCATCGCTGACAGCAAGAGGGTTGGACACTCCTGCGCTCTCGATAGAGAAACGTCCTTTATCAATGCCATAAACTTTGGCGAGATGATCGACTGCAGCCTGAGCGCGCTTCTCAGCAAGAGACTTATTATAGTCTTCAGAGCCCGTCTTGTCAGCATGACCTATTACAGTCATCTTCACTCCGCTATTGGCTTTCATCACCTTGGCTACCTCAGCAAGCTTGTCGTAAGAAGTCCAGTAATCGATACGGCTGCTGTTAACCTTGAAGTAGATAGAGGCAAGTGCACCTGATCCTGAGAAAGAACCAGAACCTGAACCAGAACCTGAACCAGAACCAGCGGCATCCTTGCCATCTTTTGCATTAATCGTCTTACCTTGGAAGTTAACCAATGCACCTGCGGCAGTGTTAGGCTCTAGGTCTTGGCTGTCACCAACTCCGTCACCATCGCTATCCAACTCTTTGCCATTGCCATCAACACGCGCGCCTTTGTTGGTGAAGGGGTCAGCATCAAGGTGATTGGGCACACCGTCACCGTCAGAATCAAGCGAGCGACCGCTACCATCAACAGCCACACCAGCTGCGGTTGCTTCCTCCTTATCAAAGAGGTCAGACACACCATCCCCATCGGCATCCTTTGCCAAACCGTCAATATTGGCCTGTACATCAGCCATGTTGCGGTTCATCGCTTCAAAAGGATTTTCCCACTCCATTGAATTCTCGTTCTTGCCGAGCTTCACATTCACAAAAATGCTGGTGTAACCATACATATCGCGAGCACTACCCTTAACAACAGTGGCATCAAGCTTGTCGCTGTTCATGATACGAAGTGAACTCTCAAGGCCGAGGTCAATGCGCTTGGAAAGGCGAAACTTCAAGCCTCCTACAATGGGGAACATGAGTTCATTGGTCATTGCCTTAGTCTCGGTTCCCTTTTTCTCGTAACCTTCACTGCCCACGAATGTTTCAGCCACGTTCCTACGCACTTTGAGCGTGCGGAACGAAATCATTCCAATACCCCCACCCACATAAGCAGTCACTTTACGAGGCTTTGAACGGTCGCTCATCACGAGGTTCACCAGGTTGACTGTACCCACTAAGGAGTAATCAACAAAGAAGGTGTTGAATTTCACATTCTCTTGAGGGCCGGTGTAAGGCTTATTTGATGGCACGCCACGTTCAACACCAGCTTGAGAGCCGAGCCACAGATGGCCTTCTGCTCCGAATACCGGATTAATCTGGTACCCGACACGAACTCCACCACCAAAGTTGAATCGCTCCTCTTCAATTACCGCAAAGTCATAGTTGCGAATATCGCTAAAGGTCATCATGTACCCGAAGTGGGCACCGATAGACACTCTGTTCCAACGCTTCTTGGCAGTGCTTGACTGGTCAGAAGATTTGGTGCTCTTGTCTTTTTTGTCTTGAGCCTGTGCCATAGGGGAGGCAAAGGCGGCAATCAGGGCAAGGGTGAGAAGTTTTTTCATGGTCTTTCTAATACTGTGTTGCGTGTCCGGTATGGTTGAATCGTGCGGCAAAAATATAGATTGTTCTGAATTGCAAGTTTTTTTTCTCACTAAAGTTTAATCGGGCCTTAAGTGAATGGTGAGTGAACAGTTGAAATGCCCGTGGGGCGAGGGATAGAGGCTTGTTTGATGACCCACAATCTATGGCTGGGTTCATTGACAAAATCGAGCGAACGGCTATCAATCACAAGGATTCTGCTTCCCTTAAGGGCGCGAAAATGCTCGAGATAGCCTCTGCTCACCGCTTCCAGATAGGCAGCAGAGATGGACTTTTCATAGGACCGTCCTCTTTTTGCGATGTTCTTCAGTGCCTGCTCTGGGCTGCAATGAAGGAAGATGAGCAGATCTGGCTTGGGCAATCGATGGTTAATGATGCTAAAGAGCTTCGAGAAAAGCTCAAACTCATCTTGGCTCAGATTGTGCCGTGCGAAGATGAGCGACTTGGCGAGGATATAGTCAGAAACGACTTTGGGGTTGAAAAGGTCAGCCTTCAGGCTCATCTCACGTTTCTGATGGTACCTTTCAGCCAAGAACGAGAGTTCTAATGGGAATGCGAACTTGTCAGGCTCGGCATAGAACTTAGGAAGGAACGGGTTGTCATCAAATTCCTCAAGTACTAGGCGTGTGCCCCAATGCTCAGAAAGGATGCGTGCCAACGAGGTCTTCCCAGACCCGATGATTCCTTCCACTGCTATATGGTCATATTGCAAGGAGGTCATCATTCTATTGCAAAGGGTTCAACTTGAGAATCATCAGCACAACATTGAAGGAGTTCCTGGATGGTCATGCCCGATTCCGGGTCGGTGAATTCGGGGGCAATATCTGCCAATGGTGCGAGTACGAATCTCCTATTGGTGCGGAGTGGATGTGGAACTCTTAGGTCGGAAGTGGCAATGGTCTTCTTACCTATATATATAATGTCGATGTCGATGAGGCGTGACCGATAGTTCTTGGAGCTCGACCCGACCCGCCCAATTTCAGCCTCAATGGATTTTATTGCCCTTAGAACTTCAATTGCAGACAGGGTGGTGCACACCGCAATGGCCTGGTTCAGGAAACGGGTCTCTGAGCTGAACCCCCATGGCTCTGTCTCGAAGATGCGCGATGTGCTCGTTACCGTTCCTACATGTTTCCCTATCAGGCGTTTCGCCTCTTGCAGACTGCCCTGCCTATCACCCAGATCAGAACCTAGGACCAATAACATATCTTCACACCTGTCCATGGCACGCGGGCAAATGTAGCCCTCTGCCTAAGGCGTGTGCGGCCCTTACCTTTGGCCAGATTCAAAAAGCAATTAACACCCTTTAGAAATGAAACAGTTCTTCAAGTACGTGTTCGCCAGTGCATTGGGCCTCATTGTGGGTATTTTTCTCATCATTATACTCGGTGCCATCATAGGAGCATCGATGGGTGGAGAGGAGGAAGTTGAGGTGAAGGAGAACACCGTGTTGCGCATCGACCTGAGTGTTCCGATCATGGAGCAGGGCAGCGATAACCCGTTCCAAGGCCTGAGCCCGTTCAACTTCAAACCTCAGGAGAGCATCGGGCTCAATCAGATTCTGAAGGCGCTTGAGAATGCCGCCAAGGATGAACACATCAAAGGCATTTATCTGGATATGAACGGAGTGGAATGCGGAATGGCCACTGCCACAGAGATTCGGAACGGCCTGTTGAAGTTCAAAGAGAGCGGTAAGTTTGTGGTTGCGTACAGCGAAGTTTATTCGCAGAAGGAGTACTACTTGGCCTCAGTGGCCGATGAGGTGTGGCTGAATCCGGCCGGACTTGTGGAATGGCGCGGGCTTGCCAGCCAGATCATGTTCTACAAGAACATGCTTGAGAAACTGGAAGTGGAGCCCCAGGTGATACGCTATGGTAAATTCAAGAGTGCCGTTGAGCCTTTCATGCTTGATAAGATGAGCGAGGCCAATCGCCTGCAGACTTCGACCTATGTGAATGCCCTTTGGGATGTGATGGTAGAGGGAATAGCAGAAACACGTGGGACAACAGTTGCAGCCCTCGACTCTATTGCCGATAATGCACTGGTACAGGATGCCAAGGATGCCTTGGAGCACGGACTGGTGGACAGTCTCGTTTACAAGGATCAGGTACTGGCCGACCTGCGTGCTCGCCTCGGTGTCAAAGAGGCTGATGGCAAAATCAATTCCATCGATATAACCAAGTATAAGTCGGTGCCCCCGGTGCGCAGTGAAGGTGAAAAGGACAAGGGCCTGGCAAAGGACAAGGTGGCCGTGATCTATGCCAACGGCAGCATTGAGAGCGGAGAGAGCTCTGATGACGCCATGGGATCTGAGACCATTTCGAAACTACTTCGCAAGGCCCGCGAGGACAAGGATGTGAAGGCCGTGGTGCTTCGCGTGAACAGTCCGGGCGGAAGCGCTCTTGCATCGGATGTGATGTGGCGCGAGACAGTGCTGATCAAACAGGCCGGCAAACCGTTCATCGTGTCGATGGGCGATGTGGCCGCATCGGGCGGGTATTACATCAGCTGCGCGGCCGATACCATTGTGGCCCAACCCAACACCATCACGGGCAGCATCGGTGTGTTCGGTCTGTTGCCCAACGCGCAGAAGATGCTGAACAACAAGCTGGGCATCAACATCGATACCGTAAAAACCAACAGGTATGCTGACCTGGGCTCCATTTTCAGGCCTCTGACTGATGGCGAACGTCAGATCATTCAGAACGGGGTGAATGATATCTACCACGAATTCATAGGAAAAGTGGCTGAGGGGCGTGGAATGACCACGGCCGACATCGACAGCATCGGACAAGGACGCGTATGGAGCGGCCGCGATGCACTGCGCATCGGCCTGGTGGATGTTATCGGTGGGCTGGATGTGGCTATTAAGATCGCAGCCGAGAAGGCCAAACTGACCGATTACCGCACTCAGGAGCTGCCCGAGGTGAAAGATCCCTTTGAACAGATCATGGCCGATCTGAAAGGCGATGCCGAGGAGACCGCCATGCGCCAACGGCTCGGTCAGTATTACCCGTTCCTCAAGGACATGGAGCAATTGGCCCGCATGAAGGGTGTACAGGCGCGTCTACCCTTTGTGATGCACATCGATTGATTCTTTATTAAGTTTGACGAAAGCCCTGCACCTGCAATGGCGCGGGGCTTTTTCTTTGATGCCATGGAACTGGTCAACTCGGTACTGACCTGGCTGCTGCGCAAACGGTCGCATCAGCGTGAACTGTTCATTCGCTACCCGCACGATGTGCAGGCCGAATGGTTCCGCAAACTGGTGGCAACAGCACAGCACACTGAGTTCGGTGAGCGATTCGCGTTTGCTGATATTGAGACTGTTGAACAGTTCAGGCAACGCGTCCCGATCCATGAGTATGAACAGTTGGAGCCGTATGTGAACCGCATGATGCGTGGCGAGCAGAACCTCCTGTGGCCATCGGAGGTGAAGTGGTTCGCCAAATCGTCCGGTACCACATCGCACAAGAGTAAGTTCATTCCTGTAAGCGCTGAATCTTTGGATGAATGCCATTACAAGGGCGGAAAGGACATGCTGAGCATCTTCTGCTCGCTGCGACCGGACACACGCATTTTCACCGGAAAGGGCCTCAGCATAGGAGGTAGCCACAAAATGAACGAACTGGGCGGTGGCGGAAGTTGTGGAGACCTTTCAGCGGTGCTGCTCCAGAATCTGCCCGTCTGGGCGGAATTCCTACGCACGCCTGAGCTAGAGGTGGCCCTCATGGACGAATGGGAGGCCAAGATTGACCGTATGGCCCGCATCACCATGGAGCAGGATGTGACCAGCATTCAGGGGGTTCCTTCGTGGACTTTGGTACTGCTCAGGCGAATAATGGAGTTGAAGGGCACCACCGACCTCACCCACGTATGGCCCAATCTCGAAGTGTTCTTCCATGGCGGGGTGAGCTTTGTCCCCTTCCGCGACCGGTTCAGACAAATGGTGCCATCATCGGGCATGACCTACCTCGAGACATACAACGCCTCGGAGGGTTTCTTCGGCATTCAGGACCAATTGGGCAGCAGCGACCTTCTTCTCATGCTTGATTATGGCATCTATTATGAGTTTGAGCCGATGGACCGCTTTGGGAGCGGAGACACGGTGCAGCTTCACGAGGTGGTGCCCGGGCGCAATTATGCCCTCATCATCAGCACCAATGGCGGGCTTTGGCGGTATAGGATAGGCGACACGGTCCAGTTCACCTGTACCGACCCGTACCGCATACGCATCAGCGGGCGCACCCGGCACTACATCAACATGTTCGGTGAGGAGCTCATTGTGGACAATGCCGACCGGGCCATCGCCTTTGCCTGTGAGCGCACGGGCGCAACGGTATCTGACTATACGGCCTGTCCCATCGCAGCAGGGGAGGACGGGCGGGGTGGCCACCAGTGGCTCATTGAGTTCAGCCATCCGCCCCATAACATGGGCCATTTCGCTGACCTGCTCGATACCGGTCTAAAATCAATCAACTCAGACTATGAGGCCAAGCGGTACAAGGACATGGTGCTCATGCCGCCAGAGGTCACAATGCTGCGCGAAGGGACTTTTTACAGTTGGTTGAAGATGAAAGGAAAACTGGGCGGCCAGCACAAAGTGCCCCGCCTAAGCAACGACCGCGCTGTGGTTGAAGAGGTTCTCTCGCTCTGAGGAGTCAGTACCCAACGGCCACGCGGGCCGATACGGTCCGGGTACCATCGGTATGGTGCACGATGTAAAGACCCGGGGCAAGACCGCTCACCGTCCTTTGCCCTCGGTCCATCTCAGCGTGCCGGGCCACTCGGCCATCGGCCATGAAAAGGGTCATCGTCCCATCAAACGGAACATTCACCCTGAAATCTCCATTGTTTGGGTTCGGGAAAATGAGCAGGTTCTCGGTCAGAGCATCATTTACCCCAATAGTTGAACATGGAATGGCACTGAGGGCGGCACCGATATCAATCAACTTACCGATCTGACCAGCATAGGTGGAGTTGGTGCCAATGTCATCAATGTTGATTGCGCTGTCCAAGAGCAGTTGGACGGATTCGAGGGCCGAAAGGCATGTGTCTTTGCTGCGGATAAGGGCCAGTGCCCCGCTCACCTGTGGCGCAGCGATGGAGGTGCCCCCGGTGGTGGAATAGACCGCATTGCCCCCCGAGGCGCCCACAGTGGCGGTGGTGTACACATTGAAACCCTGTGCGCACAGATCCACCCTGTCATTATAAGTAAAGGTGGGATTGGATCCGTTGTTGAACAGCATGGTATTGTGCACCCCGGTCACACTCACCGCATTATCGTACGAGGCGGGATAGTAGTACGCGGTGCCCGACACGTTGCCCGCAGCGGCCACCACGCAAGCATCCTTATTGATCACGGCATAATCCACCGCATCCTGCCCGGCCTGGCTCGGATTCACGCTGCCCCACGAGCAGTTGATCACCTTGCAGCCGCGGTCGGCACAGTAGGCGATGGCCTCCAGACCATCGGCTGTGATGATGGTACTGCTGGTGGCATCGTTGCCCACCTTGACAGGAAGGAACTTGCACTTGAAGCCCACCCCGGCAATGCCCACCCCGTTGTCGGTGGTGGCGCTGGCCACGGCAGCCACGCCTGTGCCGTGCCATTCGTTGGTGAAGAACAGGTTGTTGTCGTTACCGAAAATGTCCCAGCCGCTGAAGTTGTCCGTGAATCCGTCACTGTCATCGTCTGTGCCGTTCACCGGGTCGGCATAGTTCCGTTTCACATTGCCGGCCAGATCCGGATGGAGCAGGTCGAAACTTGTGTCGGTGATGCCGATCACCACATTGGTGTCGCCCTGGGTCTCGTCCCAGCCAGTGTAGGCATTTATTAGGGTCAGATGGTTCTGATTGGCAATGTTCGGGTCGTTGGGGGTGAGCATGGCCTCGGCCACATCGGTGGTCTCCACCCAGTCGAACAGGCCTGTGGCCGAAAGGGCCCGGGCAAGAGATGCCACATCGTTCTGTGGGTCAATGCTCAGGCGGTAGGTGCGTGTCATATCAACCATGGGCCGTCCGCTGCGGCCCACACTTCCGGCCGTGTAGCTGGCTTGGGGATACATCCTGCGCAGGTTGAGCAGCGCATCGCCCATGACAGGCCCGAACGGCTGCCAATCCTTACCGGACTGAGCCAACGATGCGGCATGCTCCCTTTTCACTTTTAATATGATGATGCCCTGCACCGCCTCCTGGGCGTGAAGGTGAAGAGCGGAAAAGAGCACAAGGGCTGAGAGTATTGCTGACCTCATCATCAGTCGGTTTGGATGTTGACACAAAGAAACGACACCTCAGGGTGTGTGCGGAAAAGCGGGCAAGGACGATGACCACGTCATGCCATTGCCTGACAACGAGGCACAATGCAACTGTAGGCCGTTGGTCACCGCCACATGCGTGGCCCCGATGCGGGCGTTGTAGGCCGCGGCCTGCAGCAGGGCCTCGTTACTGAGGGCCACTGCGGGGGCCTTGCACTCGGCCAAGATGAAGGGCTTTCCATCCGTGCCATGGCACACCAGATCGGTACGGCCCGGCCTGCTGCCACGGCTGGCGGCCCGTTCGGTGGTCATGAGCGAAATGGGATGACCGAGGTCGATGTGGAGATGCAGGATAAGATGCTGCCTCACCCATTCCTCGGGCGTGAGCACCAGCCACCGTTTGCGCACTGGGTCAAATACCTCAACATCCTTCTCCCCTCGCCTCATCTGCAACGGGTGCATGGGGAAGCAGAGGGAGGGGAACCGCTGTTCCATTTCAAGGGTCAAAGTGAAGCCAACTGCGCCTCCAGCGCCTTGATCTTGGCCTCGGCATCGGCCTTCTTGTTGCGCTCGGTCTCCAATACGGCCGCGGGGGCACCGCTCACAAAGCGTTCGTTGCTCAGTTTTTTGTCCACCGATGCGAGGAAGCCGCGCACATACTCCAACTCTTTGGTGAGGCGGCCGCGTTCCTCATCAGCATCGATCATGCCTGCCAACGGGATGAAGAACTCCGTGCCTTTGACAATGAACGATGCGGCCGAGGCCGGGGCCTCATCGGCCATTACGATGCCAGAAATGTTGGCCAGCTTGACCACCAATGGGGCGAAGGTGCCAATGGCCGGGCCTTTCACGTGCAGTTGCAGGGCCTCTTTGTTGCCCAACCCTTTCTCGTTGCGTACCCTGCGCACCTCCATGATCACCTGCCGTGCGAGTTCGAAACTGTCGAGCAGGGCCTTGTCGGCCGCACCTGCTCTGGGCCATGGCGCAATGATCAAACGGTCGGCACTGGTCCGTTCGGCCAGGTTGTCCCACAGTTCCTCGGTGATGAATGGCGTGAAGGGGTGCAGCACCTTGAGCAGGTCGCTGAAGAGGGCCACCGTGGCATCATACGTTACCTTGTCGATGGGCTGCTCGAATCCGGGCTTGATCATCTCGAGGTACCACGAGCAGAAATCGTCCCACACCAGTTTGTAGGTGGCCATGAGCACCTCGTTCAATCTGAACTTGTCGTAATGCTCATTGATCACTGTCAACTGTTCATGGAAGGTGGACCTGAACCACTCCACCGCCAGCCTTGAACTTTCGGGCTGAGCAATGGTGGCATCCACCTCCCAGCCACGGATGAGGCGGAACGAGTTCCACACCTTGTTGGTGAAGTTGCGGCCCTGCTCGCACAGCTTCTCATCGAACAGAAGATCATTCCCTGCGGGCGAAGAGAGCAACATGCCCACCCGCACGCCATCGGCCCCGTACTTGGCTATCAGGTCCAGCGGGTCGGGACTGTTGCCCAGGCTCTTGCTCATCTTGCGGCCCTGCTTGTCGCGCACAATGCCCGTGAGGTACACGTTCCTGAACGGCAGGTCGCCCCGCCACTCGTAGCCCGCCATGATCATGCGCGCAACCCAGAAGAACAGGATCTCGGGGGCCGTTATCAGGTCGTTGGTAGGGTAGTAATACCGGATGTCGGCATTGTTCGGATCCTTGAACCCATCGAAGACCGATATGGGCCATAGCCACGATGAGAACCAGGTGTCCACCACGTCCTCATCCTGCCGGATATCGCTGATTGCCAGTTGTCGATCTTCGGTTTTCGAATGAAAGAGCGCCAGTGCCTCTTGGGCAGTCCGTGCCACCACGTAGCTGCCATCGGGTGCATACCAGGCGGGTATGCGCTGGCCCCACCACAGTTGGCGGCTGATGCACCAATCGTGCACGTTCTCCATCCAATGGCGGTAGGTGTTGATGAACTTGGGCGGGTGGAACTGGATGTCACCGTTCAGTACGTGCTCCAGGGCCGGGCCGCTCAGCTTTTTCATGTCCACAAACCACTGGGGCGACAGGCGCGGCTCTATCACCGCATCGGTGCGCTCGCTGTGGCCCACCTTGTTGTTTATCTCCTCCACTTTCACAAGCACCCCGCGGGCCTCAAGCTCCTTCACCATCTTCTTGCGGGCAATGAAGCGGTCCTCGCCCACAAAGAACTGCGCGGCCGTGCTCAGTGTGCCATCGGGATTCATGATGTCGATCACCTCCAGCTTGTGCTTCTTGCCCAGCTCGTGGTCGTTCACATCGTGCGCGGGGGTCACCTTCAGGCAGCCGGTGCCGAACTCCATGTCCACATACTCATCGGCTATGATGGGTATGGCCCTGTTCACCATGGGCACAATGGCCTTTTGGCCGATCAGGTGTTTGTACCGCTCATCGTTCGGGTTCACGCAGATGGCCGTGTCGCCCAGAATGGTCTCCGGGCGGGTGGTGGCTATGATGACCCCTCCCTGGCCCTCCCCTGAGGGGAGTGAATGGCGCTCCGAATTGGATTCGGGGGAGGTCACCTCATACCTCACATAATATAGGTTCGACCGCGTCTCTTTGTGGTTCACCTCCTCATCGCTCACGGCTGTGAGGGCCTTGGGGTCCCAGTTCACCATGCGGGTGCCGCGGTAGATGAGGCCCTTTTCGTACAGGTCGATGAAGGTGGTGAGCACCGCCTCGCTCAGTTCGGGCTCCATGGTGAAGCGCGTGCGCTGCCAGTCGCAACTGGCGCCCAGTTTCTTCAACTGTTCCAGAATGATGCCCCCGTGCTTCTCCTTCCACACCCATGCGTGTTCGAGGAACTGCTCGCGGGTAAGGCTCTTCTTGTCGATGCCCTCGGCCGCCAGCTTCTGCACCACCTTGGCCTCGGTGGCTATGCTGGCGTGGTCGGTGCCGGGTACCCAGCAGGCATTTTTGCCCAGCATGCGGGCCCTGCGCACCAGCACATCCTGTATGGTGTTGTTGAGCATGTGGCCCATGTGCAGCACCCCGGTCACATTGGGCGGGGGTATCACAATGGTGTATGCCTCGCGCCCATCGGGTTCGGAGTGGAAATACCCCTCCTGCATCCAGTAGGCATACCACTTGTCCTCGGTGCTGGCGGGGTCGTAGGTCTTGGCGAGTTCGCTCATCGGGCCATGCGTTTTTTTGAAGGGCGCGAAGGTAAAGGCCATGCCGTAGGCCAATGACAGAAACAGAATGCCCCGCTCAGGGGGGGAGGGGCGAACGATCAGCTGTGGGGGCTGCTGAACGGTCTTTAGCCCGCGGTTGCAAACCGCTCCGCTTCAATACCGACCAAGTGATCCTGCGGAACAGGTGTGCGGGCTGCGAACACTTAGGGGGGCGAGGGAATGCTAGTTAGGACGGGTAAATTTGTTGTATAGCCAAATAATTCCAATAACTGGTAATGTAACTGGTGGAAATAAAAAGGTGATGAAAATTATAATTTTCTGCGTCTTCGAAAAGAATGATGAATTCCAAACAGTGTGTCCAACTGCTGCCACCAAACCGATTATGAGACCAACCAAAATTCGTGAATCCATGGTTATTCAATGATTATTGTGATTTTTGAATGATTTAATGACTGAATTATGAACGGTATACGAATTATTGAATTATAGCCAAAATACATTTTGCATCAAAATTTTCTGATTGGATATACATGATATTTATGATGTTTGTTATAGAGTTTTCTCATTCCAGAATAATGAAAATCTCGTATTAAAAGGCAGTCATTGCTATTTACATGTTCGGTGGAGCTGCAATATGATACATGCGGCATTTTACTCCCGTTCACAGGATCGAGAAAGGGCACCTTATTCTTGTTCATCTGTAATTTTTCCAATTCTCCAATTGAGGGTAAATACCAATCCTTATAGCCACCCTCGTTGTAATTTGCGCATTGATGTGCTGCACTGCCTTCCTTTCCCAACTTTAATATCACCTCGGTGTTATGCTCCCCATCATGTGCTGAGTTTGCCCCAATTTTTTTGTGGGCCTTACCCCATAAATAGACCCCAGGTAGTTCCTTAGGGGCTGCTATAAGCCCATGAACTCCAGTTTCATCGAGATAAAAAATATATCCTCCCTGATAGTATTGACCAAGGGAAAGCTGTTGAGATAATCCCGTTGAGTATTCATGCCTTGTATTGTTGTTAAATCCTATAAAAAGTAAATCAGAATTAGAAACAACGATATTTGGACCGTTCAAATTGTTGAAAAGTTTAAAAGTTGTTTCTTTTGTGCCGATGGTTTCTATTCGCACTAATTTACTTCCTCCTGACTTAAAATACAAAGTATCCTGACCATTGGCAATTGAAGTGAACGAAAGAAAAATAGCGCTGATAAACCAGGTGTTTTTTTTAGCGTAGTTACACATGTCAAAATCTAATAGGTGCCGCCTACTCTCTCCCAGCTTTTCGGCTTCCGCTGTTTTGGTATTGAGGTCCTGACAGGTTTTTCCAAACCTGTCAGGACTCGCTCTTTCGGTTTATTGCACTCCGTTCACCGGTTCGCTCCATGGGCCGGGGCCGGAGGCGTTCACACCGCGCACGCGGTAGAAGTAGCGGTTGCCGCTGATCACATCATCATCGACAAACGTGAGTTTCTTGGTGGTGCGCAGGAAGGGGTAGGGCGGTTGCAGCACGGTGCCCCCGTTGGCGGCCAACATGCCGCGCTCCACCTCAAAGTGGTCCACATCCGGCAGGCTCTGCAACTTGATCTTGAACCCGATGCCATCGTCATCAATGGCCAGGGCGGCTATCACAGCCTTGCCGGGCACCGGCCTTGGCGCACCCGGTCCGGCAGGCACTTTAATGTTGTATTCGGTGAGTTTGCCGGGGTTGGTGGCGTGTATGGCTATGGCGCGCTTCTCCACCACATCGGCCTCATCGTGGCGCGAGGCTGCCAGCGCACGGGCCTCGGCCTGTTTCTGTTTCAGGGCATCCTCAAGCTGCTCCAACTGAGTATCGATAGTAGTCAGCTTGTCCATCTCGGCCTGCATGGTGACAGGGGTGTCGGGCATGGCGGCCCAATCGGCCGCATTGAGGGTTATCCCGTTCTTCAGCCCGCTGAAGCGGTCGTGCACGACTTGAAGGTACTTTTTCATGGATTTCTTTATTAGTGGTTGATATTCAAATGATTAACACTTTCAGGGAGTAAATGATGCGCCTATTTTCGCCCAAAATGTGCGTGTGATCGGCAAAAACATGCGTGTTTCTGGGAAAAATGTGCGCGTGATCGGCAAGAACATGCCCGTGATCGGCAAGCATGTGCATGTAGCTGGCAAAAGCACGCACGGATTCGGCAAAAGCGCGCGGAAACTCATCAGGAACATGCGCCATTCCGGCAAGTACGTCCACATTTCTGCCAGCGAATCGGGCTGTGACGGGAGTCGGTCTGAAAAAGTAACTGGCCTTGATCTGGCACTCCCCTGCCCTGTCACTGGGGGGACTCAGGCACATAAAGAGGTGCTCCTCAGCCCGTTTCATGCCCCCAATACTAACGAAAAATCAAACACCCTTAATTGGGATGAAAAAATTTCACCCCCCGAACCTCTCCAGTTCCCATGCCCGGTCCTCGGGGGTGGGGGTGTAGGCCATAAGGGCGGCATCGGCCCTGTCGGTGCGGGTGGTGGGGCGGCCGTTGGTGTAGAGCACCTCGAAGCGCTGGTCGGGGTGGTGCATCTCGTGGCGCAGCACCTGGGGGTATTCACCAAAAACGGTCGCATCGACCCTGGTCAGCTTGGAGGTGAAGTCGCGCATGAAGCGCCATTGCACGGTCAGTTCGTCATCGGTGTGCCAGAAATGGCGGTTCCAGTAGGTGGTGAAGGCGGCCAGCGAGCGGGCATGGGCGGGGCGGGTGGCATCGGTGTGGGCGTTGTAGGCCTCGCGCCACTCGAAGTAGCGCCTGCGGTGCACCAGGTTGGCCGCGCTCTTGAGGCCCTCGCAGTGGAAGTAGAAGCGCTGCGGCAGCTGCGTGATGCGGTAGTAGAAGGGCACGCGTATGGCATCGAACTTCCCGTACTCGACATAGCGGATGTGGGCCCCGAAGCGCATGAGGATGGGCTCGCCCGGGTCTATGGCCTCCTTGGGGCGGGTGTGGTGCAGGTCGCCCCGCAGGTTGGTGCGCGGCAGCTGTATGGTGCGGGGGCGGTCGTCAAGGGCCACGAGCTGGCGCAGCTGGCGCATGTCGTGGGGCCCATCGGTGCGGCACACCATGTCGGCATCCCAGCGCAGGTGCCAGCGGTGGCGGGTGTGGGCCAGGCCGGCATTGCGGCAGTCGCCCAGCAGGGCACCGGGCATGTGCAGCACGGTGATGTCCATTTGGTGGCCATGGCGCTGGCGGAAATCCTCCATCACCTGCAGGGTGCCATCATCACTGCCGTTGTCGATGCACACCACCTGGTCCACCACGCCCACGAGGCTCTGGAGGCAGTAGTGAATGATGTAGGCCTCGTTGCGGGCACTGATCACGGCCGTGATGCCGGGTCTGAGGGGGCTGCCATCGCGGGCCACGTCCCAGGTGCGCACCCAGCGGTACCACAGGGGCCACAGCAGCTCAGCGAGCAGTGCGCGCAGGAGGGTCTTGAGTCGGTCTGTCATGCGCTGCGCAAACCTACAGCGCGCATCAGTTTGCGCCAAGCGAGGCCGGCCAGGGTGGTGTTGTTGAGCTGGGCGAAGAAGAAGATGGGCTCTATGCGGGCCAGATAGCGGTAATAGAGCGGGTAGAGGAAGGGCAGTGCCCTGAACTTGATGCCTATGGCCTGCCACAGCAGGATGCGGGGCCACTTGCCGGGGGCGGGGCTCAGGTCGGGGCCTGTGCGGCCAAAGGGCGAGATGTGGTGACTGATGCGGCCATCGGGCCCGAACTCGACATGGGCCAGTGCCGACCATTTGCCGCTGTTGCGCACGCGGCTCCACACGCCCTCGCACAGGATGTCGGCAAAGCACAGGTTGCCCAGGCCGAAATAGACCGGCCGGCCCCCGTAGGTGGCCCAGCCCTGGAAGGAGTGGGTGTGGGCCCCGATGATGCAGTCGGCCCCGGCCGCCACAAAGCGCTGGGCCTGCCCCACCTGCTCGAGGTGCGGCAGGTGGCCGTAGTCGGTCTTGCCGCCCCAGTGCAGGAGCAGTATGAGGTGGTTCACCTGCGGGCGCAGGGCCATTATATCGGCCACAATGCGGTGCTCATCAAACCAGTTGAGGTGCACCTCGGGCGGGTCGGGCACCGAGGGGTGGGTGTCGGGGTGCACAAAATTCAGGAACCCGAATCTTCTTCCCTTGAGGGTGATGATGGCCGGCCGGACTGCATCAGCGGCCGATAGCCCGGCACCGAGGTGAACGATACCAAGGCCATCGAGCACCTGCACCGACCGGTTGAAACCCTCGGCCATGTTGTCGTGGGTGTGGTTGTTGGCCATGCTCATCAGGCCCAGCCGAAGCTGGGGCAGGCCCTTGCGCAGGGCCTCGGCCGAGGTGTGCACATAGGGCACCTTGAGGGTGTTGAACCGTGTGCCCCGAGCCTGACATTCGAGGTTGCCCACCACCAGGTCGGCCCCATCGAACAGGGGCGCCATGGCCCTGAACGGCTCACCGCCCTGCTCCAGGTAGGTGCAGTATTCATCGCTGAACGCCACATCGCCCATGAACACGATCCGCACCTTGCCGCCCGTTTCAGCCATCTGGCCAATACTATGGATTTATTGAGGAACTTGGCCGCCCGTTCAAGGCATGATATTCGGAATACTACCAAGCGCATCAGGCGGCCATTTTCCGGGCGGTGCCGATGTGTTCCACAACAGCGGTCAGGGGCTGACGCTGTTCACGGCCCTCAGCGCCCTGCCCAACGAGCGCCTGCACAGGGGTGACGGGGTGGTGCTGTTCACCTCAGAGCAGATCATTCTGAGGGGCGATGACAGTTTCCATACGGGCGAACTGAAGGGCCCGCTGATGGAGGGTCTGGGGCTGATCCAGAACGTGGTGGCCTGCATGGAGATGAGGTGCACCGCGGGCGGATGGGGCATCACGGCCGGCTCGGGCCGCATAGGCAGGGCACGGATATTCTACACGGCCTACGCTGGCGGACTGCTGCTGAGCAACGACCTGCGCGAGCTGCTGCCCTACACCCAGCGCAGACTGAACCGCACGGCCGTGTATTCGGTGCTCAAATTCGGTGATGTGCCCGAGCACATGACCGTGGTGCAGGGCATACACACCATACCCGTGGGTCAGGTGCTCAGCTTCACGGCTGCCGACTGGCCCATTGTAAACGGCACCACCGTGCCGCGCTCTAAGTTCAAGAGTTACTACCGCCTCACCTTCCCCATGGACGGGGGCGACATAGCCACCACGCGCAGGCTGCTGGAGAGTGAATTTGCGCTGGTGGCGCGGCTCAACCCGCTGGTGCCCATATCCGGTGGGGTCGATTCGACCCTGATGAACCGCCTTATAGACCGTGCGGCCACCGAGCGGTACCCTGCCTACTTCGTCCAGTTCGGACCCGATGACCCCGAGCAGCACTTTGCGCGGCAGGCGGTGGCAGGCACCCGGGCCGACCTGACCATGGCGGTTTTCACACCCAAGGACACCCTTCCGGCATTCGAGTACCAGACCCGCCACCTCATTCAGCCCATCGGTGAGAGCTCGACCATATCCACGGCCCACTTTTTCCGCACGTTCGGTGGGGCGGGCCACCGCGTGGTGGACGGCACCCTTGCCGATGGCTGCTACGGTTCGGCCAACTACGGCCGCGACCCGCTTCACGGCATTGCCGAGCGGCCCAACTGGCAGCTGAGGCTGAACGAGCAGATAAGCGTGTTCCTGCGCCTCAACGGGCTGCCCGGCCGCGACAGGTTCCATCCGCGCGACAGCATGCTGCACGACCCGCTGTTCCGCTTCATGAGCATGTACATCGGTCCGTATGCAAACGTGCTGTTCAACGGGGCCGAGGCCATGAACACTGAGCTCGAACCCGACTGGCTGTGGTACTACGACTACCTGGGCCCCGACCGCCAGAGTCTGGACCGGTGGATGATGTACAGCGTGTTCAAGATGGTGAACTACGCCAGCAAGAACAACACCGCCAAGTCATTCGACATGGCGCGGCCGCACAGCACAGGCATCTACCCCTTCATGTGGCTGGCCGTGCTGCAGGATCAGGGTCATTACCCTTGGAAGAAGAAAGTGCCCGATGGCATCATGAAATTCACCCTGAAGAAGATCCTGGAGGACTACATGCCCAAGGATTTCATCTATCGGAAAAAAGTAGGGTTGAACTCCTGTTTTGAGGATTGGATCTATAGCCAACCGGAGGTGAGGGAGCACTTCAGTTCATTGTTGGGCCAAAAGGGAGGACTGACCGAGAATCTGACCGGTACCGGTGGTATGCACCGCATCCTGAAGGCATACGCCAACGGACCATCAGACATCTACATGGCGCATCTGGTCATCAACCTCAGCATCCTGCAGGCCTGGGCCGACCACCACCGACTGACCTTGAACTGATGCTCCGCGTACTCTACATAGGCGACCCGATGGGCATCCACGACCCGAAGTGGATCAGCTACTTCAGCACCAAGGGGCTGGTGGAGGCACACATGCTCACCTACCCTAAAGAGGATTCGAGGATCAAGGAAGCGGATAGGAAGGTGCTGGAGGATGAGATGAAGATCAGGCTCCACCCGCCCATCAAGTATTATTCGGTGCTCAAGCCGCATCAGACCGTGTCAGCATCGCGGCACCTCAACCGCATTATCAAAGAGAACAGGATCGATATAGTCCATGCCCTGTTCGCGGCTCCATCGGCCGTGTGGGCGCTGCATGTCGATGTGCCGTTCATCATCACGGCCCGCGGCAGCGATGTGCTGCGTGTCATTCCCGGGCTGCTGGAGCAGAAAGGCTGGCACGCGGGTGCCGACCGCATCCTTTACAACCTGTTCGGCAAGGCTTTCCACAGGGCTGCGGCCATCACTGGCACATCAAACCGGCAGTTGGAGCGCATCTGGCAGATGTTCGGCACACGCAACATGCATCTGGTGCGCACGGGGGTAGATGTAGAGGCCATCCGCAATGCCGACATGGCACATCTGCCCGCTGAGCTGGTGGGCCGCGAGTTCATCTTCCTGCCCCGTTTCACCGAACCCATCTACAACACCCTGTTGCAGGCCGAGGCGCTGAAACGTGTGCCTGAGGTCGACCGCCATGGGCTCGAAGTGGTTCTGGTGGGTGGCCACGCACCCGACTATGAGCGCGAGGTGATCGGCACCATGGCCGATGCCGGATGGAAAGTGACCCTGCTCCGCGACCTCAGTCAGGCGCAGATGTGGGCCGCCTTCAGAAAAGCGCGATTGAGCATGATGACCCCCGTCAGCGATGGCACCCCTAACTCGGCCCTCGAGGCCATGGCGGCCGGGTGCCCCAATATCCTTGGCGCATTCGAGTACGACCTCGACCTGTTCGGGCCCGAATTCTGCCTGCGCATGTCCACCTGGGAACCTGATGAACTGGCCTCGCTCGTCACCCATGCCCTCAGCACCGACCTGAGTGCCATGACCGACCGCGCCTACCGCAACATCCTGGAGCGCGGCAACCGCAAAGTGGAGATGGAAAAGCTCCGCGCCCTCTACACACGGCTGGCCACCGGCCGCTGAAGGCATATGAGCGCCTCGCAGAAGTGCGTGTAGTTCACATCGGCATTGTAGTACTGGCCCCACATGCTCCTTGCGTTGTCGCGCATCTCGGCCAGGTCCTCATCGCCCATCAGTGAAATGGAACGTATGGCACCGGCCACATCGGCCGGGGCCGGATCATCAGCCAACAGGATGCCTGTCGACCCGTGGCGTACTATCTCCCCTACCCCGCCCACATCGGTGGCAATGGCCGGTATGCCGAACGACATGGCCTCCATGATGCTGACCGGGATACCATCATAGCGGCTCACACTCACAAACACATCGACAGGGTGGTGGGCGTAATACTGCAATATCTCCCAGTTGGGCACCCTGCCACGGAAAGAATACCGGATGTTGGGCCTGCCGCCCAGCATCTGCCGCGCCTTGGCCAACAGTTGAGGCATCAGGGGCCCATCACCGAAATGGGTCCATTCCACATCAAATCCATCAATAAGGGAAATAGCCTCTATAAGCCTTTCAATCCTCTTTATGGGGATGAGATAGGAACAGCTCACTATTCGGAAACTGCGGTACTGACGCGAGAATGCGGTGCTCACATCAGAGGTGCGGATGCCCAGACGGGCATTGACCATACGCTGCGGGTCCAACAGGCCGGGTAGCAATGCCAACATGTACTTACGGGCGTTCTCAGAGATGAAGAATGCCGCATCCACCTGCTGCAAAATCAGTTTCCTGAACGGCAGATAGCCATAGCTGCTGCGTTCGAAGTAAACGTCCCAAGCATGTGCCCGCGTCACAGCGTGTATGCCCGGCATGGTGCGGGCCAGCATGGCCGCTGCCAATGCCCCTTCCATGCACCAGTATGAATAGGCCCAGACCTGATGCCCGCGCTCGGTCTCGGCCCTTGCCACCTGCGCCAGCACAGGCAACAGCCGTTCTGCCTTGGCCTTCGATACGAGCATGGTCTTCACCGTGCCCCAACCGGGCCTCATGCCATACACGGTGCGCACGGTGCGCAGCTCATCGCGCACATCGGCATCAGAGACCAGCTTGCCCAAGGCCGCAAAGCGGTCCCATGCGGTGAGGCGCACATCGGCACTCACCACCTCTGCCCCGTCCAGCACGGTGCGTCTGGGTATGCCCGTCTGGGTGCCATCGGCCTGATGCACCACCACCACCCGGTCAAACCACCTGCGCAGATACTCCGACTCCAGATGCAGGAACGGCTCGCCCTCGCCATAAGGAAAGGATGTGGTGATGAGGATGATGGTGCGGCCCTGCGGCATGGGCGCAAATTAGCCATTGACACACCGCCCCGCCCATCACTACATTTGCGCGAACTTTTCCCGGAACATGATGAACTCCGATAAGTTCGTAGGCGAAGGACTCACCTATGACGATGTCCTTCTTATACCTGCATATAGCGAAGTGCTGCCGCGCGATGTGAACATCGGCAGTCGGTTCTCGCGGAACATCGAAGTGAATGTACCCATTGTCTCGGCCGCCATGGACACGGTGACCGAAAGTGCGATGGCCATTGCCCTGGCACAGGAGGGCGGCATAGGAGTGCTGCACAAGAACATGACCATTGAGGGCCAGGCCAACGAGGTGCGAAAGGTGAAACGTGCCCAGAGCGGCATGATCCAGGACCCGGTCACACTGCACCGGTCGGCCACTGTGGGCGATGCCCTTAAGATGATGGCCGAGTACCGCATAGGCGGAATCCCGGTCGTGGATGAGAACTTCAGACTGGTTGGGATAGTGACCAACCGCGACCTGCGTTTTGAGCGCAACAACGCCCGCCCTATAAGCGAGGTGATGACCAGCCAGAACCTGATCACCACCACCGAGGTGAAGGACCTTGCCAAGACCGAGGAGATATTGCAGGAACACCGCATAGAGAAACTGCCGGTAGTCGATGCCGATTTCCGCCTCATCGGGCTCATCACCTATAAAGATCTGATAAAGGCCAAACTGCGGCCCAATGCCTGCAAGGACGAACTGGGGCGCCTACGCGTGGCCGCTGCCGTGGGCATAACGGGCGATATGCTAGAGCGTGTCACCGCCCTGCACCGCGCAGCCGTAGATGCGATTGTGATAGATACCGCACACGGCCACACCAAAGGCGTGGTGGATGCTCTGCGCGCGGTGAAGGAGAAATTCCCCAAGCTGGATGTGGTGGTGGGCAACATCGCCACAGCCGAGGCTGCCAGATTTCTGGTTGAGAATGGGGCCGATGCGGTGAAAGTGGGAATAGGGCCCGGAAGCATATGCACCACCCGGGTCATTGCCGGGGTGGGCGTCCCGCAGTTGAGCGCGGTGCAGATGGTGGCCGAGGCCATCAGGGGCACCGGTGTACCTGTCATAGCCGATGGCGGCATCAAGTTCACAGGCGACATAGTGAAGGCCATAGCGGCCGGTGCCGATATGGTGATGGCCGGCAGCATGTTCGCGGGCACCGAGGAGAGCCCTGGCCGCACCGTGATACTCGAGGGACGCAAGTTCAAGACCTACCGCGGCATGGGCAGCATTGAGGCCATGCAGCAGGGATCGAAGGACCGCTACTTTCAGGATGCTGAGGACGACATCAAGAAACTGGTGCCCGAGGGAATTGTGGGGCGCGTGCCCTACAAAGGCACCCTCAACGAGGTGATGTACCAGATAGTGGGAGGTCTTCGGGCCGGCATGGGCTACTGCGGTGCGCCTGATGTGCCCGCTCTGCAAAGGGCCAAGTTCATCCGCATCACCAACTCGGGCATCCGCGAGAGCCACCCGCACGGAGTGACCATCACAAGCGAAGCACCGAACTATTCGCCCTGATGGGCCATTGAGAGTCTGTTACTCACAACTCTGCTTTTTTCAACCAACTGAACTGAGCGTCTTTGACAGCCTGCTTCTTGGCACTCAGATAGGTCAGAAAGGACTCGGCCGCGGGTGAGAGCCTTTTCTCGCTGCGCCAAATGATGTTCCATTCAGTGCAGACAGGAAAGCCTTTGAGGCGAATGACTTCTATCTGTCCTTCGTTGATCTCGTTGCGCAGCCCGATGAGCGGCATCACGGAGTAGCCGAGCCCTGCGAGCACGGCCTGCTTCACCGCCTCGTTGGAGGTGAGCTCCATGGTTTTGCGGACAATAATGTTGTTCTGAACAAAATACCTTTCCATGGTCTGTCTGGTACCTGAGCCGGCCTCTCTGAAAATGAGCGGGATGGTGCTGAGCAGCCCAACATCATGTTCTTTTCCATGATATAATCCACCGGAAGGTCCGACAAGTTCAAGTCTGTTCTCGAGCAATCCTATCCGGCCCACGCTCATGTCTGTGGGCAGCACCGATACCAGGGCAAAGTCAACGGTGTTGGCCCTGAGCGACTCCATGACCTGTGCCTTGTTGGTAAAGTCAATGCTGAGGTCAATGCCCGGATTCTCGTTGAAGAACGGTGCAATAAAGTATGGCAGCACATACTTACCAGTAGAGACTGAGGCAAAACTCAACTTGCCTGTCAGGACTCCTTTGTGCGACTGGGACATCTGGCCCAATGCGTCCACCCCTTCAAGTATCTCTGTCGCCTTGAGTGCCAAGAGCCTGCCAAATGGAGTGACCTGCACCCTACGTCCCACGATCTCATATAAAGGCACGTCAAACTGGTCCTGAAACCGCTTGAGCTGAATTGATACCGCAGGTTGGGTGAGGTGCAGCCGCTCGGCCGTACGCGAAACACTGCCGGTTTCGGTCAGATCCTTGAACACCTCAAGCTGACGAAGCGTGTACTTCATAATTTATACTTATATTATTCATAGCAAATATATATATTTTCCGAAATGATTCAGGCTCCTGAGTTTTGCCGCACAACAAAACAGCTTATCATGCAGCATCGAATAACAATTGCCAGAGGGGACGGCATAGGACCTGAGATCATGGAGGCCACACTGGAGGTTATAAGGGCAGCTGGGGCCAGGATAGAGATAGACGAGGTAGAGATAGGTGAACAGGTCTATCTGAACGGCAACACCTCAGGAATAGCGAAAGAATCGTGGGACATCATCAGACGAAACAGGGTTTTCCTCAAGGCCCCGATCACAACACCCCAGGGAGGCGGCTACAAGAGCCTGAATGTCACGACCCGCAAGTTCCTCGGACTGTATGCCAACATCAGGCCTTGTTTCAGCCTTCATCCGTTCGTAAGCACGAGGCATCCGGAAATGGACATAGTCATTGTACGCGAAAATGAGGAGGACCTGTACGCTGGTATCGAACATCAGCAGACCGATGAGGTGGTGCAATGCCTGAAACTCATAAGCAGGCCCGGTTGCGAGAAGATCATCCGATACGCGTTTGAATATGCTCGCACCCATGGTCGGAAAAAAGTGACATGCTTCACAAAAGACAACATCATGAAACAGACGGATGGGCTGTTTCACAGTGTATTCAAAGAGGTCGCGAAGGAATATCCCGAGATAGGGAATGAGCATTGGATAATTGACATCGGAGCGGCCAAATTGGCCGACACACCAGAACAGTTCGATGTCATCGTCACCTTGAACCTCTATGGCGATATCATATCCGATATCGCTGCGCAGATTGCCGGTTCGGTGGGATTGGCCGGATCATCCAACATCGGGACCGAATGTGCCATGTTTGAGGCCATTCATGGCTCGGCCCCGCTCATTGCCGGGCAAGACAGGGCCAACCCGAGCGGCCTATTGCAAGGCGCGGTGCTCATGCTCATCCATATTGGCCAGACAGATGTGGCTGAAAGGGTGCATAATGCATGGCTGAGAACCATCGAGAACGGTGTACACACCTTTGACATCTTTAAAGAAGGGCAAAGCAGGAAACTGGTGGGCACAAAAGACTTCGCGAAGGCTGTTATAGCCAATCTGGGCTCATCTCCGCAGATTCTCAGACCGGCCTCGTTCGCCAAAAATGCAGAGATCATGCTGCCCCGATACACGCGCATGCCGGCCATGTCCAAGCGACTGGAAGGGGTAGATGTGTTCATTCATTGGCGGGGTGAGAGTCCTGTGGATCTCGCTTCGGCCCTCAATAGGCTCAACCGGCCCCATCTGGCGCTTTCCATGATCACGAACAGAGGCATCAAAGTATGGCCCGAAGGGTTTGAGGAGACATTCTGCACAGATCATTGGAGGTGCCGCTTCAAACCGACCGAATCGATGACCCCGACCCAATCCGATGTCATCGCCCTGCTCCAAGAGAGCATAAGTTCAGGCCTGGATGTGGTTAAAACCGAAAACCTATACTCATTCAATGGAAAACCAGCGTACGCACTCGGTCAAGCCAATGACGGGAAACCAGAACCGATAAGCCTTGAATTTGAGCTTATCAGTGGGTCATTTGATATGGACCAGGCCCGAGAGCTCCTTTTGAATCTGCTGACGGATAAAATCAACTTCCATAACCGCAGAAACTTCAGCGCACAGGAGCGCACAGGCCAAACGGACCCGGTTTCAGAAGTCCGCATCGCAGAGCTGACCATGGCCCGCGAACGGCTTATTCAGGAGTTACACCGCGCACCTATTGGTGCACGGTTCAGCATCGCATCCACGGTGAGAATGAATGAGTTCTGACAAAATTGCATGTATCGATCTGCGAGTCTGTCCCTTGCCACGATCCATGGCAAGGAGAGGGCAATCTTTCCGGTTTTCGAGCAGCACCTGCTGGCCCGTTGCATACTCTGCACCGCGTTTGATACGGACAGCCTGGGCACATTCACGGGCGAGGTGCCCAGGATGCTGACTCCGATTGAGGCAGCCAAAGCAAAGTGCAGAGTGGCGCTTGAAATGACCTCCACGCGACTGGCGGTAGCCACAGAGGGGTCATTCGGGCCACACCCTCAGATTCCGTTCATTCCGGCCGGCCATGAACTCATGGTGATAATGGATGGAGAGGACGGGACGGTGTTCGAAGAATCTGAACTGACCTTCGAGACCAATTTCGGTGGTGCTCATATTCATAATTGGGATGAATTGAAGGCATTTGCCCAACGGGCCAGATTTCCTGAACATGCCCTTGTTCTGCGACCCACATCTGGCCGAGGGCTCAAAGCCATAAAAGGCATTCGGGACTGGGGCGCGCTCCGAATCGGGTTCGACCGCCTTATTGACGAAGCTGGCGGGGCCAGTGTTGAGACCGATATGAGGGCAATGAACAATCCGATGCGGATGGCCCAGATAAGGAGGCTGGCCGAACGATTGGTCCAAAGGCTCAGCACGTGTTGCCCCGGATGCGGAAAACCTGGTTTTGGACATCGGTCACCGCTAATCGGACTTCCATGCTCGGTGTGCGCAAGCCCAACAAGGAGCGTGATGTTAACTGTAACAAGCTGTCAGTTCTGCCAATACTCAAGTACCGAACCCACTGACCGTGCCACTGAGGATCCGAGGTACTGCGATCTCTGCAACCCGTGACTACGCCTCGTGCTATTGAAGTTCATCTGTTATCAACGACCAACATCCGAATTCCAACTTCCGAATGGACCTACATTCAATAACAAATAACCTGACGAATCCTACTCTACTGTTCTTCATGCTCGGCATCATAGCGGTCATTCTAAAGAGTGACCTAGAGATTCCCTCCTCGAGCAGTAAGTTCATCTCTCTTTATCTTCTGTTCTCCATTGGATTCAAGGGTGGGCAGGAGTTGTCGCATAGCGGCCTGAACACGGAAGTTGTGTATTCCTTGCTGTTCGGTATTGCCATTTCCGCAATCATTCCGATATACACTTTTTACATTCTCAAACTGCGACTCAGCGTGGCTGATGCAGGTGCCGTGGCGGCATCCTACGGCTCAGTAAGCGCAGTGACTTTTGTTTCAGCTGTGTCGTTTCTTGAATCTCAGAACATCGACTCCAGTGGACACATGGTGGCAGTAATGGCACTGATGGAGTCGCCTGCCATTATTGTGGGGATCATGCTCATGATGAGATATGACAGGGAGGTCTTGGAGCAAAAGCAATTGAGCATCCATTCGGTACTTCATCATTCCCTTACCAACGGGAGTGTGATCCTGATCCTGGGGAGTCTGTTGATCGGAGTGATTGCCGATAGTAGACAGGCCGAAGGAATCAGGCCGTTCACTACAGACATTTTCAAAGGCTTTCTGGCCATATTCCTCTTGGAGATGGGAATTGTTACGGCCAAACGATTCTCTTCATTCCTGAGATATGGATCGTTCGTGTCGATTTTCGCCATCATTGTCCCGGCTCTGAACGGATGCCTTGTGGCGCACATAAGTAGATTCGTGACAGCAGATGTGGGCAACCGTTTCATGTTTGCCATTCTTGCTGCGGGTGCTTCGTATATCGCTGTTCCTGCAGCTATGAAATTATCAGCCCCAAAAGCTGACCCCGGGCTATACGTCCCAATGGCACTGGGTGTCACTTTTCCATTCAATATCTCTATTGGTTTTCCGGTCTATTTATTTATAATTAATCTGTTCCCTTGAGAATTAAGAATATCCTGTCGTTGTTGTTCCCTTTTGATATCACGAACGAAAAAGGCCGAGCGCATTGCCCGGCCTTTATCATTTCCCTCAAGAAATCCTGATTCTCAGGAGAACTGATAGAACTGGCAGACGATGCCGCCCATGATGGCCAAGGTGAGGGTCCAGTATCCGGCATTGATGGCAATGTACTTCCAGCTCTTGCGCTCAAACAGCGCATTGGTGCCCATGATCGGGAGCACCATGAAAATGCTGGCAATGGCTCCGTGCAGCGCTCCGTGCCCGAAATGACGGTGCATGGTGCCATAATCGGCCATCAGTTGCTTGAAAAGGGCCGTGGCCACATCCTTGGTCGGGCTATCAGGCCGCATCGAGCTTTCGAGCATTCCCATGACCCCGAACTGGTGGATGGTGATAGGGGCCATGGAAAAGGCCAGAAGGAAGCTCAATATGAAGCTCACCCCGAAAATGAGGCCCATGTTGCCGCCCTTCATCTTATCCTCGGTCATACCCGCCTCGCGGCTCCATGCATCGCCAAGCAGTTTGGGGTTATAGTAGATAAAGCCCATGACCATCGGGATCAGTGCAGCGCCCAGAAGAACAAGTAGATTTTGCATGTTGAATCGGTTTTGGTTGATGAATGGATGAACGAACGAAGTAACGGTTATTTTTTGATGCCCGAGCAGTAACACGTGACCCCGCCATCGAGGCGGTCGGAAGCCGAAATGGTAACGGCTGTGACGAACGTGCCTGTAGGACAGTTGCTGATGTGGTACTGGTTGTCAGCACCGTTGTCCCAAGGGTGAGACAGGGCAGACATCACCCCGCGCACCGTGCCACCGTTGATGGTCACTGTGCCGTTGTTGGCCAAGATAAAAGGAGCACGCAGGGCGGTGCAGCGCAGCTTGATCTGCCCATCGGCCCTATCGGAGCTGCTGAGCTCAAAACCGGTGGCCACCTCGCCCGCAGCGCAAGAGCAACCGTGCACCTGATTATCGGCCCCGTTGCCCAAGGTATTGGTGCCGGTGCCGGGTGCCGAGACCTGCGCCCCGAGTCCACGCCATGTCTCGGTGGTGGTGAGCAGGTCGTTCAACTTCATGCAGTTTATCCGCTCACCGCCATCGAGCCGGGACGAGGCATAGATGCCCAGATTCATCATGGCAAATCCGGTCGGACATGTAACGGTGTGATATGAATTGTCGGGGCCTGTGAGGCTAGCGTTCTCAGCAAGGGCGATCTCGGCCGTGGCAAAGCCCTGACCCACGAGCGACCCGCTGTAAAGCCCGTTGCCATTCACTTCGAGCCTCTCGGTGGGTGCCGTCACGTTGTTGATGCCCACGTTACCGCCTTGGGTCATGGCCAGCACTTCGCCCACGAAACCCGGATTTCCGGCTTCGATCGGGAAGAAACCCAGATGCCCACCAGTGGCCACCCGTGCATTGTAGGCCTGTGTGCCCCCTGCCCCACCGCGCCACATCATGCGGGGCCCATCGGTGGCACCGCTGTTGAGCATGGCGCCTCCGTTCACCTCAAGCTTGGCATTGGGGGTGGTGGTGCCCACGCCCACGTTGGTGCCATTGTCGGTGATGATGCTGCACACCGCTGCCGCGCCATCTGATTTGATCACCTGATTGGCTGTGGCACAACCAACAGGCCCTGCCGGACCCGTTGGGCCTGCCGGACCTGCAGCTCCTGCCGCTCCTGCCGCTCCCGCTGCACCTGTAGCACCCGTGGGGCCTGCCGGACCTGCCGGACCCACAGCCCCTGCTGCACCAGTTGCCCCTGTTGGGCCTGCCGGACCCGCTGGACCTGCTGCACCTGCTGCGCCTGCCGCACCCGTGGCACCCGTTGGGCCCGCAGGCCCAGCTGGACCAGCTGGGCCTGCCGGACCTACTGCACCAGCCGCACCTGTGGCTCCTACCGGACCTGCCGGACCTATTGCACCTGTGGCTCCTGTTGGACCTGCCGGACCAACTGCACCAGCCGCACCTGTGGCTCCCGTTGGACCTACTGGGCCTGCTGCACCTGCTGCACCAGTGGCTCCAGTCGGACCTGCTGGACCTGCCGGACCTACTGCGCCAGTAGCACCAGCTGCACCTGTTGCCCCTGTCGGACCTGCCGGACCTGCCGGGCCTGCAGCACCCGTGGCCCCTGTCGGGCCAGCCGGACCTGCTGGACCTGCTGCGCCTGCCGCACCGACCGGTCCAGCGGGACCCTGAGGCCCTGTGGGTCCCTGTGTGCCAACCCCTGCGGTCATGGCCACCCATTGGGTGCCGTCCCAATACCAGAACTGGTTATCGTCCACATCAAATACCAGAAGGCCCTTGGCCGATGGCAAAGGGTTAATGGAGACGCGCTGAGCCTGCGTCATGCGCGGGATCAGGATGCCACGGTCAACAGCCGAGAGTTCGAGTATGCTGTTGGGGTGCGGGGTGGTGGTGCCGATGCCCACATTGTTCTGAGCGGTTGCGGCAAAGCTGCCCAACATCATTGACAGGCAAAGTAGATGTCTGACTTTCATAGGCAAATGATAGAATTGGGTGCCAAGGTAATGGCATCACCGGAACTGACCAAAGTCAGTGACATCAGACTTTGCGCAACAGCTTGTTGAAATAGTCGGGGGCTAGCAACATTCGGCTGCCGTACCAAGAGAACATCTCGCCATCAACCAGAATCACCTCTGTATCTGGCAGGGCGCGTTTGAATTGTGTCACGTGTCGGTCTGAGAAAGGAAAGGGTTCGGAGGACAGGAGGAGCAGCTGGGGGGCCATGGCCCCCAGTTCCCCGAGGGTAGTGGCCGGATAGCGCGGTTCATCTGTCACGTTGCGCAGGCCGGCCCTCTGCATCATGTCGTTTATGAAAGTGCCCTTCCCGGCCAGCATGAGCGGGTCGTTCCAGATGGCATAGGCGGCTGTGCGCTGGGGGCCTGTGCCCATCTGCCCGAAACAAAGGGCTATCTGTTCCACGAGTGCGGAGGCGGCATCGATTCGGCCGGTGAGCGAACCGATATCGCGGATCATGGCCAGGGCGGAGGTCAGGTCGTGCACATCGCTCACATACACCTCGTGGTGGGCAGCCAGGGCCTCGATCTGATCTTTCACATTCTCTTCCCTGTTGGCAAGGATGAGCGTGGGGGCCAGCGCGTCTAGCTTATCCAGACTCACGTTCTTGGTCCCTCCTACCTTGGCTTTGGTGCGGAACCACTGATGCGGATGGATGCAGAACCTGGTGATGCCCACCACCTCGGCATCGAGGCCAAGATGGTGCAGCAGCTCGGTCTGCGATGGCACGAGGGAGATGATGCGCTGACGGCAGAACTGCATCATCAGGTGGGGTCAATCGGCCATCACCTTGATGATGTCCTGTTTGGTAAGGATGCGGTACTGGCCAGTGCTGTCTCTGAAGAGTACGGCCGGGGTACTCCTGTCGAAGCGGGAGGTGACATCGCGGAGTTCGAGGCCGGGCTCGACCTCAGGGAAGGGGGCCTGCATGAACTGGCTAACGGGCTTTGCCTTGATGGCCTGATCCTCGAAGAAGGCATTGAAGAGCCTGCCCTCGGCAATGGAGCCCACGGGCTGCCCCTGTTCGAAGACGGGGAGCTGGCTGATGTCGTGGGTGGCCATGAGGCGCATGGCGGCCTCAACGGTGTCGGTGGCATCGACCTTGACGAGGTCGGGCTGCTTGGGGCCTTTGACGTCTTTGATGCTGATGCGGCCCTTGTCGAGGAAACCGCGGTCGCGCATCCAGTCATCGTTGAAAATCTTGCCCACATAGCGGCTGCCGTGGTCGTGGAAGATGACAACCACCAGATCGGTGGACTTGAGTCTATCCTTCAATTGCAGAAGGCCCTGAACAGCACAGCCTGCGCTGTTGCCCACGAAGATGCCCTCTTTCTTGGCGAGTTCGCGGGTCATGAGCATGCCCTCGCGATCAGTGACTTTCTCAAAGAGGTCGATGACGCTGAAATCGACACATTTGGGGATGATGTCCTCGCCTATGCCCTCGGTGAGGTAGGAGTATATCTCTGACTCATCAATCTTGCCGGTCTCATGGTATGCCTTAAGGGTGGAGCCGTAGGTATCGACCCCCCAGACCTTGATGTCGGGGTTCTTCTCCTTGAGATATCGGCCGGTTCCGCTGATGGTGCCACCTGTGCCCACACCCACCACGAGGTGGGTGATGCGGCCCTCGGTCTGCTCCCATATCTCGGGCCCGGTCTGCTCGTAGTGGGCCTGTGTATTGCTCAGGTTGTCGTACTGGTTGGGATAGAATGAGTTGGGGGTCTCGAGCTGAAGCCTGCGCGAGACAGAGTAGTATGAGCGTGGGTCATCGGCCTCTACGTTGGTGGGAGTTACGACCACTTCTGAGCCCATGGCGCGGAGCATATCCATCTTCTCCTTGCTCTGCTTGTCGGGCATGACGCATATGAGCTTGTATCCCTTGACGATGGCGGCAAGGGCGAGGCCCATGCCGGTGTTGCCGGAGGTGCCCTCGATGATGGTGCCACCCGGTCTTAGCAATCCGGCCCGCTCCGCATCCTCAATCATCTTGACAGCCATGCGGTCTTTGATGCTATTGCCGGGGTTGAAGGTCTCGACCTTGGCGAGGACGGTGCAGGGCAGGTCCTTTGTGACGCGGTTGAGGCGGACCAAGGGAGTGTTGCCGATGGTCTCGAGTATGTTGTTCTTCCACATGGGGGGCAAATGTAGGCGGGGCAAGTTGGGGAGGCCAGCATCATTGACTTATGAGGAGAAAGATCGGATTCGGTCAGAGAATTAGACAAGTTCTTATTCTTACCAATGTTCGAACACCGATACCTTTGGGCTGTTTGGAACGTGGAGATGGACCGGAGGGAATTTATTAAGCACACAGCCGCGCTGACCGCCATGACGATGACATTGCACGAATTGGAGGGGATGGCCGCGGCCCTGCCCTACTCGGAGCGGATGCCAGTGCTGTTTGTTGGCCACGGTAGCCCGATGAATGCCATTGAGGAAAATGAGTTTGTACGGGGATTCAGGGCGATGGCGAAGGGGTTGCCGGCCCCACGTGCTATTTTGTGCATATCGGCCCACTGGTATATAAAAGGGACCAAGGTGACGGCCATGCCGATGCCAAGGACAATCTATGATTTCGGGGGTTTCCCGCAGGCGCTTTATGAAGTTAAATATCCGGCCAAGGGAGACCCCTTGCTGGCGTTGGAGACGGCCACCTTGCTGGGCCCGGAACCAGTGGGGATGGACCAGAAATGGGGACTGGACCATGGGGCATGGACGGTGCTGAGGCATTTTTTCCCAAAAGCTGATGTGCCAGTGGTGCAGCTGAGTCTTGACCGCACGCACGGGGCCGAATGGCACTATGGCCTGGCGCAGCGGTTGGCTCCGCTTAGGGACAAGGGTATCCTGATTGTGGGCAGCGGCAACATCATTCACAACCTGGGGCTGGTGGACTTTGGCAACATTGGCACCATTGGCTACGGATATGAATGGGCGCTGGAGGCGCATGAGAAGTTGCACGACCTGATAGTGAAGGGCGACCACCGGGCGCTATGTGACTATGGGAAGTTGGGCCGTGCGGTGCAACTGGCGGTGCCCACACCCGACCATTATCTACCGCTTATTTATTCCCTGGCGCTGAAACACCCAGGCGAGGGGTTGAAGTTTGTGAACGATGTGCTGCTGGCAGGATCGCTGAGCATGACGAGCCTGCGGATAGGGTGAGGCGGGGCCGCTTGTGGCGGTGGGGTGAGACCTAAGGGCAGCCGAGGTCTACAGACCGCAAGGGACTATATGAATCGCTGATCGGCCTCCATGACGTGGCCGCACTTTTTGCAGGTGCGCAAATCTGTGCTCGTGTAGAATTCGCGGAAGCGGGGAAGGAAATCCTTCTCGATATCGGTGAGTGGGAAATAGGTCTCGTGGAGCTTGTGGTTGCATTGCTCGCAGAACCATAGGAGACCGTCCTTCATATCGGTGCCCTTGCGCACGGCCTCAATCACGAGGCCCAGGCTGCCCGCGCTGCGCATGGGCGAGTGAGGGGTGTTGGCGGGCAGAAGGAACATCTCTCCGGCCCTGATTGGGATGTCAACGGCCCTGCCATCCTCTTGGATGCGGACATTGATATCGCCCTCCAACTGATAGAAGAGCTCCTCGGTCTCATTGAAGTGATAGTCCTTTCGGGCATTGGGCCCGGCCACCATCATGACGATGAAATCATCGGCTTCGGTGTAGAGATTGCGGTTGCCAACGGGGGGCTTGAGCTCGTGGCGGTGCTCATCAATCCATTTCTGCAGGTTGAAGGGACGTCTGGCTGGCATGGCTGTGGTATGAGGGCCGCCAAGGTATGACCTGCAGCGGTGCGGCACAATGACCCGGTGGCAGTGCACCCGCCCGTTTGGCTACATTTGGCCGACCAGACGCATGTACAGATACCTACCTATCGGCCTTCTCCTTATTGCAAATGCAGAGGCTCAGACCCTTGTGACAGGCCCGGTGGTGGGCGGGGTTCGACCCGATGGCGGGCGCATCTACGTGCGCACTTCGGCCCCCACACCTTTTCTGATTCAGCTCAGTACAGGCCTGAACTTCAGTCAGGCCATGACCATAGCTGGCGAGACCACGGCCGAGAGCTTTGCCACGGACATTGTGGACGTGAACGGCCTGAACCCGGGCACGCTGTACAATTACCGCATCGTGCGGCCCGACACCAGTGTGATGGGCAGCGGATACAGCTTCAGGACCTTTCCGGTCAATGGCGCGGTGGGCCACTACAAGGTGGCGGTGGGGTCGTGCAATTATTCGGGCAATCAGGGGCTTTACGAGAGCATCATGGCATTTGAGCCGCAGCTGTTCATCCATCTGGGCGACTGGGGCTGGCCACCCAGCACCTTCGGCAACGACATGATGCTGCACCCCGACAAGCAGGCTTCATCGTTCGCGCAGCGGTATGATATGAGTGGGATGAAGGAGATGCTGCTGCCCAAATGCGCGATTGACTATGTGTATGACGATGACTACAGCTTTAACGACAGCGAAGGGTGGACCTACCCGCGCATAGTCACCTCGCCACTGCCCAATGGCCAGACCTTTTACGACCTGCAGACCATACAGATGGACCCTGCCATTAGAGACAGCACTATATCGGCCTACTTCCGGTATTTCCCGAGCTATGCACCTGTGGATGTGCAGAGCGGCATACACCACGCATTCACTTTGGGCAATGTGGAGTTCCTCATGCTCGACCTGCGCAACTCGCGTACGGCACGGCACCAACAGTTTGTGTATGATGCCGGCACAAACAGCTATACCTATCAGCCGAGTGCCAACCACACCATGATGGGCGCAGCCCAGCGCCAGTGGCTGCTGAGCAGGCTCAGCACATCAACGGCCGATTGGAAGGTGATAGGCAGTAGTGTCATCTTCAACAAGAGGTTCAAAAGGTTCCTCGAATTCATGATGGGCATTCAGACCCTTGACCCGCAGTACATCACCTATGCCAGCAACCTGGCCTACATGTGGCCGGGACATCCGGATCAGGATATTGTGCTGAATCACATCAGCGCAAATCATTTGAAAGATATCCTAGTAGTGAGCGGAGACAGCCACAGCAGCATGGTGGACGATGGCACCAATGCCGGCCTGCCCGAGCTATCGGCCAGCGGCATGAGCTCGAATGACGAGGGGTACCTGAACCACATGATCGATAGCGTGATCCAGTTCGTAGGCCTTCCGTTGCCCATTCGCGACAGCGTTTGGAACGGGGGCGGCAACGGGGTGGGCAACACCAACTTCAGCGACAGCTACGGCACTCTGGAGTTCTTTGGCAAAGACAGTTTGCGGATGTGCGCCATCGATGAGTTCGATCAGGTGATGGGCTGTGTGACCATTTACCACAGCAGCACCACTTTGGGCGGCAGGGCCATGATATCGAAGGGCGATGAGATAATGGAACTGCTGTACCCCAACCCCGCACGCGACAGGGTGCGCATCTCGTTCGCCACGGGCCATACCATAGGGAAAGATGACTTTCTGGTAATCCAGGACAGCCGTGGCGGGATAGTGAAAGTGTGGAAAGGCCAGCAGATACAGGTGCAGGGCTTTGAGGTTGACACGCGCACCATGGCACCGGGCACGTACATGGTCAACTACACATCGAAGTACCGCCTCGAGTCGCGCAAATTGGTGGTGGTGAGGTGATTCTGATAGGAATTAACTTTGCCACATGTCACCGCAGGAATTAGACCGCATAACCGTTGACCCCGCACAATGTGGGGGAAGGCCCTGCATCAGGCACATGCGTATCCGCGTTTCTGATATCCTTGACCTTTTGGCCTCCGGTCTGCATCAGGATCAGATACTTGAAGAGCTGCCAGATCTTGAGGCCGATGACATCACTCAGGCCATCCGGTTTGCCAACCTGCGCATCGCTCATCCTACCATCAGGGTGGCATGAGGCTGTGGATAGACGCTCAACTGCCACCTTCGCTTGCTCTTTTTCTGAGAGATAATGGTTACGATGCCATAGCAGTAAGGGATCTCGGACTACGGGATGCAGATGATCAGAAGATTTTCATGAGTGCAAGGATGGCCGATGCTATCGTGATCACCAAGGACTCTGATTTCATTGACCTCCTTCATCGTATGGGATCACCTCCAAAGGTGCTTTGGCTTACATGCGGGAATACATCCTATGCCCAATTAAGATCGATTTTCGGCATTCATCTCAAACGAGCTCTTGATCTGTTCGGAGGCGGAGAGATCCTGGTGGAAATCGGAGACTGAGGCCAATAACCCTCCGCTATCTTTACCCCCATGCTTGAAAGACCCCGCAGGAACAGGGCCAGCGAGGCCATCCGTTCCATGGTGCGCGAGACACGGCTTGACACCGACAATCTCATATTCCCTCTGTTTCTGGTAGATGGTAAGGACCAACGCCAGCCCATTGCATCGTTGCCCGGCATTGCCCGCCTGAGCGAGGACAACGCCCTGCGCGAGGTGGAAAAGTGCATGAAGCTGGGCCTGCGCTCGTTCGTGCTGTTCCCGGCCGTTGAGGATGCACTGAAAGACCACGGGGCCACCTACTCCTGGAAAAAGGAGAATTTCTACCTGCGCATCATTGCGAAGCTGAAAAAGGAATTTCCGGAAAGCTGCCTCGTCAGTGATGTGGCCATGGACCCGTACAGTAGCGATGGGCACGATGGACTGGTGGAGGACAGCCGAATAGTGAACGACCCCACCCTGCCCATCCTGGCGCGCATGGCGGTGGCACAGGCCGAGGCCGGTATAGACATCGTAGGTCCCAGCGACATGATGGACGGCCGCGTAGGATACCTGCGCGAGGCTCTGGACGAGGCCGGATTCACTAATACCGGCATTATGAGCTACTGCGCCAAATATGCCAGCGCGATGTACGGCCCCTTTCGCGATGCGCTTTCGAGTGCGCCCAAGTTCGGGGATAAGAAGACCTACCAGATGGACCCCGCCAACAGGCGCGAGGCACTGCGCGAGGCCGCCCTGGATGAGGCCGAAGGGGCCGACTTCCTGATGGTGAAACCTGCGCTGATGTATCTCGATGTGATCCATCTGCTGAGCGAGAACACCGCCCTGCCCGTAGCCGCCTACAACGTGAGCGGAGAGTATGCCATGCTGAAAGCTGCGGCCGAGCGCGGCTGGCTTGACCACGACCGCGCCATGAACGAGATGCTCCTCAGCATACGCAGGGCCGGGGCCACCGCCATACTCACCTACTTTGCCAAGGAGTGGGCGGAGAAAAAAGCGAAAGGGTGATGCTCAAGATCGACATGCATACCCACCTCATGCCGGAGCACATGCCCGACTTCGCGAAGAAGTTCGGCTATGGCGACTTCATCAGCATGAAGCATTTAGGCAACGGGGTGGCCGACATGATGCAGGGCGAAAGGTTCTTCCGGCAGGTGCGGCAGAACAGTTGGGATGCGGCCATCCGCATTCCAGAATACGCCACCCATGGCACACAGGTGCAGGTGGTCTGCACGGTGCCGGTGCTTTTCTCTTATTGGGCAAAACCAGAAGACGGGATGGCTGTCTCTCGTTTCCTGAACGATGACCTTGCAGAGCGCATAGCGCCATACCCTAAGAATTACATCGGGCTGGGCACATTGCCAATGCAGGACACAGATCTGTCCATCCGCGAACTGATCCGAATTAAGGATGAGCTCAAGATGCCCGGTGTTCAGATAGGCTCGAACATCAACGACATCAATCTGGGCGAGAAGCAGTTCTTCCCGCTCTATGAGGCCATGGAGGAGCTAGGCATGGCCCTGTTCGTACACCCATGGAACATGATGGGGCAGGACCACATGCGCAAATACTGGCTGCCGTGGCTGGTGGGCATGCCGGCTGAGACGGCCCGTGCCGTGTGCTCCATGATCTTCAGCGGGGTGTTCGAGAAATTCCCGAAGCTGCGCGTCTGCTTTGCCCATGCAGGCGGGTCGTTCCTGCCCACCATTGGGCGCATAGAGCACGGTTATAACTGCCGGCCCGACCTTGTGGCCATAGACAACGATGTGAACCCGCGGGAATACGTGGGCAGATTCTGGGTTGACAGTATCACACACGATGCCGATGCTTTCCGCTTCATCCTCAATATGCAGGGTAGCAAGCGCGTGTGCCTCGGTAGCGATTATCCGTTCCCGTTGGGCGACCTTGAGATCGGACGGTTCATTGAAGAGATGGGACTTGATGAAGGAACTTTGGTTGATGTGATGTGCGGTTCGGCCCTCGAATGGCTGGGGCTGGACCGAAAGCAGTTTATGCAATGAAAGCAGCGAGCGGTAAGACCTTATGAGAATCGCGCTTACGGGTCCGCATGGGTTTCTGGGAAAGCAGGTGGTGTCTCTGCTGCGTGCTGACCATCAGTTGACCGGCATTGTCCGCAAAGGCAGCAGGTCCCCGAATAGTCTGACGAATTACTCCGAAATAGAATGGGAACCTGAACAGGAGCAATATGACCATGTAGATGTCCTGATCCTGTGCCATGCGCATATCGGTCGCGGCCAATGGGCAGACTCAATCAGACTTTATGAGTCGAATGTAAGGTTCACTGAAGAGGTGTGCAACAGGTATAAAGGCGTCTATACGATTTACGTTTCATCGGTGTCAGTCTATGGGTCTACCGGTCAATGTGTGAATGAAAGCACACCCCCATCGCCTGACACCCCATATTCCATCTCAAAACTGTGGGGCGAGGTCATTGCCGCAAAAGGACGGCCCTGCGCCATTATCCGCGCCTCATCGATATATGGCCCGGGCATGAGAAACGACACGATTATTCCGAGATATGTGAGTCAGGCCCTCACAGAGAACAGCATTGATGTATGGGGCGATGGTTCGCGGATGCAGAATTACGTGCATGTGAACGATGTGGCCGCCACCATTGCGGCCGCAATGGACAAATGGGCCAATGGAGTGTTGCTTGCAACGGGAACGGAAGAAGTCTCAAATCTCGCTTTGGCACAGATGATAGCCAAAGAGACAGGGGCCTCAGTGAAGCAAACAGGCACAGATGATTCACGGTCATTCAGGGCTGACTCGCAAGTTACCTTGTCGGCCATTGGAACCGGGGGTAAGAGGATACCGTTTGCCACTGGCCTTGCGGACTACATAGAATGGAGAAGAAGACAGTGATCGTCACCGGTATCGGTGGAAATGTGGGTCAGGGAATACTCCGGAACCTCATTGCATCAGGCTTTCCATTGACGCTAATCGGCACCAATATAACCGCATTGAGTGCCGGTAACCATTGGGTCGATGGCTTTCATATTGTCCCATATGGTGACGACCCGGCATATCTGCCCCGCATCATCGATATCATCCGTGCAGAGAATGCCGACCTGATCATCCCATCGACCGACTCAGAAGCCTACGAACTGTCGAGGGTAGCAGGCAGGTTGGGATGCAATTTGGCCACTTCTCCTGCACCCGCCACCGAGACCTATCTCGATAAGTGGCTGAGTCATGTTGCCCACAAAGAACACGGAATCCCGTTCGCTGACACGGTCCTTCCCTCAGCCTATCGCGGTGATTATGCCCGTGCTATTGCCAAACCCCGAAAAGGAAGAGGTTCCAAGGGCATACTTCGCGATGTGCAGGATGTGTCGGGCCTGAATGACACCGAGTACGTAGTGCAGGAACAGATAGCGGGAAAGGAGATAACCACCGCGGTCTACTGCTCCTACATCTCGGGCGTGCTGAAAGGCACCATCACCATGGAACGGAGCCTTGAGAACGGAGCCACCACCTACACCAAAGTGACCCGTCTGCACGACAAGATGATGGAGGGCATGGCACGGCAGATGATTGACGTTTTCGGGCTCAGAGGCTCATTCAACATTCAGAGCATTGTAAAACCCGATGGTGAGATTGTGCCTTTTGAGGTAAACTGTCGGATATCGGGCACCAATTCCATACGGCAGGGATTCGGATTCAAGGACGTGATCTATACTGCACAGGAACTGCTGTATGGCATTGAGCCCCAGAGTCCGGAGATAACGGAAGGGGTGGCATACAGGTATCTGGCCGATGTGATCTATGCAACAGGTCCTGATGCTGACAGTCTGTTAGGCAACCGCACTGATACCCACATCGAATTCTGAGATGCACCTCGTTCTTGACGCAGCTAACACATTGATCCACAAACCCGGTATCATCCGGGCCATTTGCAATGTGCTCCGGGCCGAGGGAATAGTGGCCGATGAGGCATGGGTAGCAAGCAGGCATCGTCTCACCTCAGAATTCATCATTTTCCCAGATAGGACAGACCGCCAGTTTTACACCCACTTCAATTCTGAACTTCTTATTTCAATGGGCCTTGCACCCCATGCGAAACTTGTTGACGCCATTTATGATTCTTGCAGAGGTCTGGAATGGCAACCATTCCCTGATGCCTTGCAGCTCGCGGCCAGTGGCCTGTCCATGGGTGTGATCTCAAACTTCCATTCCGGCCTGGATAAGGTGCTGAGCGACCATTTCGGTGACGCATTCGGCACCGTGGCCATATCCGAGAACATGGGTCTGCGCAAACCTGATCCTGAATTCTATAGGCAGGCGCTGCATCGCGCAGGGAAAAAGGCCTCGGAGGTGCGGTACGTGGGCGATTCGGTCAGGCTTGACCTGGTTCCTGCCCTCAGCATGGGTATGGATGCGTGGTTAATTGACCGCGATGGTACCTTTCGGGCCTCCCAACGGAGGTTATCAGACCTTATGGAACTGACGCGAATGGCATGAAGTACTGCTCTCTGTCGCTTGTGGTGCCTGTTTATTTTGAGGAGGACTGCATTGAGCAGTTCGTCAAAGAGACCGTTCCGGTATTGGAGAGCCTCAGATTGGACTGGGAGATCGTCTTTGTTGATGACGGCAGCACCGACCGCACGCAGGAACTGATACGGCTCATGGCGGCAGCCGAACCACGGATCAGACTTATCGAGTTCAGTTACAACCACGGTAAGCAGGCTGCTGTATCTGCGGGTATCCGCTTTGCCAAAGGCGACCTACTGCTGTACATGGACCCCGATCTTCAGGATCCACCGGATGAGATACCGCGGTTCATCAAAGAGATGGACAAAGGCTATGACCTGGTGTTCGGAATCAGGAAAGAGAAGATCGATTCGCCCATCAACAGGCTCTATTCAAAGGTGTTCTGGGGTACGCTTCACCGCTTCACCGGATTGCAGATTCCCAAGGGGCTGGCAGTGATGCGCGTGTTCAACCGCAGCTTTGCTGACCGTTTCCTGGAATATGGCGAACAGAACCGATTCATAGAGGGCATGTTCATGCACATCGGCATGAACCGGGGGCAGATAGAGATAGCCCAACGGGCGCGTTTTGCAGGTGTGAGCAAATACAATTTCAGAAGGAAGATGGCCCTTGCCTTCGATGCCATCTTCGATTTCTCCGAACTCCCATTAAGAGTGGCGGTCCAGATCGGTGCAATGATGGCCCTGACCGGGGTTGTCGGTCTTATCGGTATCCTACTGCTCAAGCTACTCTATATAGACTTTGCAGCCGGTTGGCCTTCCATCATATCGGCCATAGTGCTGAGCTTCGGCATTCAGCTGATCTTCATCGGAGTTATCGCGATATATATAGGCCGTATCTACCGCGAAGTGAAGAAAAGGCCGCTCTACTCCATCAGGTCCACAACCAATATCAGTGCATGAAAAGGCTGGCTATCATAGGCAGCGGAGACCTCGGGCAGCTCATTGCTTACCATGCCATGGCAGACAGCGGCATGAGCGTGGTGGGTTTCTTTGACGATTTCAGCAGCGCCCCTAAGTCAGACATTCCGATACTTGGAGGTACCGAATCAGTTGCCGCCCATTTTGCACAAGGAATATTTGATGCACTGATGGTGGGCATCGGGTACAACCACATGGGCTTCAGGGCCGAGATGTTTGACCGGTTCAAAGAGCAGATACCCTTTGCCAATGTCATTCATTCCAGTGCCTTTATCGAAAAGAGCGTGAAGTTGGGCACCGGTGTTTTCATTCTGCCTCATTGCACCGTTGATGCCCATGCCCAATTGGGCAACAATGTGCTCCTGAACACCGCAACCACCGTTGCTCATCACACCACGGTCGGCCATCACTGCTTCTTTGCACCCTGTGTGGCAGTGGCCGGAAAAACGCGGATAGGACAGCGGGTGGTGCTGGGCATCAACAGCACGGTGATAGACCATTTGGAGATATGTGATGATGCACGCACAGGGGCAGGTGCAGTGGTCACCGAGAGCATTTCTCAGCCAGGGCTTTACCTCGGCATACCTGCCCGCAGACACGCCAATTGAAGTGATGATAACTTTCAACCGTCCCTACCTCACCGGCCGAGAGCAGGATTACGTGCTCGGAGCGGTGCAAGAGAACAAACTTTCGGGCAACGGACGCTACACCAAGCTGTGCCACGCGCTGCTGCAGGAGCGCTACGGATTCAAGAAGGTGCTGCTCACCACCTCGTGCACCGATGCCTTGGAAATGGCCGCCCTGCTGCTGGACATCGGTCCGGGCGATGAGGTGATCATGCCTTCGTACACCTTTGTGAGCACCGCTAACGCATTTGTGCTGCGCGGGGCCCGGATTGTTTTCGCTGACAGCCGTGCCGACCACCCCGGTGTGGACGAGGCGAGCCTCGAAGCCCTCATCACTCAAAATACCAAAGCCATTGTTGTGGTGCATTACGCTGGAGTGGCCTGCGACATGGACAAGGTGATGGCCGTGGCCGACAGACATAGTATAAAGGTGGTGGAGGATGCCGCACAGGGTATCGAGTCGTTCTATAAGGGCAAGGCCCTGGGGGGCATCGGTCACCTGGGGGCCTACTCCTTTCACGAGACCAAGAACATACAGTGCGGGGAGGGAGGTGCCCTGCTGATCAACGACCCTGACCTGATACGCAGGGCCGAGATAATCTGGGAAAAAGGCACCAACCGTGCAGCATTCTGGCGGGGTGAGGTGGACAAATACAATTGGGTGGATGTGGGGTCGTCTTTCCTTCCGTCCGAGATCATTGCCGCCTACCTCTACGCCCAGTTGCAGGAGATTGACTCCATCCAGGCCAGGCGCTGTGCCATTTGGGACGGCTACCGCAAAGGGCTGCAGCCATCATTCACCGATGGTAGGCTCGTAGCTCCCTTCATCCCCGATTTTGCCACCAACAACGGACACATGTTCTATGTGTGCTGCCGGTCGTTGGCGCACCGCGACTCGCTGATTGCCCACCTGAAGGACCATGGGATTCATGCCGTGTTCCATTACCAGAGCCTACACTCATCGCCATTCTACCACGCGAGGCACGATGGCCGCGTGCTGCCGCACACCGACCACTACAGCGATACCCTTGTGCGGTTGCCGCTGCACATGAGCCTTACCGATGCCGAAGTGGCGGCCATCTGCACTACCATCAACCAGCATAACCCGTGAAAATGAGATCACAGTCCGGAATTCTGATGACCATGGCCACACTGGTGGCGCTTTCATCCTGCCAACAAAAAACCATGACCGACACCCCGCAACCGCCCGTAGCCAAGAAAGTACCTCACCAGCTGGAGGCCCATGGCACCGTGCGCACCGATGACTATTTCTGGATGAATGACCGCGAGGACACCGCAGTGATCAGCCACTTGAAGGCTGAGAATGCCTACACTGAGGCCATGCTGGCCGATGTGAAGGATCTGCGGGAGAAACTGTACAAGGAGATGCGCGGCCGCATCAAAGAGGCCGATGAGAGCGTGCCATACATGAGCAACGGCTATCTGTACTACACCCGCTTTGAAGAGGGTAAGGAATATGCCATCTATTGCCGAAAAAAAGGCGGAAAGGATGCGCCCGAGGAGGTGATGCTCGATGAGAACAAACTGGCCGAGGGACTTTCATACTGCAACGTGGGCATAGTGGAGGTGAGCCCCGACAACCGCCTGCTGGCCTATGCTATTGACACGGTGGGCAGACGCATGTACACCATGCACATAAAGGACCTGACCACAGGCCAGACCCTGTCCGATGTGATGCACCCGGTGACCGGATGCGCCTGGGCCAACGACAACAAGACACTGTTTTACGGGGTTGAGGACGAGGAGACCCTGCGCAGCAACCGGATATTCCGTCATACGCTCGGCACCGAACAGAAGGCCGATGTGCTGATGCACGATGAGGTGGACGAGACCTTCTCAACCTTTGTGTATCGCAACCGATCGGGCGAGAAGATCGTGATCGGCAGCAACAGCACCCTCACATCAGAATATCGCACGCTAAGCACCTCCGACCCCACCGGGCAGTTCAAGGTGGTGCAGCCTCGCGAGCGCGGCATTGAATACAACATCGAATTTGCTGAGGGGCAATACTTCATTGTCACCAATTGGCAGGCGCGCAACTTCAGGGTGATGACCTGCAAGGAAGGCGCAACAGCGAAAGAGAGCTGGAAAGAGCTGATTGCCCACCGCGACTCGGTGCTGGTGGAGGACATTGATGTTTTCAAGGGCCACATGGTAATAAGTGAGCGCAGCGGTGGACTGCCGAGGTTGCGCGTGATGGGCCGCGATGGCAGCAACGACCATCAGATAGACATGGGCGAGGCCACTTACACCCTGTACCCTTCGACCAACGATGAATACGACACCAAGAAGTTCCGTTTCGGATACACATCGCTGACCACCCCGAATTCGACCTTCGACTATGATGTGGCCGCCAAAACCAAAGAGCTGCTGAAGCAACAGCCCGTGCTGGGCGGGTTCGACCCGAAGAACTACCATGCCGAACGCCTCATGGCCAAAGCCGATGACGGCACTATGGTGCCCATTTCGCTCGTTTACCGTAAGGACCTGAAAAAGAGCGGTAACCCGCTGCTGCTATACGGCTATGGCTCATACGGTGCCACCATGGACGCCTATTTCAGCTCGGGCCGATTGAGTCTGCTCGACCGTGGTTTCATCTTCGCCATAGCGCACATCCGGGGTGGACAGGAGATGGGCCGTTACTGGTACGAGGACGGCAAACTGCTAAAGAAGAAGAACACCTTTACCGATTTCATTGACTGTGCCGAGCACCTGATAGCGCAGGGCTATACCGACACCTCGCGGCTGTTCGCCATGGGCGGCAGTGCGGGCGGCCTGCTAATGGGTGCCATAACCAACATGCGGCCCGACCTTTGGAAAGGTGTGGTGGCCGCAGTGCCCTTTGTGGATGTGGTGACCACCATGCTCGACAGCACCATACCGCTCACCACAGGCGAGTATGACGAGTGGGGCAACCCGAACCAGAAAGAGTATCACGACTACATGCTGAGCTACTCGCCCTACGACAATGTGGAGGCCAAGGCCTACCCGAACATGCTGGTGACCACTGGCCTGCACGACAGTCAGGTGCAGTATTGGGAGCCGATGAAATGGGTGGCCAAGCTGCGCGAGAAGAAGACCGACCACAATCTGCTGCTGCTGCAGACCAACATGGATGCCGGCCACGGTGGGTCGAGCGGCCGCTTTGAGGCCCTCAAGGAAGTGGCCATGGAGTACGCATTCATGTTCAAACTGGTGGGGATTAAGGATTGAACCGGGGCTGATGGTGCTCTCCACCGACCCGTTTGCCCCCATTCATTGGGTGCTGTTCGCGGCCGCCCTGGTTGCGGCATATGGCGTAGGCGGACTGCTGCGTTTCCGCACCGGTGACCCGCTCACCGACATCGGGTTGCGGCTGTGCCTCGGTCTCACGGCCATTACCTGCTGGCTGGCCACGGCCTGCACCATGGGCAACACGGTGCTGCTGCCGCTATCGGTGTTCCTTTTGGCATCTATCGATATTAAAAATGCCGGGCAGCTGCTCGCTGACCTGCGGGCATCAGGCCCGATGCAGCTCTCGGGCATTGCCCTGTTCGCCCTTTCGGCATTCGCTTTCGAGGCGTGGCGCAGCGATCTGCGCATGGGCGATATGCTCGCAACAGGATTTCCGGACATCGCCTCGTATGCCGCCTTCGGCAACGGCATGATGGAAGCGGGCAGCGAGGGTCTGCCCAACAATGTGGGCACCGTGCTGCAGCACCGCCCCGTGCTGTACCATATGGGCGACTTGTGGCTCAGTGCCCTGTTCTCGCAGGGGCTCAATGTGCTGCCGCAGTATGCATACACCTTGCTGGCACGGGGCACATCGCTCGTATCGCTGGGCGTGCTGCTGTTCGCGCTGGGCCGCAGGCTCTCCGGTTCTCCGGTCATCGCCCTGGTGGTGGTCGCACTCAGCCTTTTGGGGGTCGATACCGTGCTGTACTACCTCTTTCACCCCACTCTCAGCCTGTTGCAGACTTTCGTTTACAACTGGCCGCTCTATGCCTCGGGCCCCTACACCAATGTGGCCCTGGCCGCACTTCCGTTTGTGGCCGTAAGCCTTGCGCAGCGTTCGCTGTGGCCCTTGGTTGGGCTGATGCTCGTCACCTGCCTCAATCCGGGTGTCATGCTCAGTTTCGTGGCCGGCTCCGTTGCCCTGGCCCTGATCAGGGCGGGGTTGATGCTCCTATGGAAAAGGGGCGCAGATAGATTTCCGTTCACATTCAAAGAGCTCGGCATCCTGTTCGCTGCAGCCGCTGTGCCCTTTGCATTTGCCAGCATCAGCGGCCGTAGCCAGGGCGGAGCGCCTCCCATTGCCGACCCGGCCTATCTCTACCTCATAGTGCATACCGCCATCCGCACCATCCTCTCCACCATGTATTTCATCCCGGTGTTGGTAGGGCTGCTTTTCCTGATCAATGATCCGATAAAGGCCCGCGCCCCGTGGCTCATCCTGGCCGGATATGCCGGCACCATGGCCGCCTTCTCGGCTGTTTTCCCATGGATGCAGGGCAACACCGTACAGATGCCCGCCCTCTATTGCGCGGCCCTGCTTGCGCCTGCCGGTGTGCTGGGGCTGGCCCACATGTGGCATTCAAAGGGATGGTCCAGATACCTTGCGGCAGGTATGGCCGCAGCCATGCTCTTTGCCAGCGGCAGGCTCCTGTTGGCTACCGATGGGTATGCGGGCACCTACCGCGATCTGCATGCCACAGGCGGTGTTCAGGGTCTGAGCAATGAGGAACATGCCGCCTTCTGCGCCATGGCCGACAGGGGCCTGCTAAGGGTGGGATATCATGTAGATGTGAACACCGAATACCCGGTCACCCGGCCGCATTACACCGAATTCACCGGCATAAAGGGTCTGATGAACCGGGTTGAGTTCTACAGGCTGAACGAACTGCCCTCTGACACCGCATCGGCCCTCGAGATGCGGCAGTGGTACAACAACTCGGCCGTGGCGCACTACAATGCCCTGCATCCGGGCCGACCCGATGCCGCACTCAGGGACCTGATGACCGACCTCGATCCGCAGGTGCTGATCACCATGACCGGCACCGATGTGTACACCATGCCCGCAGCCTATGCGGCCGTGTACAGCCAGACCGATACCGTGGGCCGTTTCATTTTCCACACCCGACCATGATGTTCATACCCCGATATCCTGCAACCATACTGGCCTTGGGCCTTGCCATGGTGGCCAATGCCCAGCACGCCTATTTCCAGCAGCGCACCGACTATGTGATGGATATTGTGCTGGATGCGAAGGATCACACCTTCACGGGCAGGCAGGTGGTGACCTACACCAACAACTCGCCCGACACCCTTACGCGGCTGTACTATCACCTCTACTTCAATGCCTTCCAGCCGGGCAGCCTCATGGACATCCGTTCGCGCACCATACCCGACCCCGATGAGCGGGTGGGCGAGCGCATACGCGACCTGAAGCCAGAGGAGATAGGGTTCCACAAGGTGACTTCACTTTCGATGGATGGTCAGAAAGTGCAGTTCATGGTCGATGGTACGGTTCTACAGGCCACGCTGCCCCGCCCTTTGCCACCGGGCGGCAGGTGCAGCCTGGCGATGGATTTCAACTCACAGGTGCCGGTGCAGATAAGGCGCAGCGGGCGCAACAATCAGGAGAAGGTGGCCTACACCATGACCCAATGGTACCCCAAGCTGGCGGTGTACGACCGCGAGGGCCATCACCCCGACCCGTATGTGGGCCGCGAGTTCTATGGCGAGTTCGGGGATTTTCAGGTCAACATCACCATCGATTCAAGATTTGTGCTGGGCGGCACCGGGGTGGTGCAGAATGCCGATGAGGTGGGCCATGGCTATGGCGCAGAACCCAAGAAACGGGGCAAGACCACCACGTGGCGGTTCAAAGCGGAGAATGTGCACGACTTTGCCTGGGCTGCCGACCCCGACTTTATCCACGACCGCGACAACACCCGCGATGGGGTGGAGCTGCACTACCTCTACCGCCCCGAGGTGAAGGAACGTTGGAAACAGCTTCAGCCCCAGTTTGCACGGGCATTTGCCATTGCCCAGGGCGTGTTCGGCAAGTATGTGTACCCGCAGTTCTCGGTCATTCAGGGGGGCGATGGCGGCATGGAATACCCCATGTGCACCATGCTCACCACGCCCGATGACCTGCCCGGCCTCACCAGCGTGGCCGTGCACGAGGCCCTGCACAACTGGTACTACGGCATGTTGGCCAGCAACGAGGCCAAGCACCCGTGGATGGACGAGGGATTCACCACCTACGCCCAGTACCTCATACTCGACTCCATGGCCACCACGCGGGCCAAGAATCCCTTCGAAGGGTCGCTCCGCTCCTATCAGCGCCTGGCCAAGAGCGGCAAGGAAGAACCCCTCGGCACCCATGCCGACCACTACGCCCACAACGGGGCCTACGGCACATCGAGCTACAGCAAGGGCTGCCTCTACCTCACGCAGCTGGGCTACATCATGGGCAAAAAGGACCTGCACAGGGGCCTGCGCACGTACTACGAGCGCTGGCGGCTGCGCCACCCCGGCCCCGAGGATGTGACCCGCATCATGGAAGAGGTGAGCGGCATGGAGCTCGACTGGTTTGCCGATGCATGGACCGGCACCACCCAGACCATCGACTACGCGGTGGCCGACCTGCGGGCCGAAGGGACCGGCACCAAGGTGCTGCTGCTGCGCAAGGGCCGCCTGCCCATGCCCCTCGATGTGGTGGTGAACCTAACTGATGGCCGCCAGGTGATGCACCACATACCCCTCGACCTGCAGCGCGGCACCCGCCCCGCTGAGGGCCTCTACCCCCAGGTGACCAACGAACAGGCCTGGCCGTGGGCCTACCCGCTCTACGCCCTGGCCCTGCCCTACCCCGCTGCCTCCATACGCTCGGTGGCCATTGACCCCAGCGGCCGCCTGGCCGATGTGCAGCCCGATGACAACCTCTACACCCCCGGCACCAGCAAGACCCTCGCCCCCGAGGAATACCCCGCTGCCGAGTTCATCTTCCCCTTTGCCAAGGGCGCGAAGTGAGGAAGGGGGAAGGGCAAGAGAGTTTTGGGAGTGGCGCTTTGGATAAATTGAAGGTGGGGCAAGGCATTTAGCCCGCGGTCGCAGACCGCTCCGCTTTAGGGCCGACCAAGTGATCCTGCGGAACACTGAGCCGCATTAGGATGCCAGAGGCAGAGTTCTACTCACTCACGGGCCGCCCTGCCGGGTGGCCCTTTTTTTTTGCGGTCGGCCCGGGGCAGGCTGCCGTCCGGCCCGCTTATCAGTTCACGGTCCTTATCGTTGGTCTGATGGTGAACAGATGGTAGCACACACTTCCATGCCATCGGCACATGTTTATCAACCTAGCGTAGCTGTTCATGGTATGTGCGTAGCACCTGATATTCTCATCTCAGATATGCATAAAATCATTGCAGCTATTCATTTTTCGTCAGCTGATGCTCATACCTAAATGGTAGCTTTCCATTCATAATTGGCATATCGTCATTCCTATATGGCCGATCTCAACTCAGCTATGTCGAGACCTTCCGCTTACCTATTGATACTTTCCGTTTACCTATTGAGACCTGCCATTTACCTTTAGAAACCTGACGTTTACCTTTTATTACCTGCCATTTATATATGATCACCATCCATATTCATTTAGAGAGCTGCCATTTACCAATGATATCTTACCTGATATATCTAAACACTGGCAATGTATGAATGAACACTTGCCATGCTATATTTGCTACTTGCAAAGCGGAAACCGCAGCCTGCCGCCCGAAAACCTCCTGCCATGCCTGCTCCCGAACAAGAAAGACGGCCCTATAGACAGTCAGACAGTGAGCTACTGACCCGCAGCAGCGCCATGTAACTGGCCTTTGAGGCCCGGCAGGCGGCATTTGTGGCCCACGACCCCATTTCGGGGGCAGCTATGCCACCGATTGGAAAGCGGCCATAGCGGCCTGCTACGCCATAGAGACCGATGAGGCCATGCTCGACCTGCTGCAATCGCACACGCAGGCGGTGGCCGAGGGAATAGAGACCATTCCTCACGGAATAGAAGCCGTCCCATACGGAAGAGCGTAAATCCCCAAAAAAACCATTGAGTCAGTTACGTAGCCCTGCCTCCTGCCCGCCCATAGGCAAACCAACTACCCTCAGCTGTTGAGGCCCCCGCCCATCACAACCTCCCGCCCAGCACCACGCTGAGTTTGAAGGCTCGGGTGTCGCCCTGGGCGTTCCACACCTCGAAGTAGAGGAGGTACATGCCGATGCGGGCCTTGGAGCCCGAGTCGGTGATGCCGTCCCAACTGATGGTGCCCTGGGTGCCGAGCAGGAGGTTCTGGGCCAGGGTGCGCACGGTGCGGCCGCGGGGGTCGAAGAAGGTGATGTTGGCCACGTTGCCGGGCTCGGTAAAGGCGTAGTTGATAAGGAGGTTGTCGTTGAAGCCATCGGCATCGGGCGAGAAGATGGGCGGCTCGGTGCTCACCTCGCCTGCGGGCAGGCCAGCCACCTGCAGCTGCGAGTTCTGCACGCCCGGGGTGCCGAAGCCGTATTCCTGGGCGGCACTGTGCCAGTTGGTACGGTCGGCAGCGGGGCGGGCGGGGTCGATGCGCTCGAGGCTGACCCCATCGGGATTGAGGAGCGGGAAGTGCATATCGGTGGTGTAGGCCAGGTGGTCGGCCACCGAGTCGTTGGCCATGAGGAGGTACACGGTGCTGCTGTCGTTGTTGTAGCTGGGCATGGTGGGCACTATGATCCAGTTGCCTATGCCGTGGTTGATGTAGGTGATCTGGTTGACGGTGCTGTCCTCGGTGATGACGGCATATTCGCCTGCCCTGAGGGGCCATACCTGTGCGGCTATCTCTTTGATGTTCCAGATGGTGTCCTCGTCAAAATTGGCGAGGGCCATGCCGCGCAGGTCAACGGTGCGGGCGCTGCGGTTGTAGAGCTCGACATAGTCCTGCCCATCGATGTAGGGGTCAAAGAGCACCTCGTTTATGACCACATCGCCCATCTGCGGGGAGTAGGGCTGCTCGATGGTGAAGAGGACGGTGTCAGTGGCATTGCCCTGGCAGTCGGTGAGCCCGAGGATGCCAATGGTGTAGACCACCCCGGTGTCGAGCGGGGGATTGAACACGAGGGTGAAGAGGTCGGTGCGAATGCTGTCCCACGCCATGCTGACAATGGTGACCGGGGGCGAGGCGAAGTAGGTGGGCAGTGTGCCGCTGAGGGGGAGGGTATCGACCGGTTCGGTGAACGAGAGCCGCAGCGTGTCGGCAGCGGCCAGCACCACGGCAGCGGCCACGGGGCCCAGGGTGTCGGGGGCGGCATCGTACACCGAGTTGGCCTGATTGGGGGTGCCTCCGTTGGGGTGCTCGCTGAAGCGCCAGTTGCCACGGCCGCTGCAGGCCAGCGTGGGGTTGACCTGCTCGAACGACCAGCCGCCATCGGCCTTCACCTCGTCAGTGAACCACGTGCCGTCATACACGGTCTGGTCGATGATGGTGCCGCTGGCATCGGTGAGGCGGATAAGGTCGCCCGTATTGTTGAGCGATGGGAACGAGGGCACGAGCAGCACATTGGGGAAGAAGGCAAACAGGTCGGCCGTGGTGGTGGACACGAGCAGCAGATTCTCGCCCGGGGCCATGATGTGGGCGGGCAGGGTGCCGTCTGAGCTGCCATCGGAGAGTGTCCATCCGCCCAGGTCGATGAACTTGGTGCTGGTGTTGAGCACCTCGACATATTCGGCATCGGGCATGTTCACCACGGGGTTGGGGTCGGCAATGAACTCGTTGATGACCACATCGCGCCACGAGGCGGCCTCGGGCAGCACGTAGGTGAAGGGCAATGTGGCAGTGGCCATGGCGTTGGCGCTCAGGTCAGCCACATTGGCAATGGTGAGGTTGTAGGTGGTGCCGTTGCTGAAGGTGCCGGCAAACGTGAGGTGCACGAGGGTGGGGTCAATGGCATCGCGCACGGCTGTGGCCACGGTGGGCGCACCGTTGTCGGCCGCGTAGTTCAATGCTGTTTCGGCCGTGGTCTGGTCCACGGGTTCGGAGAAGCTCACATCCACGGTCGAGGCCCCTGTGACGCTCACGGCCAGCACGGTGGGCGGCTGGGTGTCGAACACCCACGGGCCATAGTACACATCGTCATACACGAAATTGTCGATGTTGCTCACCGTGAACACATCGAGCAGGCCCAGATGGGCCGAGGTGGCGAAGGTGGCATCGGTGCCATTGGCCGCTGGCACGTAGCTGGTGCCGCCCGTGGGGTCGATGTCGAGCTGCCAGTTGCCGGTGGCATCGCGCCTCACCCGTACCCGGATGGCAAAGCTGGAGGCGATCTGGGCATCGGGCCCACGGCAGATGCTTACGGTGGCCGCACCCGACTGGCGGAACAGTTCGACCGCATCGTTGCTCAGCGCCTCACCGAACTGCAGGAAATACCCGTTGAGCGGGCCACTCACATCGGCCTGGTCGCTGGCCAGATAGACGCGCCCGTAGTTGCTCGAACTGCCGGCAAATGCATGGTTCACATAGATGCTCCACTCGCGGTCGTTCAGGTTGCCATCAACCAGCGGGGTGCTGAGCCATAGCTGGCCTGCCACGGTGGCCTGGCTCTGCAGGCGGCCCTCGGTGTTCACCACAAACGAATCGATGTTACCTGCCCAGGTCGGGTTGCTCAGTATCTCGCTGTCCGCGAAATCGTCAATCACTTGGGCTGCCGAACGGGTGGGCAGGAGCCACCCGGCACCGATAAGTATCAGAGCGGATACGAACCTCTGGAATCTGTTCATCGGGGGCTAAAGATAGAATTCCAGTGCAAGGGGCCTTTTATTGAAAGGATAAATCATTCTGCCTTATCGGCCAGCGAACGCATGAACCGCCTGACCCCGCTCACCGCCACGGTGTCTTTGGATTGAAGGAGATGGACGAGTCGCTTTTGGAAGACCTTGGCCGCAAGGGCATGGGGCGCATCGAGGTGATAGGCGGCATATTCGCTGCGCAGCAGGCCCATGCCGAAAACGGGTGCATACACTTGCCCGATGGGGTCCCAGCGCAGGTGGAGCAATCCTGAATCGGCCACCAGTGGGGCCTCCCGATAATGCACGTTGACCAGCTCGGTGTGATGAACGTACCGAAAACACAGCGGATCGGTAGAGACCAGTTCTGAGTGATACCAAAGGTTGCGAGGGGAGCTCCATCCATTGAGGTTGGCGCGTTCCATGATGTTGAGCACCGGCCGCATACCACTCGGTCCAATGGAATAAAAATGGCGATTGAACTGCCAGATGCCAGTGCCTGAGCCCAGGCACTCGACATGGTGAAAAATAACGGTGCCATCAGCGCGCACAAAATGGCCGGCCTGCATGCCGTAGTGGTGATAGTTGTGAATGAAACCAACGATGCGCTGCGAGGCAATGAAGTAGATATCCACTTCCCACGAGCCGTACTCGGAGCCGATGACCAGGGCATATCTGTTCGGCTGCGCAGGCGACCCATCGAAAAAGATAGGGCTGAACTGGACCTGATCCCCATCAACAAAAGTTGTATCGAGGGGATACGGGAATATCCTCCGTGCAAATGCCAAGGGCAATCGGTGGCCGAGCCAAGTGGCATCGGAATCGGACAGCACGCTGACGAGGGTGAGGTGGTCAGTATCGGAAAGGGCGATGGAAAGCGGCACAAACGATTCGAAGTAATTGCGCTCAGCACCTGCCAGCGCCATCTGCACCATGGCATCAGTGTCGAGGGTATCGAGCGCCACGGCAAGGGTGTCGGTGGCGGGGATGTGCTGCGTGGTGTCAGCCCCCGAGGTCCGGTGCATCACCTCGGCCCGATTGCACGAACCGAAAAGAACAGCCAGCAACATGGCAAGGGGCCAACTGCGCATCATTCCGAAGGGAAAGATCAGTTAGGCCTGGCCGAGAACATCTCGCGC
>JBIKWM010000008.1:0-100146 GCA_044356305.1 Flavobacteriales bacterium
GCTCAGACCTGCCTGCACCGTGCTCAGACCTGCCTGCATCGTGCTCAGACCTGCCTGCACCGTGCTCAGACCTGCCTGCACCGTGCTCAGACCCGCCTGCACCGTGCTCAGACCCACCTGCACCGTGCTCAGACCTGCCTGCACCGTGCTCAGACCCGCCTGCACCGTGCTCAGACCCGCCTGCACTGTGCGCAGACCCCCCTGCACCGTGCTCAGACCCGCCTGCACCGTGCTCAGACCCATCTGCACTGTGCTCACACCCACCCGCCCCCCACCCACACCCCCGCCCGCGGGGCCCACGGTAAGCCGCGGTAGGCTTTCCTTTGCGCCCGCATGATCATAGCCCGCATTTTTCAAGGCCCCGGCAATCAGCTGTTCCAATATGCGGCAGCGCGCGCCCTGGCCCTGCGCCACGGCACCGAGCTTCGGCTCGACCTGCGGTGGTACCATGCGCACTCGGGCCACCGGGCCTATTGCCTTGACCGTTTCAACATACAGGCCACCGAGGCCACAGTGGCCGACATAGACCATGTGCTCTGTCCGGTGCCGGGCCGCCTGGCCTACCGCTGGGGCAAACTGTACACGGCCTGCACCGGCTACCCGTATTACGGCCTGCTGAAGGAGGACCTCACCAAAGGCATGATGGACCTGCGGTGGCTGCGCGATGGGCTCTACCTCGATGGCTATTTCAGCAGCGAGGCCTATTTTGCCCATCACGCGGCCGCCATAAGGCAGGAACTCACCCTGCGCGATGGCCTCAGTGCCGAGAGCCTGCAATGGGCGGCCCGCATGCAGGCGTGCAACTCCGTGGCCGTCAGTTTCAGGCGGGGCGATTTTGTCGGCAACCCCCTCCACGATGTATGCGGCATGGACTACTACCAGCGCGCCCTTGACCAGATGCGCCAGCGCGTGGGCACCGACATCGAGCTGTTCGTTTGGAGTGACGACATGGACTGGGTACGGGCTACCTTCGCCCCCCCAGTGCCCATGCACCTCATGACCCACAACCGGCCCGATTTCATACAGGATCTGGTACTCATGGGCCATTGCCGCCACCACATCATCCCCAACAGCACCTTCTCGTGGTGGGGCGCATGGCTCGGCCAGCATCCCGGCCAGGTGGTCATGGCCCCCGGGCGTTGGCTCAATTCTGCCACCATACCCTACACGCACTACCTGCCGCAGCACTGGGTGCGCATCAGCAACTGACCGCAAGCGCATGAGAGAACCTGTTTACGTGACCCGGTCATTCATCCCCCCGCAAGAGGAGTACATGGCCCGTGTCAGGGCCATCATGGAGCGCGGCCAGCTTACCAACCATGGCCCCTGTGTGGCCGAGCTCGAAGAGAAGCTGCGTGTGGAACTGGGTGTGAGGCACCTGGTGATGATGAGCAACGGCACACTCGCCATACAACTGGCACTTAAGGCCCTGGGCGGTGTGGGCGAGGTGATAACCACCCCGTTCAGTTACGTGGCCACCGTGAGCAGCACAGTGTGGGAGGGTTTCACCCCCAGGTTCGCAGGCATACGTCCCACCGACCTCTCATTGGACCCCGATCAGGTCGAGCGCCTCATAGGCCCCGACACCAAGGCCATACTGGCCACGCACGTGTATGGTTTTCCCTGTCAGGTAGAGGCCTTTGAGCGCATACAGCAGAAGTATGGCGTACCGGTGATCTACGATGCCGCTCATGCCTTCGGGGTGAAGGTGAACAATAGGCCGCTGATGACATTCGGCTCCATGTCCACCCTCAGTTTCCACGCCACCAAGGTTTTTCACAGTGCCGAGGGCGGTGCTGTTACCACCGAGAGCGATGAGCTGGCCCACCGCCTGCGCTACCTGCGCAATTTTGGCCACAATGGCGAGGAGGCTTTCTGGGGCATTGGGGTCAATGCCAAGATGAGCGAGCTGCACGGGGCCATGGGCCTCAGTGTCCTGCCTCACATGCCCCAGATCTATGCAGGTCGCAAACAGGTGTGGGAGTTCTACCACAGCCTGCTCAAGGGCACAGGGGTCACGGTGTTCGATGTGCCCACAGGGGTACATTACAACCACTCGTATTTCCCCTGCCTCATGCCCACCGAGGCCAGCCTCCTGGCCGCCAAGGCCGAACTGAACGCACAGAACATATTTCCGCGCAGGTATTTCTACCCCAGCCTCGACAGGTTGCCGTACGTCAGCCCATCGGGCGACCCGGTGGTCACCGATGCCTGTACGCGCGTCCTTTGTCTGCCGCTGCACCCCACATTGCCGCTCGATGTGGCCCGCGAGGTGTGCGATGTGCTCATACGCCACGCCTCCTGACCCTGCCCTGCCATGGCGCGTATATTGGTCATGACCGACAACCCATTGCTGGCCTGCGCCCTGCGCGACATGGCCCATGAGATGGGCGTTGCCATGACGAACCAGTGGCATTGGGCCTGCGCCAAGGGTTCGTTGCCCATGTTCAAGGCTTCCGGTATCAGCATGGAGGAGATGAGCCTCAAGGAGATTCCGGGCGCATACTGGAAACAGTACGACCTGGTCATCTCAGCCCATTGCAAACAGCTTTTTCCGCCAGAGATGGTGCGGGCAGTGCGGTGCATCAACATCCACCCCGGGCTCAACCCGCACAACAGGGGCTGGTACCCACAGGTTTTCAGCATACTCAACGGCCGACCGGTCGGGGCCACCATTCACGAGATTGACGAGGAGCTTGACCACGGGGCCATCATTGCGCAGCACGAAGTACCTGTTCATGCCTGGGATACCTCGAAAGATGTGTACGACCGGGTGCAGCAGGCCGAGGTGCAGCTGTTGCGCCAGCACCTTGCGGCCATCATTGCCGGCACCAACAGCGCCACGCCCCCTGCCGCAGAGGGCAACATCAACCTGAAAAAGGACTTCAATGCCCTTTTATGTATTAATGCTGATGAGCAGATGACCATGGGCCAGGCCATTGACCGCCTGCGGGCACTTACCCACCGACCGTACCGCAACGCCTACTTCATCGACCCGCTGACGGGCAAGAAAGTGTTTGTGAGCATTGACCTGCAACCCGAAGCCTGAACCCCACAGCCCATGCAGCGGCCTAAAGTGAGCGTTGCGCTGATAACGTACAACCACGCCAGTTTCATTCGCGAAGCGGTGCAGGGCATTCTGGACCAGCGTGGTGATTTTGATATAGAAGTGGTGCTGGGCGATGACCGCAGCCCCGATGGCACGGCCCAACTGGTGCGGCAACTGATTGGCGACCGCCTGCCGCTGCGCGTGATAGAGCGCACGGCCAACGTGGGAATGAACCGCAACTGGCTCGAGACCATTGCAGCCTGTGATGGCGATTTTGTGGCTCTGCTCGAAGGAGACGACTGTTGGACCGATGCTACCAAGACCGAGCGCCAGATCAGGGCATTGACCCACGACCCCCATGCGGCCATCTGCTTCTCCGATGCCACCGTGGCCAACGAGACAGGCGATGGGCGCACCTACCGCACCTACCTCGAAGAGGCCGATATGACCGAAGATCAGATGCGCTTTGAGGTCGAGGACCTGATCAGACAGAACTTTATGCCCACCGCCACGGTCATGTACCGCAGGCAGCAGGGTATAAGCATGGGGCCGGCCTATTTCAAGAGCCCTTATGTAGATTGGATCTTTCACATGACCAATGCCTGTAAGGGCCATGTCGTGAGGGTAGGAGGTACCACTGCGCTGTACCGGCTGCACGGGTCGGGTGCGTTCGGTGGCACCGACTCGGCCAGGCGTAGGATGGCCTCGGTGCGCTGCCTTGCGGCCATGCACAGTTGCCTGCGGCACGCCTCCATGGCCCCACAACTGTTCGATCGTTACCTTGCGGCCATCGACAGGTATGCCTACGATCTGCCCGTTGATGCCCATGCCAGCCGATGGAGGGCACGTCAGGTGCGTAGGCTGAGCAGCCTGAGCGGTAGCACTTGGTGGGCAACATTCCTTTGAGCGTGGACACACAACCGCCCGATTTCTGCATCATTGCCAACAACTGTTGGGGGGCCGAGGTGTATCGGCATTACAGGCGGCCCTACAACACCCCCGTGGTGGGCCTTTATTTCTACCCCGAGGACTATCTCCGTTTTATCTCTGAATTGAGAAAAAACCTCACCGCCCCGCTCACTTTCGTGGCTCAGAGCAGGCACCTGCCCGGTCCGGCCAAGTATCCGGTGGGTGTGGTGAACGGGATTGAGGTTCACTTCCTGCATTACAGGGACGAGGCCGAGGCCACCGACAAATGGACCAGACGCTGCGCCCGCGTCCCGACCGATGACAGACTCATCTATTTCAAGTTTGACGACCGCGATGGGGCCACCATCCAACATGTGCGCGATTTCCTAGGCCGCAGGCTGCCACGGTCCATCTGTTTCTCAAGGTGGAGGCTACAGGACCCCGCTGCCGTGTTCATCCCCATGCCCCATGCCGAACCCAGCGTGATGGACGGCTATGCGCTGTACTACGAAGGGGTGCGCCATTTCGACCTGCATACATGGGTCTGCACCGGCCGCGTGGCACGCAGGCTCAGCAACTGTTTCAACACGTGGTGGCGCAACATCAGGGTCATTTTGAAGGGATGAGCGGCACAGCGCACGGAATCTCGGTGGTCATCTGTTGCTACAACAGCGCAGGGCGCATCGGTCCCACATTGCATCATGTCCTCTCGCAGACGGCCAATGTGCCGTGGGAGGTCATCGTTGTGGACAACAACAGCACCGACCGCACCCGCCAAGTGGCCGAGGCCGCGTGGCACCAATCGGGCATGCAGGTGCCTTTCCGTGTGGTGGACGAAAAAAGACCGGGCCTCACATCTGCCCGCGAGTGCGGCTTTGCCCACGCCATCCATCCGCTCATCCTTCTGGTCGATGACGATAACCATCTGGCCCAGGGATACCTTGCCACGGTGGCCGACATCATGGGGCACGATGCCTCCATCGGCATCCTGGGCGGATTGGCCGAGGCGGTGCTCGATGCCGCGCCACCTGCGTGGTACGCGGGCCTTGGGCATGTTCACGCCACGGGTGCCCCCTGGGGTGTGAGCGGCACAGGGCTCACCGAGGCCGATGCGGTGTACGGGGCGGGCATGACCCTGCGCAGATCGGTGCTCGACCGCCTGCAGGCCGCACAATTCGTAAGCCAGCTCAGCGACCGCAAAGGCAGCGCACTCAGCTCGGGTGGCGATACCGAACTGTGCCTTGCCGCGCGTCTGGCCGGGTTTAGGGTGATGTGCTCCGATCGGCTCCGCTTCCTGCATCTTATCCCATCGGGTAGGGTAGAGTGGGGCTATATGTGCAGGCTGTACAAGGGTTTCGGGCGGGCTAAGGCGTATATCGACATATATCATCATGTGCTGGCCGGGCGCGTGGTGCCTTCCACTGACGGCCGCATCCCATACTGGGCCGACCGTTTCATCAATCTTTTCAAAGAGCTCTTCTCAAGTCAGCGCCTTTCTCTTTTCGGGTTGATGACGGGAACAGGCCCCCACCTGAGGCGGCTCGAGACCATGGCGCATATTGAACTGATGCGCGAGGTGGTGCAGAACCGCAGAACTTATATGGCTGCCTGGGCCGCCATCGGAGCGTTGACACACAGACTCAAGGAATTGCCATGAGCAGCCCGGTGGTGACCGTACTCATGCCCGTGTACAACGCACAGGACTTCCTCCGCGAGGCGGTCGATAGCGTACTGAGCCAATCATTCACAGACTTTGAGCTGCTGGCCATTGACGATGGCAGCACCGATGGCTCGGCCCTCATGCTCAGTTCCTATTCCGATCATAGGATCCGCGTTCTGTCGAACGAGAGGAACATAGGGCTGATCGGCACTTTGAACCGTGGCATTGGCGAGGCCAGGGGCCGTTACATCATCAGGCAGGATGCCGATGACATATCGCTGCCCGGCAGGTTCGCGCAACTGGTGGCCCACATGGAGGCACACACCGATGTGGCCATCTGCGGCAGTTGGTACGATGGCCTCACAGATGGCTTGCGGCACCCAGGTGTGCGCTACGCACCCGATGATGCCACCATCAGGCTCAGGCACCTGTATCAGATCCACATTTCGCACGGCACCAGCATCTGGCGCACAGAGGCATTCAGAGGCCACGGCTGGCTTTTCGACCCCGACTTCCGCCATGCCGAGGACTACGACCTATTTGTGCGTGCCAGCCTCAGGGCACGGCTGGCCAACCTGCCCGAAGTGCTGTACCTGGTCAGGTATCATGGAGCATCGGTATCGCAGGTGCACAGTGCGGTGCAGGACACCAACTCGGTTCGGGTCATCATGCGCCTGTTCGGGCACTTGGGCGCACCGGCCTCCCCGGCACACGTGGCTGCATTCAGGGCCATGTGCTATGGCGAGTACTCGTCCAATAGCATCGACCTCGGTCAGCTCGGCATCTTGCTCGGCACATTGGCCCAAAGTCAAAGCGCAGCTGACTATGTGAGCCGAACGGAATTGCTCGCTTTCTTGGCCCACCGCTGGTACCACCTGTGCTACCACAGGCGCACGTACAGCGTGTGGAGGTCCAATCCGCTTGCCCGCCACGCAACCCAAGAGGGTATTTTCAGCCGGGTCAAATTCAGGGTCCGTTCGTTGTTCAATGTCTGAAACAGGCGCACTGTCTCCGTTCTTCTCGGTGGTGATTCCCACCTACAACCGTGCCCGCAGCATAGGCGAGGCGGTACGCAGTGTGCAGGCCCAGACATTCACAGATTGGGAACTCATTGTGGTCGATGATGGGTCAACGGATGACACGGCCCAGGTACTTGCGCCCATCTGCGCAGCCGACCCGCGTGTGTGCTACATACACCAGCAGAATGCCGAACGCAGTGCTGCCCGCAACACCGGCATAACGGCCACTAGGGGCAGCTACATCTGCTTCCTCGATAGCGATGATGTGCATCTGCCTACGCACCTCAGCGCCATTCATGCACGGATTCTCGAGACCGGAAGCCCTGTGGCCATGTTCTTCACCGGCTCGTGCGGGGTCTTCCGTGGGCAGATCACCCCTTGGCCCGATTACATCACCAAGACCGATGACCCTTACGAACGCGTGCTCAAGGACAGCATCTGTCCGCAACGCGCCTGCCTCCACCGCGACATCCTAGCTATACACAGGTTTGATGTTTCTCTTCGCATCAACGAGGACCGCGAACTGTGGAGCCGCGTGGTGGGCGATTTTCCGTTGATCGCTGTGCCCGCCAGCACTGCCGTCATCCGCGATCTGGGCGACCGCACCGTTACGGCCGACCTTGTGCGCCTGCACCAGAGCAACCTGGAGGTGTTGCGCATCATCATCGCACATTCCGGAAATAGGATCAAGAACGAGTGGAAGGCATTCGCATTGAGCGCCACCTACCAGAAATTGGCTCTGGCCCACCGCGACAGGGGCCAACGGTCGCATTTCTATTGGAACATGCTGCGGTCCATCTGGGTCATGCCATCACATTTCACCAGAGATAAGATCCTCACGCTTATTGGTAAAGGACAATGACCGCTGGCCCGTTGCGCATACTCATGGTGGTGCCTTCGTTGCACCGGGGCGGGGCCGAGCGGCTGGTGCTCACGCTCTCAACGCAGTTGGTGGCCCGCGGCCACGATGTACGGATAATAACCTTGCACACAGGCAATCAGTTTCCCGAGCTGAGCGCTGGCCTCGCCATGGACACGGTGCCTGCGCGTGTTTCGTATTCGCTCACCGGTAAGGACCATATTGATACCGAGGCTTACGACCAAATCGTGGCATCTTTCCGGCCGCACATCGTTCAGAGCCACCTCTTTGAGGCCGAACTGGTAAGCATGGCGCGGCCGCATCCCGGCACGGTGCACATAACACATTGGCACGGCTGCCACCCGCCCACCGACCCTATTGGGCTTATTGATCTGCTAATGCGTGACACGTGGTGGAACCTGAACAACGTGCGCAGATTGCGCAATAGTTACCGCACTCAGGGCAACCATTTTCTCTGCATATCCCAGTTCATCAAGAGTTATGTGAGCAGGGTCTTTTCTCCGGCCGATGAAGACATGACCGTGATCCCGAATCCGATCGATCTTGCGGCATTCCCCTTGAACAGAGCACCGTCTGATGGCTTCCGTATGCTCAACATCGGCTCCATGACCTCGCTCAAGAATCAGGCTTTTTTACTGAAGGTGATGTCAGAACTGCGCAGGCGCGGGGTGAATGATATCAATCTCACTTTTTTGGGCGATGGGCCCGATAGGGCTGCCCTTGAGGCACAGACAGCGGCTGAAGGTTTGACTGACCACGTTCATTTCGCAGGAATTGTACCGGACCCTGACTTGTGGCTCAACCGTTCTCAGGTGCTTGTGCATTCGGCACCTTTAGAGCCGTTCGGCCTGGTGGTGCTCGAAGCAAAGGCATGCGGTGTGCCTTCCATAGGGTTCCGTCAGGGCGGCATAGCCGAGGTGATTCGCCATGGCGAGGACGGTTACCTCGTGCCGTTCAATGATGTGGACAGCTTCTGCAATGCGGTCATCAAACTGAAAAATGACCCGCTACTATGGCAGAAAATGAGCGATGCCGGCCTGAGCGATGTGCAACACTATGCGCTCAGTGGGTACATGGACAGATTGGAGGCGCTCTATCACCGACTTTTGGCAGCGCGTAACTGACCCATGTGCGGAATTGCCGGAATGGTACTGAGGGGGCAGCCGGTCGATACCGGGCTGTTCACCGCCATGGTCGATACCATGACCCACCGCGGGCCTGACGACCGAGGCATCTGGACCGAGGGGCACGTGGCCCTGGGCATGAGGCGCCTCAGTATCATTGATGTCGCTCACGGGCACCAGCCCCTGCACAGTACCGATGGTGCTGTGGTCTGTGTGGGCAATGGAGAGTTGTATGATCACCGCGCCCACCGCCAATCCATTATGGCCGCAGGGCGCACATTGGCCACAAGCAGCGACATTGAGATAGCCCCGCACATGCTGCAGATGCATGGCGAGCTGTTCATTCAGCGCATCGAGGGCATGTTCGGCCTGGCCCTTTTCGACCGTCCGAACCACCGCCTTTATGTGTATCGCGACCGCATGGGCATCAAACCCATGTTTTACAGCGCCACCGCTGGGCATGTGGTCTTTGCGTCAGATGTGAATGTGATACTGCGGTCGGGGCTGGTGCGGCCCGAGGCCGACCCCGTGGCCTTGGACCATTACTATTCGTCCCGTTTCGGGGCCGGGTGCGGCCTCACTTTCTTCAAGGGGATACAGGCCCTATTACCCGGCCAGTACCTGGTCATTGACACCGACACCCTGCACACGGAGGTGCGCGAATTCAGCCACTTCATGCAGTTGGACCGCAGTCCACTGGATCAGCTCAGCCTAAATGAAGCGGCCGACCGGCTCGATCACCTGCTGCGCGAGTCGGTGCGTAAGAGACTGATGAGTGAGGTGCCGCTGGGCACGTTGCTCAGCTCAGGTATCGACTCCTCGCTGCTTACCGCCATGGCCAACAGGCTGCTCGGTGCCGACATCGATGCGTTCACCGTGAGCTATGACGATCCGCGGGCCGATGAGACGGCAGAGGCTGCATTCACCGCACGGCATCTGGGTATACAGCTGCACCCGTGCAAGGTGAGCAGCGCACAGTACGCTGAGTTGTTGCCCACAGCGGTGCTGCGCCACGAGGGGCCGTTGAGCCACCCCAACTCAGTGCCCGTTCACATGGTCACGCAACTGGCCCGCGACAAGGGCTATAAGGTGCTGCTGAGCGGTGAAGGGGCCGATGAGCTTTTTGCCGGATATGGCCGCACACACAATCTGAGCCGGTTGCAGGCCATCTCGAACCGCTACCCTGCGATATTGCTCAGGCTGCTTTCCGCTGCAGGTCTCAAGTTCGATGCCCGCGAGGCGGCCATGCTCGCGGCTATTTCCGATAAGGACATGCGGGCCTTGGCCAAAGGCTATTTCAGCGTGGCGAAGGGAGAAAGGAAGAATGCAGCCGACCCGTTGTTCGATGCCCTGGCCGATCAGGTGCGGCCTGATCATCTCCTCAACGACATGCTCCAACTTGAGCAGCACACCTACCTGCAGGAACTGTTGCTGCGTCAGGATAAGATGAGCATGTGGAGCAGCATGGAGGTGCGTGTACCCTTTGTGGGCGACCCAGCAGTGGTGGCATTTGCCAACACACTGCCCTTCGGCCTCAAATACGATAATCTGCGGAACAAGAAGGTGCTACGTCTGGTGGCTGAGCGCTACCTGCCCAAAGAGGTGTGCTACCGCCCCAAGCGCGGCTTCGGCTCTCCTATTGGCGCATGGCTGAGATCCAAAGATGGACTCGGTGCGCTGGCCGATAAGCTTGCCACCGAGGCAGTGCTTGACAGTGCATCCATGAAACGCTATAGGTCCGCACTTGCGGAGCACCGCTCAGGCAAGTCCGATCACGAGGAGTTTCTGTTCAAGAGCATGTGCCATATGCTCTGGGCGAAGGCCTACCTTACCTGAAACGGCCACCGAACTCGCGGTTCCAGCCATCGATCAGGGCCAGTACCTCATCGCGACCGGTGCCTTCTTCGGCCGATGTGATGACGTGTGGGGGCGCCTCGTGCCATTCTGTGCGCATCTCGCGCAGGTACTGGGCCACAGCCGTCTGTCGGGCCACTTTGCCCAACTTATCGGCCTTGGTGAACAGCATGGTGAACGGCACCCCGTTCTCGCCCAGCCAGCGCATGATCTCCATGTCAATGCGCTGTGGCTCCAGGCGGCAGTCAATGAGCACGAACAGGTTGATCAGATTGTCGCGACCGCCTATGTACTCCGAAATCATGTTCTGCCACTTATCGCGGGTGTCCTTGCTCACCTTGGCGAAACCGTAGCCCGGAAGGTCCACGAGGTACCAGGCATCATTCACATTGAAATGATTGATCAGCTGGGTCTTGCCCGGCCGGGCGCTCACCTTGGCCAGTTTCGGTCTTTGCAGAATGGAGTTGATCAAAGAGCTCTTACCCACATTCGACCTGCCGATAAAGGCATACTCGGGCCTATCGGGCTTTGGGCAACCCGAAACCTTGGGGCTGCTGATAACAAACGCTGCGGTAGAGATCTTCACTTCCGGTCACGGCCATGGTTAAGGGCCAATATCATCTCGGAAACCTCCGGTTCAGCCAGTCCTGCAGGATGGCATTGAACTCCTTGGGCCGTTCCATCATAGGGGCATGGCCGCACTCGCTTATCCAATGTAATTCTGAATCGGGCAGCAGATTGTGGAAATCATCGGCCACAACGGGAGGCGTGATGATGTCGTTGCGACCCCAAATGAGGCAAGTGGGAATGTTGATGCCCGGCAAGTCATCGGCCATGTTATGGCGAATGGCCGATTTGGCCAGGGCCAGCACCCGCAGCAGACGGTCCTTGTCGTTGATGATCCCGAACACCTCTTCCACCAGTTCATCGGTGGCATTGGCGGGGTCAAAAAAGGTGATCTCCACTTTTTTACGGATGTACTCGCGGTCTTCTCTACGTGGGAAAGTGCCTCCGAATGCATTCTCGTAAAGGCCTGAGCTGCCCGTGAGTATGAGTGCCTCCACATCGGTGGGGTGGTTCACGGCATACACCAGACTGACGTGTCCGCCCAGCGAGTTGCCGAGCAGCATGACTTTTCCGAAACCCTTGTATTCAACGAATCTGCGGACATAGGACGCCAGTTCGCGCACATTGGTCTGATCGAGCGGCAGGGAATAGATGGGCATCATGGGTATGACCACCTTGTACTGCGGTGCAAACCGCTCTATCACATCGGTGAAGTTGCTCAATGCCCCGAACAGGCCATGCAGCACCACCATCACCGGCCCATCACCTACTTCTATGTAGGAGTGGCCCCCATCGTTCCTGATCTCCGGTCTCATCTCGTTGATTGCAAATATACGCCTATGCACTTCGCGGTACACACGCGATCCGCGCCCCCAAAAGGTCAGTTGAAGTAATGTGATTCAATTTATCTCCCACAATCTCCCACCACTTACGAATCGTAGATAAATCCTTGTTTTTATTGAGTTCTTAAATCGATGTGAAACCTTATCTGTCGTTGTTAGTTAAAAGTTATAAACACGTGGATCGAATGGGTGGTAAATAGTGGGAGGCATTCCGTTACTTTACCCCCTTAAGACGACCTACCGTTGACAGGCATCATAGGCACATACGAATGCAAAGTGGATGACAAGGGCCGGCTCATGCTGCCCGCTGGCATCCGCAAGCAGTTGCTGCCCATGCTGCAGGACGGTTTCGTACTGAAGCGGAGCGTGTTCAGCCCGTGCCTCGAACTGTTTCCCATGAAGGAATGGGAACGGCAGATGGCCACGGTGAACACGTTGAACCGCTTTCAGAAGCGGAACGTGGATTTTATCAGGATCTACACGGCAGGCGTCAAGGTCATCGAACTCGACAGCACCGGCCGTCTTCTCGTTCCCAAGGACCTCGCTGAGTTCAGCGGCATCACGCACAACGTGGTGCTGAGCAGCGCAGTGAGCCACCTGGAGATGTGGGATAAGGACCGATACGAGCAGGCGATCAACGATCCGAACGTTGATTTCGCCAAGCTGGCCGAGGAAGTGATGGGAAACCTGAACGCCCGGCCCGATGACCACCTATCATAGCCCCGTACTGCTGGGCCCGAGCATAGAGGCCCTCAACCTGCGCAAAGGCGGCACCTATGTCGATCTCACCATGGGTGGTGGAGGCCACTCCGCTCACATACTGAGCAAGCTGGAGGGTGGGCGCCTTTTCGGATTCGATCAGGACCCCGATGCTTGGGACAATGCCCCGAACGACCCTCGTTTCACGCTCATCAGGAGCAACTTCAGGTATGCCCGCAACTTCCTTCGCCTGCACGGTGCCCTGCCCGTAGATGGCGTATTGGCTGACCTCGGTGTTTCATCGCACCAGTTCGATGAGGCCGCCCGTGGTTTCAGTATCCGTGCCGATGGGCCCTTGGACATGCGCATGGACCCATCTCTGCCAGTCACGGCCGGAAACCTGGTAAACACCGCAACAGCAGCAGAGCTGGCCCGCATGATGCGCGAGCACAGCGATATGAAAGAGGCCATGCGGGTGGCGCAGGCCATCCTCCGGGCGCGTGGCGCAGCCCCCATCACCACTATAAACGGGCTGATAGAGGCCCTCGGGCCAGTGCTGCCAAAGCAGGGCCGTAGCACGTTTCTGGCACGGGTGTTCCAGGCGCTGCGCATGGAGGTGAACGAGGAGACGGCCGCCCTGCGTGAGATGCTGGACCAGATGCCCGATGTGATAGCCAGGGGCGGTCGCCTGGTGGTGATAAGCTACCACAGCGTGGAAGACCGGCTGGCCAAGGACCTGATACGCAACGGCAGCACCAGCGGCAAGGCCGAGGTGGACCCTGTGTACGGCACCCGTTCCATGCCTTTCAAGGACCTCCTGAACGGGGTGACCGTGCCCGATGATGAGGAGATAGACCGAAACCCTCGTGCCCGCAGCGCCAAGATGCGGGTGGCCCAACGCAACTGAGCCATGGATAAGGAGAACACGACAGGCGTGAATGTGGTGAAGGGCATACTGACGGTGCTCGATGGCAGTTTCCTCACCCGGGAGAACATGCTCCGCAATGTGCCTTTCATCCTGTTCCTCTTCGGGCTGGGCATACTGTACATAGCCAACAGCCACTATGCCGAGCGGTGCGTCATCATGACCAATCGCACAGAGAAAGAGCTGAAGGAGCTCCGGTCGGAGTTCATCACCAACCGTAGCGACCTGATGACCGCCCTCAAGCAGAGCGAGATGGCCAAGGCTGTTGAGCCCATGGGCATTGTCGAATCGCGGGTACCCGCCAAAAAGATCCTGGTGAACGAACCTGAGAAGTTGCATTGAACCAGCGCAAGGCCATTTTGACCCGTATCTACATTGTGTATGGCGCAATGTGCCTCTTCGCCATTGCGGTGGCGGTGAAGGCAGGGCGCATCGTGGTTGTGGAGGGCGACATGTGGCGCAAGAAGGCCCAGGAGCTGACCACCCAGTACCAGAACATCGAGGCCGCGCGCGGCAACATATTCGCAGAGGACGGAAGCCTTCTGGCCACATCGAAACCCATCTATGAGGTGCGTTGGGATGTGAACACCCCGCACATCAACAAAGAGACCTTCAACGCAGGCATAGGGCCATTGAGCCAAGGGCTGGCCAGGCTTTTCCCTGAGAAGAGCGCCCAGACCTGGAAACGCGAGCTGACCAACGCCCGGAACAACGGCAGCCGCTATTACCTCATCAAGCGCGATGTGGAGTACAAGCAACTGCGCCAGATGCGCGAGCTGCCGCTGTTCGAGATGGGGCAATACAGGGGCGGTCTCATCTCCATTCAGAAGAGCCGCAGGGCCAAACCCTTCCGCGAGCTGGCCGCCCGCACAATAGGCTACGACAGGCCGGGATATCAGGTGGGACTCGAGGGTGCCTTTGCCGACCAGCTGGCCGGTGTGGGTGGCAAACGCCTAATGCAGCGCATAGCCGGTGGCGTGTGGAAACCCATACCCGATGCCACCGAGATAGAACCCACCGATGGTGCCGATCTGATCACCACCCTCGATGTGAACATACAGGATGTGGCCCAGCACGCCCTCGAGACCCAACTGACCAAGCACAATGCCCAGAGCGGATGCGCCATACTGATGGAAGTGGCCACGGGCGACATAAAGGCCATTGCCAACCTGACGCTACAAGAGGACGGCACCTACAAGGAGACGTTCAATTACGCCATAGGCGCGGCCACCGAGCCGGGGTCGACTTTCAAACTGGTGAGCATGTTGGCCCTACTGGAGGACAGCGATGTACAGCTCACCGACTCGGTCGACATCAGTTGGGGCAAGACCCGGTTCTATGACCGGGAGATGAAAGATTCGAAGACTGATGTCTACAAGAAATTAACGGTCGCTGAGGTTTTTGAGAAATCCTCGAATGTGGGCACGGCTGTGAAGGTCAATGAACTGTTTGCCAAGAACCCCGACAAATGGATAGCCCATGTGCGCGCCCTCCACATGGACCGGGTGCTTGGGATAGGCCTTGGAGGTGAGGCCAAACCGGTGGTCAAGGATCCGGTAGATAAGAAGCACTGGTACGGTACGACTATTCCGTGGATGAGCATAGGGTATGAGGTGATGGTGAGCCCCATGCACATTGTCACCCTCTACAACGCTGTGGCCAACAACGGCACCATGGTCCGGCCAAGGCTGGTGAAGTCCATTACCCGCCACGGTCAGGTGGAGCGAGAGTTTCCGGTAGAGGTGCTCAACCCGCGGATATGCAGTCCCGGTACCATAGCCCGCCTGCGGCTGATGATGGAGGGGGTGGTGGAGCATGGCACCGCTCAGAACCTAAAACATGCCGATTACAAGATAGCGGGTAAGACCGGCACCGCGCAGATTGCCAAGGACGGGGGCTACAAGAAGTCGGGCATAACCTATCAGGCCTCGTTTGTGGGGTACTTCCCGGCCAACGACCCCAAGTACACCTGCATGGTGGTGGTGAACGCCCCATCGAACCACGTGTACTACGCCAATGTGGTGGCCGGGCCCATTTTCAAGGAGATTTCGGACAAGGTCTATTCCACCCGGATTGACATACTAGAGGAACTGGCCCCCGACACCTCGGCCCTGGTGCAGCGCAGGCCGTTGCCCAAGAACGGACGCAGGGCCAGTGTGGAAAAGGTGCTTGCTGGGCTTGGAGTGCCCTACAGGCTGGACAACAATGACACGGAATGGGCCACATCGCTGACCGATGGGGACACGGTGCGGATAGCTCAGATGGTCTTTGACGGGCAGACCGTGCCCCGCGTGACCGGCATGGGTGCCCGCGATGCGGTCTATCTGCTCGAGAATGCCGGCCTGCGTGTGGTGCTGCGCGGCAGCGGCACGGTGCGCCAACAGAGCATACTGCCCGGCACACGCATAGTGCGCGGAACACCTATAGTGATCGAACTATCATGAAACTGCTGCGCGACATACTCTACAAGGCCGGCATCGAAGAGGTGGTGGGCACCACGAATGTGGCCGTCACCGGTGTGTGCATCGACTCGCGCAAAGTGCGAAAGGACAGCCTGTTCATTGCCGTGCGCGGCACCCAGACCGATGGGCACGACCACATCTCACAGGCCCTGGAGCAGGGTGCTGCAGCCATTGTGTGCGAGAGGATGCCTGAGCAGACTGCTCATGGAGTGACCTATGTGCAGGTGCGCGATGCGCGTCAGGCCACGGGCATCATTGCCTGCAATTTCTTCGATAATCCTTCTGAAAAGTTGAAACTGGTGGGGGTGACCGGCACCAACGGCAAGACCACCACCGCAACGCTGCTCTACAATCTGTTCCGTGGGTTGGGCTACAAGGTGGGCCTCCTCAGTACGGTGCGCAATCTGGTTGATGGAGAGGAGCTTGAATCAACGCATACCACCCCCGATGCCATCAGCCTGAACCTGTTGTTAGATAGAATGGTGAAGGCCGGGTGCAGTCACTGTTTCATGGAGGTGAGCTCGCACGCCCTGCACCAGCAGCGGGTGGCGGGCATCCGTTTCGAGGGGGCCATTTTCACAAACATCACTCATGACCACCTCGACTACCACGGCACTTTCAGCGACTACATAGCGGCCAAGAAGATGCTGTTCGACATGCTGCCACAGTCAGCATTCGCAGTGGTGAACCTGGACGACCGTAACGGTGATGTGATGATCCAGAACACCCGTGCGCGGGTGATCACCTATGGTATGCGCAGCCTGGCCGACCGCAAGGTGAAGATACTGGAGAACAACCTGACAGGGCTGGTGCTGAACCTGGACGGGAGTGAGGTGACCACCCGCCTGATCGGGGGGTTCAATGCGAGCAACCTGGTGGCAGTGTACACGGCTGCGCTCGAGCTGAGAGAGGACCGCATGCAGGTGCTGACGGTGCTGAGCGACCTGCGCAGCGTGGATGGCCGGTTTGATTTTGTGCGCACGGCCGATGGCATCATCGGCATTGTGGACTACGCCCATACGCCCGATGCCCTCAAGAATGTGCTGGGCACCATACAGGACCTGCGCACCGGCAACGAGACTGTGCTGGCGCTGGTAGGCTGCGGGGGCGACCGCGACCGCACCAAGCGGCCCGAGATGGCGCGCATAGGTGCCGACAACAGCGACCGACTGATACTGACCAGCGACAACCCCCGCAGCGAGGACCCCGAGGCCATACTGGCTGAGATGAAGGCCGGCCTTGATCCGGTCCAGATGAAAAAGACCCTTGTGATAACCGACCGTGCAGAGGCCATTCGCACTGCATGCGCCATGGCAAAGGCCGGGGACATCATTCTGGTGGCCGGCAAGGGACACGAGAAATATCAGGAGGTGAAAGGGGTGAAGCACCCTTTTGACGACCTGCAGATGCTAAAGGAGAACCTAAACACCATAGGCTGATGCTCTATTACCTGTTCACAAACCTCGACAGGACCATGGACCTACCCGGGGCCGGGGTGTTCAACTACATCTCGTTCCGTGCGGCCATGAGCATAATCGCCTCGCTGGTGATATCGATGCTGATAGGGCGCAAGGTGATCCAGTTCCTGCAACTGAAGCAGGTGGGCGAGATCATCCGCAACCTCGACCTTCAGGGACAGGAGAAGAAAAAGGGCACCCCTACCATGGGCGGCATCATCATCCTCTCGGCCATCATCATCCCCACTCTCCTTTTCGCAAAACTGGATAACACGTATGTGATCCTGATGCTGGTGGCCACAGTATGGCTGGGCCTCATAGGATTCCTTGACGATTACATCAAGGTGTTCAAGAAGGACAAGGAGGGCCTGGCCGGTCGGTTCAAGATCCTGGGGCAGGTGGGCATCGGCATCGTGGTGGGCTGTACGCTCTATTTCAGCAGCGATGTGGTGGTGAAGGAGCGTCTCGAATCGCAGGGCCGAGCGGTAATGGTGGAGATTGACGGTCAGATGGTGGAGGTGAACAAGATGCCCGTGTACGGCAAGGCCGATCACAGCCTGGTCACCACCATCCCGTTCCTCAAGGGCAATGAGTTCGATTATGCCAGCCTCATCTCTTTCATGGGCGACAGGGCCAAGGACTGGTCGTGGCTGGTGTTCATCCCCATCGCCATTTTCATCATCACGGCCGTATCGAACGGGGCCAACCTGACCGATGGGCTCGATGGATTGGCCACCGGCACATCGGCCATCATCGGGGTGGTGCTGGCCGTGTTCGCATGGGTGAGCGGCAACGCCATATTCGCTGATTACCTCAACATCATGTACATACCCGGCTCTGGCGAGCTGGTGGTGTACATATCGGCCTTTATTGGGGCCTGCGTGGGTTTTCTGTGGTACAATCAGTACCCGGCCCAGGTGTTCATGGGCGATACCGGCAGTCTGGCGCTGGGCGGCATCATAGCGGTGTTCGCGCTGGCCATACGCAAGGAGCTGCTCATTCCCATCCTGTGCGGCATTTTCCTGGTCGAGAACCTGAGCGTGATGATCCAGGTCTCGTATTTCAAATACACCAAACGCAAGTATGGCGAGGGCCGCAGGGTGTTCCTGATGTCGCCCCTGCACCACCATTACCAGAAAAAGGGCTGGCACGAGGCCAAGATCGTGGGCCGGTTCTGGATCATAGGCATCATGCTGGCGGTACTCACCATCGTAACGCTCAAGTTGAGATGAGGGAGAAAAGACAAAGGGTGATAGACACGGGCCGTGGGATGCTACAAGTATGTACATCCGCAGTGATCGGTACTCAACCCGGAGTGATCGGTACTCAAGCCGCAGTGATCCAAAAAGAGGCGATAATGGTCCATGGCGGCCCATACGCCCCTCAATTCCCTAATAATCCAGCACGACAAGCAGCTTGAAACAGCGGCTGGTGATACTAGGAGGTGGCGAGAGCGGGGCAGGTGCCGCGCTGCTCGGGCTGCGCAAGGGCTGGGACGTGTTCCTCAGCGACCGTGGCCAGCTCAAGGACAAGTACCGTGATGAGCTCACTGGCTGGGGCGTGGCCTTTGAGGAGGGCAGGCATACCCCTGAACTGATTTTGAACGCTGACCTGGTGATCAAGAGCCCGGGCATACCCGACACGGCCCCGCTCATCGTCCAACTCAAGGAGAAAGGCACCCCAATCATCTCCGAGATCGAGTTCGGGCTGCGCCATACCGATGCCAGGACCATCGGCATAACGGGCACCAACGGCAAGACCACCACCACGCTGCTCATCTATCACATTTTTAAAAAGGCTGGGCTCAATGTGGGCCTGGCGGGCAATGTGGGCACCAGTCTGGCCCGGCAGGTGGCCGAGAACAGTTTTGACCACTACGTGATCGAACTGAGCAGCTTCCAGCTCGATGGCATGTTCGAGAGCCGCATCAACACGGCCATTCTCACCAACATCACCCCCGACCATCTGGACCGCTACCCCGGCATGGCCGAGTACACCGCTAGCAAGCTGCGCATACTGCAGAATCAGACGGCTGACGATGCATTCATCTACTGCACCGATGACCCGCTGACGCACAGCGCGGTGGCCGGTGCCAACGTGGTGGCCAGGCGCTACCCTTTCAGCCTCGAGGCCGAGCAGGCCGAGGGCGCATACTGCACAAACGAGGAACTCATCATAAAAGTCAATAACAACGAATTCAGAATGAACATTCACGAACTGGCACTGCAAGGACGGCACAACGCCTACAACAGCATGGCGGCTGGCATAGCCGCCCGGGTACTCGACATCAAAAAGGATACGGTGCGCGAGAGCCTGAGCGATTTCGTGAACGTGGAGCATCGCCTCGAAAAGGTGCTCAAGGTGCACGGCATCCAGTTCATCAACGACAGCAAGGCCACCAACATAAACAGTACGTGGTACGCACTGGAGTGCATGAACACACCCGTGGTGTGGATAGTGGGCGGGGTGGACAAGGGCAACGACTACAGCATGGTCATGGACCTTGTCAAGCAGAAAGTGAAGGCCATTGTGTGCCTCGGCACCGACAACAGCAAGATACACAAGGCCTTTGCCGGCAAGGTGCCTACCATCATTGACACCATCAGTGCAGAGGAGGCGGTGCGCGCGGCCTATTACCTGGGCAAGAAGGGCGACACAGTGCTCTTATCTCCGGCCTGCGCCAGTTTCGACCTGTTTGAGAATTATGAGGACCGCGGCCATCGGTTCAAAGCGGCTGTGAGGGCCCTTTGATGAATGAATGCCTAGAGAAAGACCGATTTCAGAGATAAGAACGTGAAGTTAAAGGGATGATGGACGACAGCATGAAGGACCGGAACCTGAGAAACACCGAAGTGAGCGGCAACAGCACACGGCAGGAGCTGTTTGAGAAACTGATAGATCTGCGCAACCAGATCATTCAGGAGAGCCGCAGCGAGATGCCCAGCACACCCCACCGACTGGAGGTGGTGGCCACGGTGAACGGCATCACATACATCAACGACAGCCGGGCTGTCAACGTTGACCTCACATGGTTCGCCCTCGAACAGCTGGACCAGCCTGCCATCTGGATAGTGGGCGGCATGCAGGACGGCCACGACTACACCATGCTGCGCGAGATAGTGCGCGACAAGGTGCGGGCCATCGTGTGCCTCAGCCGCGAAAACTCGAAGGTGTTCAAGATGTTCATGGCCGATGTGGAGGTGGTGGTGGCCGCCACCACGGCCGAGGAGGCTGTGCGTGCCGCAACGGCCCTTGCACGCCCGGGCGAGTGTGTTATTCTCTCTCCCGCCTGCCCCAGCCACGACCTGTTTGACAACTACGAGGACCGTGGGCGCAAATTCGTCAGGGCAGTACTCAAACTCTCATCCGAGAGCTGACCACAGCATGAAAGCGCTGTTCGGCACGTATCTGCAGGGCGACCGCGTCATCTGGACGGTGGTCATTGCCCTGTCGTTGCTGTCGGTTCTGGCGGTGTACAGCAGCACGGGCACCCTTGCCTACAAGTACCAGGGCGGCAACACGTGGTACTACCTCTTCAAGCACATGGGCCTTATGGGTTTCGGGCTGTTCCTGATGTACGCGGTGCACCTGGTGCCTTACAGTTACTTCTCGCGGGCTGGGGTGCTGCTGCTGGGGCTGGCCATCCCCATGCTCATGCTCACCCTGGTACTGGGCACCAACCGCAATGAGGCCACCCGCTGGCTCACCATCCCCATCATCAACCTTTCATTCCAGACCTCAGACCTTGGCAAGTTGGCGCTGGTCACCTTTCTGGCAAGGCAGATATCGCGAAATCAGGAGAACATCACCGATCTCAAGAAAGGATTTCTGCCCATGGTGCTGCCCGTGCTGGCGGTATGCGCCCTCATCTTCCCGGCCAACTTCAGTACGGCTGCCCTCATATTCACAGGCAGCATGGTGCTGCTGTTCATCGGCCGGGCCAAGCTGGCCCACATAGCGGCACTCATCGGCACGGCCATGCTGGCCGGTTCGTTCGTTTTCCTGCTCTCGTATGTGTTGCCCATGGAAAAGGTGCTTCCCCGCATGGGCACCTGGAAGAAGCGCGTGGAGACCTATATGGGCCAGGGCGATGCCCATCAGGTAGAAGACCCCGATGCCAACTATCAGGTGGAGCAGGCCAAGATTGCCATTGCCAACGGGGGAGTGACAGGGGTAGGTCCGGGCAACAGCACCCAGCGCAATTTTCTGCCCCATCCTTACTCCGATTTCATATATGCCATTGTGATTGAGGAATACGGGCTCATAACAGGCCTGGGGGTCATGTTCCTCTACCTTGTTGTATTGCTGCGCGCCCTGCTCATAGCGCACCGCACCGAGAGTGTGTTCGGCAGCGTGCTGGCCTTCGGGTGCGCGTTCTTCCTCATTTTTCAGGCGCTCATCAATATGGCAGTTGCGGTCAACCTCTTCCCTGTCACCGGCCAGCCACTGCCCCTGGTCAGCATGGGCGGCACCTCGCTTTGGTTCACCAGCATAGCCCTTGGCATGGTGCTGAGTGTGAGCCGAAAGGCGAAGGAGGAGATTCCGATGCCGGAAAGTGAGATTGAACCTGTCCCCGCAGATGCTCCAGTAGTAGGATAATCAAGACATTAGAGTCAATAATCCTTGGGCATAAGACTCATAATAAGCGGAGGCGGCACAGGCGGGCACATTTTCCCGGCCATTGCCATTGCCCATGCCATACGGTCAGCCGCACCCGATGCCGAGATCCTCTTTGTTGGTGCCAACGGAAAAATGGAGATGGAAAAGGTGCCGCAGGCCGGATACCCTATTGTTGGGCTCAACATAGCCGGCATTGAACGCAGCTTTTCTCTCAAAAATCTGATGTTCCCAGTCAAGTTGATGGGCAGCCTTTGGCAGTCATTCAGCATCATCCGTTCGCACCGCCCACAGGTGGTGGTGGGTGTGGGCGGTTTTGCCAGCGGCCCCATCATGTTGGCTGCCCAGATACGGGGCATACCTACGCTCATTCAGGAGCAGAACAGCCATGCGGGCATCACAAATCGGTGGCTCGGCCGAAGGGCGGGGCGCATCTGTGTGGCCTATTCGGGCATGGGCAGATACTTCCCCGAAGAGAGGATCCTCATCACAGGCAACCCAGTGCGCAAGGACATATTGGACCTGGCGGGCAAACGAGAGGAGGCCCAGCGCTTCTTCAGCCTCGACCCATCAAAAAAGACACTGCTCATTATTGGCGGGAGTCTGGGCGCACGAAGCGTAAACAAAGCTGTTGAAGCAGGACTGCCGGCCTTTGAAAAGGCAGGGATACAGTTGATCTGGCAGACAGGGAAGAGCTATTCCTCGTCTGTGAGCAGAGATTTCGCGCACCCGTTCATCACCCGCATGGACCTGGCCTATGAAGCGGCCGATGTGGTGCTGAGCCGGGCCGGGGCCAGCTCCATCAGCGAGCTTTGCATAGCCGGCAAGGCCAGCATCCTTGTGCCCTTCCCCTTTGCGGCCGAGGATCACCAGACCAGCAACGCCCGCGCCATGGTGGAGGCCGGTGCGGCCCAGTTGGTGGCCGACAATGAGGCATCGGCCACACTTGTCGATGCGGCCCTGGCACTGCTGGCCGATCCTGCCCGCTGTGCCCAAATGGCCGCCCAGGCCCGGTCGCTTGCCCGCACTGATGCCGATGCAGTCATTGCTTCTGAAGTATTGAAACTCGCCAGGGGATGAGTAGAGCAGAACATTCCCCTTACATGGAATCTGAGCTTCTCGTTCAGCTCTCATCCATTATAGTAGCTGGGCAGAAGAAGGCCGTGACGCAATTGAATGCCACTCTGATAGTAGTATATTGGGAAGTCGGGCATCATATCAACAGACACATTGTCAAAGGGGACAGGGCAGAATACGGAAAACAGATTGTCGTTACACTGTCACGAGAATTAGTCCGTACTCACGGAAGAGGTTTCGAGGTGAAGAATCTAAGGCGAATGATGCAGTTCGCTAGTGAATTCCCCGAAAAGGAGATTGTCGTTACACTGTCACGACAATTGAGCTGGTCGCATCTCATAGCCATTTTGCCGCTCAAGAACAGAGAGTTGCAGGAGTTCTATGCAAACAGAACTGCAACTGAGATGTGGTCAGTTCGGGAGCTAAGACAGAACATAGACCGCAAGACCTACGAACGGACGGCACTGGCTGAGATGCAGACAGGCACACCGTCTGGAAATGTGGGGCCTACAGTTTTCAAGGACCCTTACCTGTTAGATTTTCTGCAAATCAGCAACACCTTTCTGGAAGCTGATCTCGAGCAGGCGATACTCACCAACCTTGAGCAGTTCATCCTTGAACTCGGCAGAGGATTCGCTTTTGTGGCAAGGCAGAAGCGCCTGATCATAGATGGAGAAGATCACTACATAGACCTGTTATTCTACCATAGGCCATTGAGGCGACTCGTGGCCCTGGAACTGAAGATCGGAAAATTCCAAGCCTCATACAAAGGCCAGATGGAGCTCTATCTAAAATGGTTGGACCGCTATGAGAAACAGCCCGGAGAGGAACCGCCAATAGGGCTGATCCTTTGTGCTGAAAGTAGCCGCGAACAAGTTGAACTCCTGGAGATGCACAAAGACGGCATCCTGGTGGCCGAATACTGGACCCAACTGCCATCAAAGACCGAGTTGGAGTCGCGTCTCCATCAAGCTATACTGGAGGCACGCGAAAGGCTCGCAATCAGACAACTGGAATCCGAGAAATGATCACGGTTGACAACATACAGCGCGTGTATCTGCTCGGCATAGGGGGTATAGGCATGAGTGCCCTGGCCCGCTGGTATGCTGGCAAGGGGCTGCCAGTGGCCGGGTACGACCGAACTCCCTCTCCTCTCACGGCCGAGCTCGAGACGGAGGGTATGCAAGTGATTTTCGATGATGAGGTGCAGAGTATTCCGCTGGGGTTCCTCGACCCAGCAACCACCCTCGTCATCCTGACACCTGCCGTTCCAAAGGACCATCCGCAGCTGCTTTACTTCAGGCAGAATGGATACAAGGTACTGAAACGGTCAGAAGTGCTCGGCCACATATCGCGCCAGTACACCACACTGGCCGTGGCGGGCACGCATGGCAAAACCACCACTTCGAGCATCCTGGCCCATCTGCTGCATGGCTCGTCCAAAGGCTGTAATGCCTTTTTGGGCGGCATTGCGGCCAATTTCAATTCCAACCTGGTGGTGAACACTGCCTCGCACCTCATGGTGGCCGAGGCCGATGAGTACGACAGGAGCTTCCTACAGCTGTCACCGGCCCTGACGGTGCTCACCAGTGTTGATCCCGATCATCTCGACATATACGGCACACCCGAGGAGATGCGGGCCACATACCGCGAATTCGTAGGCCGGTTGGGCGCTGATGGCATGCTGATCAAGCGGCAGGGCCTCGATCTGGAACATACCAATTGCATGACCTATGCCGTGGACGGAGCCATGGCCGATCATCATGCTGATAACCTGCGCCCTGTGGACGGACTGTATTCTTTTGACCTCATCACCCCAAAGGGAAAAATTGAGGGGCTGCGATTCGGGATGCCAGGCCGACACAATCTGGAGAACGCCATAGGTGCAGCTTCGGCAGCATTGCATGTGGGCATCTCGGCCGATGAGCTGCGTCAGGGCCTGGCCACATTCCGCGGGGCCAAGCGGAGGTTTGAGGCCATCATCCGCACCGAGAGACTGCTGTTCATTGACGACTACGCCCACCATCCGGCCGAGCTGAGCGCCTGCATCCGTTCGGTGCGCGAGCTCAATCCGGGCAGACACGTGACAGGGGTGTTCCAGCCGCACCTGTTCAGCCGCACCCGCGACCTGGCCGAAGGTTTTGCCCAGAGCCTTGCCGAGCTGGACCGCCTCATCCTGCTGCCCATCTACCCCGCCCGCGAACTGCCCATGCCCGGCATCACGAGCGAATGGCTGCTTGAAATGGTGCCCATGACCGACAAGCGCATGGCCCACCGCGATGAACTGCCCGCCCTGCTCAGAGGTATGTCTGGCCTACAGGTGCTCCTCACGCTGGGCGCTGGCGACATAGACCGGGCCGTGAAACCCATCAGCGAAGCACTGAAGTCATGAAGGTGAGACGCATCCTGAACATATCAGGCATGATCCTAGCCTTCGGAGGGCTGCTGGCAGTGCTCGGCTTCAGCGCGCGCGAGACTGAGAAGGTGCGCTGCTCGGCCATTGAGATTCATGTGGACCACACCGATGGCAACTATTTTGTGGCCGATGACGATGTGCGCACCATCATATTGGACCGTGGCGACAGCCTGATCGGCAGGCCTTTGCACAGCATTGACATAGACCGATACGAACAGGCCATTGAGCGGCACCCGCACATTCGCAGGGCCGAGGTGTCTTCCCGCCTCGATGGCACCATGGCCGTGCGTGTGCAGCAGCGCAGGCCCGTGCTACGTGTTTTCACCGCAATGGGCGAGAGTTTTTACATGGACGAGGAGGGCTGGCTCATGCCCACCAGCGACAACTACACCGCCCGTGTGCCAGTGGCCACCGGACATATACTGGACAGCTACGACCTGATCCAGAGCTACAATGTTGCGCGCCTCAACGACACCCTTGCTGCTGTGAGCCTGATGGACGACCTGTTCAAGCTGACCATGTACCTCCGTGCCGACCCTTTCTGGGCCGAACAGATAGATCAGGTAGAGGTGACGCCCCAGCACGACCTGGTTCTGACCCCGCTCGTGGGGCAGCACCACATCATCCTGGGCAGCGTTGAGCAAATGGAGGGCAAGTTCAACAAGCTGCGCGAGTTCTACACGCAGGGTCTGCCCCGCGTGGGTTGGGACAAGTACAGCACCATCAACCTGAAGTACAAGGATCAAGTGATCTGCACCAAAAAACCAATTCTGAATGGACCGGCACAACAGTGACATCGTGGTAGGCCTCGACATAGGCACCACCAAAGTGGCCTGCATAGTAGGGCGAAAGGACCAGTATGGCAAGATTGAGATACTGGGCGTTGGCCGCTCGGAGAGCCTCGGGGTGAGCCGGGGTGTGGTGGCCAACATCGACAAGACCGTTGAGGCCATCAAGGCAGCGGTGGCCGAGGCCGAACAGCGCACCGGCCTTACCATCAGCGATGTGTGCATCGGCATAGCAGGCCAGCACATCCGGTCGTTGCAGTACCGCGGGGTGCGCACCCGTACATCGCTCGATGACGAGATAAATCGCAGCGATGTGGATGCCCTCATTGAGGACATGCAACGCCTCGTCATGCTACCGGGCGAGCAGATCATACACGTGCTGCCGCAGGACTTTTTCGTTGACAATGAATCGGGGATCAAGGACCCGATAGGCATGAGCGGCATTCGGCTCGAGGCCAACTTCCACATCATTGCAGGGCAGGTGGCCGCCATCAAGAACATTTTCCGCTGCGCGATGAAGGCCAACCTGAATGTGCAGGGCGTGGTGCTCGAGCCATTGGCCAGTGCCGACTCCGTTCTTGCCGAAGATGAGAAGGAGGCCGGTGTGGCCCTGGTCGATATCGGTGGCGGCACCACCGATGTGGCCATCTTCCACGATGGCATCATCCGCCACACGGCCGTTATCCCGTTGGGCGGCAACATCATCACCGAAGACATCAAAGAAGGCTGCAACATCATACGCCACCAGGCCGAGGTGCTCAAGGTCAAGTTCGGATCGGCCCTGGCCAGCGAGATGAAGGACAACGAGATTGTAAGCATTCCTGGTCTTCGCGGACGCGAGCCCAAAGAGATAAGCATGAAGAACCTGGCCTCCATCATCCAGGCCCGCATGGAGGAGATCATTGAGCAGGTCTATTTTGAGATACGCAACTCGGGCTACGAGAAAAAGCTGGGGGCCGACATTGTGGTGACAGGCGGTGGTGCCAACCTGAAACACCTTAAGAATCTGGTGGAGTATGTCACCGGCATGGGTGTCAGGATAGGCTACCCCAGCGAGCACCTGAGCAGCGCCAACCGCGATGACATGAACTCGCCCATCTATGCCACAGGCGTAGGCCTGGTTATGAAGGGCTTTGAAATGATCGATGCCCGCACCCCCCGGCCCAATCGGCAGCCAGAGGTTCGGTCGTCCGAACCGGAACCGGTGGCAGAAACCGCCCCTGCACCCGAACCTATCCCCGCGCCAGAACCTACCCAATTGGACATGAAGGATCTCGACCGGAAAGGACAGGCTGACTTCTGGCAGCGCATCCGCAAGGCACTGGACCAATGGATGAACGAGGGAATTGATTGAAATGGGAATCGGCAATGGTCGGACCTGTGGCAATGAACATCAGTTCCCCAGAACTGACTTCCGTTCATTTCAATTATTTGACAGAGTGATCGGAAAACATCGTCTGAACCCTCCAGAACCCTTGTCACGACTCACTTTCAGCCATCATTGATTTCAACATTCACCCTTTGATAAACTGATGCATGTGGCCATCGCACAACCCTTGCCACAACTGAACATTGACCCATTAAATCAAGAAGAGATGGTTAAGCAGATGATGAACTTCAACATGCCCGAAGACATGGATTCATCGATCATCAAAGTGATCGGTGTGGGTGGGGGCGGGTCCAACGCGGTGAACCATATGTTCCGCAGGGGTATCCGCGGGGTGGATTTCGTAGTCTGCAACACCGACAAGCAGGCGCTGGACATGAGTCCGGTGCCCACCAAGATCGCGTTGGGCCAGAGCCTCACCGAGGGTCGTGGTGCCGGTGCCCAGGCCGCTGTTGGCCGCAATGCAGCGTTGGAGAACCTGGAGGACATCAAGGCATTTCTCTCGGACAATACCAAGATGGTGTTCATCACGGCTGGCATGGGTGGTGGCACGGGTACCGGTGCAGCCCCTGTAATAGCTCAGGTGGCCAAGGAAATGGGCATCCTCACGGTGGCTATCGTCACAGTGCCGTTCAACTTCGAGGGCAAGCGCAGGCGTGTGCAGGCCGACAGCGGATTGGAAGAACTCCGCAACAACGTTGACACCATGCTGGTGATCTGCAACGACAAGCTGCGCGAGGTGTATGGCAACCTGAAGCTGAGCGAGGCATTCGGGCAGGCCGATGATATACTGACCACTGCTGCCAAGGGCATTGCTGAGATCATCACTGTCGAGGGCTACATAAACGTGGATTTTGAGGACGTCCGCACCGTTATGACCAACAGTGGTGTGGCCATCATGGGATCGGCCATTGCCAGCGGTCAGGACCGCGCCCTCAACGCTGTGCGCAGCGCCCTTGCATCGCCCCTGCTCAACGACAACAATATATTCGGTGCGTCCAACATCCTGCTCTACATCAGCTCGGGCAATGCCGAGATTGAGATGGACGAGGTGACCGAGATAACCGATTTCATTCAGAACGAAGCTGGTCAGGAGGCCGACATCATCTGGGGTAACGGTTATGACGAGAATCTGGGCGAGAACATCATGGTGACCATCATCGCCACCGGATTCAACGGACGCAAGCCCGTTGTAGAGCCTGTGGCCCAACAGAGGCTTGTGGTACACGACCTGTACGGTGGCACCAAGGCCGCTGAGGTGCGCACCGAGACGGTGGCTGTGGCACCGGCCCCTGCACCGGCCCCAGTGCCTGCCCCAGCGCCAGTACTGATGCACACCCCCGAACCAGTGGTCAAAGTGGAGGAGCCGGTAAGCAACCTCTTTAACACCTCCAGCTGGGAACCCAAGAGCACCCCGCTCACCTCAGTGCCCGAAGCCAAGGACGACCTGCGCCTGAGCGACCTGCGCGAAGAGGTGCTAAACGACATCGCAGCCGCCAACGAACAGCCAACCGAGGTGGAACTGAGCATCAGCACCCCTGAAACTCTGGAGGAGAAAGTGGTGTTCAGCCTGTACGAGGAAGAGGTGGAAGAGGAACTGAGCACCGCACAGGAGCCCGTGGCCGAAGAGACAACAGCACCGGTGGCAGTGGCCCAAGAGACCGTTCTCGGCCCGGTGATGGTGCGTCTCGAGACCATCCGCACCGACACGGAACTCGAAGAGCAGCAACGCATGCAACAGGAGCGCATGGAGCGCCTCAAAGGCATGAATCAGCGCTTCCGCAACCCGGCCAATCTGCAGGAACTGGAAAGCGTCCCGGCATTCAAGCGCAGGAATGTGGCCCTCAACGATGTTCCCCACAGCAGCGAGAGCAGCGTATCGCGCTACTCTATTGGCGAAGGCGAGGACGATGGCTCAGGTCAGAAGCGGAGCGAGATCCGCGGCAACAACTCATTCCTCCACGACAACGTGGACTGAGTCATCCTGTTAATCTTTATTGGAACTGAACTGCCGCCCCGAGAGGGGCGGTGGTGTTTGGGCGAGGACCTGTCAAGGCAACTCCGTGGTTACATTTCACTATCTTGAACTGAGCAAAGTCCTCCCCGCCCCAAGTGCAGGGCGTACCTTCGCGGCCCTAAAATCAGGCTAAGAGGCATGTCTGCCACATTGACCAAGGCTCAGGAGGTCACCATCCTTTTCGCTGGCGACAGCGGAGACGGCATCCAGCTCACAGGTAACCAGTTCACCACCACCAACGCGCTCTTCGGCAACGATGTGAGCACGTTCCCAAATTTTCCGGCCGAGATACGCGCCCCACAGGGCACCTTGGCCGGGGTCTCAGGTTTTCAGGTGCATTTCGGCAGCATCGAGATATTCACTCCGGGCGACCTGTGCGACACCCTTGTGGTGATGAACGCGGCCGCACTGAAGGCCAATCTGGGCAAACTGAAAAAGGGTGGGACCATCATAGCCAACAGCGATGGTTTCGACCCTAAGAACATGCGCCTGGCCAAGTACCCTGACGAGGCCGCCCCGCTCACCGATGGCACGCTCTCGGGTTATCGGCTCATCAGTGTGGATGTGACCCGCCTCACCCGCGAATGCCTCAAGGACAGCGGATTCGGCACCCGCGAGACCGACCGTACACGAAACATGTTTGTGCTCGGTCTCATTCTGTGGATGTATGACCGCGACCTGAGCGCCACGCTCAAGTTCATTGCCGACAAGTTTGCCAAGTTGCCCGCTGTGGCCGAGGCCAATGTGAAGGTGCTCAATGCGGGCTATGCCTATGGCGAGACCATTGAGGCCAATGCCACCCGCGTAAGTGTGGCCCGTGCCAACATGCCTGCGGGCGAGTACCGAAGCATCATGGGCAATCAGGCCACCGCTCTGGGTCTTGTCGCGGCTGCGCAGATGAGCGGGCTGCCGGTGTTCTATGGCAGCTACCCCATCACACCCGCTTCAGACATCCTGCACGATCTTTCGAAATACAAGAATCACGGTGTCACCACCTATCAGGCCGAGGATGAGATCGCGGCCATCGGGGCGGCCATCGGGGCGAGTTTCGGAGGCCATCTGGGTGTCACGGCCTCATCGGGGCCCGGTATAGCGCTCAAGGGCGAGGCCATTGGTCTGGCACTGATGCTCGAGATGCCATTGGTGATCGTGAATGTGCAGCGGGGCGGTCCGAGCACCGGTCTGCCTACAAAGACCGAACAGGCCGACCTTTTTCAGGCCATGTTCGGGCGCAATGGCGAGGCGCCTGTGGCCGTGGTGGCCGCCAGCACCCCTTCCGACTGTTTCCACATGGCACTCGAGGCCTGCCGCATTGCGGTAGAGCACATGATGCCGGTGTTCTTCCTCAGCGATGGTTACATAGCCAATAGTGCCGAACCGTGGCGTTTCCCGAAGGCCGCGGACCTGCCTGCCATCAATCCTCGGTTTGCCACGGCCGATGACCTCGAGGACGGCCGTTACATGCCCTACAGGCGCAATGCTGACCTGGCCCGCAAATGGGCCGTGCCGGGCACCGCTGGCCTCGAGCACCGCATCGGGGGCATTGAGAAAGAGGACATCACCGGCAATATCAGCTACGACCCCGCCAACCATCAGCACATGGTGAACACCCGTGCGGCCCGGGTGGAGAAGGTGGCCGACCACATTGCCCGCCAGACCACCGAGGAGGGTCCCGAATCGGGTGACCTGCTCATTCTCGGTTGGGGCAGCACTTTCGGGGCCATCAAGGCCGCTGTGCGCGAGTTGCGTGCCGAGGGGCACAGCGTCAGCCACGCCCATCTGCGCTACATCAATCCGATGCCTAAGAATCTTGGTGAACTGTTGCACGGATTCAAGCATGTGCTGGTGCCCGAGATGAACACCGGCCAATTGAGCTTCATCATCCGTGGCAAATACCTGATTCCCGCCATAGGGCTCAACAAGGTGATGGGGATCCCTTTCACCAAGGATGAGATCAAGCAAAAAGCCGCTGAGATACTCGGTTGAACATCCCGACCCCCTGATCAATACGTTTTCTGCCAATTGACCGAAATGACTGAGACACTCGACCGCCCCGCATTCACACCCAAGGATCTCGAAACAGATCAGGAGGTGCGCTGGTGCCCCGGCTGTGGCGACTATTCCATCCTCAAGCAGGTGCAGCGTGTGATACCTGAGCTCGGGCTCAGGCGCGAGGACATTGTATTTATCTCCGGCATCGGTTGTTCAAGCCGGTTCCCTTACTACATGGAGACCTTTGGTATGCACAGCATACATGGCCGGGCCACCACCATTGCCAGCGGCCTCAAGGCCAGCCGTCCCGAACTCAGCGTTTGGATAGTGACGGGCGATGGCGATGCACTGTCCATTGGCGGCAATCATTTCATCCATCTGCTCAGGCGGAACTTTGATGTGAATGTGCTGCTGTTCAACAACCAGATTTACGGGCTCACCAAGGGCCAGTACTCGCCCACCTCAGAACAGGGCAAGCTTACGAAGAGCACCCCGATGGGCAGTCTGGACCATCCGTTCAACCCGTTGGCGCTGTGCCTCGGGGCCGACTCCACCTTCATTGCCCGCACCATGGACCGCGACCCCAAGCACATGCAGGATGTGCTGAAGGCCGCACACATGCACAAGGGCACATCGCTGGTCGAGATATACCAGAACTGTAATGTCTTTAATGATGGGGCCTTCGAGACCTTCACAGACAAGGCTACCAAAAAGGTGCACGGACTGTATATGGAGGCCGGCCGACCGCTTGTGTTCGGTGAGGGCGACAGCATGGGCATCCGCCTCGATGGGTTCAGGCCTCAGATTGTTAACCTGAGCGAAGGCCACAGTCCGGACGACCTGTGGATACACGACCCCACCGACCGGACCAAGGCGGGGATTCTGACGCGCCTTTTCGATGATCCTGCCAACGTGGGGGCCATGCCACGGCCGTTCGGGGTGTTCTATCAGGAAAGCCGCCCCACCTACGAGGATCAGCTCAAAGCGCAGATCAACGACAGCCTCTCCCGCTCAGGCAAGGGCGATCTGAATAAGCTGCTGAGGGGCCGCGAGACCTGGGTGATTGACTGAACCGGGCGTGCCTATTCAGGCAAAAGCTCGTAGCGGTTCAGGTCGCTGCCTGTCTGCTCGGTCAATATGAGGCTGTTGTCCTCGATCTTTTCGAAATCGTAATAGCGCGTCTCACTCCCGTCCTGTAGTTGGAGGCCGTCATAGCTGTTGTAAAAGCTCCAGCTACCGGTCTTGGTCGTGCTCAGAGCCCCTAGGGCCAGATAAGTCTCCGTGAATTCACCGCTACGCGTAAAACTGATTCGGTAGTTGGTAAAGGCGGCATTGTGCACAGCCGTTACATCATTCCCGTTCAGGAATACCTTATCCATGCGCCAGGTCTTGGCAAGGTTGTCGCGCTTCTCAGTCTCCTCGTTCTTGCACGCGGGTGCTGTGAGACAGACGGTGGCTATCAGGCCGATCAGTAGGTTTCTCATGTGTCCTTTTATTGGTCAGATCTCAATTCCGTTGTTAATCAGTACCCCCTTTATATCGGGCCTGAAGTACAACTCGCTCTTCAGCACCTTACCATCCTCGCGGTAAATGGGCCGGCCATCGGCATCGAGCTTGCTCATGTTGCTGCGGTGAATCTCATCGAACACCGCTGCCATGTGGTCCTGGAGGCCGTGGCGGCACATGGTTCCGTACAGGATGTACATCATGTCGCCAAGGGCATCGGCTATCTCTATCAGGTCGCCTTTGCGGCAGGCCTCGAGATACTCCTCGTTCTCCTCGCGCATCAGGTTGTAGCGCAGCAGGTGCTCGCGCTCGCTGCCGAGGTCGGCCTGTGGCGCTGTGTTGTTGGCAATGCCGAACGCGTCATGAAAGGCGTGTACAGCCATTATTCGGGCTCGCAGGGTATCGGTCATGGTCAGTAGTAGAGAAAGTCTGATGCGGTATCGGGGCCGGTCTGTTCGGTGAGCCTGCGCACAAGGCGGCCATCGGTGGTGTACGAATAGCTGATGGCCCACATCGTATCGCCAAGGGCCGAGAATCGTGTGGCCTGTTCGGTGCGGCCACCGGGGCCAAGGGTAAGCAGCGTGTGCCCGTCCGAAGTGTGATCGGCCAGACGGTGCTCAATGCGCGTCTGCCCGGTGCCGTAATACTCGTATTGGCTGTAGCGCAGGGTAGTGCCTGCCGTGTCGCGGTCTACGAGGCGATAGAGCGGGCCCATTCCGTCATCGTAATAGACATAGGCGCGCGACCCTTTGCCCGATACCGTCTCCAGCACCCTGCGCCCCAAGGCGTAGTCTATGGTCACTGAACTGTCGAGCGCGGTGCCGCTGTAATGCATCACCGAGCGCAGGCTGTCAGTGGTGTCGTAGGCGAACACTGCCCGTTTCACACCATCCTCGGCATCCTGGGTTATGCTCAGCAGCCGGCCCGACTGGTACACTTCGGTGGTGGTTCTGGTCACATCGCCCGCTACGGTGCGGTACAGTCTCTCCACGGTGTTCGATGTGGGATAGCTCACCTCCACCTGCCCGATGGGCTCATCTCCCACACTGATCACCTCGCGGCACAGGCGGCCCCTGAGGTCGGCATCACCTGTACAGGGCATGTGTTCGTCAACACTTTGGCACGCCCCCAGAACGAACAGTACAGACAAGGCAAATAGGCTGCGCGACATGGCCCACGAAATTAACCATAGGCTAACCGTCATCGTCCACCTGTCCCTTAACCTGCGATCTACCTTCGTGGGGCAATTCATCGACCAGTGAAAACACTCCTCACCTTGGCCCTGCTGGGTGCTGCATCATGGGCCGTTCAGGCCCAGACCGTCACACGCGGGCCCTATCTCCAGTTCCCCACCCAGACCAGCATGAAGGTGAAGTGGCGCACCGATGTTGCCACACCATCGCGCGTTAATTGGGGCCCATCGCTCAGCGGAGTGATGGACAATGCGGTGGAAGACCTTACCCCGACCACCGACCACACCCTCAACATCACGGGTCTGCAGCCCTACACCGAATACCACTATGCCATTGGCGATGGCACCACGGTGCTGGCCGGGGCCGATGCCGACCACCGTTTTCGCACCATGCCCGTGGCAGGCACCGTGCAGCCGGTCAATGTGTGGGCCATTGGCGATTTCGGCAAGGGCAACACCGAGCAGATGGCCGTGAAGAACGCCTACCTCAACCACGTGGGCGACAACATGCCCGACACATGGATATGGTTGGGCGACAATGCCTATGACGATGGCACCGATGATGAGTTCCAGACCAAGGTGTTCGGCACCGAGTTCGGCTATGCCGAGATGTTCCGCAGGGTGCCCTTCATGCCCTGCCCCGGCAACCACGACTACAATTCGGTGGCGCCCGTGCTCAGCAACATCAGCCCCACACAGCACTCGGGGCCGTACTACGACATTGTCGATGTGCCCACCAATGGCGAGTTAGGGGGTGTGCCTTCGGGCCTCGAGGCGTTCTACAGCTACGATATCGGCAACGTGCACTTCATGTCGCTCAACTCCGAGATAGGGGCCGTGTTCGGTGGGGCCAACGACTGGACCGGGGTGAGCCCGTTCTCCAGCTTCAGCGGGTCGCCATTCACCAATTGGCTGCATGCCGACCTCCAGGCCAACACGCAGCCCTGGGTGGTGGCCTATTTCCATCAGCCCCCGCACACCGATGGCAGCCACGACAGCGATGCCTTCTGGGAAGTGTATATGCAGGCCATGCGCGAGAACATCATCCCCATCCTCGAAGAGTACGGGGTCGACCTCGTCATCACCGGCCACAGCCACGTATATGAGCGGTCCATGCTCATTCACGGTCTGTATGACACCCCCGATGCGTTCGATGCCGCACAGCACGTGGTGGACGGCAGCAGCGGCCGCATGGCCGATGGCACCCCTTACCGCAAATACACCGATGGGCCGCAGCCCAACCGCGGCACCGTGTATGTGGTGCAGGGCAACTCGGGCAGCAAGGACGATGGCGCCCCCTTGCAGCACCCCGTCATGTACTTCAGCCACGGATGCGCCACCTGTGTCGGGTCGAGCCACATACGTGTGAACGGTGACACCCTCAACCTGCGCTATCTCACGGCCGAGGGCACGGTGATGGACGATTTCAGCATCATAAAAGGGGAATATCCTGAAGGGGTGAATGTGCAGCGCGACCCCGTGGCAGCGTTCAGCGTCAGCCCTAACCCGGTGCGCGGACTGGCCCATATTGACCTGGACCTGAGGCAGGACATTGATGCCACCATCGAACTGATCGACCTCAACGGCCGATTGCTCAAAGGGGTGCATAGCGGCAGGTTGAAGGCAGGCCAGCAGCGTCTGCAATTCGATGCCGATGCACTCAACCTCGCCAACGGGGCCTTCCTTGTGCGGTTGATGAGCGATCAGGTACGCACCGTGTCACGCCTTATCCGTACCCGCTGATGCGCGCCCTGCTGCTCTGCTGCCTGCTGCTTCCGCTCGGTGCCCTTGCACAGGGCGAAAGTGTGCTGCACTTCCGTATCAACGGACCGAAAGACGAGCGCCTCTCGCTCAAGGTGATCAACACCCTGCTTGGCGATACCACCACGCTCGATATCGACCCTGTCAGACAGGACGAGGTGCGCCTGCCTGTCGGGCCTTTGGCGCCAGTCATCCTCCGCTACAAGGATAAGGATGCGCGTTTCCGCACCTGTGCCGGCTGCGAGGCCACGGTGGCGTTCGATGCCGAATTCCTCACCGAGACCTTCAAGGTCGAGGGCGGGCCCGAGGTGCAGTTCCTCGCCCGGCTGGACAGCACCTTCGGCAACCGCAACATGTTTGTGTGGCTCATGGAGCAGACAGCCGCGGCCACCAATGTGGACGGGCTCGAGATGGACCTGTTCCGCCTGCGCAGGCAGACCATGGACCTGTTGGGCAAGAGCGCGGCCAACGATGCGTTCAAGGTCTGGTTCCGCAAGCACGTGAGTGCATACTACCACTACGGCCTGTTGGCCTTTGCAAGCCAGCGCACCGAGCGCGACAAGCCCGAGAAGGCCATCAGCCTGCCGCCTGTGATGGCCGATGAGATAACGTGGCCCATGGTGCAGGACCGCCAGATGCTCACCGACCGTTTCCACACCGCCCTGCTCGTGGAGTATGTGCGCTACAGGGCATTGCAGGAGCGCGACTTCTACCGTTTCAAGACAGCCGAGGAAGAGGTGGACGCGGTGGTCGATGTGGCACGGGCCAACCTGACCGACAACGAGGTGCTCCGCCATTTCTGGTACCACTACGCGCTCATGAGGCGCGAGTCCCTGCCTGCCTCCGACCTGAGGCGACTCATCAAGCTGCATGGCACCGAGGGCTCTGACCTTGAGCAGCGGCTGGCCAGGCTGGTGGGCCCGCGGCTCTACGATGCCGAGCCTGCAAAGGGCAAGACCGAGGCCGATGCCTCCTACGCAGGGCCCGACATCGCCTTCAACAAGGTGGGGGGCGGCACCTTCAAACTGGCCGACCTCAAGGGCAAGGTGGTCTACCTCGATGTGTGGGCCAGCTGGTGCGGCCCCTGCCGCAAGGAGTTCCCCTACAGCAAGGAGCTGATGGCCCGTTTCAGCAAAAAGGACCTCAAAAAGATCGCCTTCGTGTTCATCAGCATCGACAATACCGAGGATGCATGGATGAAGGCCCTCGATCAGTTGCAGCTCGGTGGCACCCACGGGTTCAGCCCGGGCGGGTGGCAGAGCGAGATATGCAAGAAGTTCGGGGTCAACAGCATTCCGCGCTACATGCTCTTCGGGCCCGATGGCCGCCCCATTGAACTCAACGCCCCGCGCCCCAGCGACCCCGCCCTATACGACCTGCTCCGCAAGGTGGCAGGGCTCTGAGGCCATCCCTCTCGTCATCGCGATGGGTCTTCCCTGAACACTCCGTCCTCTCGTCATGGTGAGGAACGAAGCAATCTCATACTTGTCCTTACCATCCGTGGGTCACTAAGGGCCCTCCGTGAAATACCCTTTGGCATTGACCCAATGGTTCAATGGATGGAGGACATATAGCGGCAATACTTTGGACTACTCCAATTCAAACTGCTTACCTATCTCCATGCGTCCGTTAATCACCGCCAGGACCGTGATACCGTTCGCCCCATCCGGGTCATATATGATGCGGTAGCCCCGATAGACGATCTCCCGTAGCGTGTGCAAGGGCGTTCCGACAAACTCAGGTACTGCGCGCCCCATGTGGCGGTTGTTCGGAAGGTGCTCTTCCGTTGACTGCACCAGACGCTGTACAAAGCGCCATGCATATACCTCCGAGTCATGCGCAATGAACTCATAGATGGCCCGGAGATTGGCCTCCGCCCTGTGCGACCAGATCACACCTTGCGCCACGCGTTCATCCGCTCCAGAAGTTCCCCTGTGCTGGCCACCTTGCCCATTTCCGCATCACTCATCCCCTGAAGCACCTGGTCGATAAGGTGCAGCTCGTTCATGATGTCCTCCATCTTGCTCTCAGGGGGCATCTTTTTCAGAACCTCAATGCTCGTATCTACTAAGGGTGTGGTTGCCATGGTCTGAGAATTTCAACCGAAGGTAAGTACCTGTATGGATTTAGGAACTTGGGGTAAGTGATTCCCCGCAGTCTTACCAATAGACGTATTTATATGAGGGTGATTTAGGGGCAGTTCGCTGGGTGGCCTTGGACATTTCACGTTGCGAAACCGGGGTAAGGGAGCGTGCGCAGGCCCGAGGAAGCGTTCCGTAGAGTGAGGTCTTCCGAAAGGCCCGGAACGCGCGGAAAGCGACCGTCCCCGAGTTTCGCAGGGAAATGTCCACTAGCCTGTTGTCATCCTGAGCATGTCGAAGGGTTTTGATCCTGGAGTTTATCCCGCCCTTGCGGGATATCAAGACAAAAGGATGAAAAGGAATACTCCGAAGCGAGCATAAGGATAACTGGTACAATTGAGGGCAATCACATGGGGTAATGTTGCGCCCCGTCATTGCAAAGGGTCTTCCCTTCAGCGGTCCGCTCCAGTCCTGCATCGCAAAGGGCAGGTACCCACGCTAAGCCTGCATGGACGCGACCGGTCCTGTCAATATCTCACCTCAGTCCTTCACCGTCACGGTGCCGGCCGTGAAGTCGCGGCCCACGATCAGGCCATACTGCTCGGCTGTGCGGTCCATCAGCACCACGGGCACCTTCTTCCATATCATCTCAGTGCCCTGGTTGAGGCCCAGCTCCAGCATGGCCGTGTAATACGGCTTGCCGCCTATGGTCACCACGCCTTCGGCACGGCTGTTCACCGTGCGGCCCTCCCCGGCCTTGTTCACCAGTTTGAAGGTCATCGGGTTGCCCACGTTCTTCTCCATGCTCGGACCCCCGTTGCTCACCGCTATGCGCTCGGCATGTATCAGGCTGTGCGCCTGTGTGGTGTCTATGTCGGCATCCCATCGGGTGTTGCTCTCGCGCACCTCCACCTTACGGTGGCGCTCGGTGGTCTGTTGGGCAACGGCATCAACGGCACAGCATAGCAGCAGGGCGAACATCAGGTGGCGCATGGTGGGTGTGTTTAGGTGTCACGAAACTAATGCACGCCCCCTTAGGCCCGCTGCATGCACCCATGCACCAAAAGGACTGCAACCCACACATACCGGTTCAGGCAACCCTACGTGGGGCACCCGTCTATCAACGTACCACTCTTTCCCTCCGAACCCGCTCAGGCCACTCCCCCTCGGCCAAGCGGGTTCGGTACTTTCTGGGGGTGCCATGTAGGAGCATCTTCCCCGGCCCTTTGCTCCACAGACGGCCCTGCCGCCCACCCCCCTCAGTTCAGCCCCACCTGCACCGCGCCTGCCAGCTTCTGGCTCAGCAGATCTATCACCTTCAGCCGCTCGCAATACTCCCCGAACACCTCTTGGTGCCCCGCTATCCGCTCATGCAGCTGGTCGTGCTCGGCTGCCACATCCAGCATGTACTGCAGCATGTCCTTTTGGTGGTCGGCATGTACACTCAGTATGCCCAGCAGGTCCTGATGCGCCTGGTCAAAGCTCACCGCATCGGTCGCTATGCCATCGGTCTTGCACGCCTTCACTATCAGGTCGTGTATATGCGCGTCCCATTCCTCGCCCTCGCTGTCCATCCTATCCAAAAAGGCCTTGTGGTCCTCTATCACAGCGCAGTACGCCTCATATTGGTCCGTGAAGCGGTCGTGCTGATCATGTATGGCATCGTTGGCCGCGTTCACGGCCTCGGCAAAGGCATCGGCCGTGTCCGTTCGGCCCAGTTGCAGGGCGGCCACATAGTCGGTGGCAGCAGTCTGGGCCGCGCGCAGCACCTCGCGCACCGCTGTGGTCTGTTCGGCCACGGCCTTCAGCTCCTTATCCACCGCCCCGGCCCGTTCCATGGCGGCCTTCACATCCCGCTCCAGAGCCGCCTCCCGTTCCGCCAGCCCGAACAGCGCATCCGCCAGTTGCTGGTCCAGTTCTGTCCAGGTTGCGTGCTCATTGTAGGTGTAACTCACCTTCCTTCCCTCATACATCAACTCTTTGGTGGCCATGTCCTTTGGTTTTGCTTACACTGCTGATACAAAACTATAGAAAGGAGCCTGTGCGCGAAAGGATATCGACAGACGGCCCGCGCATCACCCCCTTTACGCAACTGATCGTCCTTTTAGGCGCAGAGCTGAAAGGATGGTGGAGCGGTGCGACAGCGAGAAGATTCCCTCCAGCGGGTTCGGAAGGAGTATGTAAGGAGAGACCCTTCCAAGTATTGATATTTCTTTCCGATGATGCGCTCACCGTAAATAGGTTACGGTGTGGGTGGGGAGGTTTGCGGGCGTTTTGAAAACCTGTTAGTTCTTTTTCTCAGACTCAATCTTGAGAAAAAACGTGTCCGTAGATTTGTCCGTGTCCGTAAAACAGTCCGCAACAGATGGCAAGCTATAATTTTTACCTCGATAAGGCCGATAAGAAGGGCTATTCGCCTATCCACCTACGGATCAATTGCGATGGAGAGCAAGTGAAGATTGCCACCAAAGAGAAGGTGAACCCGGAAGACTTTGACAAGAAGAAACAAAGGGTCAGAACTGGCAGAGACCGTGCTGAGGCTATCAACCATTATTTGGAACAACTCCAACAATCGGCAGAGGAGGTGTTCTCAAAGTCAAGCAAAGGAAGAGTGACCTTTGATGAAGTTAAGAAACGGCTGACTGATGTAGTCGATTCCTATAGGTCTTACAGCAATGTGTCGATGGTAAAGGAGCAATTAGGGCTCTACCGAACTTCTTTCACATTCATAGATCTTTTTGCCGGTGCTGGGGGATTCAGCGAGGGCTTCCTTCAAGCTGAATACAACAACAAGGTTTTTGATTTCATTGCCGCCAGCGATATCAATGAGAACTGCGAACTGACCCATGAGGTGCGTTACAATCATCAGCTCGGGTTAGATATGAAGTTTCTGCGGCAGGATATTACAGCACCTGATTTCCTCGATAATCTACTTGCTGCCGTTGGAAAGAGAAAGATTGATGTGGTTTGTGGAGGCCCTCCTTGTCAGAGCTTCAGTTTGGCAGGTAAGAGGCGGAAGTACGATAAGAAGGATGACCTGTTCGCGCATTACTTAGAGGTGATCCGTGCCCTGCGCCCCAAGTATTTTGTGATGGAGAATGTAAAGGGGATATTGACTAAGGAACAGGGTAAGATCGCTGAAGAGATCCTCAAGGAAATGCAGTCAATCATTGATCTTGAGGGGTTGCCAAAGCTGACTGCATTTATAAGGGTAATCAAGGGGAGGGCGTCAGAAAGGGATATATTGTTGGATAGCATTGCCAATCGGCTTAAGCAGGAAGGCCTCAAGGATCAAGAACTAGAAAAAGCGAGGGAAGAGTACATTGGTGTCCTTGATACTTTCTTCAAACAGCTCACCCCGTTGATCGCTGACTACAAGACGAGCAAGACCGATGGTAGGATAAGCACAATAAGGCATGGGCTCAACCTTTTACAGCGTAGGACACGCCTCATGCGACTGCGTCAGGAAGTGATCAAGGAGAAGGACCTGAATTATCTGGATAACGATGCATTTGAGGCTGATTTCAATGCATTCATCCATGCTTTGGAACCCGAGACAATCGTAGAAAGGATATCATCGGCTTTCGATGCCCTTGTTGTTCCAAAGGCCCATCAGGCCGCGATAGATGGTTTCAAAGAGGCGCTAAGAATTTACACCGCCACATTTGATGATTGCATTGAGCGGTTGCGTGCCCTTTGTAATAGTCAAGAGAAAGAAAAGCTCGAGATTATTTTGGAGGAAATCAAGCTGTACCGGATCAATTCACCACTTGTTGTCAACTCGTCTGATTATGGTGTGCCTCAGAACAGGGAGCGGGTTCTGTTCATAGGATGCAGAAAGGATCAGAAACTTATCGGCTCGGTGCCCGCTACGGTCGGGCCCAATGAGAAAGTGTCGGTATTCGAGGCACTTTATGACCTTGATTTTCTTGGCAATAATGAAACCGCCACCCATTACCGGGAAATTGACCTCAAGGCCCGATACAATGGATCAACAGCCCGCATGTTGGGATTGATCAAGAAACGCTCTGTGGATGGTGTGCCACAAGATCAGGAAGGCATGACCTACGCTCAATGGAGCAGAGAAGGAAGATTACTGTCAGATTATGAGGTCAGGAAACCCGTGTATGTTCGAAATGATGAGGATCTTAAGAAAGGGCGGTTCGTTCACGAGCCCCTGCCTAATCATCAGACCAGTAACCAGAGCGATAAAGTCGTTCAGCGATTAGAGATTATCCGGAAATCCGGAGATTATAAGCTTGCGCAATCTGCCCTGTCAGAGGTAGGGCTCAGTTCAGAAAAACGCAACTACTCAGTGCTGCACCCTGAGAAGCAGAGCCCCACTGTGATGACCATTGCCGATGACTATGTGCACTACCGGGTGCCCCGTGCCCTGACCGTGCGAGAAATGGCCAGACTACAATCGTTCGATGATTCGTTCGTATTTCAAGGTAAGCGATCCACAGGCGGCAATGGCCGGAAGTTTGAAATCCCTCAGTTCACGCTTGTGGGGAATGCAGTGCCGCCATTGATGGCGAGAGCAGTGGCGATGGAGATTTTGAGGAATATCCGTTAACGAAATCGAAAGTATTCAAATCTTCCCCCAGCCCTGAACTCTTCAAGGTTCTCAGACATGTCCTGAAGGATGGAGCGGCTATAGCCGGGCATATAATTGTTTGCGAAAATCTCCTTGATGGAGCGGGCCACATTCTCTTTTGTCTCTTTACCCCAATAGTTGCCGCCTGAAAGATTGGTGACACGCTTCACGGCCACAGAATCAGATTTGTATTGCGCCCTAACATTAGAAGGGACGGTTATGAAGGCGTAAGTGAACGAGGCACACATCTGGATGCTGAACGAGTTGCGCCCGATGGTGATGTTGCGTCCTCGGAAACCGCCCGCAGAGTAGATCATGTCCCATAGCATAGGAATCTGGGCATTGTCATTCCAATTGGTCTTGCATTGGATGATGCCGATGCTGAAATCTGAGAACTGATCTGCGACCGCGCGGTCGAGGGCTGCGTAATTGATCTGTCCATTGCTATTGAGGAAACCGCTCTCTGCGGCATCGGCAGTGAACAATGGCATATCGGGGAAAATGATGACGGTGATATCAGATTCCGTGTTGCACGAGAAATTGCCGTAATTCACGGTAATGGCGTCTTGAATTGGCTTGGGCACAAGGCTCATTTTCTTGATGGCGACCACCCTAGTACCAGCGGTGCAGAGGTTAACATACCAAGCTACGAGCGATTCCCATGCCGTTCCGCCAGCGGATACCTCGCCCTGTCCGCGCCCTGTTCCGCCCGTACTCGTGAAGATCTCCGAAAGGTGATTGCCCAGATTCAAAAGATCCTCTGCACGTGGATTGGCACCAATTCTCCGCTGTATCTGTTCACTCCAAACAGGCCAGCACGATTGAACCGTATCCGTAGAGAAAACCGACTCTACAGCTTTCTTTCTTATAACCTCGACAATGTTCATGGGGCCAAAGGAACGGCATTTGATGGAATGAGGCTGTTTGAGTAACCCCACGCCCCCCCGTCCCACACGTCCCCCCTGTCCCACATCAACGCCTCCCTTCCCGCACACACTTTCATTGCGGGGAGGTTATGCCCCCACTATTTCCTGTTCTTGATGATTTCCTCTATCAGCGCCCTCACCGCCTTCCACAGAGCAGTCGTCTCAGACGTGCTCAGGTGCTGCAGCAAAGCCGCCAGGTCCACTCCCTTCACAGGCTCCACCTTGGTCATCGGGTGGTTCTCGGCCGTCCCCGTATAAATGAACAGCTCGTTCATCGTACAGTCGAATAGCTCACAGAGCCGAACCAGATGCTTCCCCTTATAGTTGTCCACCTTCAGGTCAAGCAGCGTCCGCACCTCACTCCTCGTAAATCCGTTATTCCTCAAGTGCGAGCTCAGATCTTTCACTTGCTTGTTCTTGGCCAGTTCCTTCAGGTTCAGCTGCAGCTCTTTCATGGTATTGGGGTGTTATGGGCCAATGCGCATGGCCCTGTTCATGGTGTTTAGTGCGTTTCTCCATGTGAAATTCAGAAGCTTCACGCACAGTTCAGGCGCCATAACGCAACTCCCCACAGTTTATTGCCTCCGCCACCGCCACGTGTGGTGCCGCCCCCACCACATCAGGCACCCTCACCGCCATGTGTGGTGCCGCCACAGCCACTTATGGCGCCCCCACCGCCATGTGTGGTGCCGCCACAACCACATCAGGCAGCGCCACAGCCACGCATGGCAACGCCACCACCACGTGAGGTGCCGCCACCACCACGTGCGGTGCCGCGGCCACCGCAACAGCGCCCGCCCCGACACATAATTCCATCGCCCCCCTCGCTTCCACCACAGCCACACGGTATTACCCTTCAATTTAGCTGCTGCTCACAAAAACCAACACCAAAAAAACTCCTCCCATGACCGACCGCCAGTCCAACACCCTCGACATGTACGTGGTAGTACTCGAGCACTATGCCGCCAACCAGACCACCATCGATGCCGTTGTCGCCCGCGCCACTGCCTATGCAGCACTCTCCACACGCGTCACAGGCATCCGCGCCCTCATAGCCGACCAGTCCGGCAACATCAGTGGCGTCACCCAGAACAAGGCCGCCCTTCGTGCCTCCCTCGACAACCTCGCCATCGGCATACTCGCCCCCGCCCTCGTCTGGGCCCGCGCAACAGATAACCTCATCCTCGCAGCCGAATTCAACTACCCATTGTCCGAGATCCAGAAGATCAAGGACGACACCATCGCATCCTTCTGCAACCACCGCTACGCCTTGGTCAATGCCAACATCGCCACCATGGCCGACTACGGCATCACTCCCGCCATGCTCACCGCATGGAACTCCGCAATCAGCAACTACGAGGCCGTCACAGGCTCCCCACGCAGCGCCCGCGTCTCCAGATCCGTGTTCACCATCGCCCTCCGCACCCACTTCAAAGAGGCCAACGCACTCCTCAAAAACACCCTCGACCCCCTCATGAACTCTTTCCGCACCTCCGATGCCGACCTCTACAACGGCTACCGCAGGGCACGCATCATCATCGACCGCAGAGGCCAGAACACCGGATCCATCTCCGGCAAGGTCTCCTCCGCAGCCGACTCATCTCCCATCATCGGGGCCGAGCTATCCATCACTCCGCGCCCGTCCACCGTGCTCTCAGGCTCCGATGCCACCTACCGCTTCTCCTACCTGCCGGCCGGCATCTATACCGTCAAGTGCACCGCCCCCGGCTTCCTCCCGGCCGACAAGACCATCGTCCTCACCTCCTCGCAGACCGCCACAGCCGACTTCGTCCTCATCCCCGCCTGATACTACCGGCATATCCCGCCCTCCAAGGCCCTCCATCTGCGGGGGGCTTTTTTCATGCTGCCCGGCACGGGTCCCCCAAACAGAAAGCGACCCTCGCGGGCCGCTTTTCTTAGGATATGTGCACAGACCTTACTCCCCCTTCGCGAAGCGTGTCCCGTGCGTGGTCCAATCCGCAAGAGTGAGGTGTTGAGACGCTTGTCCGTCCTGTTAGAATTGGAAAATTGAATTCACTTCTCGGTTGATGGATCGGTCGGGCTTTTCACTTTCACCGCTCTCCTTTTGAAGTAGGCCAGTATCTCCTTGGGAGTCCGGCCTTCTGTTTCGGTGGTGATCCGTTCGCGTTCCTTACGCACCATGGCCACACAATCAATGTGCTTATTACTCTCCGTCTTCATAGTCAAAGGCTTCTCTCGGGTTTCGAATCTCCAGGATCTGGTATCCCTTCAACAGATTTATGGCGTTATAGCCATGAATTCTCTCAATGTTCACGATGTGTTTGAAATTCCAGCTCACCAATAGGTCAGCCCTGTAGAGGGTGGCCAAGGCAATATGATAGCAATCGGCCCGGCTTGATCTGCCCACCACATTCGCATTGAGGTAGGCCTCTGCGAGGAGAATGGCTTCTTCTGTGAGTTCCACTCTGATGAGGTTCTTTTCAGCAATCTGACCTACGAACTGTCGTACAGCCTCTGGTGCATTGACCAGTTCATCTTCAGCCACATCGGAAAAAATCAGTCGGATGTCGGTCTTATCAACCTTCCTGAAAAAGCGATCGGTCCACTCTGCGAATTCCCTATCAAACCTGCCTCCAAAGACCGAAGTGTCAACATATATCAATCGCATGAAACAAATGTAGTGTTTCCGCAAATAGTTGATTCCCGCTTCCGGCCCAAACAGAAAGCGACCCACGCGGGCCGCTTTTCTTAGGATATGTGCACAGACCTTACTCCCCCTTCGCGAAACGCGCCACCTGCGTGGTGCCATCGGGCAGGGTTCAGGTCAGAGTTCGTACAACGGCCTCTCACCATGACTTTCTAGCAACGTATTGAGTAAGGGTAGGGAATAGTAGCGCCCGCTGGTGATGAAGGCAGAGAAAAGTGGCCTGAGCTCAGTGATCAGACCTTTGTTTTTTGCTGCCACAAGAACGCCCAAGGTGCCAACGCATGAGATGCCGAGCGTTTCGGCTATGCGTCTGGCCTTTCTGTCATCAATCAACAGGAAGTCGGCCTCCATCTCCTTGCAGAGCATAACGGCCTCCGACTCGCCATCGTCCATCATGAAAGTGAGCTCATTGATGCCCTTCACCGCGCGCACCTTATCTTGGAAGAACGCATGAATGCGGTGATGGTGAGGGGTTGCGGGGTCAGATGTGACCTCGTGCCAAACGGCATCGGGGATCAGAATATGTGAGAATAGCGAAGGCAGAATATGTAGCCGGTCTATGATCGCCAATGAGAAAATGGGGCCAGAGTCTGCAACAACCTTCTGCCCACGCATGCTACTTCAGCTTTTTGACATCGGCCATCACCTCATCAACAGAAAGGTGAGAGATAGCGACCGCGTTGTTCGATAGGAGCTTCTCGAACTGTAGGCGGGGCAGTCCTGCAAGCTGAGCGGCCTTGCCTATGGTGAGTTTCTGTAGGCCATAAAGCTGAACAGCCAAAGTGACCTTGACCCGCTGTGTGATTTCCTTCTCCGTCTCGTTGAGTGCCAGAAGGATATCGGTCGGAAGGTCGATGGAGATGGTGTGAACGGAATTAGAGGCCATAGGTCAACTCTTTGAACCCAAAGGTAATGCAATCAGAACACCGGTGGCGGGTCCGACCCCATTGAGCCACGGGGTATAACAACAAGGGCGGTCCCGAGACAGGACCGCCCACTGTTCATGTGCCGAAGTGAATCATTCCCCCTTCGCGAAGCGCGCCACCTGCGTGGTGCCATCGGGCAGAGTGAGGCGCAGGGCGTAGGTGCCCGGGCGCAGATGGGCTGTGCTCAGTTGCAGTTGGCCGCCAGTGGTGCTGATGGTGCGCTGCATGGCCGTGCGGCCCATCATGTCGGTGATGGTGACCAGCGCAGGGCCATCGGGCAGCGAGGCCATGCGCAGGGTGAGGGCATCGGTGGCCGGGTTGGGGAACAGCGCCAGGGTGGGGGAGGTGGTGGCCGCATTCACGCCCACCAGATCGCTGATGGTGTTCAGCGTGGTGTTGGTGATCACCGGCTCGTTGAAGTCGAAGTAGATGTAGGCGGTGTTCTCAATCTCGGTGCCCTGTGGCGTGCCGCTCAGGGGCGAGATGGCATAGATCACATAGCCGTGGCTGCCGGGCTCATCGCTGGTGCTGTCGGGCAGGTTGATGTTGTCGAAGAAGAAATCGACCTCGTTGGTCGGGCTGATGCTCACCTGCATCAGGTGGCTCTGGCTCAGGACACGGAAGCTGAGCGGGTCGAGGTCGGCATCGAGCTGATCCTTGACATGGATGAAGGTGGCCGCAATGGTGCCCGTGTTCTGGAACCGTACGGTGTACATCAGCTCGGTACCGCTGGGCACAAAGCCCTCGGGACCCATGCCCACGGGCGCCACCTGCTTGTCGTTGGGGTCGAAGGAGCACAGCACCGCCACGGGGTGCGCATCGGTGCCGGCCGAGGAGGTGAGGTCGATATCGACCATATCGCCACAGTTGACCGTGAGCGGCACACAGGCCACCACGGTGGCCGTAAAGGTGTTGCCGGCCGGTAGGTACACGCTGTTCCATGTGGCCGTGTTGCCGCTGATCAGGTCGGGGGTGGGGCTTACGCCCTGCAGATTGATGTCGCTATCGAGCGTGATGGAGAACGGCCCGTTGTAGATGGAGCACGAGTTGTTGACCAACTGTGCGCTCAGGCTGGAGCAGAACCCGCGGTTGAGCCACGATACCACATAGGTCTCGGGCTGCGCACCGATGGTGGGCATGTAGATGCTGGCCGATCCGCTGCACGCACCGTCACTCACTGTAACCTGCGCCACCGCGGTGTTGCTCACGGTAATGGTCTGGGTGGTCTCGCCCGTGCTCCACAGGTACGAGAAAGGCCCTGCGCTATTGGCTACATCGGCAGTCAGGTCGGTAGGCCCTGCGCAAGGGTTGCTGTTGCTCGATGTGATGGTCACCTGTGGGCCTTCGGTCACATTGTAGGTCTCGGTGGTGGCACATCCGTTGGCATCGACCAACGTGAGGATGTAAGCACCTTGGCACAGCCCCGTGACCACCGGTGAGGTGTTGCCGTTGGGTGTCCAACTGTATGCATACGGGGAGTTGCCACCGGTCACAATAACCGAAATGGACCCATCGCACGCCCCGCACGTTGGCGGGGTTATGACCTCGGACGTCAGCACCGGGGTAGAACTGACAATGGTCGCGGCCTGCGTCTGACTGGCCCCTTGGCCGTCAGTCACTGTGAGGACGTACACGCCCGGACATAGGTTGAAGAGGTTCTGTTCCGTGGATCCATTGCTCCACATGTAGGTATAGTTGCCATCGCCTCCGAACACCACTACCTGCACCGAGCCGTTGCACATGCCCTCACAAGTGGCCATGTTGGGTAACAGCGAAATAGTGAGCTGCGCCTGTGCGGCCATGGCGCTGACGACAAGGGCCGAGACAAGGGTAATGGTACGGAGCATGTTCGAGGGTTTTTTAGTGATACATGGATGTACGCATGATGAGACGAGTGCAATGCTTGAGGGTTGCGGCCATTAGTTGGCAAAATGGAGCAAGGAGGCCTGTGGATAAAGGATGATACTGGCGCAGCGATACGGCTGTCAGGGCAGGGCAGGGGCCGCCAAGCTGAGCCCGAACAGCGCGAAGTCATACTTCACCGGGTCAATGGGGTCGTAGATGCGTAGGGCGGCATCGAGCTCCTGCACGGCCTTCTGGTCGTCAGCGGTGCGATGCAGCAGGCCCAGTTGGCGGGCGGTGCGGCCGCTGTGCACATCGAGCGGGCAGCTCAGGTGCGAGGTGGGGATGCGGTTCCAGATGCCGAGGTCCACCCCACGCCCATCGTTGCGCACCATCCAGCGCAGAAACATGTTGATACGCTTTGCGGCCGAACCTGCCATGGGGTCAGCCACATGCTTCACTGAGCGTCTGTCGTGCGGCTCGCGCAGCATCAGCGCCCTGAAACGGCTGATGGCCTGCGCGGTGTCCGTCTGGCCCTCCATCCCATCGATAAAGACATCCTCCAAAGAATCTTTCTCCGCATAGATGCGCCTCAGGGCCAGCACAAACCACTTGGCATCCTGTGCCATGAAGGTGCGGTGAACAAAACCGCTGAGGCTCTCAAGGTCGCGGGCCGATGCATTTAGCACATAGCTGTGCGGGGCCATGTCCATGCGCTGCATCAGGCTGTGCGCATTGCGCAGTATGGTGGGCCGTTGCCCCCAGGCCAATGTGGCAGCGAGCAGGCCCGCCACCTCCACATCGGGCCGATGGGTGAACAGGTGCGGGATGCTTATCGGGTCGTCCTCTATGAAAGAGGCGCGGCAGAAACGGTCGTAGCCTTCCTCAAGAATCTCGCGGGTGGCAGGGTCGGGGTGCCGCGTCCTGCTCACTGCGCCTTGGCCCTGTAGTATTTTTCCTTTGATGTGAGGCCGAGGTTCTTGGCTATCTGTGCCAGGGCCGCCATCAGGCGCTTGTCGGTAGGGTTCAGGGCCTCGGCCTCCTGTAGCACGCTATATGCGGTGCGCATGTACCCGCTTATGGCATTGCGGTCGGGTTCGGGTGCATCGCTGAGCCGGGCGGCCATGTTGCTGCACATCACACCATAATTGAACACCACATCGTATTCGCGTCTGTACCTGCGGTACATGCCGGCATACTGCTCAAGGGCCGCGGCATGGTCGGTGCGGTCGAGCACCTTGGCGTATGCCATTATCAGGGGCAGGTTGGTGCTGTCTGTCGCGGCAGCCAAACGCATCTTCTCCTGCTCGTTGGGAGTCAGCTCAGGCTTAAGCATGTACAGGTCCATCAGTAGCATGTTCAGGTCGGTCTCGGTCTTGCTCAGCTTATCGAGCACCAGTTTGCGCCTCAGTTCGGTCATGCCCTTGTTGGCCTTCACCTTTTCCTTATCGGCCGCCATCATGGCCAGGCCGGCACCCAAGGTGGCCTCGGCCGCGGCAAGGTCTTTTTTGGTGTACATCAGAACCGTTGTGGCGCGGTACACCATGTTGCCGGCATAGGCATCGGGCTCTATCTGCGGTATGCGTGTGTAGCAGTCAATGCCTTTCTGAAGCACATCGAGCGCACGAAGGCTGTCGCCCTTGAGCATCAGCGCCTGCCCCAGATAGTCGTAGGCGAGGTAGAAGTTGCTGTCGAGCATGATCATGTAGCGGGTGGCGCGCTCGGCCCCGTTCACCAGCGCAATGGCCAGGGTGGGGTCGCCCGTGCCTTCCAGTTCCTTTATGTTGTCGAGGGTGCTGAGGGTGAGCTCGTGCTTGAGCTTGCGTACCTGCTCCTTTACCGGAGCGGTGAGCCCCGTGTTGGCTGCCAGCAGTTTGCGGGCCTCAAGGATATGGTCGCTGGCCTCGTAGATGTAGCCGCCATACGAGGGGGCCAGGTCGTTCTTCATCTCGGTGCGCTTGCGGTTCAGTTCGCGCATCAGGGCATCGGTCAGGTTGTAGTGCGCTTTGGCCCTGAGGTCCTCGGGCAGTCTGTCGCGCTCTTTCAGCACACTGCGCAGCCGCTCTATGGCCGGGGCGTACTTGCCCGCCTCTATCATGGCCACGCACGAGTCGATGGCCGTGCTCTGCGCCATGGCCGCAGTGCCCACCGTCATCAACCCAAGGAATGCTATCAGTATCTTCTTCATCGTTCACTGAAATCTGACAAGTACCTGCCCTTTCTCCACCGCACGGCCTACTTCCACCTCAATGCTCTTAACGGTGCCATCGCCCGGGCTCTTTATCACGTTCTCCATCTTCATGGCCTCGAGCACAAGCAGCGCATCGCCTTTCTTCACCACTTGCCCGGCATGAGCCTCGGTGCGCAGAACAAGGCCCGGCATGGGGGCCTTCACTTCGGTGAGTTTAGAGGTGCCGTTGGTGCTCATGCCCAGCGAGCGGAGCAGTTCGGTCATCGGGTCCTGCACCTCAAACGGATATACACGGCCGTTCACCTTCATCTCCCGGCCATCGCGCCCTTCGCTCATCTCCACATTGTATGACCGGTTGCCCACCAGCACATGCCATCGGCCGGGGCCCAGCTGTTTGACATCGGCATCCATGATGTTACCGTTCACCACGGTAGCCCCGTTGGCCGTTGCCACTTTGTAGGGGCGGCCGTTCACTGTCACTGTCTTTTCTCCTGTCATTGCCAAATTAACTAAATGGTCAGCCGCGCTTTGGGCCGCGGGCTACTTTTGCCGCGTTCCGAAGGGGACGAAGGTAAATTCACCTGAGATGAATGTAAATGACTGGCGCATGGCGCCTGTGGCCCTTTTGGGGCTGCTGATGATAGGCTCGTGCAAGAGCACCAAGGACACGGCAAAAGGTACAGAGGCAGAGGCGGTCGCCACAGAAGAGGTGGCGATGGAACCCGAGGCGGTGTACCCATACCGTGCGGCACGCACACGGCAGTGGGACCTGCTGAATACCGACCTTGACGTGCGGTTCAACTGGGCCGATCAGACCATGCCGGGCAAGGCCCTGCTCACACTCACCCCTTACTTCTACACCATCGACACGCTGGTGCTCGATGCCAAGGGATTCAAGATCAATTCCGTTGGGATGAAGAAGAACGGGCAGATCGTGGGGCTGCCCTATGCCTATGCCGATGACCGGCTCACCATCCGTCTGGACCGTTTCTATAAAAAGGGCGAAAAGGTTGATGTATGGGTCGATTACACATCGCAGCCCGAACTGCGTGAGGCGGGCGGCAGCGAGGCCATCACGAGCGATAAGGGCCTGTATTTCATCAATCCTGATGGAAAGGAGAACAACAAGCCCAGGCAGATATGGACGCAGGGCGAGACAGAGGCCAGCTCGGTGTGGTTCCCCACCATCGACAGCCCGAATGAGAATATGACCCAGCAGATCAGCATAACGGTGGATAAGGGCTACCGCACCCTTTCGAACGGGCTGCTAAAGTCGAGCAAGGACAATGGCGATGGCACCCGCACCGATGTTTGGAAACAGGAGAAGCCTCACGCTCCTTATCTGGCCATGATGGCCATCGGGGATTTCAGCGTGGTGAAGGACAAGTGGCGCAACCTGGACGTGGACTATTATGTGGAGAAGGAGTACGAGCCACATGCCCGCAGGATATTCGGCCATACGCCCGAGATGATCGAGCATTTCTCGAAAGTGCTGGGATACACCTACCCGTGGGACAAGTATGCCCAGGTGGTGGTGCGCGACTATGTGAGCGGGGCGATGGAGAACACCACCGCGGTGATCCATGGCGAGTTCATGCAACAGACCCCGCGCGAGATGGTGGACAAGGATTATGAGGATGTGATATCGCACGAGCTGTTTCACCACTGGTTCGGTGATGTGGTGACCTGCGAGAGCTGGGCCAACCTGCCCCTCAACGAGAGCTTCGCCACCTATGGCGAGTACATGTGGCGCGAATTCAAATACGGCCGCGAGAGTGCCGATGAGCACGGCCAGGAGCAGCTCGGTTCATATCTGGCCGAGTCGAAGTCCAAGCAGGTGGACCTTGTACGGTTCCACTATGACAGGCAGGAGGACATGTTCGACTCGCACAGCTACGCCAAGGGTGGCCGCGTGCTGCACATGCTGCGCAAGACCATCGGTGACTCGGCCTTCTATCAGGGTCTGAGCCTGTATCTGCGCACCCATCAGTTCAAGTCGGTTGAGATGCACCAGTTGCGTCTGGCCATGGAGGAGGTGAGCGGGCAGGATCTGAACTGGTTCTTCAACCAGTGGTTCTTCTCTAAGGGCCACCCGGTGCTGAGATTCGAGACAGGATACGATAGCGGCAAGGGCGAGGCCGTGGTGACCGTCACGCAGCAGCAGGACCTGGGCACCACACCGCTCTACACGCTCAAATTCGCCATCGACCTATATTATCTGGGCCAGTTGCACCGCAAACAGGTGGTGCTGACGGATGAGCAGCAGACCTTCCGCTTCAAGGTGCCCAAGCGGCCCGACCTGATCAATGTCGATGCCGAGAAGATGCTGCTCTGCGTAAAGAATGAGAAGAAGTCAGATGCCGAGTGGATGTTCCAGTTCCGCAATGCGCCACTGTTCCTTGACCGTTCTGAGGCACTCACCGCCCTGACCCAGAGCCGCGATTCGCTGGCTGCGGCCACTGTGCTCGCAGCGCTCGATGATCACAATCCGTCCATCCGCACACAGGCCATCGAGGGCATCAAGGGGGCATTCAACTTCACCCCGAACAACGTGACGAACAAGCTGTCCAGCCTTGCTGTGAACGACCCGAAGGCCATGGTGCGCGGTGCCGCCCTCGATTTCCTGGCCAAGTACGCAGCCGACCGTGCCGACCTGCCACGCCTGTGCGAGAAGGCCCTCAAGGACAGTTCGTATCAGGTGAACGGAATTGCCCTCACCGCCCTGGGCCGGATTGACGAGGCCAAGGCCCTGAGCCTTGCCACAGGCCTCGAGGCCGAAGCACGTGGTGCGCTGATCTCGGCCATAGGTGGGCTCTATGCCCGCAAGGGCGGGGCCGACAAGCTCGACTTTTTCCGCACCGCATATGCACGGATAGCTGACCCGGGGCAGAAGTACCTATTCATTCAACTGATGGGCAAATTCGTATTGAAACAGGACGATGCCGTGCGCACCCGCTCTTTGCCCACCCTGCGCGAACTGGCCCTCAATGAAAGTGCATGGTACCTGCGCCTCAGTACATTGCAGGTGCTGTCTGAGATGATGATGAATGCACAGGGCAATCAGGCCCTGTCAGAGGCCATCATGAAAATTGTGCAGGAGGTGAAGGCCACAGAGACAGACGAGAATATCCTGAATTTCCTTGGCGGGAAGTGATCCTTTCAGTTCAGGTAATATTTCCGACACGTTGAGGTGTACTTTCGCCCTGTCATGAGGGCTGTGTTCCGTATCCTGTTGGCGCTGTTCGTGTCGCTTGCCCTGGTGGCAGGGTATTTCACTTACACGCGCTATACTGAGCAGACAGAGAGCTGCCGTGACATACGTGCAGAATGGATACGCGGCATCGCATCTTCCATGAGCCTTATGATCGAGCCTTCGAGCATCGATCTGTTTGTCGATACCGATGCCAGCCTTAACAGCGTAAGGCGTACTTCAGAGAAGATTGCCGGCATGTTGCAGCGGGCCTCGGACATGAACGACCCGGACCTGAGCATGCAGGTGATCGTCCTGGCCGATGGACTTGCGCCCAACATTGTGGCCAAGGCCGGCAACAGCGATATCAGTGCCGGAATCAATGACCTTCCGCCCATCGGTTCGGCCCTCGAGCGTTCTGATGACGACTGGGTGTGGGCCACTTACCCCGTGCCGAGCAATACGCCCGGGGTATCGGCATTCATCCAGGCCGGGTATCCGCTCAGCATGTGCAAGGACAAGGTGTGGGGCGAACTGAAGTATTACATGTTACTGTCAGCCTTTGTGCTCTGCCTCACAGCAGCCGGATTCCTGTTGTTTGTCTATCGCACCTTGGAAGTGGAGGAGAAGGTGAAAGCGCAGCTGCGTGCCTCGCGCGATGTGGTGGAGGCCCGCAACTCCGAGCTTCTTAGCAGCCTCAGATATGCCGGCACCATTCAGGAGAGCATGCGCATGTCTGCCCAGGCCATGGAGCATATTCTGGGTAGCCACCTGTTGGTCAATAGACCGAAGGAGATAGTCAGTGGCGATTTCTTCTGGGTGATGAGTCTGGGCCCCGGGCGCTATGCGGCTGCCGTGGCCGATTGCACAGGTCATGGCGTGCCGGGTGCACTGTTGGCCACCGTTGCCCAGGGCATGCTCAACGATATTTTCAAGGGGTACATCGGTCAGACCCCTGATGCGCTTTTGGAGCGGTTCAACACCCGATTCATGGAGATGATGCATGCCGACAGTGCGCATGGCGCCCAAGAGGGTATGGACATAGCCATGTGTATTGTGGACCGCGAACGCAATGAGGTGCTGCTGTCCAGCGCGCGCAGACCGGTAGTGACAGTGTCGGGCGCTGACCTTAAGATCATCAAAGGCACCAGGCGCAGCATTGGTCAGGGCACTGCGGGCGGTGCCGTTCCGTTCAACCTGGAGCGTTTTGCCATCAGGCCCGGAATGAGGCTCTTCCTTTTCTCTGATGGCATCACCGATCAGTTCGGGGGCAAGGCCGGCCGCAAATTGATGGTGAATAAATTTGGGGAATGGCTGGCTGCCATCGGTCCGCTCGGGACCGGAGCATCATCTAAACTCGAAGAACAGATGGTGGAATGGATGCAGGGACAGGAGCAGAGCGATGATATCTGCGTACTGGGCATCCAGCTCTAATTGAGCTGGGCCTGCCGTTGCTCCACTTCTTTATGAAGCGGGAAGAAGAGCTTGGCATTGAGCAGCATCTTGCGGGCCTCTTCCTTGCGGCCTGCGGCCATCAACTGATCAAATCTGCGTAGCACAGCAGTACGCAACACATTGTCTTCGGCCTCCGGCAGTTTGAAACTGAGGTCCTTGGCATACATGTCGCGTATCTCGGGCAATGTGCGCTCTATCACGGGCTCACCTTCTCCGGCATTGCCCGCATCGCAGTCGTACACCGCACGTACAAAACTCAGGATCGGATCAGCCAGGAATACCTTGCCCAAACCGCGCAGCGTGATGTAGGTATGGCGCATATCGCCTACTGGCAACGACCTGTTCAGATCCTCAATACAGGCAGTACGCAACTGACCCACAAATTCCTTCTCTTCGCCCATCACAGCCCCGTCCTTATCCTTGGCTATGGCCTTGTTGGCATATTTCAATGATTCGATGAGGGCCTTGGGATATTTCTCTTTCAGTTTCTCATCGGTGCCTGTGGCAATGCTCAGGTACGCCTTTGAGGCCCAAAGAGACGGATACGCCTCTTTACGGTATTTATCATTTTCCATCATGGCCAAGGCGCGGTTCAGCACCTTCTCGACCTTGCCCTCCTCCAGGCTCGCACCCAGTTTCTCATACTCCTTATCCTGCGCCAGACCTGCCAAGGGCAGGAGCGCAACAAGCATGACCGATGCGAGCAGGCGTACCATCACCTGATCATGAAACGGGTTGACCTTCTTCCTGATTCACCGAAGGAACTGAAGACATACACACCGTTGACCAGACTGCTCACATCAACACTCTGACGGTTGCCGTCCAAAGTCCCTGAAACCATGGCACGTCCGGTCATGTCCAGTACCTGGAAACGATTTCCTTCCATTTCCATTGCAGAGCTGATGTTCAATTGACCCGAAGCCTGATCGAGCCTGATAGAGATTCGGGCCTCTTCGGCCGTGGCTACTCCGACAGGGCTGTAATTGGGGTTTTTCAGTTCGATTATCTCGTGGGTGAAGGGGTCGGTGTTGCTCCAATTGGCACCGTTGGTGGCAATGAACAGGCGGCCATCGGGCGACATGCACACATCCCTCAGTCGGCCCCAGAGATTGGTGAAAAGGTTCTCCTGGAATATGACCGTGGTGCCGTCCACATCATCCACCTTGAGGCGGATCAGGTGCTTGTTCTTTAGTACAGCTATGATAAGGTGGTCCTGAAATTCGGGAATGGCTTCGTGTGTATAATGAAGCAGGTCGCCAGGTGCTATGGTGGACCCTTCGTGCCAGATAGCGATGGGGTCCTGATAATTGTTCATAGCGGCACAGGCTGACAGTTCAGCGGTGGTGTTGCAGAATCCTTCTACAGTGGGCCAGCCGTAATTGCCGCCCGGAACGATGATATTGAGCTCATCGTTGGTCGTGGCCCCGTGCATGGAACTGTAGACGTGGCCAAAGGGACCAATGCACATGCCCTGCGAGTTGCGGTGGCCGGTGTTGTACACATAAGATCCCTGAATGGGGTTGTCGGCCGGCACACTGCCATCATCATTCAGGCGCAACATCTTTCCGTTAAGCGAACTTGTGCTCTGTGGCAGATTGGTCTGCTGCGCATCGCCAGTGGTCATCAGGATGGTCCCATCAGGCAGGAACATGAGGCGCGAACCATCATGCGTGGTACCGGCAATGATGCCATCAATCATGGTCTGAGGGTTCACCAGCCCCGTGCCGTTCCATTCGTAGCGAACCATTTTCTCTCTTCTTGTGGTGCCGCTCACGGTATATGTGTATACAAGGTACACGTATGGCGTGGTGCTGAAATCGGGGTGCAGCGCCATGCCCAAGAGGCCCGACTCGCTCGATGCCCACACCGTATTGGTCAGGTCGGCTATTACTGTTCGTGCACCGGATTCCGGGTCCATGCGGCTCACAAGGCCATGCCGTTCAGTGAACCAGATCATATCATCGGGGCCCCAGATCATCTCCCACGGCACATTGAGGCCTGTGATAACCTCCCTCACATCGAGGGTGGTGTTGCCAACGGTGACTGTCTGCTGGGCATTTGCCGCAAGCGATAGACCGAGTATGGATGCGAGGATGTAGAGTCTCTTCATGCGAGTGCCAAATTACGTGTTTTACGTAGATAGTGGTTGATCGGAAAAAAATTATCGGACAAATTCTAATGTGCCGTCTGCTGTGCCTTTTCTGAGCAGTACCGACCGTGTCTGGTTGCCCACATGCACATTCACCATGTTGGTCTGGTCTGGAAAAACTTCAAGCAGTGAGGCATTCCGCACTTCGATGCGTGTGGCGCTCTGAACCCCCTTTGCTTCAAGGTAGCACCATACCGCATCGGTCTGTAGCTCTTTGCCCAGAAACTGCAAAGTGGCAGTCTTTCCGTCCACTTTTATCCCGAGGTTCCTGCTCAGGTATGCACTGATGAGCCGCTCGGTGGCGGGAGTCTCCTGACCACTGACAAGTCCGGTACTCTGGCCTGTGCCGAGCACGATGGCCTTGTCAAGGTCATCGGTGAACAGACGCATAGACACCTCCAGAGTCTGCTCCTTGGCATTGTGGCGCACCTCGGTGAGCGACACATGAAAATCGTGCGCGCCCAATGCCCATGGGAACATGAACGCCAAAGTGGCCAGTGCTCTGATCAACATGGCCGAAAAGTAACCATGCTGTTCACTGATTCGGTGATGTGCGTCAGTGGTGGCGAAGTTGGATATTCGCCACCCGAATGAGCCAACTACCAGCCTGCCCCTCGTGCCAGTCGCCTTACACCTACGAGATGGGCGAGAAACTCGTGTGCCCCGAATGCGCCTTTGAGTGGGTGCCTGAGGCTGAGCCTGTTGATGAAGGCCTGGTGGTCAAAGATGCCAATGGCAACCGCCTATCGGATGGCGATTCGGTGGTTGTGATCAAGAATCTGCCTGTCAAAGGCTCGCCTCAGCCCATCAAGGCAGGGACTAAGGTCAAGAACATCCGCCTCACCGAAGGCGATCACAACATCGACTGCCGCATCGATGGCTTTGGACAGATGGCCCTCAAATCAGAGTTTGTGAAGAAAGCGTGAGGGCACGGTAATTCAATCGGCCATACGTTCCTCCAGCGTCCGTACCTCAACGCCCGCCTTGTTGGGCACAAGGCTCATGGCATATTCGCTTAGGGCGGTGATGGTGAGGCTGGGGTTCACACCGAGGTTGCAGGGCATTATGCTGCCATCGAGGATGCGCATGTTGGGATAGCCGTGCACCTCGAAGCGGTCGTTCACCACCCCCTGTGCGGCATCGCGGCCCATAGGGCAGCCACCGAGTATGTGGGCCGTGCTGCTCATGTTCAGGAACACTTCGCCCATGTTGTTCATGGCCACCCCGCCCGATCTGGCGGCATAGCGGTGCATCACATCCTGCCCCACGGGAATGAATGCCGGGGCACGTTGCCCGCTGCCATCCTTCACTCGCAGCCCTTTGCCGAAAAGCCCCCTTTTCCATTCCACCTTAAGGGCGTTGTCGAGGCTCTGCATCACAAGTAGTATGATGGAATACTTGGCAAAATCGCGATGCAGCACCCGGTAAGCCTGCCGCGGGCTGGTGATGAAGGTCCAGAACGACCGAACGGTGCGCAGCGGTGCGGGACCATTGCCTGTGGCCATCACTGCCAACAGGCCCATGAGGCCGGAGTGGTCCGGGTATTTCACCAGTTCAATGTGCGTGTGGGGGTCGGGGTTGAACACGCGGCTAATGGCCACCCCGTGGTTCATTTTCTGCGGTATGCCCGCAATGCCGCATAGGCTCTCTGAGTTGGTGCGCAGGTTCGCCCCGAGCTGGTCACTGATATCGGTGAGTGTCTTGAGGTCGTATTTCTGCTTGAATAGGAGTCTGAGCGTACCGAGGACTCCTGCGCTGAATACGATGCCCTTGGCCTTGAAAGTCTTTTCCTGCTTGCCGAAGAAGGAGGTGGACGAGACAGTGGTCACGTGATAAAGGCCGTCTCTGAATTCGACCCGAGTGACCTCACGCTCCGCCTCAATTTTAACGCCCCACTGCTCTGCGAACCACAGGTAGTTCTTGTCGAGGGTGTTTTTGGCATTGTGGCGGCAGCCCACCATACAGCCAGCGCACTCGGTGCAGCCCTTGCGCAGTGGCCCGAGGCCGTTGAAATAGGGGTCGGTCTCCTTCTTTGGGTCGCCCAGATACACGCCAATATGGTCAACAGGTGCATAGGTGTCGGCCTTGCCCATGTCGCGGGCTATGTCTTTCAGGATGCGGTCTTCGGGCCCTTCTTTTTCATATCGGCTGCTGCCCAACATGAAGCGCGCCTTGGCATAGAAGGGTTCCAAGGTCTTTTTCCAATCGCGGATGCCGCTCCACACCGGATTATCGAAGAACGCATCGGGCGGGTACATGTGGGTGTTGGCATACACAAGGCTGCCACCGCCCACCCCGTTGCCACTGAAAATGAGGATGCGGTTGAGCAGGTCAATGCGCATGAACCCGAAACACCGCAGCAGCGGCAGCCATAGGAACTTGCGCATGTTCCAGTTGGTCTTGGGGAAATCTGAATTTTTCCAGCGTTTGCCCTTTTCAATCACCAGCACCGAGTAGCCCTTTTCAGTCAGGCGCATGGCACTCACGCTGCCCCCGAAACCTGAGCCGATGACAATGTGGTCGTAGATTTTTTCCATGGGAATGGGTTGTTCAGGGTTTCAGCACTTCAGGATGTTAGTGTCACCGAGAGGCGGTTGGTCTGCCATTCCCAAGATCATATTGGCCATTTTATTGGGATAATCTGGCCATTCTTTATCTGATTAATCCAACATTGTCCGAATTCAGAACGACCTTCTTATTCTCATTTCCAGCGATACGGTATCCGTCTCGATAAAATTGATGATGTTCTGATCTGTGGAGAGCAAGAAGGTGTTCTTGTCCAACTTCTCCATGTGGAAAGTGCCGTTCACGTATTCATCGAGGTGTATGAAAAGTGTTTCGTCATCAATCAAACGCCATTCGCCTTCCACTGAATAGTTGAGGGTGTCGGCAGCGTAATAGTCGCCTGTGCACACATCATTGTCAAGGAAATGGACCATGTACCGGTAAGCCGGATCGTGGCTAACGTAGCCTGGCAGCACCACCTCCATCAGAACAAAACTCAGTCCTTCTATGCGGGTGTCATACAGTTCGTAGTTGGCATTGCGCAGCCCGAAATCGACCATGGTGGCGCATGCACCTAGAATGAGCATGGATGCGAGAAATACCCAGATTCGTGCTGTTGCCATGAGAAGCCGAAAATGCGGAAAAAACTCAAGGTCCAGTGCCTCTGCTCTTGGTTCATTCAAGTGAAGCGGTCGGTGGATGTGTTATTTCTGAGTTCAAATGGCTTATTCGTTCCTCCGCCCAAGCTAGCCTGACGTGCTCAACACGCATCGCCCTCATGCACCACCTTTGCCGCACCCTACGCAGCCATGGACATTTCCATAGTGATTGTCAATTACAATGTGCGCCATTTCCTGGAGCAGTGCCTGCTTTCGGTAAGTGAGGCAGTAAAGGGGCTGGAGGCCGAGGTGTTTGTGGTCGACAATTGTTCTACCGATGGCTCTGTGGCCATGGTGCGCGACCGGTTCGCCTGGGTCATCTTAATGGCCAACGGGGAGAATGTGGGTTTTTCGCGGGCCAATAATCAGGCCATGCAGGTGGCCAAGGGCCGGTATGTGGTGCTGCTGAACCCCGATACCATTGTGGAGGCCGATACATTCCGCTCGTGCATCGCATTCATGGACAGCCATACCGATGCCGGAGGCATGGGTGTGCGCATGGTTGATGGCAGCGGTTGTTTCCTGCCCGAGAGCAAACGCAGCCTCCCTACCCCGGAGGTGGCATTCTACAAGATATTCGGCCTAAGTGCGCTGTTCCCGCGTTCGGCCCGGTTCGGCAGGTACCATCTCACCTTCCTGAAGGAGGATGAGACACACAAGGTAGAAGTACTTAGCGGAGCTTTCATGCTCATGCGCAAGGAGGTGCTAGATGGCATTGGGCTGCTCGATGAGCAGTTTTTCATGTATGGCGAGGATATCGACCTGTCATACCGCATCACTCAGGCCGGATACGCGAATTACTACTATCCCGAAGCCCGTATCGTCCATTATAAAGGGGAGAGCACCAAGAAGGGCAGTCTTAACTATGTGTACGTTTTCTATAACGCCATGGCCATTTTTGCCCGTAAGCACTTCTCGCGCGGACGGGCACGGCTGTTCTCAGTACTGATCAACTTCGCCATTGTGTTCAGGGCTGCGCTGGCAGTGGCCAACCGATTTGCCGGACAGGCGGCAGTGCCCATGCTCGATCTGCTCAGTGTCTTTATCGGACTTGTTGCGGCCGCTGTGGTGTGGGAAAGCCGTGTCAAGGCAAGCGAAGGGGTGCATTATCCCAACGAATACTATGCATACGTGCTGCCAGCATATGCCCTGGTGTGGGTGCTTGCCATGTTCATAGCCGGTGGATATGACCGGCCGCTGCGGGCCAGTCGACTGTGGCGCGGTGCATTGGGCGGTTCGGTCGCTTTGCTGGTCATATATGCCCTGATGGGCGAGGATGTCCGTTTCAGCCGGGCCGTGGTGCTATTAGGGGCTGCATGGGCCATTGCCTATTTTCCTCTGAGCAGGTGGGTGTTGAATCGTGCCGGATTTGAAGGATTTGACCTTAAACCTGGCCGAGGCAGGCGCTTCATCATCATTGCCGATCCCGAAGAACTTCCCCGCATCGACCGTCTGCTTCGGGCCGCTGTGCCCAACCCCGACTTTGTGGGTCATCTGTGCACAGGCCGGCCCCAACGCGCCATGCGTGGCATCAACATATTGGGCGATGTGAAGGACTGGATACAATTGGCCCAGCGGCACCAGGTGGCCGAAGTGGTTTTTTGTGGCCGCAGCCTCTCATCGGCCCAGATAATTGATCTGATGGAAGGGGGTAGGGGCTGCGGGTTGGAATTCCGCATTGCACCTCGCGATGCCATGTTCATCATCGGCACCAACACGGTCGATACGGCCGATAATGTGCGTGTGGCCGGTGCTGACAACATAGCATCGGCATCGGAATGGCGCATGAAAAGGCTGTTCGATGTTGCCTTTTCCATCGTTTCTATTCTGTTGTTTCCGGTGCTCGCGTTTGTGGTCAATCGGCCCTTTGGTATGGTCTCTAACGCCCTGTCGGTATTGGCCGGGTGGCGCTCATGGGTGGGTTATTCAAGTAATAGTGGTAGCCCTACAGGTCTGCCCGATCTGCCCGAAGCGGTGGTGCACCCGTTGGTCGGTTCGGTGGCCATCGGTCTGCCAGAGGATTTCGTGGGCCGTTGTGACCTACGGTATGCCGAAGGATTCAGTTTGCGCAGCGAGCTTGATGCACTGGTGCGGGGGTTGGCCCATTTGGGCGACTGACCCCACACGCGGTGGCATATCTTTGCCGCCCCTCAATTCAGAAAAGGGAATCCTACACAGGCGTTGATATGGCTCGTACCGAGGTGCTGATGCCCAAGATGGGCGAGAGTGTGGCTGAGGCCACCGTGATCAAATGGCTCAAGAATGTGGGCGATTCCGTTGCCCTCGATGAACCGATAATGGAGATTGCGACCGATAAGGTCGATTCAGAGATCCCATCGCCTGTGGCTGGTATTTTGGCCGAGCAGTGCTGTAAAGAGAACGATGTGGTGCAGGTGGGCAGGCCCGTTGCTGTTCTGACCACTGATGCGGCTGAGGCCGCCCCTTCAGCTCCTGCTACACCTATTTCAGTTGCTGCGGTCACCACACCAACGGCTTCTGCGGCACCTGTTGTCTCTGCCGGTGGCACCGAGGTGGGTCGCACCGGGCCATCAGGTCGCTTCTACTCTCCGTTGGTGCGCAACATTGCCAAAGAAGAAGGCATAAGCCTCGAAGAGCTTGAGCTTGTGCCGGGTACTGGGCAGGACGGCCGTGTCACCAAACATGATATGCTGAGCTATATGGTCAACCGGGGCGCTGTGGCGCCTGTTGCGGCCCCTATAGCTGCTGCTTCGGCCCCTGTGGTCGCTGCTCCTATTGCGACTGCTCCTGTATCTGCCGCACCGGCCGTTGTCTACAAGGCGAACATCACGCTGATGGATGGCGATGAGGTGGTGGAGATGGACCGCATGCGGAAGATGATAGCAGAGCACATGACCATGTCGAAGCACACATCGGCCCACGTGACCAGTTTTGTAGAGGCCGATGTGACCAACATTGTGCTATGGCGCGACCGTAATAAGGCGGCATTTGAGAAGCGCGAGGGCGAGAAACTCACCTTTACGCCCATCTTCATCGAGGCCGTGGCGCGTGCCATCAAGGAATTCCCTGGGGTGAATGTCTCAGTTGATGGCGACCGGATAATCAGGCGCAAACAGATCAACATCGGCATGGCTGCTGCGCTGCCAACAGGCAACCTGATTGTTCCCGTGATCCGCAATGCTGACCAGAAAAACCTCATTGGCCTTTCCAAGGAGGTGAATGACCTTGCCGGCCGGGCGCGTGCAGGCAAGCTGAAACCAGAGGAGATCCAAGGTGGAACATACACCCTTTCGAATGTGGGCACCTTCGGCAATGTGATGGGCACACCGGTCATCAATCAGCCCCAAGTGGCTATTCTGGCTGTCGGTGCCATCCGAAAGAAACCGGCTGTGATTGAGACACCTCAGGGCGATCTGATCGGCATCCGGCACATGATGTTCCTCTCGCACAGTTATGACCATCGTGTGGTCGATGGTTCGTTGGGTGGGATGTTCGTGCGGAGGGTGGCCGACCTTCTCGAATCATGGGATCCGGAACGAACCATCTGATGTGCATTTCGCATCAAAACATCCCTTCACATTTTCAGGGTTAATGTCATACTTTGGCCCCGATTCACCCACAGGTCGGCAATGACGCTACGAACCGGATCAGCGATCATACTCCTCACTCTAGCGGCTATCGGTGCTCAGGCACAGGGCAACGCTGCATCTGAGGTGCTGGTACGCAAGTTCTACCCCACTGCTAACGAGCAGCTCAAGAACGGGCGCTACCCTGCTGCCGCTCAGAATTTTGCTCAGATGGTCGAATCGGACCCGAAGAATGCCAACCTGAACTATAAGGCCGGTATGAGTTATCTGGGCCTTCCAGGACAGAAAGATAAATCTGTTCCATATCTGGAATTTGCGGTCACCGACATCAACGAGAAGTACAAGGACTCGCCCAATGAGCGCAAGGCCCCGGTAGATGCCATTTACCAATTGGCCCGCGCTTATCACATCACATTCCAGTTCGATAAGGCCATTGAGCACTACCGTAAGTTTGCCAATGTGGCCAAAGTGACCGATCAGGCCCAGTTGGATGAGCTGAACCGTCAGCTCGAGATGTGTGAGAACGGCAAACTGATTGCCGAGACGCCCGTGAGCGCCACCATCAGAAACCTCGGGATCAAGCTCAACACTAAGTTTGATGAGTATGCACCTGTGGTGGATGTGACCGAGAGCGTTATGATCTTCACTTCGCGTAGGCCCACAGGCACAGGCGGTTTTCAGGACCCGGACGGGGAGTATTACGAGGACATTTTCATCTCTGTGAAAGAAGATACGCTATGGGGCCTGCCCAAAAGCATCGGAGGCAAAGTGAACACTGACGGGCACGAGGCCAGCATAGGCCTGAGCCCTGATGGACAGGAGCTTTTCATATACAGGGATGATTATGGCGATGGGAATATCTACGCCAGTCAACTCATCAGTGGCGAGTGGCGGGTGCCCGTGCGCCTCGGAGAGGCTGTTAACAGCACCTACCGCGAGACTCACGCGTCCGTTTCGGCCGATGGTCAGACCCTTTATTTCACCAGCGACCGCCCGGGCGGGCAGGGTGGCATGGACATTTGGCGGGCGCGCAGATTGCCCACGGGTGATTGGGCCAGAGCAGAGAATCTCGGGCCACGTGTGAATACCAGATTTGATGAGGAGGCCCCGTTCATCCACCCGGATGGAAAGACGCTCTTCTTTAGTTCGAAGGGACATACGAGCATGGGTGGATTCGACCTGATGTTCACCATTTCGGATGATGGTGGTGCTTGGTCGAGCCCAATGAACATGGGCGTGCCCCTCAATTCGGCCGATGACGACTACTTCTTTGTCATGTCTCCCGATGGTAAGCGCGCCTATTATTCCTCGAGCATGAAAGGTGGGCAAGGAGGCAAGGACCTCTACATGATTTACCTCGAACGCGAAGAGACTCCGCTCACTGTTTACAAAGGTGTTTTCAGTCCTGATGCAAGCGGGAATCTGCCACAGAACGCCTCGATATCTGTGACCGATAACAACACAGGAGAGCTGTATGGAACCTATCGGCCACGTGCCGATAACGGGCGCTTCATACTGGTGCTGAATCCGGGTAAGGACTACATGATCACATACGAGGCCGATGGATTTGCTTCGCGGTCGGAGAAGCTGTTCGTGCCTGAGAACACGGCCTATTTCGAGATAAACAGGGCCATTCAGATGAATCCGATCACCCTCGAGGGCGGGCGTTGATAACTGGGGGAAATTACCTTACCCCGTATCCTTAAAATAATATCTTTGGCGCGCTCCTAAAAAGGGGCCTCATCTTTTTTTCACCTGCGCGACCTATGGAATTGACCTTGGGCAAGAATCTGAACGGCATGCGCTGCATACTTAGCCTTTCTTGCCTGATTATCGGCTTGCCTCTCTGGGTGTCTGGTCAGCCCTTCGGTTCCGGAGAGTTCAAGACCAAGTTCATGAAGGCCGATGCCATGATCTATGACGGCCGGCATGAACAGGCGTTGCCATTGGTGATGGATCTGATAGCCACCGATTCTTCCAATGCCAATCTGAGTTTCATGCTCGGATCCTGTTATCTGTTCACGAAGCAGTATTCAAAGGCACTTTATTATCTCGACAAGGCGGTGCGCGATGTCTCCATCTCGCATCAGGAAGCCAACCCAAAGGAGCGGAAGGCGCCAGGCATGGCGTATTTCTACCTAGGCAAGGCGCACCATTTCATCAACGAGTTCGATCAGGCCATATCAAATCTGTACAATTACCGTTCGTTCATCGATATGAACGATTACGCTGCATACACTGAGGTAAAGCGTCATATTGAGTATTCTGAGAACGCTAAGGAATTGGTGGAGAATCCGGTCAAGACCGATATCAAGAATATTGGCCCGACACTTAATACCAACTATCCGGAGTTCTCGCCAGTCATTTCGGCCGATGGGCAGACCCTCATATTCACTTCTAGGCGCGAAGGGAGTACAGGTGGTAAGCTCGACCAGAACGGGAAGTTCTATGAGGACATCTATGTGAGCAAAAGAGAGGGCGAAGATTGGAGCAAGCCTCAGAGCATTGGTCGCAATATCAATACTGATGGTCATGAGGCGAGTATAGGACTTTCTCCAGATGGACAGACCCTTTTCATCTACAAGGACGACAATGGCGATGGCAACATCTATGAGAGTTCGCTGATCAATAACGAATGGTCAACCCCTCGTAAAGTGGGAGGAGATGTGAATACAAAATCGTGGGAGACACACGCCACCATTTCGGCCCGTGGCGATATGATTGTTTTTACATCGAATCGCGATGGCGGACAGGGTAAGCGCGACATATGGTTCTGCAAGTTGTTGCCCAATGGTCAATGGGGAGTGGCCCAAAATATGGGGCCGCTGATCAACACCCTTTATGACGAAGATGCACCTTCGCTATCGGCCGATGGAAACACATTGGTCTTCAGCTCGCAAGGGCACAATTCGATGGGCGGATTTGATATTTTCCGTACAGAGTTCGTTGATGGTGCATGGACAGCCCCTGAGAATCTTGGCTACCCGATAAATACTGCCGAGGACGACATCTTTATGGTCACAACCCCTGATGGGCGGTATGCTTACTACAGCTCCCAGCGCGAAGGAGGGGCAGGTGAGACAGATCTGTATCGGGTGAAACTCGATGTAAAGCGTCCTTCACTGCTAACAGTTTTCCGTGGCCTTGTCATAGTGCCAAACATGGATTTTGCTGGCACCAAGGTGGTTATGGATGTGCAGGATCAGGCATCGGGCCTCAGCATGGGGCAATTCAGGCCGAACGCCACTACAGGAGCCTATGTGTTGATTCTTGAACCGGGCATGAGCTACCGGGTGACCTACAGTGCGAGTGGGTATGGACCTGTGCAGAAGACAATCATGTCTGATGACATGAGTGCCTATGAGGAGATAATGAAGGCGGTCGATCTGGAGCCAGTGGTATTTGGAGGCGAGCTTGAGGCACAGCTGAAAATGAAGCAGGATCTGGAACGCGAAAGGGCCGCGAACGAGCGCCTTTTGGCAGAGGAGAATGCGCGTCTGCAGGCTGCGTTTGAGGCAGCACAGGCCCAGGCAAAGGCGAAAGAGGAGGAAGAAGCGCGCATCAAGGCCGATGAGCAGGCAAGCGCTGAGGCTCTTGCCGCTGAGGAGGCCAGAAAGGCTGAGGAGGCCCTGAGAGCCACAGAGGCCAAGCAGCAGCAAGAGCAGGCGGCAGAAACAGAGCAGCCCCAGCAGACCGAACCCCAGCCTGAGATTCAGCCTGAGCCGATAGCCGAACAACCTGTTGCGGTGGCGCCTCAAGAGAATGATGCCTTAGCCAAGAAGCGTGCGGCTATTGAGGAGATGCGCAAGCGGATGGCTCAGCAGGCAGAGGACAATGCCCATAACGAGCCTACGGAGGTAACTACCAAGGAGATTACGCCTACAGAGCAGCCAGAGCCTCAAAAGTCAGAGCCTGTTGCTGCGGAGGAGCCAGTTGTCGTGCAAGAAGCTGCAGCGGAGCCTGAGAAACAGCCTGAGAAACAGCCTGAGTCGGCAGTAGTGAGCGAGCCGGTTGAACAACCAGAGCCAGAATCTACGCAGGTTTCTCAACAGGAGGAGGCACGGGTTACGGAGCCGGTTATGGAACAGCAGCCAGAAGAAGTGGCTGTGGCCGAACCTGTGCAGAACCAGAAGTCTGATGCAGAGCGTCAGTTGGAGGAGAAGCGAATCAAGCTTCAGAGGCAGATTGACGATCTGAGGCAGAAACAACTGGGCAAGTCGCAGGAGCTCCAGAACGCAGCCGATGAGGCCGCACGACTCAAAGCGGAATCGGATGCCAAGGCACGTGAAGTGGAGGAGGCTAAGGCAAAGGCTGCAGAGGCCGAGCGTCAAAGGCTAGCCATTGAAGCAGAGACCAAGAAAGAGGCAGAGGCTATAGCCAAGGCTGAACGTGAAGCTCAGGAAATAGTCAAGTTGGAGCAGAAAGCGCATGCCGAAGCAGAGGCTAAACGTCTAGCAGACGAGAAGGCACGGGAAGAAGCCGAGGCCAGGAAGATTGCCGAAGAGGAAGCCCGCATCAAGGCTGAAATGGAGGCTCAGCGCAAGGCTGAAGAAGCTGCACGTAAGAAGGCTGAGGCTGAGGAGAAGGCCCGGATTGAACGCGAGCGGATGGAGCAGGTGCTTGCTGAGCAGAGAATCAAGAAAGAGGAGGAGGAGAAGAGGAAGGCTGTTCTTGCTGAAGAGCGCAAGAAAGCCGAGGCCGAACGTCAGGAGACCATCAGAATTGAAAAGGAGCAGGCTCGGATAAAGGCGGAGGCAGCAAAAGCAGAGGCCGAGGCGGAGGCAATTGCGAGGCGGAATTCAGCGATAGAGGCAGGCACCATAGCTGAACTCAGGAAGATCAATCAGAAGTTGATCGATGAGAATCGGGATATCAAGAAGCAACTGGCTGACATCAACGCGAAGTTGGATATGATCATCAATATACTCTCAGCAGGCAAAGGGGATGAGACATTCAGTGAGGCGGACCTCACCGAGCTCAGCAAAAAAGGGAAGTTGGTACTCAATAATATCTTCTTCGATTACAATCAGGCCAGTTTGCGCCCCGAATCAAAAAAGGAACTCAATAAGCTTGTCTCGTTCTTGAAAGGCAATCCGGATGTGGCCATTGTGATAGGTGGGCACACGGATTCGCGTGGTAACGATGAATACAACATGAACCTGTCCCAGGAGCGTTCTGAATCAGTGAGCTCTTATTTGGTGAGTAGCGGAATTGATGCAAGTAGGCTCTCTGCCCGTGGATATGGCGAATCGAAACCGATAGCAAGGAACGAGAATGTTGATGGGACGGATAATCCAAAAGGTCGCCAGCTGAACAGGCGCATTGAAATAAGTATAGTGGGTGCCGGCATGGATGATGTGGAGGTGAAGAAGATCAAAGTCCCTTCAGAACTTAAAGTAGTTGATTGATAGGTCTTAAAGGGTCACAATGATGATGAATCTACGTGTTTCCCTTATCGGCCCCATTTTTAATCTATTTTCATCCGCTTTTTCAGGATCGATGAAAGACCGTACCGGACGGTCAGAATCAATGCTTCAACCTCGACTGACGTTTAGCTTTTTCGTATTGACCGCCCTCATGCTTGCCATGACCGGGCAGGGGTATGCGCAATCGCGGGATATCCGTCAGACCACTGAGGAGGAGATGAACCGCGAGATTAACCAGACCCCTGAGGAACGCGCAAAGGCACGTATCAGAGTCACCCCTAAAACCGCACAGGAGCTATACTATAACGGCAATTTCAGAGCAGCACTTGATGAGTTTCTGATCCTTTTGGCTAAGAATCCCACCGACCCCGACCTCAATTTCTTTATCGGTGCATGTTATCTGGAGAGCAACATTGATAAGAAAAAGGCCGTCCAATATCTTGAGTTCTCTGTATCACAGCCTAAGTATCCGAAAGAAGCCATCTATCAATTGGGTAGAGCTTACATGTTCTCTCATCGCTTTGATGAGGCCATCACAACTTTCAACAAGTACAAGGACATTCAACGCGGGAAGGAGGACAATATAATAACCGGGACACGGATGATTGAGATGTGCTTCACAGCCAAAGAACTTGTGAAGTACCCACGTGATGTGACGTTTGAGAACCTTGGCATAAACATCAATTCAGCCTATCCTGAGTACAATCCATTTATTCCGGAGGATGAGTCTTTCATTGTATTCACAACTAAACGTCCGGATTGTTTGGGTCTACAATTGGATTATGATGGTTATAAGACTCCTGATATTTATCGTGCAAGAACTACTCGTGGTAGATTTTCCGAGGCGCGGAACATAGGTTCCTCGGTCAATACGGAATGGTATGAGGAGTGCGTTGGTCTATCAGCTGATGGTCAGGAACTGCTTGTTTACATCGACAATTTCGATGGGTACGATGATATCTACAACTCGCCCCGCAAGGGCCGATTCTTTGATGAGTACTATTCTCTCGGGCCGAACATCAACACCGATGAAATAGAGACCACAGCGAGTATGAGCACAGATGGTCAGCTGCTATTCCTGACCCGCGAAGTGGGTAAGGGAGTAACAGGGACTGATATTTATATGTCGCGCAAGCTGCCCAATGGTACCTGGGCCATTCCGACACGTTTGCCAGATGTGATCAATACCAAGTACAATGAGGCGTTCCCGCACCTTGCCGATGACGGTAAGACACTGTACTTCGCATCTGAAGGCCACATGAGCATGGGTGGCTTCGATATTTTCACCACCGAGTATGATGAACTGACCGGCACTTGGTCAGTACCACGTAATGTCGGTTATCCGATCAATACGGTGGATGATGATTTTAATATCTCAATGTCCACCACTGGGCGCTATGGCTATGTCTCTCAGTTCAGGGAAGAGGGGTATGGCGAGCGGGATATCTATATGGTGACTTTTAAGGACACCGACCCGGTAGAGACCATTGTTCGAGGTTCAATCACCAATATAAGAGATTCGCTTAAGAATGATCCGAGATATGAGGTAGGCAATTTCCTTATGACCGTGCGTAACATGGACACCGATGAGTTCATCGGTTATTACCGACCTAATAAAGGCAGCAGCAATTATGCTCAAGTACTTGATCCCGGTGAATATTGCGTTTACGTTGAAGGGGAGTCTTTCTTTGACACATCTGCCGTTATTGAGGTTCTTGGGCGTGATGCACAGGTACGTGAACAGATTTTTGACTACACACTGAGACCTGATCCTAATGCCAAGCGCAAGGGTAAGGAAAGCAAATGCCAGATTTATGCATTGAGTGGAAGTGTTGATGGCATGGCCAAACTGTGGGAAGTACCGAGTGGCCGACTTATCCTTAATCTGGATAACCGGAAGGAGGTTTCATCGGTTCAATTCTCGCCCAATGGGAAATATGCTGCAGCCAGTTGCAATGATGGTAGCATCAACCTATGGAACCTACCTGATGGCACGCCTAGCAAGACATTGTATGGTCACAAAGGACGTGTGAACCGGGTCGTATTCACACCGAACAGCCGCTACATCCTGTCATGCGGAGCCGATTCCACGGTGCGCTCTTTCGATATCGCGACAGGTAAGCAGACGAATCTTTACATTGGCCATGTGGGCAATGTGAACGATGTGACTGTTTCGTCTGACGGCAATTACCTCATTACGGTATCAGACGATGGGAACGTATTGATGTGGGACTTCAAGTCCACTGAACTTGTCGGGGTTTATGATGGGCATTCAGGACCGGTTCGTAGCGCCATGTACTCGCCCTGTGGCAATTTCATCGTAACCGGTGGCAGCGATGGAAAAGCAATAGTGTGGAACATCACCACTGCCAAACCCGAGACCATCTTCTCATTACATGGCACAGATGTTACTTCGGTTCGAGTGTCGCCCGACTGTAGCACCATTGTGTCAACCGACCGCAAGGGATTCACCTATTCCTGGGACAGGAAGCTGGGTAGTGTAAAGAACGCCATGCCGAGCAATCAGGCCGTGGCATCGTCATTTATCAGCAAAGACTCGCGCTACATTATCACCGGAGGCAAGGAGCGGGACCCGCGCGTGTGGGCTTTCGGCAATGGTGATCAGGTAACCACCCTGTTCGGCCATAAGGGTTATGTCAATGATGTGGCATTCTCTCCTTGCATCAAGTTCCCCGAAAAGGAAATTCCCGACATCAAACCTGCCGACCCAAAGGAGGTACAGGCACTCGAGGCGGAGGTTCAGAAGCTTGAGGAGGAACTGGCCAAGATGGAACAACTCAAAAAGCTCGGTTACGACCCCAGCCTCTTGGATGTTGACATCAAGAACACGAAGAAATTCAAGGTGGGCGATAAGATCATTCTTGAACGTATCTACTTTGATTTCGATAAGTTCAATATCCGCGATGAGTCTGTTGTGCAGCTCAATCAGTTGCTGCTGTTCCTTACCAACCAGCCGACTGTGATTGTAGAGATATCGGGCCACACCGATTCGCGCGGCACTGACGACTATAATGAAAAGCTCTCCCGCAACCGTGCAAAGAGTGTCGTTGCATGGTTGGGCGAACGGGGAATCCCGAGCAAAAGAACTGTGGCCAAGGGATATGGAGAACGAAAGCATATTGCACCTAACGAAAATCCAGATGGGTCGGATAATCCTGAAGGCCGTCAGATGAACCGAAGGATAGAACTCACCATCATTGGGGTCGCGGGCGAGAAGATCATCACAACCGAAAACAACTGACAACCATGCGCAGCACCGGCATAGGGCGAGTGTCAGCACATTTATTGGGCATAGCACTCCTTGGCTTCATTTCGTTTATTGCCCCACAAGTAGCATCAGCCCAGCCTGTTGTAGGAGAGGAGCGGCAGAGTGTGTCGAATATTCAAGGCCCCATTGAGATCAAGTGCTTCGTTAAGGAGCTCATGAACACTATGAAAGGGGTGATTGTCACCATTTATGAAGATGCTGATGGATCGCGTACCAAACTGAATGAACTCCAGAAAATAGTCACCCCAGGCAATGGCCAGTTCACATTCAAGTTGAACATCAACAGGCTGTACATGATAGAGTACAGCAAACCGGGCTACACTTCGAAGAAGGTGGACTTTGATACCGATGTGAAGATGGCACGGCCTGAACATACCAAAGTGCCAACATTTGAATTTGAGGTGCAGATGGTAAAAGATCTTGATGGTCTGGCTTTTAAGAGTTCGGTGGCCAAGGTCTTCTATCACATCAAGCGAAATGAACTGGACTATGAGCTTGATTACTCCAAAGAGGAAATGTTGGAGGAAGAGCGCAAGATCAAGGAGTTAGAAGAGAAAAGGCGATTGGCTGAAATAGCTGCCCAGAAGAAGCTGGAGGTGGAGAATCAGGCCCTCTCAGCACGTGAAAAGGACCGGTTGGCGGCTGAGTCAAAGATTAAGGCGGCCGTGCTGATGGGCTCAGACGAAAAGAAGGTGAAGGAGCAGTTGGTGAAAGTTTTCTCTGATGTCGATTCGCTGCGCTACAAAAAGGCCGATGCCATGTATTTGGAGCTGCAGAAGGAGCGCCAGCGCACCGGTGGCAACAACGCAGCCATTAACTATGGCAGCATTTTCGATGCGGCTGTAAGGCTAGAGGATAAGGTTGTGGCTGATAAGGCCGCAGCCGATGCCAAGAAGCAGGAGGAACTCAGGAAAGTAAAGACCGATGTGGTGCAGAAACAGCAGGAGGCTATCCAAAAGGAACAAGAGGCCCAGAAGCTGATAATGCAGAACAAGCTGGCACAGGCCACTGCTGCCGAGGATGCAAGGAGGGCGGCTGAGGAAAAGGCCAAGCGCGAAAGCGTGTACAATGCATTGCTCAATTCAAGCGGGAGCAAGGAAAAAGCCATTGCCAACCTGATGACGGTGTTCGCCAAGGGCGATGAATACAAGGAAGAGAAGGCCGAGGCCATGTACATGGCCTATGAGAAGGCCAGGCAAGGGGGCAAGACCTTGGCGAACATGAACTACAGCGACCTTTTCTCGGCAGCGCGTCAGGCCGAGGATGCGGCTGTAGAGAAAAAGTTGGAAGAGGAGCGCAGAAAGGGCAATGACAAGACCAACGAGATAATCAAATCGTTGGATGAGAAGAAATTAAAGGAGGAATCTGCCCAGAAAACAAAGATTGAGGCCGCACTTGCCATAGCCAAGAACGAGACCGAAAGAAAACAGGCCTTTATTGAGGCATTGCCAAAGAACGACCCTTACCGTCAGCAGAAGGGCGAGGCCATGTATGCTGAATTCCAGAAGCAGCAGCAGGCTCTGAACACTGGTGGCTCGGCCAAAACGGGGATTGACTTCGGTTCAATTTTCGGAGCAGCCGAGACTGCTGAGCTTACCATCAAGAACAAGGAAAAAGAGGAATTGGCCCAGGCAAAGCGCCAACAGCAGGATGCTATAGAGTCAAAGCTCGAGACCGTGCGTTCCGAAAAGAGCAAGATGGCCCAGGAAGCCGCAACGGTTGCCCAGGATGTACAGAAACAGAAACTGGGCGAGGCTGCAAACGCCAAGGAGAAGAAGTTGGCTGATGCAATAGGTAAGGCTGAGGGCGACCGATCAAAGGCCATTCAGTCCATCATGTCGACATTTGAGAAAGGGACTGAGTACAAGCAGGAACGTGCCGAAGCCATCTATGACGCCTATCTTGCTGAAATAGTGCGGATAAAGAACTCAGGGAACACCACGACCAAAATCGATTTCGGTAAGCTGTTCGGTGCAGCTGACAAAGCTGAACTGGAGGCAATAACCAAGCAGTATGAAGCCAAGAAGGCCGAAGAGGACCAGAGGTTGGCCAATTACACGGCCCAGCGGACAGAGAAGGCCGTAGATCTGGCGCAGGTCAAGGCCAAGGAAGCTGAGGAGAAGGCCGCCACTGCCGCTGCGGATCTTGCCAAGACCAAATCGGACCTTGAGAATGAACGCATCAAGCGCGATCTGGCGCTCATGAAGCAGAAGGAACAGGAGGAGAAGACCTTGGCGATGGAGGAAGCCAAGAGGGCTGCAGAACTGAGGGAACGCGAACAGGCCTCTATGTCTCAATCTGAAAAGGACAAATTAGCCGCTGCCGAGAAACTTAGAAAGGAGACCGAAGCTGCAAGGGCAAAGCTTGAGGCTGAAGAAAGACGCAAAGCGGAAATCGCACAGGCGGCAGAGGAGAAACAGCGACAGGCAGACCTTGCACTGCAATCGAAGGCCGAAAAGGAACGTCAGGCTGCTATGGACGCTCAGAAGAAGGAAGAGGAGAGACTACGTAAAGAGAAGGAACTGGCGGACGCCAAGGCCAAAGCGGAAGAGTCGAAGCGATTGGAGGCCGAGCGTGCTGAAGCTGAGAAGAAGCGTCAGGCAGAGATGGCTGCCGCAGAGCGAAAGAAGGCCGAGGAACTGGCCGCAGCCCAGAAGGCAGAACGCGAGAGGTTGCTTGCTGCCGAACAGGCTGAGAAGGACCGGTTGGCAGCTGAGAATGCTCAGCGCACAGCTGCTGAAAAGGCAGAAAAGGACCGGATTGCAGCCGCGGAGCGCAAAAAGGCTGAGGAATTGGCCGCAGCCCAGAAGGCAGAACGCGAAAGGTTGCTTGCTGCCGAACTTGCCGAAAAGGAGAGGATTGCGGCTGAGAATGCGAAAAAGGCTGCTGAGGAGAAGGCTGAGAAAGACCGACTTGCTGCCGAGGCCGCCAAGAAAGCGGCAGACGAGAAGGCCGAACGTGACCGCATACTTGCGGCTGAAAAGGCTGAGAAGGACCGTATAGCAAAAGAAGCGGCTGACCAGAAGGAGCGTGAACGCCTTGCATTGGAGGAGAAGAAGAAGGCGGAGGCCGATCAGATTGCAAAGGCGGCCGAAGAGAAGCGCAGACTTGACGAACAGTTCCGTTCACTTATTCAGGCCGGTGACCTGGCTTTCACGGCCAAGAACTATAGCAAGGCAAAGGACGATTATGCCAAGGCTGCGGCACTCAAACCCGATGACCGCGAACTGAAGAGCAAGATCGGCTCGACAGATGCCGAGTTGAACAAACTGGCCATTGCCGATGCAGCTGCCAAGGAGAAAGAGCAGAAATTTCAGAATCTGTTGAAAGAGGGTGATGAGCAGATGGCCGATGGCGAGTACCCATTCGCGCGCAACACCTATTTCAAGGCTCAAGAGATGAAGCCCAATGACCCTTCGGTGCGGGCAAAGATCAAACAGGCTGATGATGCCATTGCCGCGGCCACCAAGGCCCGCGAGGCAGAACAGGCCAAGGAACGTCAGTACATTGTGCTGATGCAGGACGGTGGAAAGGCCATGGACTCCCGAGACTATGTCACGGCCAAGAAGAAATACAACGATGCCCTGGCTCTGAAACCTGGATCGGCCGATGCGACCAAGAAGTTGAGCGACATCAAAGTCATAGAAGATCAGATGGCTGCCGCGACCAAGGCAGAGGATGAGAAGAAGCGTCAGGCGCAGGAGGCATTTGCTCAGAAGCAGAAAGAGGAGGAGGAGCGTAAGGCTGCCATTGCCCTTGAACGTCAGAAGGCCCTTGGCGATATTACAAATGGCAATGCGCAGACCCAGCCTGCCGCAGGTGGTGCCCCGAGCTCGGCCGAGCAGGAGCGCCAGCGCAAGTTTGAGGCACTCAAGCTGCAGATTGAGGACATGAGCAGCAATGCTGATGAACGCAGGAGGATGTTCCTCTCAGAACTTGCCAAGCTTTATCCAGAGGGTGTCACCTATGAGGCGGTTCCCGGTTCGAACTACAAGTTGGACCGGTATGTGATAAACAACAAAGGCGTGGTGAACGTGTACGAGAAACGTACATGGGACTGGGGCGGTGTGTTCTACTTCAAGGACAACGGAGTGGCCATCACCGAGTCGCTCTACAACCTGGAGCTGAACCGATACAAGAAGTGATTGCCACGTACTGCTGACAACCTGCGATGCATCTGAGGTCGATACCACTCCTTTTCGTTTTCCTCAACATCACTGCCATAGCTTTCGGTCAAGCAGCCGATGATGGTGTGAAGGGCGCCACGCCACAGGCATTGGCCAAGAACTATTTTGAGATAGGTGACTATCGCAATGCGCTGAAGGAGTATCAGAAGCTGGTGGCCGAGAAACCCGAGGACCTTTTCTACAACTACCGCGTAGGTCTGTGCCACCTCAACCAGAACATTGACAAGAGCTGGAGCCTGCCCTATCTCCGCAAAGTGGTGGCCGATGCCAACAGCGACCCGGAGGCATTGTATGATATGGGCCGTGCCTTCATGTACAACGAGCAGTTGGACAGCGCTATCCTATTCTTCAACAAGTACAAGGGAAAGGTGAAGGATGGTGCGCGCCTGGTGGAGGCCACACGCAACGTGGAGTTCTGCACCCAGGCCAAGAAGCTGATGGAGAAACCGCTCAATGTGAGTTTCTACAATCTTGGCAAGGACATCAACAGTGAGGGGCCAGAGTTCAATGCCTTTATCCCTGACGATGAGAGTTTCATTGTCTATTCTACCAAGCGCGACAAAGGGGTGATGGGCAACAACCTCGACTTTGACGGTTATAAGCCGGCAGACGTGTTCTGGGCCAAAGCCAAGGGAGGTGAGTTTGACAAGGCCAAAAGTGTGGGTGCCACCATCAACACCGAATGGGTGGAGGAGATCACCGGCCTATCGGCCAATGGCGAGTACATGTTTCTTGCCATCGATAATGCAGAGGCCTATGATGATGTGTGGGTGACGGAGTTCAACGGGCGGCAATGGAGCAAGACCATCCCTTTCGGGCCTACCATCAACACCCAGGACCCCGAACTGGCCGCTTCGAGCTCGCCCGATGCGCAGGTGCTGTACTTCTCGCGCCAGAGCTCGGCTGTTGAGGGTTTCGGTGGGTTGGACATCTACATGGCCAAGAAGCTGCCCAATGGCCATTGGAGCACGGCCGTGAACCTGGGCCCTACCGTTAACACGCAGTACGATGACTCGTACCCACAGGTGTCGGCCGATGGGCGCACCCTCTACTTCAGCAGCATGGGTCACAACAGCATGGGTGGCTACGATGTGTTCAAGAGCGAGTGGGACGATAAGTATCAGCGCTGGGGAAGGGCCGACAACATCGGGTATCCGCTCAACAACACGATGGACAATTTCACCTTCTCGCGCACCGGAAACATGCGCTACGCCTATGTGGCGCAGTTGCGCAAAGGCGGGCTCGGTGACCTCGACATCTATCGTGTCACATTCAACGACATCCCGAAGGAGATGACCGTTCTGGTAGGCAATATTGAGCTGTACAACTCTCCCAACAAACGAACCATCAACCTGCATACCTATACCAAAGACGGTCAGGTGAAGGTTTTCACCGATGAGTATCAGCCCACCGATGACCCCACTTGGACCTACAAGGAGACCAAGAAGGAGGCCATTAAGGATGGCGAGAAATATGAGATAACCATCATCGGGTCGTACAAGGGGCAGGTGCAGAAATTCACCCCCGAGAATTTCCCGAAGGATGTGGCGAACTTCAAATGGGTGGATACGCGCATCAGCAAGGTGAAGGTGCCCGTGGTGCCCACCAAGATTGAACCGGTGCCCTACAAGGGCATGAAGGAGCCCATCATCAGCATTGTGATAAAGGACTATGCGGGCAAGACGGTGGGCAAGTACACCGCCAATCGCAGGTTGGGCCGTTTTGTCGCCTCGCTCGAGCCATCGGACCACGGGCTGTACACCGTCACGATGTCGGCACCGGGCTACGAGACCACCGAGGAGAAGGTGAGTGTGGTGGGCATGGGCCAGTATAAGACCGAGATAAAGAAGACTTTCAAGCTGGTAGAGAAGGGCCTAACACTGCCCGCACCGGCCACCGCCCCCAAATGAAGCTGAACCTGACGAGGCCGTTGGCCTTTTTTGATCTGGAGACCACTGGCACTCAGGTGGCTGAGGACCGTATAGTGGAGATTTCCATACTCAAGGTGCACCCCGATGGCCGCGAGGAGGTGCGCACGCATCTGGTCAACCCCACCGTTCCCATACCGAAAGGAGCTACTGAAGTGCATGGCATAACGGACGATAAGGTGGCCAATGCGCCCACGTTTGCCCAACTGGCCGCTGAGCTGAAACAGTTTCTGAGCGACTGCGACCTGGGCGGGTTCAATTCCAACCGCTTTGACATACCCCTGCTGGTAGAGGAGTTTTACCGTGCCGGGGTGGAGTTTGAAATGAAAGGCCGCAGGACCGTGGATGCGCAGGTGATATTTCACCGCATGGAGGAGCGCACACTGGGTGCCGCCATGAAATTCTACTGCGGCCGCGAGCTGGAAGGGGCCCACAGTGCCGAGGCCGACATACGTGCCACCTACGAGGTGCTAAAGGCCCAACTGGACCGATATGCTGAACTTAGGAACGATGTGGCCGAGCTGCACGAGTTCTCATCGCGCGGCAACAAGTTTGTGGACTTTGCGGGCCATGTGGTTCGCGATGCCGAGGGCACCGAGGTGTTCAATTTCGGAAAGCACAAGGGCCGCGCTGTGGCCGAGGTGTTTGCCAAAGAACCCTCGTACTATGCATGGATGATGGACTCGCAGTTCCCGCATTACACCAAGAAAGTGATAACCGAGATACGGCTGCGCGCACAGCAACAGGCATGAAGATCATCTGTATAGGTCGCAACTATGCCGACCACGCCAAAGAGCTGAACAACCCGGTGCCCGAGGAACCCATGTTCTTCATAAAGCCCGACACCGCCCTGCTGCGCAACAACGACCCCTTTGTGATACCCGCATTCACCAAAGACCTGCACTATGAGGTAGAGGTGTTTGTCAAGATAAGGAAGAAGGGCAAGAACATCAGCGTGAAATTTGCCCCGCAGTACTACTCAGAGGTGGGACTGGGCATCGACCTCACCGCCCGCGATGTGCAGGCCCGCTGCAAAGAGAAGGGCTGGCCGTGGGAGAAGGCCAAGGCCTTTGACGGCTCGGCACCCGTGAGCGAGACTGTGCCACTGGCCACCACCGGCAACATTGACGGCCTGAGCTTTGAACTGAAGAAGAACGGTGAGACCGTGCAGCGCGGCTACACGGGTGATATGATCTACTCCATGGACCAGATCATACACCACGCATCCAAGTTCTTTACCTTGCGCGTGGGCGACCTCATCTTTTCGGGCACCCCGGCCGGGGTGGGCAAACTCGAACCGGGCGACCGCCTCGAAGGCCACCTTGAGGGCCTGAAGATGTTCGACTTCAAAGTGCGTTGAGGGCCGAACTGGAGCCACAGTACACAAAGCCTTGGTGAATGACCACCGCATTTGCGCGGTCTGCTTCTCTTATGAAGGCACAGAGACTTCGTGTGTCATGTTCCGCGTGGGTTATCCTGCGGAACGCAAGAGCGAGCGGGGGGCTACTCCCTTTGCACCACAAGTTTACGCACTGCCACGGCACCGTTCTCAAACTGTGCTCGCACCATGTACACCCCAATGTTAAGGCCACTTACATCTATCTCCCGCACCGCACCGCCATGGCTTTGCAGATCCCGCCCGCTCAGGTCATTTATGGCCACTGTGTTTATTCGCCTGTTGCTATTGTGGCTTATGGCCACAGTTGTTGTGGCGGGGTTGGGGTAGATATCAAAGCCATACATTTCGCTGTCTTTGACACCGTTGGGTAGTTCTATACGCCTGACGGAAACATCGTCAATAAAGTAATATGCAATTCCAGAAATTATACTTGTGTCGTTGATAACATCTGTATCCTCATCCGTACTAAAATTCCCGATGGTTAAAAAAGATTCAGCCCCACTGGCAACGTACAGTGCATCAAAATTATACCATAAACCAGATTCCTGCATAAATTCAATTCCTGGCCCAATTATTTGAGGTGCCACAGGCAAGAGAGGAAAGCTGCCAGTATCGGAATAAACTGGTTGTGAAGAAAAATGCATACCGATGGATTTAATGGCAGGTGCAACGTTACATGACTTTGAAATATGCATTTTAACCCTATAAGTACATCCATAAATTAAGGTTTCCTTTAGTTTATTCGAAACATATTCTCGGCCATTTCCTGACCGTGAATAAACAATGAGACCAATCATGCCATCACCTGAATTGGTCATGTTAACGTTACAATCCATTGCCGGAATACCCACATATGGATTCATTTCATTTGCACATAAATTAAAATAATCCGGAGTGCCAGTTGTTGGGTTGTACCAATGTAACAATTTATCCACTTCACTAGGTACAAAAGGAGGACTAATTTGAGTTGGACATTCATAATACTCCTCAAATCCACCATTAGGGACAAGATTGGGTTCTTGCGAAAACCCTTTATCCGCGGCCAACAATAGACCAATAATTATTATTGCTCTCATGGTGCCAAAATAAACTTACTCGTGATTCCTGAGATTTGAATAAAGTAAACCCCACCAGCAAAGCCGTTAAGTTCTAACTTAGTTTGGCCACAATTTAGAATATTACGCTCTATAACGTGACCTAAGGGATTAGTGATCACATATTCAAACTTCTCTTCTGATACGCAACCTTCAACTCCGACCCATACGTGACGAGTAGTTGGGTTAGGATATACTATGACCTTAATGGACGATTCATCATCGTCAGTCACAGGAACTAAGTCGTCTTGTCCTCTTCTTTCAGAAGGTGGTTCTGTCAATAACTCACATTCATTGATCCATTCCCTATGCACCAATGTATCACGAGCAGAAAGTACTGCCCTTGCCAGATAAACTGAACTTCCTGAATCAAGCGGGCAAGCCGATGCCAAGGATTCGAGCCATGGCAGATCGACACTGTCGGGCATGGTGTTCTCTGACCAATGTGTGATGTTATAGGCCATCATCCTGGTTAAGGTACGTTCAGCATCATAAACTACAGGTTGCTACTCCCTCTGCACCACAAGTTTACGCACCGCCACGGCACCGTTCTCAAACTGTGCTCGCGCCATGTACACCCCATTGTTAAGGCCACTCACATCTATCTCCCGCACCGCACCGCCATGGCTTTGCAGATCCCGCCCACTCAGGTCAGTTATGGTTACAGTACTTATTCGCCTGTTGCTTTTGTGGCTTATGGCCACAGTTGTTGTGGTGGGGTTGGGGTAAAGTTCAAAGTTCAGTTGCTCATAATCTTTTATTCTATTGGGTGGATCTACACGTTTGACTGAGACATCGTCTATGAAGTAATAGGCCATTTGCAATCCACCGGGCAATAACTGAAATGGCGTTTCACTATCCAATAAAAAATTGCCTATTGTCAGGAACAACTCCCCTCCATTTGCAAGCAGGGTATCAATATACTCAAACCAATGGTGGACATCACTGAGTATAACAGAAGGATCATGATTTAGAGATGGTGTTAAACTCAATGTTGAATGATCAACATTCATTTCTGAAATTGAATCAATTGAAAAGTGAGTTCCAAATGAACCAATATATCCGATACAACATGTAGATATTGGTCTCAATTGGACTGAAGTTTCATAGTACTGGTTGTAAAGCAAAGGCTCAGTTAATTTAGTAGATAAATATTCTTTAACGCCATATAAGCCAAGGCCAATCATTCCATTTCCCTCATATGGATAAACTGAATTACTCCCGAAATTGCAAGGGACTCCGTAATCGGAAATTATTTCATTTGCACAGATATGAAATAATTCAGGTGTACAATTCGAAGGAATAAACCAACTTGCAGCAAAGGCCCCTTGGCCTCCTTGAGAAGGACATTGTATATATTCTTCAAACCCACCATTTGGCACTAAATTGGGTTCTTGTGCGGTACAGAACCCAAAAAAAGAAGAAAAGCACATTAAGGACACCTTTCTCATGGCACCAAAATAATTTTGTTGGTGACCCCTGAGATTTGAATAAAATACAATCCCCCCGGCCCGCGCGAGTGTTCCGTAGGACCACTCGTGTGGTGTGGAACACGATCGGTCTGTGACCGATCTAACAACTAGGCATTCCATACATCCATTGTTTCAGTAGGTGAGCAGTACATCAAGCAGGCCCGGAAGGTCGGCATAATTCCCTGCGCTGCGGTAGAGGCAGTGTTCGGGCTGTTGTAGTATTCCCTCTTTCACCGGGTTGTTGTGCATGTGGTCCAACTTCTGTTGAATGACCTCTGAACTGAACACCTCGATCCCTCACACCGCCCAGCGTGAAATCCTCGTTGCGGGTGGTGCCGGGGCATGGCTACACCGTAAGGCTCAGCCGCGTTGTTGCCCCGCTCTCGTTCACAACTGTGATGTGGCGGTGGGTGGTGTAGTCGGTTATACCGAATGCGGCTGCGGCAAAGCGCAGGTCGGCATCGGTGTTAACCACCACCGGGGTGCTGTCTACCCCGCCCGGTGTGGAGGCCAGGAAGATGTGTACACGGCCTGGGCCGGTGAGTTTGGCGCGCAGCTCGTCATCGGCCAGCAGGGTGCGTGTGGCCACATCGTGCCGCTCGGCCACGTCAAGGCTCATGGTGAAGGTCTGCTGCTCGGGGTTGCGGAGGGTCTCGAGGTCGAAGATGGCGTTGCAGAGCATCTCGCGGTCATCGAAGTAGGCGTCAATCACCACGCCCATGTTGCGGTACTGCATGTTCATGGCGGCCAGGCGGGCGGCCTCCACGGCTCCGCTGTTAACCAGTTTTCCACCCTTGGCACCCTCCTGGGCGGTGCGGGCGGCCACCAGGGCCGAGTGGGTGCTGTCCACCGCAGTCTTCACTGCGGCCAGGGCCACATCGGTGCCAATGGCATTGCTCAGGTCTTGGAATGCATCGATGCGAAGTTCCAGCCCGCCCTGGCGGAAGGGCTTGCGACCGTTGGGGAAAATGCCCCTGTAGCGGGCGGTGGTCTTGGGGTACACCACCTGCACCTGCACATCCCACCCATCGAGGTCGAGCATGGCCTGGTCCATAAGCTGGCGCACCGTGAGGGTCTCTTCCTCCTGGGTGCCGCCTGCTGTGCGCCATGCACTGTAGCCGTTCATGAGCGCCAGGTGCAGCGGGTGGTAGCGGGTGTAAAGCGGGGCCAGCAGCGGGTAGGTGGTCTGGGCCGAGAGCAGCCGTGCATCGTGAAAGTGGCTCAGCTTGACGGCCTTCTTGTAGCTGGTCTCGGTTTCGGAATCGAACTGATTGCCGATGTATTTCCAGGGTTGTTCCATGGCTTGATGGTCTTTAGTGATGAGTTATGATGGTCAGGTATTGATACAGCAGTAAAAAGCGGTGTCTGCGCCCGGGCCGTGTCCGAGCGGTTGTGCCTCGGCCGTGGCAGTGCCAATGGAGTTCTCCCTTAGGGGTGAAACGGTCGTGGCAGTGCCAATGGAGTTCTCCCTTACCAGTGAAACGGCTGTGGCAGTGCCAATGGAGTTCTCCCTTACCAGTGAAACGGTCGTGGCAGTGCCAATGGAGTTCTCCCTACCAGTGAAACGGTCGTGGCAGTGCCAATGGAGTTCTCCCTTACCATTGAAACGGTCGTGGCAGTGCCAATGGAGTTCTCCCTTACCAGTGAAACGGTTGTGGCAGTGCCAATGGAGTTCTCCCTTACCAGTGAAACGGCTGTGAAGGTGCCTGAGCCAAAAGGTGCGGCCAGTGTAAGGCCTGCATAGAAGGAATGGTTGTTCAGAGAATCTCTCTCTCTCTCTCTCTCTTTACGGCCACGCGGGTTTCAGCGCGTTGGGCTGATCTGTGAAGGCCCTTAGCTTCAATATGATATGAGAATGAAGCGGCCATTTCTGTGGGGCGAAATGTATGGGTTTTTCAAACATCTGCAACAAAATGGAAATATTTTTTCAGCACTGTGCCCACTTGGCCCTTTCACCCCCTGCGCATGGCCACGAGGCGGTGGCCCATCAGCGGGCCGAGCCAGGTATTGAAAAGGTCTCTCCGCCTGATGATGGTGGGGTGGCAGGCCCCGCACAGGGCGAATCCTATCCGACCATAAAAACCCTCGAGTCCGGGCTTGCAGAGCAGGTACACATCGGTGTACTGGCCTAGCACCCCGTGCAGCAGGGTGGTGGAGAGGCCCTGGCCCCTGTGGGCGGGGTAGGTGTAAACGGTGCCCAGCTCGGTGATGCCGCCCATGCGCTTGATGGTGACGAATGTGGCCATGGAGCCATCGGGCGCGGTGAGGTAGTAGAGGTCGGAGTTGAGCAGGATGGCCAATGGGTCGAGGGTGGGGGTGTGGCGCACAATGGTGGCCACGGCCCGCGGGTGGCGCAGCACCTTGGAGCGGATGGGCCCCACCGCTGCCCGGCCGGCCGTCATGGCCTGATGAGCACCACCTTGCCGCTGCGGGTGGCCCCAGCGCCTGTGAGCGTCACGCGGTAGAGGCCCGCAGCCCCGGCACAGAGGTCGATGGTCAGGGAGCGCTGATCGGGACGGATGGGATGCACGCTCACTGTGCGGCCGTTCAGATCGGTGAGGGTAAGCCTGTCTGCGGGGCCAGACCAATGCACACTCACGGGCCCGGTGGTGGGGTTGGGCCCCAGGCGCAGCCCTTCGGTGGCGGCCATGCCGATGGTGCTCGAATAGTCGCGCTGCGCCAGTGCGTATTGGCCCAATCTGACCGAATCGACCTCGACCTCGCCCCGTTTGTTGGTGGTGCTGGTGCCGGGTATGAGGGTCTGGTGGGGTGCCAGGGCCCAGTGGTGGCCCGGCCCGGGGCGGTAGATTATCACGAGGCTGTCCTCATCGAACGTGATCAGGTCGTTGTCCATATACCCGCTGGTGGTGCTGGTGGTGCCATCGTACTTGAACTTGGCGCGGCCCACCAGGGTGGGGTCCATCTCGCCCTCTATGGTCCAGTAATGGTAGGGGTTGATGGTGTGGCCGAATATTGGCCCGCTGATGGGGTCGGGGCTTACAAAGTGGTCGCTCACGCGCAGGGTGCTGGGGCCTGCGGGCACCGAATCGACCCGGATGCTCACATTGGTGTTCTCGAAGGTGGTGATGCCGGTGGTGCCGATCACCTTTTCGCGGTCGGCCACGGCATCGCTCAGTTTCTCATCGCGGTCAATGGTGACCCACGTGGGGTTGAAAGCTGTGACCACCTGATGCACGGCCGTGGGCGCACTGATGGGCAGCCAGAAGGTCTGCTGCTGAGTGCCGCTAACGAGCTGCACGGGCACCAGCGCATCGTACACGTGGCTGTTGCCACGGCTCTTCTGCCGCAGGTGCAGGGTGACGAGGTACGAGCCGGGCACCTCATCATCGACCGAGAAACTGTCCACCTCAAAATGCGGGAAACCGGGCTGAAACACCCATCCATCGAAGAAACCGTGCAGGTCGGTGCCGGTGGCCACCTCCATCACATCGCGCAGGTCGTAGCTGGTGGCATTGCCAAAGGCGAGGCTGTCCATGTACCTGCGGCACCCGATAAAGTAGAGCGAGTCGCCCAGGTGGCCGCGCAGGGTGTGGGCCACGCCCGGGCCTTTCTCATACACCGTGCTGCCGTAGGTCACCGCGTGCGGCACGGCATTCATGGCATAGTAGGCCCCGTCACTGATATGGGTGAACTGGAGCACCTTGCGGTGGTTGTTGCGGATAAAGCTCCTGTAGGCATCGGTGCCATATACGGCCTCGGTGAACAGGGCCTCGGCATACACCGCAAACCCCTCGTTGAGCCACATGTCCTCGGCTGTCTGGCACGTGACCAGGTCGCCCCACCACATGTGCGAGAGCTCGTGGGCCCAGAGGGTCTCAAAGTCGAGGCTGCCATTGACAAACGGCTTGCCGATGTGGATGCTGCTGGCGTGCTCCATGGCGCCCGAGTTGAACGGAACGAGCGAGTAGCCTATGCGCGGCCAGCGGTAGGGCCCGAAGCGGTCGGTGAAGGTCTGCACCGCCTCGGGCATGTGCTGGAAAGTGCTGAGCACGGCATTGGTGTCGGTGGGCAGGCAGGCCCAAACGGTGGGTATGCCATCGTACTGCCGCTCGAGCCAGTGGTAGGGTGCCACGGCCATGCAGGCCAGGTAGGTGGGCATGGTCTGGTCTATGTGCCAATGGTGCACTGATGCGCCCCAGGGCAGGGTCTGCACACTGTCGCGCAGGCCGTTGCAGAAGGCCGAGCTGCCCGCAGGGGCCTTGATGTGAAAGGCGTAGGTGGAGCGGTCGGTGAACACATCGTTGCACGGGAACCACGCCCGGCCGAACACGTGGGGGTCCACATCGAACCCGACCCCGAGGTTGAAGGCATAGGCCCCGTTCCAATAGAACCCGCCCCAGCCGCTGGGGTCCTGTGCGGGCTGGCCGCGGTAGTGCACATGCAGCGTGTCGGTCTGGCCCATGCTCATGGCCGCGGGCAGGTCTATGCTCAGCACGTTGCCGGTGTGGTTGTACACCAGGGGGCCCGTGCTGTGGGTGACGCTGTCGGTCAGCGGACCCTCGAGGCTGAGCACCAGTTGCGTGAGGCCGGGGGCCGCAGCGCTGAACACGATGCTGGTGTGCCCACCCAGCAGGTGTGTGGTGAAGTTGAGCGTGTCAACGGTGATGTCGTAATGCAGCACATCCACCTGTGCTGTGCCGCCCCCGCCCATGCGGCACTGCGCAGATCGGCCATGCCTGCACGACCCCGGTCCCTGATACGATTGTGCGTGTGCACTGAGGCCGACCGCCATCAGCCCCATCAGAATGTAAAATGACTTCATGTACAGATGCTTGATGGGGCCAAGGTAGCAGTGTATAGCCACGCAACCGCACAGATTCGCCCTGCCCATTACACCAGACCGTGACCTTCCGATTAACTTTGTTCAACCTATCCTATTCACCAGCACATGAACGCACGAGAAGAACTGCACCGGGTCATTGACTCAATTGAAGATGAAAAGACCGTGGAAGGATATCTCGAGCTTATCAGGTCAATCATTCGCGAACAGCGCGGAGGGCTCATATCGTCACTTTCTGCTGCACAGCGATCTGAGCTTTATGCGAGTTGGGCCGAGAGTGAGACGGATATGGTGGAAAGGACCACTGCCATGGTCATGGCAAGGTTCGAATCGTTGAGATGAAGGTAATCTGGACCCCGAAGGCCGAGAAGAGCTTGGTCGAGGTGGTGGAATTCCTTACAGAGCATTGGGGCATAAAGGCAGCGCGCTCCTTTGTCCTTCTGACTGAGGACCTCACAGATAAGCTATCCAGATTCCCCGAACTCGGTCCGGTTGAAGATGAGGAAAAGGGTATAAGGGGAATACTTCTGACCCCGCACAACAGGCTGTTCTATCGTATCAAAGGAGAGGCCGTTGTGATTCTATCGGTGTTCGACACACGGTCCGAAAGGCCGAAGTTCTGAAGTACCGAATACTATAAAGGAGAAGCCATTGTCCGCGCAATTGTTTGCACGGGCCCATCGCTCTTCACGCCCCTCGAACATAATAGTCGGAGAAAGGCCTTTGCCTGATGATCACACCACCTCTTCCATCACCAGCGGCCCCAGTGCCTGCTCGGCCCTGCGCACGGTGCGTATGCCCTCAATGCTGAGCGAGAGGCGGTCGTTCTTCTGCTTGAGGGTCACCTCGGTGGGGTTCATCTGCACATATTCCAGCACCCTGCCGAACTGCGCACTCTGGAAATAGCCGTTCTGCTCATCGGGCAGAAAGTGGCCCACCAGCCGGCCGTTCTTCAATATCAGCTTTTCGAACCCGATATGCTTGGCCAACCTGCGCAGGCGCACGGCATGTATCAGTTCCTCGGCCTGGGGCGGCAGCGGCCCGAAACGGTCGCGCAGCTTGTTGGCAAACCCCTCTAGGGCCTCGTCATCCTCCAGGTCGTCCAGTTCCTTGTACAGGCGCAGGCGCTCGGCTATGCTGTTCACATAGCTGTCGGGCAGCAGTATCTCCAGGTCGGTATCAATCTGGCAGTCGTCCACAAAATCGCCCTGGGGCTGGTCGGCAAACAGGTGCTTGAACTCATCGGTGTGGCGCAGCTCCTGCATGGCCTCGTCCAGGATCTTCTGGTACATCTCGTACCCGATGTCGCTGATAAAGCCGCTCTGCTCGCCCCCCAGCAGGTTGCCCGCCCCGCGTATGTCGAGGTCGCGCATGGCAATGTTGAACCCGCTGCCCAGCTCGCTGTACTCGCTTATGGCCTGCATGCGCTTGCGCCCCTCGGTGGTGAGCGATGAGATGGGCGGGGCAATGAGGTAGCAGAACGCCTTGCGGTTGCTGCGCCCCACGCGGCCGCGCATCTGGTGCAGGTCGCTGAGGCCGAAGTGCTGCGCGTTGTTGATGATGATGGTGTTGGCATTGGGGATGTCGAGCCCGCTCTCAATGATGGTGGTGGCCACCAGCACATCGTATTCGCCCTCTATGAAGCGCAGCATCACCTCCTCCAGCTTGTGGGGCTCCATCTGGCCATGTCCGGTGCACACGCGCACATCGGGGCACAGGCGGCCTATCATGCCGGCCACTTCTTTAATGGAATCGACCCGGTTGTGCACAAAGAACACCTGCCCGCCCCGCTGCACCTCGTACATGATGGCATCGCGGATGGTCTCCTCGCTGAAGGTGACCACCTCTGTGATGATGGGATGGCGGTTGGGCGGAGGCGTGTTGATCACGCTCAGGTCGCGGGCACCCATCAGCGAGAACTGGAGGGTGCGGGGAATGGGTGTGGCCGTGAGGGTGAGGGTATCGACATTCACCTTGAACTGCTTGAGGCGGTCCTTCACCGCCACCCCGAATTTCTGCTCCTCGTCAATGATCAGCAGCCCGAGGTCGTGGAATTTGACACCCTTGCCCACAATGGCGTGGGTGCCGATGATGATGTCAATCTCACCGTTCTCCAACTTCTCCAAAGTCTCTTTCTGCTCCTTGGCCGATTTGAAACGGTTCAGGTAATCGACCCGCGCGGGGAAGTCCTTGAGCCGGTCGCGGAAGGTCTTGTAATGCTGCAATGCCAAGATGGTGGTGGGCACCAGCACGGCCACCTGCTTGCCATCGCATACGGCCTTGAATGCCGCGCGCACGGCCACCTCGGTCTTTCCGAAACCCACATCGCCACACACCAGGCGGTCCATGGGCCAGTCGCGCTTCATGTCGGCCTTCACCGCCTCGGTGGCCTTTTCCTGATCGGGCGTGTCGATGTAGATGAACGAGGCCTCCAGCTCAGCCTGCAGATAGCTGTCGGGGGTGAATGAGAATCCCTTCTGGGCCTTGCGTTGAGCATAGAGGCGTATCAGGTCCTTGGCTATGTCCTTTACCTTTCCTTTGGTCTTGGCCTTCAGGGTCTTCCACGCCTGTGTGCCCAGTTTGTTGATGCGCGGCTCGGCCCCCTCCTTGCCGCTGTACTTGGCTATACGGTGCAGGCTGTGGATGCTCACATAGAGGATGTCGCCATCCTGATACACCAGCCGCACGGCCTCCTGCATCTTCCCGTTCACATCAATCTTCTCCAGACCAGCGAAACGCCCCACTCCGTGATCGATGTGAGTGACGAAATCGCCCGGCATCAGTCCGGTCAGCTCCTTGATGGTGAGGCTCTCCTTGCCCCGCTTGTAGGCATTGCGCAGCTTGTAGCGATGGAACCGCTCGAATATCTGGTGGTCGGTATAGCACACCAGTTTCAGGTCGTGGTCAATAAACCCTTCGTGTATGCTCAGAACAATGGGCGTGAAAAGGCCCCCTCCGGTGCCACCTGCACCTGATTGGATAAGGTCTTCGAAAATCTGATGGAGCCGCTCGCTCTGCTGTGGGTTGTCGGTGAGCAGCACCGTGGTGTAGCCCTTGTCGCGCCACCCCTCCAGATTGGACTGCAGCAGTTTGAAGTCCTTGTTGAAGGCCGGCTGCGGGCTCTGTTCAAGGGCCACTTCCACCTCATCGGCATACGCACTGCCGGTGCCGAAACCCACCACCGTGCGGGCCCCGAGGGTGGTCATGAAATCCTCGGGCGAGGTGTATTTCTCGCTCGGAGGGCTCTGCCGCGTGTCGGTGTGCAGCTGGGCAAAGGCATCGAGGGCATCTTTCAGCTCTTTGCGCAATTGGGCGCGCAACGACTCCATGTCCTTCAGCCATACCACTGTGGTGCCGGGCAGGTAGTCAATCAGCGACACCCGCTCCTGCAGCATCATGTCGCTCTGCACGTTGGGCACTATGGTGGCCCGTTGCAGGCTGCGCACGCTGAGCTGCTCGGCCGGGTCGAAATAGCGGATGCTCTCCACATCATCTCCGAAAAGCTCAATACGCACAGGCATCTCGTGGGCGTAGGAGAAAATGTCGATGATGCCCCCGCGTATGGCGAACTGCCCGGGCTCGTACACCTGATCCACGCGGTCGAAACCGTATTCGTGCAGCATGTCGTTCACAAAATCTAGCTGCACGCTCTCGCCCACTGTCACGGTGAAACTGTGCTGCTTGAGCAGTCTGCGGCTCACCACCTTTTCGGCCAGTGCCGCACCATAGGTCACGATCAGCTGGCCCGTGGTGCCCGAAGAGATGCGGTTGAGCACTTCCCCGCGCTGTATAACATTGGCATTGTCAGTCTCCTCTTCCTCGTAGGGTCTGCGGTAGCTCTGTGGGAAAAAGAGCACCTTCTTCCTTCCCACAAGCAGCTCCAGGTCGCTCAGGAAATACGATGCCGACTCCTTGTCGGGGAGAATGAAAAGATGGTCGCGCTGCGATTCCTTGGCCACGGCCGCGGCCACAAAAGCGGTTGCGCTGCCCGCACCGCCCCGCAGGCGCACTTTGCTGGCCGGCCGGGCTAGGGCCTCGGTGAGCGAAGGAACTGCCCCGTGGCGGGCAAAGTGGGCTATGAAATCGTCAGAGGTCATTAAAGAAGGGGCGCAAAGATGCGGGCCGACCTAAGTAGAACAGGGCCGTCAGTAGGAATAGGGCCGAGGGCAATTATTTACCCTCCGCCTCAGGCGAGTGCTCCTGCATCATCTGCATGGCCTGACGCACCATGTTCTCTGACCCGATGAAAAGTGGGGTGCGCTGGTGCAGGCTGGTGGGCTGCACCTCCAGTATCCGCCTGAAGCCGTCAGTGGCCAATCCACCGGCCTGCTCAAGGATGAACGCGAACGGATTGGCCTCGTACAGCAACCGCAGTTTGCCACGCGGGGCGCTCTCTGTGTTAGGGTAAATGAATATGCCGCCTTTGATCAGGTTGCGATGCAGGTCGGCCACGGCCGAGCCGATGTAACGCGAGGTATATGGCCTGCCGGTGGCCTTATCCTCCATCTGGCAATACTTGATGTAGCGCTTCACTCCCTCGGGGAATCGCACATAGTTGCCCTCATTGATCGAGTAGATCTTACCGTCCTTGGGCACCTTCATGTCCGGATGGCTGAGGCAGAACGCCCCGATGCCCGGATCGAGGGTGAACCCGTTCACCCCGTTGCCGGTGGTGAACACCAGCATGGTGCTGCTGCCATAGATAACATAGCCCGCTGCCACCTGCTCGGTCCCTTTCTGCATGAAATCGGCCATGGTGGCCGGCCCATCGGCCGATACCCTCCTGTAAATGGAGAATATGGTGCCGATGCTCACATTCACATCAATGTTTGAGGAACCATCGAGCGGGTCAATCGCCACCACGTACTTGCCATGCTGAGCGTAGCCCGAGTTGAACTGTATCACACCCTCGTCCTCTTCGCTGGCCAGCCCGCACACCTCGCCACGGTCGCGCAGGGCGCGTATGAACTGCTCGTTGGCATACACATCCAACTTCTTCACCTCCTCGCCCTGCACATTGGTGCTGCCATGTTCGCCAAGTATGTCTGCCAGGCCGGCCTTGTTCACCTCGCGGTTCACTATACGTGCCGCAAGGCTTATGGCGCTGAGCAGGCGAGACAGTTCGCCCTTTGCGTATTTGAAATCGTTCTGACGCTCAATGATGAATTCACCGAGCGATGTCACTCCTTTCACGGGTCCTTCAATGACAGCCATTTGATATTTATTGTGATGGGTTGGGTTGAAAAAGAAAGACCCGCCACAGGGCGGGTCTCTAAGAGGGTAGTTGCAGCAGTCACTGCTTCATTATGTACGCCAGTTTGTAGTACCTGCGTTCGGGGGCGGTGGGGGTGCCCACACTCACGTTCACATACTCGCCTGCGGCAAAACCGGGGTTCTCGGCACTGCTCGCCACCGATACGATGAACTTGTCTGTCAGGTCGGGGGTGCCATTGGCGCCATCGCACAGCACCCATCCTGCGGGGATCGAGGCAATGGTGCCGCTCCACATGATGATGCCCCCTTGCGGAGTGCCCTGCCCCGGGGCATTGGCCACCTCAAGTTTCACCCACGAGCCGAATGGAGCAACAGGGGAGGGCGGGTCGAAATGGCGGTAGTACCAGAAGTAGCCGCTGTCGGTCTCGTATATGAGCAGGCCATCGGGCAGGGTGTCGTTGTAAAAGCTCTGCATCAGGTCGCGCTGAAGGATGTTCAGCCTCGGCACCAGGATGCCCTTGGGCCGTGTGATGGGCACTGTGAGCGGATTGTACGGGTTGGCCGCATCAAGTATGGCGCGCGGGTCGGGCGAGGCGGTGCCTATGCCGACATTGTTGGTGTTCACCTGCGCCATGGCGGGGCTCAGGGCCATCAGAGAGAGTACGAGCGTAAGAATCCTTCTCATCCGTTCCGGGGTAAGGGAAGGGCGCAACCCTTCTTTTTTTGCGGGGCGAAAGATATGCAGAGAAACCTTGAGCCGCCCATGTCGGGGCCTGAATATCACTGCGCTGTGGCTAGTTGCCTCGGCTGTCAGTAACGGTACATTTGGCACATCATGTTTTCACCCTTTGAGATAGGTACCGCCACCGTGGCCGATATGGCCCAGGTACATGCGCTCATCTGCGAGCTGGCGGCTTTTGAGCGTATGCCTGGTGCAGTCAGCATCAGTGCCACAGATCTGGCCCGCGACCATTTTGGTGCGGCCCCCGCCTTCAGGCTGTTGGTGGCACGGGCAGATAGTCAGGTGGTGGGCATGGCGATCTACTATCCGGTCTATTCCACATGGGAGGGCAAGAGCCTCTACCTCGAGGACCTGATTGTGGCCGAGGCGCACCGTGGCAAGGGCATCGGTACTGCACTGTTCAGGGCCGTGGCGCACGAGGCCGCCACCACCGGCATGGCCCGCCTGCAGTGGCAGGCTCTGCACTGGAACGAGGGGGCGCTCAGGTTTTACGCCCGGGCCGGTGCCACCACCGATGGCGAATGGGTCAACTGTCGCCTCAGTGGCGAGGCACTCAGGGCCTTCATGTGAATGGCCATTGTCTCCCCTCAACCGCTCATGAGCCCGGACGGGCCAAGTTGTCCCTGACACTTCTCACTAATTCCATTCCTTTGCCTGTGAATGAAAGCGGGCTGCGGTAGTAGAAACTCAGGCACAGCTGGCACCTTTGCCGAGAAGGAACGCGCCCTCAATTGGAACCTCTTTGACCTCCGCACTTACGATGGCCGCACCGGCCGCTTCCACAACCCTGACCCCATGTGGCAGTATGCCAGCCCCTACATGGCCATGGGCAACAACCCGTTGAGTGTGGTGGACCCTACGGGGGGAGAGGGCAGCGAAGGAGGCTCCTGTCCACATAGTCTGGTCGGTACATGTTGCGAATGTGAAGGAACTTGCCCCACGGGCAATTCATCCAGTAACTCAAATGGATTGACATGGAGCTGGGGTGACGGGCAAGGGACCTCAGGTGGAACAGGTGCACCGAAACTTGGTGCTGCCGACCTTCAGGATTTAATTTTCAAATCAAATAACGAAGAGGAGATCCATGCCCTGTATCTCGCACTGTCAACTGTTGATAATTGGATATATGAGGCGCGAGCAAGTAATATTCGTGAACAAGGGCTCGCCAATGGAACTGTTGGAAATCTAACAGCGAGTCAGGATGGGCCCGGTGATGGGCATGGTCAGTCAAGGCTTGTCAATTCAGATTCAGGCCCAAGACCATTTTCCTCCAATCCATATATTCATGGAGCAAAATCCTTTATGGATTATGTTTATGGAACCTTCTATGATATTGGAACCCTTATTGAGCATATAACTTATACCAATCCGAATGTAATAACAGGAATGCCACCTGACGGCATTATTGGAGGACCATTGAAAAATGGAGATAAGGCGATTCGACTAGGCAAAATATTATTGAACAGAAATGCTTGGCACACCGTAAAAGATACTTTTTTGAAAAGTGCTGGAGGGGGTCGAGGTAAGTGGGCACATATTGTGGGGACTAATCCGGATATTGATTATATTGGGGGAAGGATTGTTCTTGCCGGTAGGGATGCATTTCGTGGTAAAACACACCCAACGGAGTACACTCTTGACATGTTTATAGATTTTCTTTTAAAAAATGGGTTGAAATAATTAAGGAATGGCAAACGCAAAGTTGCTCATTTGGACTCAATCACAAGAGCCAACAGATTGGATTACTGGATTGTTGCAAATTCCAACAGAACTGAAAGACTGGGAGCAAGTTATATCGGAGAATGGCCAATGGTGCTATTATATAAATCTTGATTTGATGGATGAATATCTTGATTACATGGCCCATTATATGGATATTCTTGAGCCTAAATTGAAAGAACTTAACGCCTTAGGGATTAAGAGTAACCAGATTACAATATGGTTTGAAGATAAAAACAAATCGCAAAATAATTATGAATTTTATTCTTATAATTTACTTCGAATGGGTCGGTCTGAAATCAATTTCTGCTTGTCCATTTATTAATAGCATCGCTTACAAGCTACCTCCAGCAGTTTCAAAGAAATCGCCCTCCAGCCCGATCAAGTGTTCCGAGGGGTCACTTGGTCGGTAATAAGTTCTCACTGTTTGCAACAGTGATGAAACAAAAAATATCCATATTTTGGCCTTGCAAATGCGAGCGGCCACCAATAGCAGAACTTCCAACGCAGGCGGCACCGTAACCAACAGCTACCAAAGCCCCTTTGCCGAGAAGGAACGCGCCCTCAACTGGAGCCTCTTTGACCTCCGCACCTACGATGGCCGCACCGGCCGCTTCCATAGCCCCGACCCCATGCCATGCAGGCCTGTGGAGAGCTTTTGCTTTCTATCTTTGTGTAATAGATGGTGATCATGGAAACAAGTCTAAGGATACGAATGTCGGACCTTGATATGGGGCTCATTGAATCCATCAGGGCGCTTTTCGGCCCAGACAGGGAACTGACACTTACCATAGAAGCTGCATCCGATTTCGGCCTCAATGCCACCGAGACCAAGAAGCAATACCTGATGCGCTTGACCAAGGCTGTGGCTAACCTGGAAAAAGGAGAGAAAGTGGTACTCTCGGAGTCGGATCTTGACGAGATGGTGCTCGATAGGCTGAAAAGATGAGGAGGATTGTCTTTGAACAGTCGGCCTATGACGACTTCTTTGACTGGGGCGTGTATGACAAACGGATCTTCATTAAGATCCACGACCTGTTGAAAGCCGCTATGCGTGACCCGTTCAAGGGGCCAGGCAAGCCAGAACCGCTAAAAGGCGACCTGAAAGGATTCTGGTCGCGAAGGATCGATGACAAACACAGACTGGTGTATCGTGTGAACTCAGATGGCGATCTAGAGGTGATCAGTTGCAAGGGGCACTATGGCGACCGTTGACCAAAGCATGGTTTTCAGCCACTTAAGCTCTTTTGCCAAGAACGAATGCGCCCTCAACTGGAGCCTCTTTGATCTCCGCACCTATGATGGCCGCACCGGCCGATTCCACAACCCCGACCCCATGTGGCGGTATGCCAGCCCCTTAATAACGAGTGATTTTGCTCTGTCTGCCACCTTTGCACCTGTAGATGAAGATGGACTTGCTTCATGTTTTGAATCTGCTCTGCAGCGCAAGGATTAGTTTTGTTGCCAAGCGCTAAGTTGATTTACTGTTGTGGAGGAGAAAGAGATAGACCCGGATCGGATTGCTGATTTTTGGCTGGAATCAGCTGAGCGTGATTTTGACACGATGCAGAATCTCATGCGGTCGGGCGACAGAAGCTGGGCTTTATTTCTAGGGCATCTTGTTCTTGAGAAGCTGTTGAAGGCCCATTTTGTCAAGAAAAACAGGATGCACGCCATCCATAGCCACGACCTCCTTCGCTTGGCGACCAAGGCCGGCCTCGAGCTTACTGCCGATAGGGTAGAGTGGCTCGATGTAGTGTCAACATTCAACATCAATGCCCGTTACGATAGCTACAAGCATAGTTTTTACAGGCAGTGTACCACGGAATTTACTGTACTTTGGTCAGGCCGAATCGCAGAGCTCCGAACATGGCTGATCAGAGGGTTATAGATACCGTCAGGTTGTACCTGACCACCGTGCCCAAAGAACTTGGCCTGAAAAGGGCCTACCTGTTCGGCTCACATGCCAGAGGTTCGGCCCATCCCGACAGTGATATTGATGTGGCTTTGGTGCTGTCTAACATGTCTGACTATTTTTCGGCTCAGGCTCTTCTTTTCAGGCTCAGGCGTAACATAGACCTGCGTATCGAACCGCATCCGTTCAGGCGCGAAGAGTTCAATTCATCCGATCCATTCGCCCATGAGATCATTCGAACGGGCATTGAAGTTGTTGCTGAGACCTGAACACCTTTGATTCCTTCCAGCGCTATTTGGACTATCCTGTAATGGGCACCTTTGCCGAAAAGGAGTGCGCCCCCAACTCGAGCCTCTTTGACCTCCGCACCTACGATGGCCGCACCGGCCGCTTCCACAACCCCGACCCCATGTGGCAGTACGCCAGCCCGTACATGGCCATGGGCAACAACCCGCTGAGCGTGGTGGACCCTACGGGGGGAACCGGTGGGACTGGTGAGCAGGCTGTATTCTGCCCAGAATGCGAAGAGGAATCAACTGATCCACCTTCACAGACAGGCACAGGTGGAGGCTCAAGTTCATACATCGAACCCAGCTCAGGAAACGATTGGGGCGGAACTGGAACTATGAACCCCACTTTGTTCGATTACTGGAACCGATTATCCGAAACCGATAGACGTGACTTCGATTCTGAAAAACTTCTGAATGGAGAGTATCGCCATTCGTCAGGTGAGGGTTCTACTAATGATTTCATGCAAGTAATGATCTCGGAGAATATAAGTAATACAATAGCAAGTGAAAATGAATCAATAAACGATGTTGGCGTTTTTTGTGCAAATAATTGTGATAAAGTAACTTCATTTGGGCATTCCAAGGGGTACTCCATAAAATTTAAAAGTGCGAACCATTTAATAGCAATACTTGTTTTTCCACTTAATCAGAAAGTCGTTTTTGATCAGCTTGTGCAGGAGCTGGTTTATCAAAGATTCAAGATCACAATTTCAAAAAAATGACAGTGAGGCGAAAAAAAAATATAATTATATTTTCTTTTTATTCGTAGTCGCATATTTTATTATTGTATCTATTAACTACCATAGATTGAATGAATTAATTAGTCATGATGAAATTATTGGATATGGCAACTCTTTGTCTGCATTGACTACGGAACATAGTTCTAGATATGCAGAGAGCTCAATTGTAAATAATGACTGGGACAGAAGGTTGTATCGAAATAATGCATTCAAGTCGACATTGGAGCACATTGAAGCTTTAAATCTGAAAATACTACTCGACTCATTGGATGGTAATTTGCGCCTTTACGGGAGCTTCGGGCATGACTTTTTTTTCTCGGACACGATTGAAATCTCCGATTTGATCAAACATCTGATGTATTATGCAATTACCTCACCTTTTGCTAATTATACAATTTGCGTATATACCGGTCGCTATGAAACAGATAAATGTGCAGGAACTGATTATAGTTATAAATCGCGTTCAGTTGATTACATTGACAGTTCAAGCTATGAGTTGCCACCAGATAAGTTTAGGCTGATGTTTTCTAATCCCCGTAAAAATCGGATTAGTAATTCACGGTTCTGGAGAAAAGTTTGGTCAAATCAAGATTCGATATTTATTGATGTTTTTATTCGGATTGACTTTAGATTAATTCATCCTGAAATTTCTGTTCTTTGTTCAACTCATGGCAGGGAAGCCATTATACAATCATATCTTTATGACTATTGGAAAGGCATTGCGGCCCCTGATTCCACGATTGAGCGATATTATTTGGCAATGTATATTAATCAAGGGATATTAAACGCCTGGTGCAGAGAGAAGATGTTGTGTTCTAGCGATACAATCCCAATCAACTGACATATAGAGAACCCGTTGTGCTATTGAAAAAGCTGTTTGAAAAAGTTACATAAAAGGTCGTGCAATATGCTCATGTTCATTATTTTAGGGTGTCGAATCCAAATAATGAGAAG
>JBIKWM010000067.1:0-2650 GCA_044356305.1 Flavobacteriales bacterium
TATAACTACTTTGAACTGTGTTTGTTTTCAAAAGCTCTGACAGTTGTTTGTCTTTCTCTTGTAGTTGGCTTTCTAGTATTTTAATTGTATTTTTGTATGCTTCTATCGCTTCGTTTTTCTCTGGCCTTGTTTGTTGTTGGGTTTCTCTGATCTTTTCTACAGTCTTAAAAGATCTTGAAACTGCATGTCTGCTTATAAGGTAGTATTTTTTCTTGCCGTCTTGACCTACGCTTATTGCTTCTGGGTTGTCGCTTTTTAATTCTGATATCCACCTACGAATAGTGCTTTCGGACTTTCCAGTCTCTCTCATTATGTCTTGAATAGTCATTTGTTGGTCATTGGCTGTCATTCATAAATAATGACTGATGTTCTTTAACCTGTCAATGACCTAGCTTGCTATTTGATCATTTAGCTTATATCTATGTTTAGCGATGTTTTCTATTATAGGATTTAATCACTTTTTTATTATTTTAATTTTATCTTAATTTATTAGCTTTTAGACTGTTGTGTCAATATTTATATATTTATTAGCATACGTCGTATAAGGTTGTATTTACGACGTATAGTAGTCATTTGTTTTTTTGATTATATTCATTGATGTGTCATTGATTGGTATTTGATTTTCATTTAATAATCAATGAATATCAGTCATTGGTATTCACGCTTTTGGGGCTTGGTGATAAACTTGTTGCTATGATAGCCCTTTGATACTTTTCATTAGGCTTCATGAGTGTTTTTTACTCTTTTTATACTGCTTTCAATTGACCACTATTCAATAATGTTTAAATTACTTTCAAATATAAGATCGGTTTTTGATACACTTTTTTTATGTTAAAAAATCTAAAAGAGCTATTTTTCAAATATTGGCCGTATGTTTCAACGGCTTTTTTAATTTCATTTATTTTGAATTATTTTTTAAATTGGACTGATATTGTAGTTGATCCGGGTGATGAAGGTAGTTTTTTAGAGTTGTTTGGGGTTATGTCTTTTATTGGACAGATATTTTTTAACTTTTATATTTTTAAAGCTAAAACGTCTTTCTTTACCAGTTTATACGGTCGCTCATTATATTTTTTTATAAATATATATTGGATTTACCATATTCTTATTGGCTCTATTACTTTGTTTAACAATTTTTTAAACGGTGTCTTTTATGCCGACATTGATCTGTTATTTTCGGCTGGACAATATTATTTTAATTCAACAATGTTCTACAGATTAAAACCTTCTAAAAAATTAGCTAAAAAGTAGTTTTTGAGTTCTTTCTGTTTTTATAAATAAAATCGGTCTTTTTGATCTTAAAATTAAAAAGGGCGGATTTATTTATAAATATAGAAAGAATGATAAAAACGTTTAAAATAAACACAAAATTGGCCGAATTTTAAAAAATGTGGCGAGTCATTTTATATTTTTAAAACATAATCTATTTATTTATATAAAAAACAATAAAAAAGGTGGGGTTTTTATACGACATTGACCAAGTCGCACGTACTTTGATAACTTTTATAGTCTGTAATTATATGATCTTTTACTTGCTTATATTTAACTTGCTTTGTAGTTATTATGAGGTGAACTTTCGGACAGCTTATCCCTCTATTAGCTAAAATAGATATATGTTTTTGAAAGTATTATTCGGTTTTTTCTCCGTACTCTCTCACTGCTTTGGTTTCTCTACCTGTTTTCTCTTTTTATCGAGTGGCCAAGTAGGCGAGGACGTACCAACAGACCGTCTTTTACCCATTCAATCTATCGTTTCTTGATCAATCTTTCGTTCAGCCCCGCATTTCATCCCATGCGGGAGGGTTTACCTCTGCTTCATCTCCGCTTTTGTTTAAAGACCTGCAGTTGTTGGTCTGCCTCCGATGAACTGCCGTTGTAGAGAGGCTGTAGCTTTATAAAAAGCGACAATATAAAAAAATAGCGATCTATTGTCTTATATTGGAGCTTTTATATAAGCGTTGGAGGTGTGCTTTGGTCTTTTATTTATGTAGAATTCAGCTTATGTAGAGGGACTATATTTCGCTTATAATCACCTAGCTATTTGATCGTTGGTAATTCTGGGTTGTAAAGGTGCGGGCTTAATTTATAAAGATTTTACCTTCTATTTGCTTATTCAACAATATGTCTTTTGTGTATCAAAGTGTGCTATTTATGTTTTAGTGTTTTTACTATTTTTACCCTTGACGTTTTAGATCTGTTCTTACTATATGGGGTCATAAATTATTATTTGACATTATCATAAAGTTATCATACAATTTATATTGTAATTCTGGGTTCTTATAAAAGACCTTTTCAATGATATTTCGCAATCTTATCTTGACAAGGTCTTTTTTTTGGACTTTCAGTTGTGGTGACAATTTTTCTTTCTTTTTGGTGGGCTTTATATGCTGTTTAATGAGGGTTGTTTGTGTACGATCTAACCTTATTTGGATCCGCTTATTTTATTGTTTGCTTGTTGTTTTACTACCTTTTAATTAAATATTGATGACCAAAACCCCCTTTTTTTAGGTTTGGTTTTATTGGCTGTTTTTGGGCTGTTTTTGGAGCCTTTACTTTTTCCTGTGGTGTTTATTACTTTCTCTGTTATTTCGTTGTTTTCGGCTTGATTTATGCTTTTAATATCGCCCTCGTTGCTTGTTGTCTCTGGTAG
>JBIKWM010000009.1:0-98548 GCA_044356305.1 Flavobacteriales bacterium
TCGGTCTCGCCACGAGAATCCTCTCAAAATTGGCCGCAATGACCATGATTCAACTTGATAATGCACTGAGCGGAAGACCATTAGGCCAAATCAAAAATGTTCGCTTCGCCCAATAGCACAACGGGTTGATTATAAGATGAATGAATAGGAGATAGATTTCACGCAGATGGAAATGAATGTATAGAGATAGGGAATGAATTATGAGTATCAAAAGGCATGTGGTATAGTAAATTCTAGATAACCTATGTTAGAAGTTACATGTTCTATCATGATAGTAGTACCACCTATCTAGCATTCTGCATTCCCTATGGTAAATATAGCCCCCCGCCCGCGCCAAACTGTGCGTCTGCTGGCGCGTAGGGTCATTCCCTCGCTCCAGTTATTCGGTAGGCTCCGGCCTACCCGATAGAATTGAGACCACTCCACAAGCTCTTGCCCCCGCTCGCTCATGCTTCACACTTACGGAGTTTATCCTGAGCGTGCCGAAGGACTCAACATGAGAAGGTTGTCCCCCGCTCGTTCAAGTGTTCCGCAGCTTCCTCAACCGTTCCACCGGATCACCCACTCGGTGCTGCATAGAAGCAGTCTCTAACCGCGGCCTGAGTTCCTGTAAGCAGGTTACCCTCTGCCCCCTCAGGCGCGAAGCAGGACGACTGAATCGGTATTTAATTGCAGTCCTGTCCAGACAGGATATCTGTGGGCTGAACCCCGTGTCCACTGGCCGCTTCTCGTACTGCCCCATAGCACCACCGCACCATGAGTTTTAACAGAGATTTCAAGGATGCCATAAAGGCCATGCCGGTGGCCGCGAAGGACAGGCTGCTGCTGCCCCTGATAAAGACCATGCCCGGGCCCGAGATGGACATGCTACTGCTGCGCCTGCTCAAGCAGGACCTGCAGCTTGCCGACCGCCTGTATGATGAACTGTTGGGCCACAACAAGGTAGAAACCATACGCGATGACATGGAGCATCAGGTGGTGATCTTGGCACAGCGGGCCATCTATACCTACCGGTCGCCCACATTTCTCAGATTGGAGTTGCGCGATATCTCTTCTCAGATAGCAGGAAAGGTGAAAGTGGCGAATGACCGTTTCGGAGTGGTGTACCTCAACCTGTGCCTGTTGGCGCTAGTGCTCGAAGGCACAGCGGCCAGGCTGGCTGACGAGCCCATGGTCCGCACCCTGAGGCTCAATGTCTATGTGGTTGCCAAGGCCTTCGACCTTGTTGCACTGGCGCAGCAACTGCCGCCTGACCAGCTCCTCGGGCTGCGGCCCTATATGCTCCGGCTCTCCGACCTGATAGGTGGCAACGAGCGTTTGATGCGCACCGCCATTTACCATGGTTTCGATGTCAACTGGCTGAGCTCGGGGCACATACCTGTTGACATTGCGGACAAGCAGCGCCAACTGCGCCAGAACGGCTATCTCAAGTAGCTCCCCGCCCCCTCTACTGTTCCTTAGGAACGCATGGCCGCCATGGTCGAGAGGGCCCGAAATGGTCATTCCGTTTGGGCCTGTTCTGCTCCATATCCCACCGGTGAGCCTCCTTTTCACCGCCCTATATTTGCCCTCCGCGCATGGAGCACTATGTAGTATCGGCCCGCAAGTACCGGCCCGCCATCTTTGACGAGGTGGTGGGGCAGGAGGCCATCACCTCTACGCTGCAAAAGGCCATTGCCAACAACCACCTGGCACAGGCCCTTCTTTTCTGCGGCCCGCGCGGGGTGGGCAAGACCACCTGTGCGCGCATCCTGGCCCGGGCCATCAATGCCGATTCGGCCACCGGCCCCGATGAGGACTTCGCCTTCAACATCTTCGAGCTCGATGCCGCCTCCAACAACAGCGTGGAGGACATCCGCAGCCTTATAGACCAGGTGCGCTTTGCCCCGCAGCAGGGCCGCTACAAGGTCTATATCATAGATGAGGTGCACATGCTCAGTCAGGCGGCCTTCAATGCCTTCCTCAAGACCCTGGAGGAGCCGCCCGCCCACGCCATCTTCATTCTGGCCACCACCGAGAAGCATAAGATCATCCCCACCATCCTGTCGCGCTGCCAGATCTTCGATTTCAAGCGCATTCAGGTCAAGGATACTGTTGGCCACCTGCGCTCCATTGCCACCAGAGAGGGCATAACGGTCGATGATGATGCCCTGCACATCGTGGCCGAGAAGGCCGATGGGGCCCTGCGCGATGCCCTTTCCATATTTGACCGCCTGGTCACCTTCAGCGGCAATGTCCTTTCGTACAAGGATGTGCTGGAGAATCTGAATGTGCTCGACTACGAGTACTATTTCCGCACCACCGACCTGATACTGAAAGGCGATGTGCCGCAGACCCTCCTGGTGCTTGACGAGGTGCTGAGCAACGGGTTCAACGCCCTCGAATACCTCAATGGGCTGGCATCGCACTTCCGCAACCTGTTGGTGTGTCGCGATGCGGCCACCGTGCGGCTGCTGGAGGTGGGCGAGAATGTGGCCTCCCGCTACGGCCAGCAGGCGCAGCAGTGCAGCCCGGTCATGCTCATCGAGGGATTGAAAGTGCTTAACGAGGCCGATGTGCAGTACCGCGCAAGCCGCAACCAGCGGCTCACGGTCGAGCTGGCCCTCATGCGGCTGTGCCAGCCTCAGAACCCGGCCTTGGGTGTCCCGGACGGGGCGCCCGAAAAAAAAAATGACCTGAGGCAGGGCGATGGACCGGCTGCGACACCCGCAGCAAGGCCCGCTGCCGCGGCATCTGCCACCCCACTCAACGAGGGCCCTTCCGATGGCCCTCCGGTCATTCCGCTGGGCCGTACCATGCCCCTCGCAGGCGGAAATGTGTCCCGGCCCACGGTGACGGTGAGCATTAACCGCAGGAAACCGGAGGAACACACCGAGGTGGCCGTGGAGGAGATGCCCCACGAGCCTTTCTCTGAAACGGAGATGCAGGAGGCCTGGGAACAAAGGGTCAGATCGATGTTCAGGACCCGGCCCGGGTTGTTGCGCACGCTTACGCGCAGGCCGCCCAGATTGCGCGATGGCAACACCATTGAACTGGTGATAGACAACAAGTCGCAGAACGAGGAGGTGGAACTGAACCGCACAGAGCTGCTTGAACAGATACGCAAGGACCTGCGCAACTATTCAGTCAACCTGGCCACGGTGATCGAACATGTGGAGCACCGCAACCCGGTGCTGTCCACCGACAAGGAGAAATACGCTTTCCTGCTATCGCAGAATCCGGAGCTCGAGGCCCTGCGCAAGGCACTGGAGCTCGATCTGGATATTTGAAGTACCCGACATCTTAGAGCTGGATCGATTTTCCAGAATCCCTCCAGAACATTGCTTTTTCAATCTGTCAATGCCGTACGGGGGATAAAGTCAGCGGCTAAAGTGGCAAGGTCAGGTCTGTTTGGCTGACCGGTAAAAACACAGAAAAGTCGTCTGACGGCTGGCCCATGTCATTGACATCCATCTTATCTTGGTGCCCTCATGCGGAGTGTGCTCATAATCCTTGCCTCTCTAATGTCGCTTGTGGCAGCGGCACAGACTCCGCTCGAACAGGGTATTGAGTGGTTCGGTCGCAGGGCCGAAGGGGCTGTTGGCACCCGCGCCCGGCCCGAACCGATGGATAAGGCCATACCATACTTTCAAAAGGCCATGGCCACCCCCACCGATGAGCTCAGGTCGGGCATTTTCCTCATCCGGTCATTCATTTACAAGGGCCGATTTGTGGAGACTGAACGGGTTGAGCAGAAACGGACCCTCGAGAAAGGGGTGAAGGTGGCCGAGGCGCTTGTGAAGAAATACCCGACCTCGCCCGAACTGCGGTTTCAGTACATCTGTGCGCTGGGCCTCTGGGGCGACAAAATGGGAATGCTCGAGGCTGCAAAGGCCGGTATTGTGGACCGTGTGATGACCGAGACCGCCACCCTGATCAAACTCGACCCCGAGTATCATAACAGCATGGGCAAGCGCACCGAAGGGATCATGAACTACCGCGTGCCCAAGATTCCGTTCCTCCTCAGCTGGCCCGATAAGAAAAAGGCCCTGTCCATGCTGAAAGAGGTGCTGCACAAGTATCCGAACGACATGGGCAACATCTATTACTATGGCGAGGCCCTCTACGAGAATGACCAGCCCGAACAGGCCAAGGTGTACCTGAACCGGGTCATGACCATCTCACCAGATCCGGAGTTCATATTGGAGCACAGGGCCATGCACGATGATGCCCGCAGACTGCTCAATCGGATCAATGGCAGGTGACCTCTTTTCTGCGCCCGCTGCGTGATCAACTGTATCGCACAGCCCGCAGCGGACTGATGCGCGCCACCATGAAACTGGGGCCCACAAGCATGAGGCAACTGATGAGCAGGCTGCCAAGATTGAGGAGCACCAGGTGCAGTACATCAAGATTGATGGGAACCACACTCATGTAATAACTTTCTTCGGGCAATGTGACCATGCCGGTCTGCATCTGAAGCAAGCATGCGCCAATGCCTATCACATTCCCCCAAAAAAGCCCGACAGCCGAAAGGTAAATGCCCTGATATAGGAATATGTTGCGGATGGCCCCGTTGGTCATGCCCATGGTCTTGAGCAACCCTATCATGTTCACCCGCTCCAGGATCATGATCAGCAGGGCCGATATCATATTGAAACCCGCCACAAATAGCATGAGGATGATGATCACCTGCACGTTCACATCCTGCAGGTCGAGCCAATCAAACATCTGCGGCTGCAGCTCGCGGATGGTCTGGGCAAAATGGTCGTACGGCAGCAAAAGGTCAACGGCATCGGCCTGTGCCACCACATCACCGAAATCGGTACAGAACACATCATAGCCCGCCACCTGTGTGCTGTCCCAGTCGTTGAGGCGTTGCACATGGGCCATATCGGCCAAAATGTAAAGGCGGTCCATCTCCTCCAGCCCGGTGCGGTAAATGCCACTCACTCTGAACACCCGAGCCCGTTGGCGCTCCTTCTGCAGGAAGTAGACTTCCATGCGGCTGCCTACATCAAGCCCCAGGCGGTCGGCTGTCTGCTGGCTGATCAGGGCCAGGTCGGTGCGGCCGGTGTCGCTCACCTCAAACACATCGCCTTTCACCAGATGTTTCCTGAAGAATCCCCAATCAAAATCGGGCCCCACTCCCTTCACCATGATGCCTTCCATCTCGGTATCGGTGCGGATAATGCCAGCTTTATTGGCGAATGCCTGAATGTGCCGCACACCCTTCACAGCACCTATCCGCTCCATCATCGAGGCATCGGCCACCACCGGCACAGGCTCCGAACTGTGGTTGTTGTCAAGGTGCGTTATCCTGATGTCAGCCTCAAAGCCTACCACCTTGTTCTTGATCTCCTCTCTGAAACCGGTCACAATGGCCACCGCCACGATCATCACCCCCATGCCGATGGCTATGCCACCGATGGCAATGCGCACAATGGCCCGTGTGCCGCGCCCCTCAGTACTTTCGGCACCCGTTTTGCCTACCAGCAGCCTGCGCGCTATGTACAGAGAAGTGTTCAATGCAATTGTGCTTGCGGCCCGTGGGGCAGCGCTCAAAAGTACCTTCATAGTACTGGGTGTATTTGCAGGCATTCAGGTTCTGTTCGCCCAGTCCATAGCGGTGATTCCCGGTGCCGAGCGCACCACGGAGTATTTCCCTCAACTGAAGGGGAAGAATGTGGCAGTGGTGGCCAATCAGACCAGCAATGTGGGCAAGCGGCACCTTGTGGATACCCTGCTTGCCGCAGGTATCGCGGTGAAAAAAGTGTTTGCTCCCGAGCATGGTTTCCGAGGCGAGGCCGATGCAGGGCAGAAACTCAAAGACGGACTCGACCCGATGACCCGACTGCCTGTGGTGTCGCTCTATGGCAAGAATCTGAAGCCCACACCCGAACAGCTCAAGGATATTGATGTGGTGATATTTGATGTGCAGGATGTGGGCGTGCGCTTTTACACCTACATCAGTACCTTGGCGTATGTCATGGAGGCATGCGCCCAGACAGGGGTGGCCCTGCTCGTGCTCGACAGGCCCAACCCCAACGGACATTATGTAGATGGTCCCGTGATGCAGAAGGGGTTTACCTCTTTTGTGGGGATGCATCCTGTGCCCATAGTGCATGGCATGACCGTGGCCGAATATGCCCGGATGGTGAACGGAGAGGGTTGGCTGCTCGATGCCGCCCGCTGCGACCTGACGTGGGTGCCCGTGGCCAACTACACACACGCCACCCGCTACGACCTGCCCGTGCGGCCATCGCCAAATCTGCCCAACATGCGGGCCGTGTGGCTGTATCCTTCCATATGTCTGTTCGAGGGCACCATTGTGAGCGAGGGCCGTGGTACGTCTAAACCGTTCCAGATATTCGGTTTTCCAGGCATGAAGGATGGCGCCACGCCATTCACCCCAAAGGCCATGAAAGGTGCACAGAACCCGAAGTTCAAGGATATGAAGTGCAACGGGGTTGATCTGAGCACCACACCCGATACCGTTTTTCTCAGGTCAGGCCGCATAGACCTCAGTTACTTGATATCGGCATACAAGGGATACACGGGCAAGGACCCGTTCTTCGATACGAGTTTCTTTGATAAACTGGCCGGGGGCAATGACCTGCGCGACCTGATAGAAGCTGGTTGGTCCGAGCAGCAGATCCGTGCCACTTGGCAATCAGGCCTGCGCAGATATGCCGAGGTGAGGGCGCGCTATCTCATCTATGAATGAGCCGTCATCCTCAGCGCCCTATCAGCCCCTTAAGGCCTTTGAGCAACTTATACGGCCTTGAATTGCGGAGCGCCTCCAGTTCGCGTTCCTTACCCTTGCTGATGTAAAGCTCGGCTTTCACGTCCTGATAGGCGCGCCAATAATAGTTGGCATAGAACTCCTCACGGTCTATGGCAAAGGCATCGAGCCGCGACCCATCGAGGAAAAGGACCCCTAATCCGTGAGAGTGATGGAACTCCACTGTGGCGTATTTCTTTTTGAGTTCAGCCCAGAGGACATGTACCCCGAAATCGCCCATGGTCTCGCGTATGTCATGGAACAGGATCACAGCATCGGGCCTGCACTTGGGCAGCCAGGTCTCAAAATCATGCTTCACAGCCTCATAGGTATGCAGGCCATCGATATGCAGCATATCAACGGTGCCATCAGCAATCTTGGGTCTGGCCTCATCAAAATACATGCGCATCAGTTCAATGTCAACCCCGCTGTAGCAGGCCTCTTTGATGCGCTTCACCCCGTTCAGCACGTCATCGCCATAATGGCCGCTGTGCACATCGCCCTCCCAGCAGTCAATGGCATGGAATCTTGTCCCTAGGTTCAGGTCCTTGGCTGCCTGTGCGAATGCGAACAGCGATGTGCCTCGGTGTGTGCCAAGTTCGGCCACTATTTTGGGTTTCATGTTGGCCACCAGATCGTAGCCGAAACGGGTGTGGCCGGTCCATGGGTAGTGCAGGTCGTCCATCATCTGCCGATAGGCAAAATGCGGGTCGTGGAAAGTCCATTTCATGCCTCCGAAACTATGGATGTTTATCTGCTCTTCGTACCTGTCTGATCTTCCAGAGAAAATCGCGAAGATTAGAGAGATTCCTGTACCTCAAAGGCCACATGCTCTTGATGGCTGAAACTAGGAAAGACCCGAATCTACCCTGACGCAATGCGATGAGTGCCAGCTCCTCGTGGTTCCAATAGGTACGGTCCCACACTTCGGCATATCGGCCTTTGAAATGATGTCGTAGGTGTTCTGTCACCAAAAGCCCATCGCGCAGATTCTTTTCGGCCGATAGGTTGATGATGAACGCCCCGCTGTGCCGATGGTAGTGCAATGTGGTACGGTGGATGTAACCGATGTCGCCCGTTTCGGCCATGTAGATATGCAACAGCCAGTCCCACACGTGGTAGCGGTAGTACCAGTCGGGCAGCACAGCTGGCATGGCAGTGGCCCTGAACATCTTGGTATTGTTCGCCAGATTGATGTTCCGGTATAGCAGATCGCGAAGGATGAAACGATCGGGCAGTGGCTCTTTGTATAGGATCTCGCTCTTCCCCGTATCCTCAAAGTAGTTGACCGAATTGGTGACACAGAAGGCCAGACCCTCTTCTCGGTCCAGCAGGTCGGTCTGTAGCTGAAGTTTGTCGGGGTCTGTCCAGTGGTCATCGCCTTCCAGTAGCGCGATGTACTGCCCACGGCACTGCCTTATGTTGTTTATGGCATTGTGTACAAGCCCCAGGTTCCGTTCGTGCGGCACCACGCGGATTCGGTCGGGGAACCGTGCAGCAAAGTCGGCAACTATTTGAGCCGTGCCATCGGTGCTCAGGTCGTCACCGATAACTATCTCAAAGTCGAAATCGGTGCGCTGCGCCAAGGCCGATTCGATGCTCTGGGCTATATAGCGGGCGTGGTTGTAAGTGATCAGCGACACGCTGACCTTGGGCGCAGCCACCATCACACCGTGCGTCCCGGATATACTTTCAGCGCTTCGGCAAGACATTCTACTGCTTTGCGTAGGGCATCAGCCTCCAGCACATAGGCCAGGCGCACCTCTTGCCTTCCCTGTCCCTTGGTGGCATAGAAACCGGTGCCCGGTGCCATCATCACGGTACTTCCATCATGGGCGAATTCCTCAAGCATCCATTGGCAGAAACGGTCGGCATCGTCAATGGGTAGGCGGGCCATGCAATAGAATGCCCCGCTCGGGTTGGGGCATTCCACACCGGGAATGGCATTCAGGCCCTTCACCAAAGTGTCCCTTCTGTTCACGTAATCATCTATCACCGCTTTGAAATAGCTGTCGGGAGTGGCGAGGGCGGCCTCTGCGGCTATCTGCCCGAAGGTTGGAGGACTCAGACGTGCCTGAGCAAATTTCAGCGCATTGGCCATCACGGACCGGTTGCGGGTCACCAATGTACCCACTCGCGCACCGCACATGCTGTAGCGTTTCGATACAGAGTCAACCATCACCACATGCTGTTCCATTCCCGGCAGATTAAGGCACGAGAATGGCTTTGCCCCATCGTAGCAGAACTCGCGGTACACCTCATCAGCAAACAGGAAAAGGTCGTGTTTCCTGGCAATCTCAGCAAGTCGCATCAGTTCATCGCGGCCATAAAGGATCCCGGTCGGGTTGCCAGGGTTGCATATCAAGATGGCCTTTGTATAGGGTGTTATCCGGTTTTCAAATTCCTCAATGGGAGGCAATGCGAAACCGTCCTTCAGGTGTGTGGTGATGGGCACCACCTTCATGCCCGCCATGGTGGCAAACCCGTTATAGTTGGCATAGAAAGGTTCCGGTACAATTACCTCATCGGCTTCGTCCATACAGGTCATAAAGGCGAAAATGAGTGCCTCGCTGCCGCCTGTGGTCACCATGATGTCATCGGCCGTCACATCTATCCCATTCTTCTGGTAGTAACCGGCCAGTCCGTTGCGGTAAGATGCGTACCCCTCGCTGTTGCTGTACTCTATTACCTCGCGGTCTATGCTCCGGATGGCATCAAGGGCCACTTGGGGCGAATGGATGTCAGGCTGACCTATGTTGAGGTGGTACACCCTTGTGCCGCGCTGCTTGGCCGCTGTGGCATAGGGCACCAGTTTGCGTATGGGCGAGGCGGGCATCCGTTCGCCTTTGTTCGAGACTTTGGGCATGTGTACCGTGGTCGGTTTTTAGTCGGGTCAAAAAAAAGAAAGTCCCAGCCATTTGGCCGGGACTTTCAACAATTGTATCAGATCTCTATCAGTTCTTCTCGACCGGGGTGGCACCTTCCACACTTTTCATGGCTGGCATGCCGTCTTCGGTAGGGGCGGCCTTCACGGTGCCTTTGATCTTAAGGGTGGTCACCGGTTCGGTTGCGTTGCTTTCTATGGTGACGCTCTTGTTGATAGGGCCTACACGCTTGGTATCGTATTTCACCTTGATGCTGCCTTTGGCACCTGGTGCAATGGGCTCCTTCGGCCATTCAGGCACGGTGCAGCCGCAACTTCCTTTGGCTTTGGCAATCACCAATGGCTCGGTCCCGGTGTTGGTGAAAACGAACTCGCATTCTCCGTTGCCACCTTGTTCAACCATGCCGTAGTCGTGTTCCATTTTCTCGAAGTTGAGCACGGCACCGGCCTGTTGTGCCAGGGCGAACATGGTTCCACTGAGGGCGATGACGAGAGTGAGAAGGGTCTTTTTCATGTTTGATGGGTAAATGGGTCGTTTTACACGGCCGAAGGTACTCTGTTCCGCAGCAGGCGGGCTGTTAAAGAGATGTTAACCGCATTTTGATGTGGTGATTGCCCTTCGAATTGCGAATACGCTTATACTTGTATCCGATGCGTATCCTCGATGGAAAAGTGGCCTCCAAGGCCTTGTTGGCTGAGATAGCGGCCGATGTGGAACATGCTGTGGGCCAGGGAGCGCGGCCTCCGCATTTGGCCGCGGTGCTGGTGGGAGATGATGGTGCAAGCCTCACATACGTGAACTCGAAAGTGCGGCATTGCGATCAGGTGGGCATTCGGTCCAGCCTTTTTCAACTGCCGGCCCATACGCAACAGGACGAGGTTCTTGCTCTTGTCCATAAGTTGAATGAAGATGACGGGGTGGACGGATTCATCGTGCAGCTACCCTTGCCCCGTCATTTGGACGAGCGGGCCGTGGTCATGGCCATTGACCCTAGAAAGGACGTGGACGGTTTCCATCCGCAAAATGTGGGAAGGCTCACTTTGGGCATGCCCACTTTCGTGTCCGCCACACCTTTGGGCATCATGGAGATGCTACGGTATTTTCATGTTCCCACTGCTGGCCGCCACGCAGTGGTACTTGGTCGTAGCAACATAGTCGGTACCCCAATGAGCATACTGCTGAGCCGTGGCACCGAACCGGGCAACTGCACCGTTACCCTGTGCCACAGCCGCACGCCCGACATTGCCGAGCATGTGCGAAGGGCCGATATCATTGTTGCAGCCATCGGCAAGCCCGGTTTCGTAACGGCCGATATGGTCAAGCCGGGTGCTGTGGTCATCGATGTCGGAATCACTCGGGTCATAGACCCTGCACATCCCAAAGGCTACGCCATACGCGGTGATGTTGATTTTGACAACGTGGCTCCTCTTTGCTCTTGGATAACTCCTGTGCCGGGCGGAGTGGGCCTCATGACCATTGTGGCGCTTCTGCGCAACACGATGCAGGCCTACCGTTCATCTCCCCACCATAAACGATCACCCCAAACCCCCATCCCCAATGGAAAAGACAGGTACGTGCGAAATTCCACTGAAGAACCGTGAAGGCAGGTCGGTTACCATAGACTGCCATGTTTACGATGCCATTTTGGCCGATGAGTATCTGCGGTCCATCCGGTTCATCGACAACCTGCGGATGCACAGCAACGGGTACGCCATTTATCAGCGCAGCTTGAATAGGGGCTACGGTGTTGAGTACGAGACCATATATCTGCATCGCTGGATTGCTGAACACTTCATGCAGATTCCGACTGATACGGGGGGCAGACGCATGTTCGTGCATTTCAAAGATGGGAATGCCTTAAATGCCACACTCGCCAACCTTGAATATGTGAGCATGAACGTTTTGCGCAGACTCAGCAGTGATGTTACAAGTGCTTGCGGCTATCGTGGAGTGAGCAAGGACCGCGACCGTTTCAGGGCAACCATCTATCAGCACAAAAAAGCCATCAACCTTGGTTCTTTTGACACGGCCGAAGAAGCGGCCATGGCTTACAACGCAAAAGCCATAGAGCTATTCGGGCCCAGTGTTTTCCTAAATAAACTGAAGCCGAAGAAGTGAATAGGACCCGAATCAGATAATTGACTCGCGTGTGTTCACAGTGATCTTGAGCGTGAAGAACGAAGTAGAGTCATCCACTTTCACAAACTCATAACCGATCCTGTTGCCGCTCCTGCGGTACATGTCGAGCAGACCCAGACCCGCTCCGCCCTTGAGGCTGAATGCCGCATCGCGCAGCTTATCGCTATAGGTCTCGCGCACTTCATCAGTCCCAATGCTGTTAACTTCTTCCAAACGTCTTCGCAAGGGCTCTACAGTGGCCGCATCTATCATGTTGCCCGTAATGATGAAGAGCTGACCATCGCCCCGGCCCATGAGCAGTATGCTCGATCGGCCTCCTTTATCGGTGCGGTGGGCATGATTCACTACGTTCTGCAGGCATTCAACCAGTATCTGGAACACCCGTTTACGGAACTTCTTGTTGTCGAGTACGCTGGTCAGCTTGGCCTCGGTAAGCGTGAGGAGGTGCTGAACTGTGCGGTCGTTTATCTCATCGCGGTATGCGAGCAGCACCTCATGTTCGGCCATGAAGCGCTCGATGTCGTAAAAACCGTTATCTGATGCCGATTCTGGCATGAATGGAGGTGGAAAACGTGGCCTGTAACGGCATTTCGGGTCAAAGGGTTGCCCAAGCCGAGGGGTTATCTTCGTGGCCCCTGTGCATAGGGCTGAAGAGAATATGACCGAGGCTGAAAGTGAACAGTTGGATAAGGGCCTGATGTTGCCGGTGATGGAGCAGTTCTACACCTTGCAGGGCGAGGGTGCCCACACGGGGCGAGCCGCTTATTTTGTCAGGGTGGGCGGGTGCGATGTGGGCTGCCACTGGTGCGATGTGAAAGAGAGTTGGAATGCCGACTTGCACCCTCTCACCGCAATTGCCGACATAGTGGCCCCAGCCCTACAGATGCCCGCGCGCACCATGGTCATCACCGGTGGCGAGCCATCCATCTACAACCTCTATCCTTTATGCCAAATGCTGCACAGCCAGGGTTTTCAGGTGCATATTGAGACCTCGGGTGCCTATCCGTTGCGAGGCGAGTTCGACTGGGTGTGCCTTTCGCCAAAAAAGACGGCACCACCTTTGCCCATGGCCAGCCAGATGGCTCATGAACTAAAAGTGATTATTCACAACCGGAACGACCTGAAATGGGCGGAGGAACACGCTGCAACAGTGCGCCCTTCCTGCCAGCTTTTTGTGCAGCCCGAATGGAGCAAAAGGGCTGAGATGATGCCCCTAGCCATTGATTTTGTTCAGAACGACCCGCGCTGGCGCATCTCATTGCAGAGCCACAAGTACATGAACATACCTTGACCTATGTGGAGGATCATTGCTACGTCCTTACTGCTTGCAATCGGCCAGATGACCGAGGCACAGACCTATTCCACCAAAGACAAAAAGGCCATTGCCTCATACGAGGAAGGCCTGCGTCATTATGATTTCAAGCGGAATGATGAGGCGAAGGCGGCCATGCTGAAGGCTCTGAAGTTTGACGACAGATTTATTGAGCCCCGTATCCTTTTGGGTGATATATGCGCTGATATGGGCAACTACGAGGAGGCCGCGGCCGAGTACCAGAAAGTAGTGGATCAGGATGCTGATTATTTTGTGAATGCGCAATACAGATTGGCGCAGAACCAAATACTAATGGGCCGATATGCTGATGCGCTCAAGAATCTGGAGGCATATGTGCTGCGCAAGCGTGTAAACCCTCAGATGCGCGAAAAGGCCACTAAACTGACCGAGACGGCCCGGTTCGGTGAGGTGGCTGTGGCTCATCCGGTCCCGTTTGACCCGAAGAACCTCGGAGCGGGCATAAACACGGCTGATTACGAATATTTCCCGGCCCTCACTGCCGATGAGCGCACCCTCATCTACACGCGCAACCAGCGCCTTAACGGTGGCATGGGCATGCAGGAGGATTTCTATGTGAGTCAGCGAGGCAACAGTGGTTGGGAACGTGCCTTGAACATGGGGGAACCGATCAATACCGATGAGAATGAAGGCGCACCGACCATCTCGGCCAACGGACGGGTACTCACCTTCACAGCCTGTAACCGGCCCGATGGAATGGGCAGTTGTGACCTGAAGATTTCACAAAAGGTGGGCGACAGATGGTCACCATCCACATTTATCGGACCACCTGTTAGCTCAAACAAATGGGAGTCGCAACCTTCACTCTCGGCCGATGGGCGCACACTCTACTATGCCAGCAACCGTGCGGGCGGGCAGGGCGGTATGGACATTTGGGTGAGCCGGATGGATGCTGATGGACTTTGGGCCTTGCCTGAGAATCTTGGCGACCGTGTCAATTCAAAGGGAAACGAACAGACACCGTTCATTCACCCCGATGGTCGCACGCTTTACTTTGCCAGCGATGGCCATGTGGGACTGGGAGGCAATGACATCTTCGTCACCCGCATGGCCGATGACGGTTCTTGGTCAAAACCGCTGAATCTCGGCTTTCCGATAAACTCATGGAAAGATGAGATAGGATTGATCGTAGGGGCCAGTGGAACTACGGCATACTACTCCAGCGACCGTTCGGGCGGCATGGGTGGTCTCGATCTGTATTCGTTTGAGCTGCATGCTGATGCGCGACCTACTCCTGTCACTTATGTGCGGGGTAAGGTGACCGATGCAGCCAACAATTATCCATTGCAGGCCACTATCGAACTTATCGACCTGACCACAAACAAAATCGTCACCGTGACTGAGAGCGACCGTGTCAATGGTCAGTATCTCGTATGCCTGCCTGTAAACCGCAAGTACGCCCTCAACGTGTCGAGACCTGATTATCTGTTCAGTTCAGACCACTTCAGCCTCGATACTGTTTCGACTGCATCAGAGCCTTTTTCAAAGGATGTGAAACTGCAACCCGTCAAATTCGGTGAGAAGGTCGTGCTGCGCAATATTTTCTTCGAGTCGGGCAGTGCCGCTTTGTTGCCACAATCTGTGGCCGAACTGGAGAAACTCCAGAAGTTCCTGATGAGCAATATGAACCTGAGCATCGAAATCGGGGGCCATACAGATAACGTGGGCAAGGACGAGGATAACCTTACCCTGAGCGATAACCGCGCGAAGGCTGTCCGCGATTGGCTCATTGACCATGGAGTGAAAGACTCGCGCCTAACGGCTAAAGGCTATGGCGAGACCCAGCCCATTGCCAAAAACGACACCCTTGAGGGCAGGGCCGAGAATAGGCGTACTGAGTTCACTGTGAAAGAGCGCAAATGACCCGGACGCTTATCCTTGTTCTTTTGCCTATTTGGTCATTGGCCCAGCAGCCGATTTACAGTCTATATCTTTTGGGTGATGGAGGAAAGGACACCACAGCTGGAAAGGCCCTTCTGATGCTGGGCGATGAACTGGGCATGCACCCCAACAGCGCGGTGCTTTTCCTGGGCGACAATATTTATCCGACAGGGCTCGATGGCGAACCGGGAACCGAGAAGTTTCGCCACAACGAGCTTCGGTTGTTGGCACAGTTGGATCGGACCAAAGAGCACACAGGCCACGTGGTGTGGGTGCCCGGCAACCACGACTGGCAGGCTGGCCTTTGGAATGGCCAGCGACTTGTTCAGCGCGAGCAGGCGTATGTCGAGGATTATTACCGGAAACATTCCAAAGCCTCCAACCGCGACTCAGTGGTTTTCATTCCGCGCGATGGATTGCCCGGCCCCATCCTGATGCGCCTGCCCGAAGGGGTGAGCCTTGTTGCATTTGACCTGCAATGGTGGCTTCAGTCGCAGTTCTTCCACCGCGTGCCTCGGCCAGAGGGGCTTTCACGCAGGGAAGTGACTAGGAAGTTCATTGCTGACCTCGACACAATGATCAGTAAGGAGCGGGCTGCCGGGCGCAAAGTGGTGATCACCTCGCACCACCCTATGTTCAGCAATGGTCATCACGGTGCACCGAAACAGCCGTTGCGTTTCCTGATCAACTGTACTCCCTTTCAGATATTCGGGCTGCTGGGCCTCAATCGTGCGCTGGTGCAGGATATCCCACAGCCCCGATACAAGCGAATGCGAAAGCGGATAATGAGTGTTTTTGCTCACCATAAGGGATTGATTCATGTGGCTGGACACGAACACACATTGCAATACATACCCATGGCCGATGACCACTTTATTGTGAGCGGCTCGGGCAGCAAGCGTTCATCGATTGTTTCTGACCGCTATCCGGCCAGATACATGGACGACCGCTCCACTGGCTTTATACGCCTCGATCTGATGCCAGATGGTACTTGGCGACTCAAGGTATTCACCTCGTTGGCCGGTGGTGAGGTGGCGGAATTTGGGCTATGATGTGAAGATCAGTTCACAATCACGTAGTTGCCTTCAGCCAAATTAAAGTACTCTGGATTCAGTGTTTCTGAATCAATGACAGCCCCATCTGATGTAGCTATAAAGGCCCGTTGGTTAGGTTCAGATCTATTGATGATTTCGCCCTGAGTAATAAGTATCGTTGAGGACATTTTATTTTCATCGATAGCAGTTAGATACAATAGACTCTCCACTCCACTCGACCAGTAGACACCATATTTTGCTCCAATTTCCGATGTGATTTTCACCAGGAGTTTGCGACTATGGTTATCGGCCACTAGTTCCTTCATCATCGAATATCGTTTTGAATGATGCTTCAAGCGAAATAGAATGTCGTTTCCACGAACCAGAACCAACAGCCCTAATGCGGCTAAGACCGACACACGTCTGACATTATTAAATTCTAGGTCTACAGTCATAACAGAAGCAACTGATATTAGTCCAATGGACATGAAACCTTTTTCCAATACAATTGCACTTTCTCCATTGGGGTACATAAGAGCTGATATTACAATCAAAATAGGGTAACTCAACAAGTAAACAACAAGGGGTATGAGACGTTTAGTTATTATGAGACTACATACGCCCATTAGCCAAAGGATATTGCTAAAGATGAAAAATTTCAAACTTATTCTACTTGTGAAGAGATAAAAATCCAAAGCCTTATTCTGCTTCAAACTAAGTAAAGACTCAATCAGATTGCCTTCAATTGCTTGAAAATTCGAGTTGAATCTAGACTGATAAATAAAAAGAAGCATCGCTACTAAGGCAGGCAAAGACAAGGTGATATACTTCTCTATCGTCAATTTGCTATTTGACTTATTCAATGTAAGGGTGAATGCTATACAGAAGAGAATGGTGAATAAACTGTTTGGGTGAGCAAGAGCTGCTATGAACCAGACGAAAACTGCAGATATGAAATGAACATTTTTATTGGTTCTCAGAAATTGATCGAATAGACAGAGGCCACTGGCCACTAGTACAAGGGCAAGTGTAGACTCATTTGCCGGGTTAAGGAAAGTGTAGGCCGTGGTGATAAATACAATTGAAGACATGATGAAAACTGTACTAACCCGATTCACCATACGGATAGTCAATAGTCCGATGGACGCATAGACTACCGCGAACGAAACAGAGTAAAGATGAACCAGTGCTTTTAAAGGCATTCCTGCCCACACCCCAGCGAAGGCCGGTGCGAGTGTGAGTGCTGATGCTGGTCTAGGGAGAAAAAAATCATGATTGCCCTGAATCACCGAAAATAGGTACCAGGCTGTATCGGCATGACAGACGCGCTCTAAGGAAAATTCCCAGCATACTATTCCATAATACAAGAAAACCAAAAGGGCAGAGAAGAAGTAGACCCACTGCCAACGATCAGTGAACATAAGGTTGAAGGATAAAGGACTTTATAGCCAATCCGTCTGAATAAATCTTTCCGATTATCGGCCCAAGCTCTAGAACATTGATTTTGTTGATACTTGAAACCAATGATGTTGATAGTAAGGGCCTTCCGCAAATATCATAGAGTTCTAATCGAGAGCCGACAAGTTCAGTCGGGATTTCAACAACGCACAAGTTGTCATCTCGAAAAACCCTCATATCATGATGTGATATTGCTTGAACTGAGGTGAGCGTCCCGGTTGTATCGCAGAACTCAAACATTGAGTATGATGACATTCCCCCATCATTTTTACTTCGACCTATAAAGATATCGTCATTACCACATCCAAAACTATTGGTGGTGCCCATGAACAAGTATGTTCCTGGATTTGAAGCTGCGATAATGCCAATGCCAAAGTCATTTTCAAGCGAGCCAAAAGTCGTCAGATGCTCAAACCATCCACCAAAATTGAACTTGTATAGAAACACCTCCTCCTTACCACCTCCTATCTGAGAATAGGAGTGTCCCACACATAATACCGTCTGATTGGAATTTATGAACGCATCCCGCCATTGCTCATTATCAGGACCACCAAAGCGTTCCTGCCATGCGATGTTACCTAATGTGTCCGTGCGCATTAGATTGAAGTCGAGGCCCCCAGCACTACCTGTGGATGTAGCACCGGCAATAGCCAGATTCTTATCAGCGGAGATAATAATCTTGTTGACAATTTCCATTCCGACCCCTCCATGATACTTCGTATGCAAGGCATTGCCATTTAGGTCGGTACGGATGATGATGATATCAGTAGAGTCGATAGCACCTGATTCAAAGTCTCCTCCAAGCACGTATTCGGTTGAGGTGAGCTGCGCGAGGGTCTTTAGCCGGTCCACGTCAGGCCCTCCGAATGTCTTCTGATACAGGAAGTTACCATGACTGTCATACTTGACCAGGAGGCCATCTGCCCCTCCGGCCCCGCTGCTGCTTGTTTCTCCCACTGCTACAATGTTGCCATCGGTATCCACTATCACGCTATGCAGCATGTCCCAGTTTGGGCCACCTATGGTTGTACTCCAGAGCTCGTTACCTGCCGAATCGATACAGGTGAGCAGGCCATCATATGTGTTCTCGAACGTGGAGTTGGTGTAGCCCACAATGATTACCGCTGTATCACCCATTGCTGCGCCAGAGGTGGCCATTTCAACAGCCGGTGTGCCTAAGACACTGGTCCAGATTCGGTTGCCGAGGGTGTCGGTCTTCACCACATACAGGTCAGTGAGGCCGTGGCCTCCGCTGCCATAGGTGCCTATGAGATAGAAATGATTCCCAACCTGAATCAGATCGGTACCTGTCTCGTTCTCAGCCCCGCCATAGAATTTGACGAATGTGGTGTCTTGAGCCAGCGTATTCACACTGAACAGAAGAGTGGCAATGAAAGCAACAATGTTTCTCATGGCCTCACTATCACACTAAGGGCATAGCTGGTGCCTGTGCCGAGGGTGAACACGCCTTCGAGGTTGTAGGTCAACGCCCGAATAGTGACCATCTTCCCGAAATCCTTGCTAAAGCCTAATCCGATGTTCCAACTGCCAGTGCCACCATAGGCAAAGCGCCCATCAATGCCGAAGCCCTTTCCCAATCCGGCCCTGGTGCCAAAGTATAGATATGGGAAGTATGGGATGAATCGGTACATGATACCCCCGTATAGCCGCACATCCTTTTTCGATACGCCATGCTCTGCCTCCACCATAAGGCTTGTGGGTAGCACCATCAGGGCACTTTCCTGCTTTCGGTTGCGGGTCAGGTTGTTGATTAGCGAATCGGCCGAGATATTGGACAGCGGGTCACCCGATGAGCCGAACAGGTCGATATAGATTCCAGAGTAGGTGAGGGCCGTATCCAGTCCCTGCGTTACAGTCGATGCATTCCACGAGATGAAACCCATGTCGCGTGCTTCGAAAGTGATAGCCAGTCGCTTGTGGCGATAGTTGAACATCAGGTCGAAACCGGCCCCGAACCCTGCAGGGTTGAAGTAATGCGACAGCCCCGGAGAATTGTACATCACCGATCCTTTGGCGGCCACATCCACGTACTCTCCTTCAGGCTGGGTGTAAAGGGACCCGCTTTCAATATTTACAGATGCCAATTGATGGCCCCACATCAGTCCACCACCAAGAGCAAAAGTCATTTTGTTGTTCGGGCGAACTATAAGCCCTGCTTGAATCTGTTTGAAGCGCATGAAAAGCCCCTCACTTCCTGATAGGTTGGCCGTTTTTCCACCCATGCTGCCATTTCCGAGGAATGCAAGAGTGAACAGGTCGCCTGTGTAGGCCATGTGCCCGTGGTACCTTTCAGCCACCATGATGCTCCAGCCGACCTTGGTGCTGTCTTTCAGATGGCGATAGAACAGACCGTAATCAAGATCAAGTCCGCCCCGCTGCAGGCCATTTGCACGATTGGAAATGGATTCTCTTTGTCCACGGTCCAAAGTCTGACCGGTGTAGAAATCTGTCAGGAGCGAGTAATCAATACTCGAAGTCATTAGTCCGGCCTGAGCATAGGCCCCAATCTCGTGTCCGCCCCGGATGTCCTGAAAGGCCGGATTGCGCCATTGGGCCGAGGTATAGGTAGCCTTAAGACAAAGAAGGACTAAGAGCGCGCGGTTCATTGTCCGTTCAACTGATAATTGATATTTCCGAAAATCTTCACATCAAGCGCATAGCCATCATATAGCTGAACAAGGTTGGGCTGGTCTGTAGTGTTGAAAACGAAGCGAATCTCCACTTTACGGGTCAGAGGCAACAGCGCTGCTGCCTCGGTGGTCAGGACCAGGGGAACGATACTCTCGAGCGGTGCGGCCACTTTGCCGTTCACATCAAGAGAAGGAGCGCTCACAATGCCACCTGCCAGCACCTGCGTGAGAGTATTGCCCATGCTATCGAGTAGTGTGAGCAGTGGTTCTGCACTGAACGGGAATCCGTTAATGACACGGATCTTGAGATCGGTGCTGTTGATGTCGGCAGCAACTCCCGTGGCTCCAAGGTCCCAATCGAGAGTGTCGACAAGTGTAAGGCCATCTACCCTTGCGCGGAGCGGTACATCCACCCGCACGTTGGCGCGGAAAGGGCGGTCGTAGTACAGGAAATCGTGGCTGGCGGAAACATTGCCCAAAGGATTGAGGCTGAATGAAATATCGAATTCCAGCTGATCGGGAAGATTTTCAATGAAAGCCTTTACGTTCGATGTCGCATTGTCGAGTTTGAAAGAGAGCTTTTGAGCCAGCACTCCACCAGGTGTGCCGTCCATGTCCATGGCGCGGGTAAGTTGAAGCGGAGTGCCGATGAGCGGAGGATAGCTCAGATTGATGGTATTTCCGCTGCGGGTGTTCTTAGAACGGAGCGCACCGAGGTTGAAAACCCCATCGGCCCCGAGGCCGTTCTCGACATCGAGGTCGATGGTCACCGAATCGAGCATCAATTGCCCCGAAGTGAAGTTGCGCAGGGCGTCTATCGGGGTGTTCTGGGCGAGGCTCGAGCTGGTCTGCTGCCCGAAATACCCTGTCACGTAATATGGGATCAGGCTCTCAAGTTCATACTCAATGGTAAAGAACTCCTGATTTGCGGGCACAGTCACCATAATGCCATCGGGGGCAGTCTGAAGGCTGTAGCTCACATCGAGGCGGTTCCAGGAATTGGCGTTAGGTCCGCGCAGGTCCATATCATAACCGGTAAGGTCTAATGTGAACTCATAGAATCCAGCCTCCGACCCACCGGCCGCAACACGCTCGCTCAACAGCAGCGGGGCACCATTCAACGTGGCATAGGGCAACGAGTACTGCAGTATCACATCGGTTGGAAGGAAATTCTTGACTCGTACTTTAAGAATCCCGCCCTTCACAACAACACGCTTCAATTGCAGTTCGCCAAGGTCGTAGCGGCTGAAGTTGTTTATTGCGGGAATGACATAGCCCGGTGCAATATCTGGCAAGGAAACAGGCAACGAAATGTGCTGAACAATTGTAGTATCGGGAAGGTCTATGAGCGAATCGATGTTCAGGTCGATCAATGGCCTTTCTATTATCAACCTCAGACGGCCTTCGCTATCGGCCACCAGAATGGTGTCAGGCAACAGGTTACTCAGTTCTAACCGTGTAGTAAGCAGCGGGGCCAAAAGGTCAACATCCCAATTGGCCTCATCCAGATTCTGAGCGCACGAAATGAACAGGGCCAAGGCCCCAATACCCGCGGCAAGTCTCAATCTTGAAAGGAAGGCGATACCCACGGCCTCAAACCTACTGCAAAGCGAGCGGAAAAACCGGCCACATCAGCGGAAAAGGCGCAAATTGCCATCAAACAGGTGAGGCTCGCCCAATATGTCGTTGACAAACACACGATAGATGTAATCGCCTTGTTGTACCTGGCTGCCGTTCTTACTGCCGTCCCACGCATCGTTCATATCCCAGCATTCAAACAACACCATGCCCCAACGGTCATATACCACCATGTGAAAATCGTAGACGTATTCGCCTTGGGCCTGAAAAACCTCGTTTATCCCATCGCCATTTGGGCTGAATGAGTTAGGTATGTAAATGGTGAATTGTGGGTCAATGCGAACTTCACGCAGGGTTGTGTCAGCGCAGCCATATTGCGTGGTCACAATTTGGCGGATGAAATAGTTGCCCGTGTCCAGATAGGTGTGCTCTGCGCTTAGGGCGGTAATATCAACCCCTTCGCCTACAAAGGTGAACTGCGAAGTCTGGATGCCTAAAGCGGTACTGGTCACCTCAACGGTGGGATCGAAGAAGGACAGGGTCTCGCTATTCAAATTGAATTCGGCATTCGGCTTCGGATGCACATTTATATAGCTGGGCTTGGTAATGGAATCGCCACAGCCTTCCGGAGTCTCCACAAGAAGGGTAACAGAAAAGAAACCGGTATCGGTGTAGGTGTGATATGGGTCTCGTTCATCAGATCCTGTCACATCACCAAATGCCCATGTGCTGTAAAGTACAGAAGATGGCCCATTTGATTGATTGATGAACCGTGCACCGTGGGGCTGGCAGCCCTCAAGGTCGGTAGTGGCAAAATCGGCCGTTGGCATGTCAAACACCTGCAAATTGCCCACAAATGGCTGGCTCACGCAGTTGTTGTCCGTCACAACCAAAGTTACAGGGAAGGTGCCCGGAGCATTGAAGATAAGCCCGCTGACAGTGGCCGCGTTGCTCTGTTGCGGGAAGGCGGTGGTACCGAACTGCCAATCGAAGGTGGCTCCTGCCCCGAAGAACCCGTTGGCCTCCAGATCGAAGGCGTTGGTGGTGAAACACTCGCCCACGGGCACTTCAAATTCGGCAGTAGGGGTGGGGTAAACAATCACCCTGACACTGTCCACGGTACTACAGGCCAAGTTTGTGACGGTTAGGTAATATGTGCTGATCTGAGCCTGATGGCTCAGGTTACCGAGGCTGACATTGGGTTGGGCCACATTGGTGGCACTCAATCCAGTTGACGGTGTCCATGAATGAATCTCGCCTGGCTGGGCCGGAGAACCGAGCTGGGCGCTCTCGCCCGGGCAGAAGCTCACATCGACCCCTGCAAAAGGTACAGGTGGAGCCACCATTTCCACCTGTAAGGTGGTGGTGGGCGAAACGCAGCCGTTCCAGGCCACAGTCAATGACACATCAAAAATACCGGGGCCGTTCCATAACACCGAGAGTGGACCGATACCGCTGCCAAAAACGACCTGCCCGTTCTGGAACTGCCAGTTGAACTGTCCGCTCGGGTCGGCATTGCCAGTATAATTCACAACCATAGGCTCTCCGACACAGGCTGCATTGGGTATGGTGAATGCCGAGGTTGGCGGGGCTGTGATGTTGACCATCACCGTGTCGCGCTGGTAGCAGCCATCATTGCGCGTCACAGTCAGGACGTACTCAGTTGCGGCCGTTGGGGTGCACATCGGGTTGGGCACATTGGTGGCTGACAGAAATGTCGGGGGGCTCCAACTGAATACTGCTCCAGGAGTATCGGTCGAACCATTCAGGTACAGAAATCCACCTGCGCTGCATACACCCACATCAAAACCTGCGTTAGCGCTCGGCCCATCGTCCACAGTCACTGTAACGGTTGCCTGAGCTGGAGTTGAACCGCACTGGTCGCCCACAGTCACTGTGTAGGTAGTTGTAACCGCAGGCGAAGGAAGAATGGTATCGTTAACGCCAAGGTTATTGGCCCAATTGTATGTGTACGCACCGCCACCTCCATCGCCTTGGGCCCACACAACCGCATTGCCCACACAGATGGTCGTATCGTTGCTAGTATTGATGGATATTGGCACCATATCCTCAATCAGCACCTGAAAGGTATCCGTCAATCCGCATGTGGAAGTGACCACAATGAACTCGATGAACTCAATGCCTTCGGCCAGATTATCATTGATCGGGTCGATGGTGAAGGATACTGTATTGCTGTTGGCCGGCATGATGATGGTGCTATCGGCCAGATTTAGTGCGCCAATTGGCTGGTAATCGACACCCCACAGGGCCGAGGCATTTGATATCCAGATGGGAACTGGGAAATCGGTGGCAAAAGGTTGCCCGTTCAATGTCAGAGTCACCACCGCGTTCGAGCAGCCTTCAACAGTTGAGTTGTCAGCCGATGCCGTAGTGGTGTTGATGGTCACGCTGCCAGTGGTCAAACTGTTGGCCTTAACAAAGCAGCCTGTGTTATAGGATTCATCACCCCCGTCAGAAATCATCATTTTGAGGTGATACATCTCACCGCACTGCACGATCATCTCGGCTGTGAGTACCGTGGTATATCCACCGAAAACAATGTACTGACTGTTCTGGACCGTGTTGTCCACATAGTATGTGGGGTCGCCACAACCCTGATTATTGACCGTACTGATCGAGACCGGAGTGGTGGTGCCAGGGATAAGCGTGATCAGATTTTCAGGCTGAACCACGGTCACTCCCGTTACTGTGATGGCAAAAATGTCATTGAATGATGGGGAACATGAGAAAGTCGGGTGCTCATCAGATCCGAAAACATAGTCGAACGAAACAAGGTCAGCATTTGGAACGAAGTCAAACTCAAGAGTAAGTCCATCAAGCGAGGTAATGCCGGCCAATGTTGCCAGATACGGAATGCCAGGCTGACCGAGCTGGTCACTCGAGAAGGTCAATTGGTCAAGGCCGAAAGTGGTTACATCCCCTGTGCCGAATACTACACCATCAGTAAAACCTAGCCCGGTGGCATTGGCACCGGTAGTGAACGCACCGATAGCCTGCGGTGAACCGGAGATTGTGGCATTGCTCACCACAACTCCTGGGCCTGCAATCATGTTGGCCAGTTGCAGAGCCGTTTGTCCAGTGGTGATATTCAACTGGGCCACCACATTATGGCTCAGGAACAGAAGCAGAAATGCTGTAAATAGTACTCTCATTCAGAAAGGGTTTGAGAGGTGTCTCATTGGGCGAATTTACAAGTATCCTATCATTTATCTGACCAACACCACCATACCTTGTTTTCGGTAATGGTCACCGTTGAGGTCGCGCATGAACAGATACCAGTCGTAGACTCCACTTGGGCCTATGTGGTTGCCTCCGTTCACAGTTCCGTCCCATTTTTCTGAGGGTTCATCAGTACGAAACACCTGTTGGCCCCAACGGTCGTAGATCACAAAGGAATATTCGCGCACCCCCATGAAACTCGGTCCGAAGGTGTCATTTAGCCCATCTCCATCAGGGGTGAATGCGTTCGGTAGCCAGAAGCGGTGTTCTGGGATTACCCGCAATTCAGTTCGAACCGTGTCGCGGCACCCGAATTCGTTCCACAGAATCATGAAAGGTACAAAGTTGCCTGTGTCAGAGTAGGTGTGGCTGAAATCGCAGTCAGGGAAGAAGGAAGTCTGGAGGCTGCCATCGGCCGCATAGAGCCAACATGCAATAATGTTTGAATCGGCCTCTGTCAGGCTCAAATTGAAATCTGGTTCGAAGATGGAGGCACTTTCGGGCGCCACGGTCAAAACAGCATCGGGCTGAGGCAAGGCTATCACAGCAGGATCTAAGGTCAGGTTCAGCGTATCGATACATCCTTCGGTGGTCCAGACGGTGACCGATACCATGTAATGGCCAGAGTCATTGTAGGTATGGTACGGCATTGCCAAATCGGAAGTGGCACCGTCACCGAATTCCCACAGGTAAAAAATCTCAGTCTCGGCATCTGAACTGTCCCTGAACTGCACGAACAGTGGTTCGCAACCGATGTGGGGCCCAATGTCGGCCAACAGCTGAGGCCGAAGGAAGGTCTCGATTATGGTAGTATCTGAATCCGAGCAATTGCCCACCGTGATGGTAAGCGTTATGGCATTTGAACCGGGATTGGAGAAACTCACCCCACTCGGATTCTGAAGGGTTGAAGTGGAAGGATTGGCCGTTGGACCGAAATCCCATTGGAAGGTGGCGTTCGGCAGATAATCTCCGCCCGCTGTGAAATCAAACGAGTTGACATCGAAACAGGCCTCGCCCGAATACGGGATATCCGCAACAATAAGGTGCTGAACCTCAAACACCCCTACGGTGGTATCTGCACATGGATAGCCGGGATTGGCGATGAGCGTTACCGAATACGTGCCGCTGTCTGGGAATGTGAAGGTGGGGAACTCCTCATCGCTTGTATCAACGGTCACTCCGTTCACCCCGAAATCCCAATGGAAAAATGTTGAATTGATACTGCCGTTATCAAAAGGAAGCGTGAGGCCATCGCACGGGTCGTTGAAGGTGATCTGCGGGGGTATGAGTGCCTGCACATTGCTCGAACAGTTGACCACATTGAACTGAAAATCGCGCCTTGATGTGCCTAACAGCACACCGTTACGATATTCCTCGACACACACACCCACAACGAACTGGCCCAGCTGGTTCGGGGTACCGGTGAGCAGGCCCGTGACTGGGTCGAGGGCAAAGGCAGGGTTTGATGCGATAGGATATGTGTCGGAATAGGGTGCGAGCCAATTGAGCAGACTGTATGGCGGGGCCGATGGCGGACTCGGCATTGGCGTTATATCATCAGCGCCATGGAACGGAGTGCATAGGGTGTACACGAGCATGTCGCCATCCGGATCGGTGGCAGAATGGTCGAAAACCAATGGTTCACCCCTACAGATGGCTATCGGGGGCAGATCGCTGAAACGAGGACTGCTGTTACAAAGACCGAGTACCGATTCTGTGATTTGGAGGTAGTTGGTAGTGCCCTGCGCCCCTGGGTCTATCAGGTTGATGATGGTCTGATTTCGACAACAACGCTGGTAGGCAATGTGATAACCGCCAGCAATGGGGGGCAAGGTCACGGTAGTGGAGTAGATGGCGTAGTCCACACAGAGGTCCGGTGGCACTTGCAGGCATGGGTTGTCAATCACCAACGGTACATTGTCGGTCACATCAAAAGTCACCTGAATATTTTGAACCAGACCACCGCTACTATTGAATATGCCGATACTGGCGGGAGCATCAAATGGCGCCTGTCCATTAAGACAGTCGCGGTATACCTTGAGCGTGATGCGATATTCATTGTTCCCCAGACAATCATAGTAAAGCTCACCACCAACCAGGTGTGTGCCCAGACACGAGCACGGCACTGCTAACAGGCAGATGAGCAGATTCCCGATGGTTCTCATCGCACTAAGAAAACTGCTCCCATCCGTTCCTCGGTCCGGCCCACTGGCGGGTGCAGCACCGCGCGATAATTGTAAACACCTTGCTTCACAGGCATTCCATCAAAAGTGCCGTTCCAGCCACGGTGCGTGCCAAACGTCTCAAATAGCAAAGAGCCCCAACGGTCAAAGATCTGCAGGTCGAAATTGAGGTAGCCTTCGCCATAGGGTCTGAAAAAGTCGTTCAGACCATTGCCATCGGGAGTAAAGGTGTTGGGTATGTATACCCGTATCTCGGGATACGAAATCACATCAAAGGGCAGTTGCGCCTCGCATCCGTTGACGTCAATCACGGTCAGTAACACCGTGAATGTGCCAGTATCGGCATAGGTGTGTTCAAGATTGGAACCTGTTGCTGTGGTGCCATCGCCAAAATCCCAGGTAGCCTGTGCACCCGCATCAATAATGGCATTGAACCAAAGAGTGCTGTGCGATGTATGGCCATGCTCTTCGCGTGCACTGGCCTCGGTCACATCCACATAGGTGGTCGAGTTGACCGACATGCCGCAGCTATCGGTCGCTGTCACAACCATTTGTTGGTCGATATTCGGGTTGAAGGAGAAAACTGGGCCGGGGCCGCCAATTCCGCCCCAGTCGAAAAAAATGTTGCCACTTCCCCCTACCACTGTCGCAGTCAGTGTCAGCTCATCGCCAGCGCATACGGTGCCATTACTTACCTCAAGGGTCATTGGCTCATAACCGGGAATGGTCACGGTGGCATCATCAGTGGCCTGAATACCGCAGGCATCAGTCACAGTGACAGGGTACACGGTGGTCTGCAAGGGCGATACCTGCACCTGCTGGGTGCTGCCTACCGAATTCTGCCAGTTGTAGGTCAATGTCCCGATGCCCCCTGTGGCCGCAGCCGTGAGTGTGATCTGACCTGGGCAACCTATGGTGGTATCAGGCGTGGCTGACACGCTTAGTCCCGGATGGTCCTGTACAGTGAATGTCACGCTGGGCGGTGGCATCCCTGCACATGGGTTCACGTTGGCCAAGGCTATGGTGTACGTCTCTGTACCCTCCGTCACTCCGTCAGAGTTCATGTCGAGAACAAGCATCACAGTCGCTTGACCAGGGCTGAAAGTGATGGAACCAGGGACATTATTGAAATCTGCACCCGGTGTGGCTGTGCCGCTCACGTTCAGGTTCACAGTGAGCGCTCCGCTGAGGTCGCCCGCCCGACTGAAGCTGACGGTCATGCTGCCACAACCTTCAACCAGTTCATTCTGGGTGTTTGAAATGGAATATGAAGCCGAACCCGACACGCCCAGGGTTGGCGTGGTGAAACTACCTGCCTCTAGGAACACACCCGAATCGTACACTCCATCGCCACCATCGGCAATGGCCAGACGAATGTGGTAGGTCTGGCAACTCTGTACCACTGCGTTTGCCGTGAGCACCGTGGTGAATCCGTTGTATTCAACCGTCTGGCCCATGGCACCGGTGCCATCGCCATTGTTCACATAGTACTGCTGGTTGGTGTTCCCATTCACGTTATCGATACTCACTGAGGTGCCTGTGCCCGGTACATGGGCAATATTCTGCTGGCCTGCAATGCCCGGTCCACTTATAAAAAAGCCGAACACATCATTGACACCTGAACCAACGAACTGCATGTACTCGTTGCTGCCGAAAACGTAGCGGAACGACAAGGAGTCGCTCAGTGGCACGAAGTCAAATTCGAGGATACAGGCATCGTAGGTGCCCAAAAGCGACCCGGATAGTGTGGTGAGGTCAGCATCGCCAGGCAGTGTGTGGTCCGTGCCCATGTCGTTGGCCACATTATTGGGCCCTACCGCATCGGCTGCAAGTCCAGAGCTGAGCAGTATTCCGCTTCCGAGTCCGATATTCGAATTCTGCCCATTGAAGAACCCTAATGCGCCTGTTGCCCCTGTATACTGGATGTTGCTCACCGTAACGCCACCTCCTATGAGCACATTCTGCACAAGTTGCTGCGGGGTGCTGCTGCCATCGACCACCAGCTGCGCCAATGCCCTGTGCTGATACACAATGCAGGTGGCTATCAGTACGGATAAAAGGTTAAGTGGCCGCATGAACGGAAAAAGATGCGAAAGATAACGGAGAAAGCGGGTATGGGTTGCTGAGAATCAAGACCAGGGGTCACTGACCACGATTCACCTTTACCCCGCCACCACTTCGACCTCGTAGCCGCTGTGATTGCGAATGTTGAGCACCATCTGGTTGTCGAATATCAGGTACTGTCCTTTGATGCCCGTAAGCACCCCTCCGATGGTGACATTGGTATCGAATTTCATGGATGTGACCTTCTTCGGCACATCAAGTAATGGAAAACTAATATTCACTGGGGGCGAAGTGATGTCGGCATAAGGTTTCAATTCATCAGGAAGCCTATCAATTGCTTCGATGCGCCTGTGCACCAGGTCATCATCGGCACGCAGGCCCTTGAGCATGGCCTGCCAATTGGTCTTGTCGTTGTATGAGGCCTTAAGGACCATTTCTATGGCCCCAGCCAGTTGGCGGTACGGAACACTTGCAATGACAATGGCCTGCTCAGCTCCTTGGTCAATCCAGCGGGTGGGTACTTGGGAAGTGCGTGTCACACCCACCTTGAGGCCGCTGCTCAGGGCCAGATACACCACATGTGGCTGCAGATGGTGGTCTCGCTCCCACTGTTGGTCGCGGCCCAGACCCAGATGCGCCTGACACAGTTCGGGGCGAACAATGCACGCGGCCGCCTCGGGCGCACTGACGAAACACGGGTAGCAGAACCCATTGCCGAAACTTTTTTTGGTCTGCTTTCCGCACGAGGTGCAGAAAATGCGGCCCGTATGTCGGAGCGAGAGGCGTTGACCCAGAAGCGGATTCAGTTCCATTCCGCCACCATCGGCCCACAGGGTGTACCGTACCGTTTCTTCGTGCCGCACAGGCATCTTGTACAGGGTGGTAAGCATGGGCGAGATACGTTTTACTGATGAAAGTCCTCCTATCAGAACGGATATCCGTTCTCGTCATTTATCAGGTCCACCAGTTTTCTGCGGATGGATTTGGGATTGATCGCATTGGGGCGGGTAAGCTGGCGCACTGCCCAGCGTTGGAAACGGAGGTCGGTGCCCTCGGCATGCGCAGCTATGGCCGCGTTGAGACTCTTTGCCACCTGTATGGCAGCCTCGTGGCACGATAGGCGGGCCATCTGTTGCATGGCGTCTGCCTTCGCTGCAGCCAATGTGCCTCCTTGGCGCACTTTCTGGCTGCGCAACCACGCACTCTCAGCCATGTATATGGCAGCCAATGCATCGCTCAGGTCCATGAGTATCTCCTGTTCATCCTGAAGCTTTAGCTGGAATTTCTGCGCAGCTTTCAGTGCGACCAGAATGTACGCCATCTTGAGTCGGGCAAGCAGCAGGTCCTCTTCAGGAGCACTTCCAGAGAGGCCAGCCCTTAGTAGCATGGCGGGCAGCTTCTTCAGCTCACCTTTCATGTCCACAGTCTTGTCCTTGAAAGCCTTTTTGAACAGCATGCCCACTCCAAGCATACGGTTTATCTCGTTAGTACCCTCGTAGATGCGCGTGATGCGGGCATCGCGGTAGCCACGTTCTATAGGCAGTTCTGCACTGAAACCCATGCCTCCGTGTATCTGCAGCACTTCATCCACCACATAGTCCAAAGCTTCGCTTGCATACACTTTAAGCAGGGCACATTCCACACTGTACTCTTCCACGCTCTTCAGTTTGGCGCGGGTTGGGTCCATGCCTCCCTGCACCAATTGATGATATGTCTGGTCTATGCACTGGCCTGCTCGGTAGCTGGCGCTCTCTATGTTGTAGATTTCCAAGGCCATCTGACCCAGTTTATGGCGTATGGCCCCGAAATCGATGATGGCGGTATTGAACTGTTTGCGCTCGCGGGCATACAGCACCGCCCCCATCATGGCCATTTTGGCCCCACCACAGGCAGCCGTGGCCAACTTGATACGGCCTATATTCAGTATGTTGAGGGCTATCTTGAACCCGTTGCCACGCTCACTGAGCATGTTCTCTTTGGGCACTTTACAGTTGTTGAAGAAAACCTGCACTGTGCTGCTTCCCTTGATTCCCAGCTTCTTCTCTTCGGCACCGAGGCTCAGCCCCTCATAGGTGCGCTCCACGATAAAGGCCGATAGATTCTCATCATCATCTACCTTGGCAAATACAATGTACAGATCAGCGAATCCACCGTTCGTGATCCACATCTTCTGTCCGTTGATGAGGTAATGTGTGCCTTCGGAATTCAGCACTGCCCTGGTCTTGCCGCTGTTGGCATCGCTGCCGGCAGTGGGCTCGGTGAGGCAGTAGCTGGCCTTCCATCGGCCCGAAGCCAGGTCGGGAAGGTATTTCTGTTTCTGCTCCTCGTTTCCATAATACAGGATAGGTAGCGTTCCGATGCCGGTGTGGGCCCCGAAAGTGGTGCCGAACGAGAAACCCATGGCCGATTTCTCAGCTATCAGCATAGATGTGTTGAAGTCCATGCCGAAGCCACCGTACTGTTCGGGTATCGATGTGCCCAATAGGCCCAGCTCACCCGCTTTTTCAAGCAAAGAGGGCACCAGCCGAGGGTCCTTCATGCTATCTATCTCCTCGAGGCGTGGGTGTATCTCGGCCACAATGAAATCCTCTGTGGCTTTAGCTATCATGCGCTGTTCTTCGGTCCATTCCTCAGGTATGAAAACCTGTTCGGGCCGAGTGGTGCAGGCTATGAAATCGCCTCCGGTCAGTTTGCGCTGGGTCATTTTGTGGTGCGGAAATGCGGGGCAAAGATGGGCAGGGCGTCAAGGTCTGCTGACATGGGAAGCCTGTGATGTGCGATAATGCGACCCATGGCCCAGCCTTACCTTTGGGCGGTCATGAACACCATACGTACACTCCTTCTCATTATAGGCATTTACTACTTGCTCAAGTTCCTGGGTAGGCTGTTGTTGCCCATTATGGTAAGAAAGGTGGCCGACAAGGCGCAGGCCAGTATGAATGAACGGATGCGTCAGCACTTTGAGCAGCAACAGGCAGCTCAGCGCACCGTTCATACCGAAGGCGATGTCAGTGTGCAGAAGAAGTCAAAGGGCCGCAGCCGCGAGGAGGAAGGTGAATACGTTTCGTTTGAAGAGGTCAAAGACTGACCCATTGACCCAAAGCCTGTTAAATGAGGTCCTAATTTTAAGATGCTGATGCCTGAAGAGGTTCAGAGTAGCGTGCTTTTTCCCTCCTTTGCCCGACCAAAAACCGACCTTATCAGAATGAACCTGCGCGCATTGTTGCCCCACCTGTTGGCCCTCCTCAGTTTTGTGGCCATAGCCTTGGCTTATACCCACCCCGTACTTGAAGGCAAGGAGGTGGACCAACACGATATTAAACAGTTCAAAGGCATGAGCCGCGAGATAGGCGAGCACCGCGAACAGTATCATGAAGAGCCGCTATGGACAGGCACCATGTTCAGCGGCATGCCTGCCTATCAGATATCTGTGCTGTACCCTGGCAATTGGGCAAAAAAGGCACTCGAACTACTCGATCTCGGACTCCCTCGGCCCGCGAACTACTTCTTCCTCCTAATGGCAGGAATGTACTTTCTTGGTGTGGTGCTCGGTCTTGAGTGGTGGTTGGCACTCATCGGGGCATTCGGTTTTGCCTTCGCCTCCTACTCAGGCATAGTCATATCTGCTGGGCACAACAGCAAGGTTCACGCCATGGCTTTTATGGCGCCTGTTGTGGCATCTATCCTTTTGGCTTACAAAGGCAGGGTGGTACTCGGGTCTACGCTCACAGCTCTGTTCCTGGCGCTACAGATAGCCACTAACCACCTGCAGATCACCTATTACATGCTGTTGGTCATCGTTCTGCTCGGAGCAGCGAAACTGGTCAAGGCGGTGATGCAAGGCAACCTCCCTTCGTTCGCCAAAACTACCGGGGCGCTCATCATCGGAGCATTTATAGGCATCAGCCCGAATATTTCGGCTCTTTGGACCACAGCCGATTACGGTAAGGAGACCATGCGCGGGGGGTCTGAACTGAGTTCTAAAAAAGAGAATTCGGGTCTTGATAAAGACTATGCCCTGGCCTGGAGCTATGGCATGGGCGAGTCATTCACAATGCTCATCCCTGATTTCAACGGGGGTGCATCTTCTGGCGCATTGACTGAGAAGAGTGCTGTTTACGAGGCCCTTCGCGACAATCAGGTGCCATCATCGCAGGCAAAGAGCATCATTAAGAACATGCCGATGTACTGGGGACCACAGTCGTTCACATCAGGTCCGGTATATCTGGGTGCGGTCATCTGCTTCTTGGCCCTTTTAGGCCTGATCAGTGCCAAAGGTGCCGACCGGTGGTGGCTGCTCTCAGCTTTTGTGCTGGGCATGATGCTCTCGTGGGGCAAGCATTTTCTGCCATTGACCGACCTGTTTTTTCAATATGTGCCAGGCTACAACAAGTTCCGTGCTGTTAGCATGACGCTCGTCATCCCGCAGTTGGTGCTGCCCATTTTGGCTGTGTTCGGAGTAAAGGCTGTCTTAAGTGCTGACGACCGTGCCACCCTACGTAGGAATGTGCTGATAGCAGGCGGAAGTATGGCCGCATTGTGTCTGGTGTTCTGGATGATGCCATCGTTGGCGGGTGATTTCACCACAGCGGCCGATGACCAGATGAAGGAAGGCGGATACCCTGAATGGTTGATAGATGCCATTCGCACCGACCGCGAGAGCCTGCTGCAGAGCGATGCCATGCGATCCATGGTGTTCGTCCTTTTGGCTGCAGGGCTTGTATTTCTAGGGGTAATGGGAAAGATGAAAGCTTCGTTTGTGGGCTTGGCATTGGCCGTACTTACTCTGGCTGATCTTGTTCCTGTCTCAATGCGATATCTGAACGAGGATAACTTCGTGAGCAGATCGAAGAACAAGAACCCGTTTCAGATGACTGATGCCGATAAGATGATCAAGTCGGACCCTGACCCCAATTTCCGTGTGATGAATCTGACGGTGAGCACCTTCAATGATGCTGGCACCTCATTTTTCCACAAGAGCATCGGTGGTTACCACGGGGCAAAGCTGGGCCGCTATCAGGACCTGATAGACTCATGCATCAGTCAGAACAACCGTGCAGTTATCAATATGCTCAACACCAAGTATTACATACTGCCAGGGCAGGACAAACGGCCTACGGCCATGCCTAATCCGGCTGCATTGGGCAACGCATGGTTCGTTCAGGATTATCGCATCGTGGCCAATGCTGATGAGGAACTGAATGCATTGAAAGAGGGATTTGAGCCAGAGCGAGTGGCGATCATCGACAAGCGATTCGAACCGATGTTGCAGGGCCATGTCATGAGACCCGATTCATCGGCCGCAATTGCTTTCAAGGAGTATCGTGCCAATTATCTGAAGTATAGCTGTACTGCGCCCACAGCCCAGTTGGCCGTGTTCTCAGAGGTATATTTCGCTAATGGTTGGAATGCCTATGTCGATGGTACACTGACCCCGCATTTCCGTGCCGACTACCTCTTGCGCAGCATGATAATCCCGGCAGGCGAACACACGGTTGAGTTCAAATTCGAACCTGAAGTGTATCGCACCAGCGAGCAGGCAAGCATGGGCGGTTCAGTGCTCTGGCTTTTGGCCGTAGCGGGAGGGCTGTTCATTGGTGTGAAAAGAGAGAGAAAGGAAGTCTCATAAAAAAACCGCAGGGCAGGCGTCAATTGCCACCCTGCCTGCGCTTCATCTCATCGCGGATGTGCGTTGCGGTCTCATAGTCCTCATTCTCAATGGCTTCGCTCAGCATCTGATTAAGCTCTTCCTGATTCTTTGCATAAAGCGCCCCATTTCCGCTCTGATCCTCCTCTTGCTCTACAATGGTGTTCATCTCTGAGTCCGGATCGCGCACAAAGCCAGCCTGATTCAGAATGAACTCAAACGTGTAAATCGGGCACTGAAACCGCACTGCAAGGGCAATGGCATCGCTGGGGCGGCAGTCTATCTCGCTGTGGCGGGCACCATCGGTACAGACAATCTTGCCATAGAACACCCCATCTACAAAATTGTATACCACGGCCTCCTCCATCTCAATGGCGAATTCGCTGGCAAAGGTCCTGAACAGGTCGTGCGTCAGCGGACGTGTGGTCTTCATATTCTCAAGCTCGATGGCAATTGCCTGAGCCTCATTGCCACCTATGATGATAGGCAGCCGTCTGTTACCGTTCTCTTCCTCCAGTATGAGCGCATACGCGCCAGTCTGTGTCTGGCTGTACTGAAGGCCTGCAATCAGCAGTTTGATCTTGTCCATCCGCAGTCTGTCCGCAGGTTCATTGTCCCGATTTGGGGCCAACGAAAATAAGGCACAGGGCCGATCAGCCGTTGGCCTGCTTGAACTTGCGGAAAGCCTCGTTCAGTCGGGGTACTACCTCAAATGCATCGCCCACCACACCATAATCTGCAGCCTTGAAGAACGGTGCCTCCGGATCTTTGTTGATCACCACGATCACCTTGCTCTGGTTCACACCGGCCAAATGCTGAATGGCACCCGATATACCTATAGCTATGTACAGATTGGGGCGGATTGCGATACCGGTCTGCCCAACGTGCTCGTGGTGCGGGCGCCAACCAATATCGGCCACAGGTCGCGAACAGGCCGTGGTGGCACCCAAAATGTTGGCCATCTCCTCCACCATGCCCCAGTTTTCGGGGCCTTTCAATCCACGTCCCGCTGATACGACCAGCTCGGCCTCGGGCAAAGGAACATGACCATTGCTGCTGCCTCCGCGTACCTCTTTCACTTTGATGCGGCCAGCAACCGCAGCCACGTCCACACTCAAGTTCTCAATCGGGGCACTGCCGCCACTCTTTTCAATCTGAAAGGAATTCGGCATCAGGCTAACAACCTTTTTCTCTGAAAGGATGTTGATGCGCGCATTTGCCTTGCCCGAGAACACCGTCTTGCCCAACACGAAACCGTTGGAGGTATCTGGCTCGGTGGTCACACCGGTGGCGAGGCCTGCTTTGAGCCGAACAGCCACCCGTGGTGCAATGCTCTTGCCTGTGCTATCATGGGCAAACACTACCACGGTGGCTCCCGTTGCACTGACTGCATGGGTAACTGCAGCGGCCAAGGCAGCTGGGTCGAACTGGCGCAATGCCTCATTCTGGATGTTCAACACTTTGTCGGCACCGTAGTTGCCAAGGCCCGATGGGTCGTTGGCATTTATAGTGAGGGCAATGGCCTGAGTGCCCAGTTTCTTGGCGACCAGTTTGCCGTAATGCACCGCTTCGAGCGATGATTTCTTAATTTCCCCGTTCTTGCTATCTGTATAGATAAGTACTGACATGGTCAGGTGTGTTCTAGGTTGATGTTGTTTGGAATAGGAGGGAAGGGTCAGATGATCTTGGCCTCGGTATGAAGCAGGTTCACGAGTTCATCCATCTTCTCAGGATCTACCATTCGGCATGATGCCTTTGGTGCCGGAAGGCTGAATTTCTCGAATGAAACCAGTCGGTCGCAGGCCACGGCTGCTATCACGGACAGCGGCTTGGTGCGCGCTGCCATGATGCCACGCATGTTCGGGATACGGGCCTCTGCCATTCCTTTAGAACAACTCGCGGCCAGCGGCAGTGCCACTTCCACCACTTCCACACCACCTTCAATACTTCTTTCGAGGGTCGCGGTAGTACCGTTCACATCAAGTTTTGAGGCCAGGCTGATGTATGGCAGATCGAGCAGTTCAGCCACCATGCCGCCTACTTCAGACCCGTTGAAATTGATTGTCTCTTTGCCAAGCAGTACCATGTCATAACCTTTTCCTTTGGCAAATTCGGCTATCTGTTGGGCCGTGAAGTAAGAGTCTGACGCCTCAGCATCAACCCGCACCGCATCGTTTGCGCCAAGGGCCAGCGCCTTACGAATCACCTGCTCTGTGTCTGCTTTGCCTACACAGATAACGGTCACATGTCCGCCACTGTTCTCAGTGAGCTCGAGGGCGCGCACCAAAGCATACCACTCGTCATATGGGTTCACGATCCATTGCACCCCGGCCTCATTGAATCGGGTGTCGTTATCAACAAAACCCACCTTTGTGGTAGTGTCAGGCACACTGCTTATCGGCACAAGTATCTTCATCGGTCTGGTATTCGGAGTAGGTGCTTTTTTCGGGCCGCAAAGATAGTCCCGCAGCAGGTGGCTATCATTTGGAGTGCCGATGAAATTGTGGACTTGCTCAACATTTGTTGCACCCTTCAGAGCAGTCACATTCAGTCTTTATAAGATTAGATTTGCCGCTTGCATGGGCATCCTGTAGCATCTGTTCCCGTTACATTCCACATGAAGTGTAGACTCGTACTCACCATCAGTGCCATACTGAGCATAATGGCCTTTGCCGATAGGGCCTCTGCCCAGTGTGGCACCACACCCATAGTTGGCGACCTCATCATCAGCTCTGACCAACAGTTGTCAGGCACGTTCAACATCTCAGGCCTTTTTCAGGTCGATGCTGGTGTCACTGTCACCGTCACTCCATACAGTTCAAATGGGTGTGGTGAGCTTGTGATCAATGCAGGTTCGGTCAATGTGGTAGGCGATATTAATGCAGATGGGGCGGGATTCCCAGGTGGGGTCGGTGGTTCGGGTTCTACCTCCGGTAATAACATAGCGGCCATAACAGGATGTATCGATAAGGACAATTGCCTTTTAATTGATGTTAACGGTGGAGCCCCCGGAGCCGCGGGCAGCGGAACTGGTGGCGGTGCCGCAGGCCTTGCGGGGACTATCGGTCAGGGACCAAAGCAGGTCTGCCAGAATATCGGTGACGAGTATGGTTTCCTTCCTGGTTCTGGAGGAGGCGGATCGGGTGCTGGCGGGGCTTATGGAGGGGCATCAGGTTCAGGGGGCCTCGGAGGCAATGGTGCTGCCTATAGTTCAGGCAATTTCTCGGGGATGGATATAGCTGGATGTGCCGCTACAATTACCGGCATAGGCGGCACAGGCGGTTCGGCCGCTGCCTTGTACGGTACCTCAGCAGGTGCAGACATCGACCTTGGTTCAGGTGGGGCTGGTGGAGCCGGAGGCGGCAAGAGCGCTACAGATGGAACCAATGGTCAGGCCGGTGGAGTGGGGGGGGGCAAAGTCGTGCTCAATTCACTTACCACACTCAATGTGCTCGGTACAGTTTCAGCAAATGGGACGCTCGGTGGCAATGGTGGTGCGGGTGGCAATGGTGGAACAACCACAGACTGCTGTTCTGATGCTTGCAACGACTGCGCTGAGCGCACCTTCTCTTCCGGTGCCGGTGGCGGTGGTGGTGCCGGTGGTGGTTCGGGCGGTGGTATCTACATCTACGCTCCTGGTCTCGCCACAGTCACAGGTACTCTAAGGGTATCTGGTGGGGATGGCGGTGCTGGGGGCTATGGTGGTGCCGGACATTCCGGCTGCACCTATTCGAGCTTTCTGTGTGCCTGCGGTTGCAACAGCGGCAATAGTAATGCAGGCACTGTCGGCAATCAGGGTGGTGGCGGCTCAGGCGGCCGTATCAAAATCTTCAAGAATCCTTGCTTGGCTAACGTGATCAGCTCATCAAACCAGATAAATGGGGGCAATGGGAATGCAGGGGCTGCATCAGATGGCACATTCATCGATAACGACATCAATACCATCGTGCCACCTGCTTTGGCAGGTTCAACCACGGAAGTCAGCTGTTTCGGGCTGAGCGATGGTACGGCCACAGTGAGCGTCACCGGAGGCACCGGTCCTTTCACGTATACTTGGTCACCTAATGTGAGTTCCAATACCGATGCGACCAACATCCCAGGCGGGCAATACACTGTCACTGTTACCGATCAGAATGGTTGCGAGGATCAGATCACGCTAATAGTCGATGAACCCGTGCAACTCACCGCTACTGTTTTCGGCACCATCGATGCCGCTTGCTTCGGTGCTTCAGATGGCGAGGCAACTGCAATGGGCAATGGCGGTGTTGCTCCTTACAACTATCAATGGGATGATCCAGGGTTGCAGAACACGGATCTCGCCACCAACCTGCCTGCAGGAACATGGAATGTGACTGTGACAGATGCCAACGGTTGTTCAGCCACTGGTTCGGTCACAATCGGGCAACCATCACCATTCGATGCATCAGTCACCATAGACCACACGGTATTATGCAACGGCCAGGCAAATGGTCAGGCCACAGTCTCGGTAGCCAACCCTAGTCCATTGATAACCTATCTATGGTCACCATCAGGTCAGACTACTGCCACCGCAACAGGCCTCAGTGCCGGTAACTACACGGTGACTGTGGCTGTCAATGCTACCTGCGACACTACCATTGCTTTAGTGTTGACAGAACCTGGGGTGCTCACACCGCTCGCTGTCCAGAACCAGGCTGTGAGCTGCAGCGGTGGCAATGATGGCGTGGCACTTGTTTCCCAATTGGGTGGTACCGCGCCATTTACCTTTCTATGGAATGACCCGAATCTCCAGACAGGAGCTTCGGCCTCGGGACTGGCATCCGGCACTTATCAAGTGGTAGTGACAGATGTAAATGGCTGCACAGCCAGCACAACTGTTCTTATTAGTGAGCCGCAACCGGTCACGGTTTCAGTGGTTACCAACGCTGCACTGTGCAATGGGGGCGCCTCGGGCAGCGCCACCGCCACTGCTGTAGGAGGCAATGGCAATTTCACCTTTCAGTGGAATGACCCGGCCAATCAGACTGGATCAACTGCCAGCAACCTCACCGCAGGGAGTTATAATGTGGTAGCCACCGATGCACTCGGCTGCACTGGCACGTTTACAGGGGCCATTGTTACCGAGCCCACCCCTGTGCTTGTCGGGGGGGCAATAACGAATGTCACTTGCTTCGGGCAGAATACAGGCATCATAGCTGCCAATGCGACTGGGGGAACTGCGCCTTATACATTTCTGTGGGATGACCCATCAGCCCAGACCTCGGCCACAGCCACCGGTTTAGCAGCAGGTACTTACGTTGTTACCATCACCGATGCCAATGGTTGTGTTTCATTTTCTGCGCCTCTTGTAGTAAACCAGCCTGCTGAGTTACTTATCACCGTGGTGGTGAACAATGATGAGACCTGCGAGAACTCTGCAGATGGTTCGGCCACTGCTGTTGTCACCGGAGGGGCCTCGCCTTATTCGTACTCATGGGTGCCGGGCGGGCAGACTGGGTCTACTGCCACTGGCCTCGCTTCGGGTGCCCAGACCGTTGTGGTGACCGATTCGCAGGGATGCCCGTCTTCATCCGGGTTTAACATTAATCCTCCGGCCGCCCCGTTGCAGGCGTCCTTCACTTTCACCCCGGAAGTGGGCGAACAGCCTCTGTACATCACATTGACAAATACCAGTTCTGGCGGAACGGAATTTCATTGGTTCTTTGGTGATGGAGTGCAACAGTTCACCTATGACCTCGACACTCTCTCATTCATGTATGCCGATTCAGGTCAGTTCAACATCATGATGGTTGCATATGATGCCACAACCGGCTGTTATGACACGGCCTTTGCCGCCACAGGTGTTCAGGTGATCCCCACATCCACTATGCAGGTGCCCAACGTGTTCACACCAAATGGTGATGGCATAAACGACATGTTTCCCATCGATCCGATTGAAAGTGGGTTCTTCCCGTTCCGTATCCGCAACATCAAGGATTTTAATGGCACCATATATAATAGGTGGGGCCAGAAGGTGTACGAATGGGCATTGCCTCTTGCAGGGTGGGATGGCCGTAGTCTGAGTGGCAATGAGCTTCCGTCAGGCACCTATTATTATGTCATCACAGCAAAGGGAATCGATGGTGATGCCGAGACGGACTACAACATCAATGGTCAGGTCACCGTGGCACGTTGAACTGAGTATTCACCTTTTTAACAAGGGCCGTCCCAGCAGGGCGGCCTTTGTGTTTTACGTTCAGCGATCAATTATCAGAAAAAAGAAATATCAGCATGTTTGATATGAGCATTAAGTTCTTAGCTTTGCCGTCCCTTAAAAAGAAGGGGTATTACGTGAAACATCAATCAAAGCCTTGAGATGCCTACGATACAGCAGCTTGTAAGGAAAGGAAGGCAGGCCATGAAGTATAAGAGCAAGTCGCCTGCTCTGACTGATTGTCCTCAGCGCAGAGGTGTATGCACCCGCGTTTATACGACCACGCCCAAGAAACCCAACTCAGCCATGCGCAAGGTTGCGAGGGTCAGGCTGACCAATGGCATCGAGGTAACGGCTTACATCGGTGGCGAGGGCCACAACCTACAGGAACACAGCATTGTTCTGGTGCGTGGCGGTAGGGTGAAGGACCTTCCGGGTGTACGCTACCACATCGTTCGCGGAGCACTTGACACCTCGGGTGTCGAAGGGCGTAAGCAGAGTCGTTCAAAGTATGGTGCCAAGCGTCCGAAGGCGGGCAAAGCGGCACCTGCCACCACCAAGAAAAAGAAGTAAGCCTTAGCAGCTAACAGCAATGAGAAAGACTGCAGCCAAGAAGAAGCCTATCAAGGCCGACCCGAAATATCACGACACACTCGTGACAAGATTCGTCAACAGCCTGATGTATGATGGCAAGAAGAGTACCGCCTTCACGGTTTTCTATGATGCTATAGATCTGGTTAGCCAACGCACTCAGGAGGACGGTATCGGTGTATGGAAAAGGGCTCTTACCAATGTGATGCCATCTGTTGAGGTGAAGAGCCGCAGGGTAGGTGGTGCCACGTTCCAGATTCCTACCGAGATACGGCCTGCCCGGAGGGTGGCTGTTGGCATCCAATGGCTCATCATGTATTCACGCAAGCGGAACGAGAAGAGCATGGCTCAGAAACTTGCAGGTGAGATTGTTGCCGCAAGCAAGGAAGAAGGCGCAGCTTTCAAGAAGAAGGAAGATACTCACCGCATGGCCGAGGCCAATAAGGCGTTCTCGCATTTCAGGTTCTGATAAGGCGGAGGAGCAACAAGAACAATGGCAGACCTTAGATATACCCGTAACATCGGGATTGCGGCACACATCGATGCCGGTAAGACGACCACCACGGAGCGCATTCTGTACTATACAGGTGTGAACCATAAGATCGGTGAGGTGCATGATGGCGCAGCCACTATGGACTGGATGGTGCAAGAACAGGAGCGTGGTATAACCATCACCTCGGCTGCGACCACTTGTTTCTGGAATTACAGGAACAACAAGTACAAGATCAACATCATTGACACCCCAGGTCACGTAGACTTTACCGTTGAGGTGAACCGTTCACTGCGTGTGCTCGATGGGTTGGTGTTCCTTTTTTCTGCTGTTGATGGAGTTGAGCCTCAGAGCGAGACCAACTGGCGCTTGGCCGATCAGTACAATGTTACCAGACTCGGTTTTGTGAACAAGATGGACCGTCAAGGTGCCGACTTCCTCAATGTTGTGAAGCAGGTGCGCGAGATGCTCGGTGGCAATGCCGTTCCGTTGCAATTACCCATCGGTTCAGAGGAGAAGTTCCGCGGGGTTGTCGATCTGGTGAATTTCCGTGGAATTGAGTGGAACGAGGCCGATCAGGGCATGACCTTCAATGTTGTGCCTATACCGGCCGACATGATGGAGGAGGCCACCGAATACCGTGTGAAGCTCCTTGAGGCCATAGCTGAGTTCGATGACAACCTGATGGAGAAATACTTCGATGATCCTGACACCATCACCGAGGCTGAGATGTACACTGCGCTACGCAAAGCATGTGTGGCGAATAAGATTGTCCCGATGCTATGCGGATCGGCCTTCAAGAACAAAGGCGTTCAGACAATGCTCGACTTTGTGATGGAGTTCATGCCCAGCCCACTCGATAAGGACGATATCCGTGGTCTGAATCCGGATACTGAAGAAGAGGTGATGCGAAAGCCCGATGCAAAGGAGCCATTCACGGCTCTGGCATTTAAGATTGCCACCGATCCTTTTGTGGGTCGTCTGTGCTTCTTCCGTGCCTATAGCGGCCACCTTGATGCGGGTAGCTATGTGCTCAACACACGTAGTGGCAACAAGGAACGCATCTCCCGCATATTCCAGATGCACGCCAACAAGCAGAATGCCATAGATTTCATTGAGGCAGGTGATATCGGTGCGGCTGTGGGTTTCAAAGACATTAAGACGGGCGATACCCTTTGTGATGAAAAGCACCCGATAGTGCTTGAATCAATGAAATTTCCTGAGCCAGTGATCGGTCTTGCCATTGAACCGAAGACTCAGGCCGATAGTGATAAGTTGGGAATGTCACTCGGTAAGTTGGCTGAAGAGGATCCGACATTCCGTGTGAAGACTGACGAAGAGACCGGCCAGACCATTATAAGTGGTATGGGTGAACTTCACCTTGAGATTATCCTCGACCGTTTGAGGCGCGAATTCAAAGTTGAGTGCAACCAAGGAGCACCGCAGGTGGCCTACAAAGAGGCACTCAACGGCAATTGCCAGCACCGCGAGGTTTACAAGAAACAGACCGGTGGCCGTGGTAAGTTCGCTGATATAGTGTTCGAGATAAGCCCTGGTGATGAGGACAAACCTGGTCTCACATTCGTAAACGAAGTTGTGGGCGGTAACATCCCGAAGGAATTTATCCCGGCCATTGAAAAAGGCTTCAAGGCTTGCATGAGCAACGGTGTTCTGGCCGGTTATCCGCTCCAGAGCATGAAAGTGCGAGTTATTGATGGTTCATACCACAACGTTGACTCCGATTCTCTTTCTTTTGAGATCTGTGCCCAGATCGGATATAAGGAGGCTGCTCGTAAAGCAAAGCCTATCCTGCTCGAACCGATCATGAAGGTTGAAGTTGTTACCCCAGAGGAGAATATGGGTGATGTGATCGGTGATCTCAATCGCAGACGTGGACAGATTGAGGGCATGGATTCGCGCGGTACTGCCAAGGTCGTCAAGGCCAAAGTGCCTCTGAGTGAGATGTTCGGTTACGTGACCCAGTTGCGTACCATCACCTCGGGCCGCGCAACCAGCACCATGGAGTTCTCACATTATACAGAGGCCCCTCGCAACATTGCTGAAGAGGTGATAGCTAAGGTTAAAGGCGTTAAAGCATAAGCAAGACAAAGGTCATGACCCAGAGAATCAGGATCAAACTGAAATCTTACGACCACAATCTGGTCGATAAGAGTGCCGAGAAGATTGTAAAGACGGTGAAGAGTACCGGTGCGGTAGTGAGCGGCCCTATTCCATTGCCCACCCACCAGAAACTGTATACCGTGCTTCGCTCGCCACACGTTAATAAAAAGGCCCGTGAGCAGTTTCAATTCAGCTCTTACAAGCGTCTGCTGGACATATACAGCAGCACTGCAAAGACTGTTGACGCACTTATGAAGCTTGAACTCCCCAGTGGTGTGGAGGTTGAGATCAAAGTGTGACAGAAGCACACGGGCCCAGTATCAATTGACAGAAGACCAAACAGCCATGACCGGACTGATAGGAAGAAAAGTAGGGATGACCAGCCTGTTCGATGAGAACGGTAAGAACATCCCGTGCACGGTACTTACTGTGGAACCCAATGTGGTTACACAGGTGAAGACCGTTGCCACTGATGGATATGATGCCATTCAGATTGCAACAGGGGAACGGAAAGAGAAGCATTCGAACAAAGCCTTGACTGGCCATTTCAAAAAAGCCAGCACCACCCCGAAGCGCAAGTGTACTGAGCTGCGCGGAACAAGCGAAGTGACCCTTGGTCAAGCCCTGGGCGCTGCCGACATATTCAGCGAAGGTGACTTTGTTGATGTGGTGGGCACGAGCAAGGGTAAAGGTTTCCAAGGTGTGGTTAAGCGTCATGGGTTTGCCGGTGTGGGTGAGGCTACTCACGGCCAGCACAACCGTGCCCGCCACCCAGGATCAATCGGTGCTTGCTCCACCCCATCACGTGTATTTAAAGGTATGCGTATGGCTGGGCAGACCGGAAATAGCCGAGTCTTGGTTCAGAACCTAGTGGTACTGAAAGTTGATGCAGATAAGAATCTGCTCGTGCTTAAAGGTGCTGTTCCAGGTGCCAAAGGTTCGTACGTGATTGTTGAGAAGTGATTCATAGCTGAATAAGGATAGTGATGGAACTCCCTGTAATAGACGTTAAAGGCAAGGCTACCTCACGCAAAGTGAGCCTTAATGATGCCATCTATGGCATCGAGCCTAACGACCATGCCATCTACTTGGACGTGAAGGCCCATTTGGCCAACAAGCGTCAGGGTACGGCAAAGAATAAGTCGCGGAGCGAAGTGACGGGCAGTACCCGCAAAATCCGCAAGCAGAAAGGCGGAGGCGGAGCTCGTTTCGGTGATATCAAGAGCCCTTTGCTCAAAGGAGGTGGTAGCATTTTCGGCCCTGAGCCCCGCGACCATTCGCAAAAGGTGAACCGTAAGACCAAGGCCCTTGCTCGCAAGAGCGCATTGGCGTACAAAGCCAAGGAGAACGCCATCACGGTGGTTGAGGATCTGAAGCTGGGTGCCCCGAAAACCAAGGAATTCAATGCGATCCTTGCTAATTTGAAGGTGGGCGATAAAAAAACACTCCTTGTGTTGGGCGATTACGATAAAAACCTATATTTGTCGTCCCGTAATTTGAAGGGTGCTGAAGTGATAACTGTATCAGAATTAAACACTTACAAGATTCTGAACGCTAAAACGCTTCTACTTTCAGAAAGCTCGATCAACGTAATTGAGAAGACCCTTAGCTGAACTTTACCATGGAAGTCATCCTTAAACCGCTCATCACTGAGAAGATGGCAGGTCAGACTGAAAAGTCTGGCGTTGTCGGTTTCTTGGTTGATAGGAGTGCAAATAAGCTTCAGATCAAGGAAGCAGTTGAGAAGATGTACGGTGTGAAAGTGAGTTCGGTGAACACCATGCTCTCTGCTGGAAAGAAGCGTAACCGTAACACCCGTACCAAGTTCATCACTGGTTACACTTCGGCCCGAAAGAAGGCAGTCGTGAAACTCGCTGAGGGCAGTTCAATCGATTTCTACAGCAACATTTGAGCATAAGCTGTCATGGCACTCAAGAAACTACGCCCCATCACCGCAGGCCAGCGCTTCAAAGTAGCCGGGACCTTTGAGGAGGTGACGGCTACTAGGCCTGAAAAGAGCCTTACCATCGGTAAGGGAAAATCAGGTGGCCGGAACAATACCGGTAAGATGACCATGCGCTACATTGGCGGTGGGCATAAGCAGACATACCGACTCATTGACAACAAGCGGGAGAAAGATGGGATACCCGCCACAGTCAAGTCAATTGAGTATGATCCTAACCGCACAGCGCGTATTGCCCTGGTGTTCTATGCCGATGGCGAGAAGCGTTACATTATAGCCCCTAAGGGCCTCGAAGTTGGTATGACCGTGATGAGCGGAAGCAAGGCCACGCCAGATGTGGGCAACGTTTTATCGCTGAGCGACATTCCAATGGGTACTGTGATCAGCAGCATCGAGATGCGTCCTGGTCAGGGTGCCAAGATTGCGCGCAGTGCTGGTTCTTATGCTCAGCTTGTGGCCCGTGATGGCAAGTACGCTACCATCAAAATGCCAAGCGGGGAGACCCGCCTCTTATTGCTGACCTGCCGTGCAGCAATTGGCGCAGTGAGTAACAGTGACCATGGTCTGGAGCGTAGCGGTAAGGCTGGACGTACCAGATGGATGGGAGTTAGACCGCGTACCCGCGCAGTTGCAATGAATCCGGTCGATCACCCTATGGGTGGTGGCGAAGGCCGATCTTCAGGTGGTCACCCACGCTCACGCAAGGGAACACCTGCTAAAGGCTACAAGACGCGTGCTCCGAAGAATTCGAGCAGCAAGTACATTGTTGAACGCAGAAAGAAATGATCTGAGCCATGTCAAGATCGCTGAAGAAAGGACCATTTGTGGATTTCAAGCTCGAGAAGCGGGTTGCTGAATCTCAAGCAACCAGCCGTAAGACCGTGATTAAGACATGGTCGCGCAGATCAATGATTACCCCTGAATTTGTGGGTCAGACCATTGCAGTGCACAACGGAAACAAGTTCATACCTGTGTATGTGACCGAGAACATGGTAGGACATAAGTTGGGTGAGTTTTCACCCACCCGTACCTTCCGAGGTCATGCTAAAGGCAAAAAGTGATTGATCATTCTGAAGAGAGAGTACCATTATGGGCAAAAGGAAAAGAGAAAGGGCTGATGCTATGAAGGCTGACCGAAAGGAACGCTTTCAGGCCGCTCTGAACAATGTACCGACATCACCGCGCAAAATGCGCCTCGTGGCTGATTTGGTTAGGGGCATGGATGTGTCTAAGGCACTCTTTGTTCTCAAGTTGCATCCGAAACACGCATCGAACCGATTGGAGAAACTGTTGCTGTCGGCAATTGCCAATTACACTGGTAAGACCGGGGAACAGAACACCGAAGGCCTCTATGTGAAAGAGATAATGGTTGATGGCGGGCGTACCCTCAGGCGCTTGCAGACCGCACCACAAGGCCGCGGTTACAGATTGAGGAAAAGGTCTAACCACGTGGCCCTCGAATTGGCCGTCAGGAACTGATTACTATGGGACAGAAGACCAATCCGATAGGCAACCGCCTTGGTATCATCAAAGGCTGGGACTCGGCATGGTACGGTGGTAAAGACACCCCTGCCAAGATCAAGGAGGATCATGCCATCCGCAATTACCTCAAGGCACGCCTTGGTAAAGCAAGCATCTCCAAAATCATTGTTGAGCGTACTCTCAAGCTCATCACTGTGACCATCAATACCGCTCGTCCTGGTATCATTATTGGAAAAGGCGGTAAAGAGGTTGATAAATTGAAGGAAGAGCTGAAGAACCAGACCGGTAAGGAGGTTCAGATCAACATCTTTGAGATTAAGCGTCCCGAACTCGATGCCCGATTGGTTGCGGATAGCATAGCCCGTCAGATAGAAGGTCGTATCTCATTCCGCAGAGCGGTGAAAATGAGTATTGCCTCTACTATGCGGATGGGTGCCGAGGGTATCAAGATAACTACCGCTGGTCGTGTTGGTGGAGCGGAAATCGCACGTTCTGAGACATACAAGGAAGGTCGTGTTCCACTTCATACTTTCAGAGCGGATATTGATTATGCGCATGCTGAGGCGCATACCACCTATGGTCGCATCGGAATCAAGGTATGGATATGTCTCGGAGAAGTGTACGGCAAGCGGGATCTTAGCCCGAACGTGGCTTTGCAAAGCAAAAAGGCCCCCCGCAATCCGGCACCGACCGGTGGACGTAGGGAGCGGGGCGATCGTCCAGAACGTGGCGACCGTAACGACCAGCGCCCAGAGCGTGGCGGCAATGAGCGTAATGACCGTGGCCCTCGCGCCAGACGTTGATAATAGTAGGCTAAAGAGATAAAAAGGATAACAGAGCAGTAAGATGTTACAGCCTAAAAGGACCAAGTTCCGCAAGATGATGAAGCGGAAGATGAAGGGCAATGCCACGCGCGGCAATGAGCTCGCCTTCGGCACGTTCGGCATCAAGGCAATGGAAGGTGTGTGGATGACCGCCCGTCAGATTGAGGCCGCCCGTATCGCCATCACAAGGTACATGAAGCGTGAAGGTCAGGTGTGGATCAAAATTTTTCCTGATAAGCCCATAACCAAAAAGCCTGCAGAGGTACGTATGGGTAAGGGTAAAGGTGCCCCGGAATATTGGGTGGCCGTGGTAAAACCTGGTTGCATCATGTTCGAGATTGAGGGTGTGTCAATGGAAGTGGCCAAGGAAGCACTGCGCCTGGGAGCTCAGAAACTTCCTATCACAACCAAGTTCATTGTGCGCAGAGACTATGCCGAGGCGTGAGCATTTGGCGAAAGAGGAATAATAAGAGATGAAGAACTCAGTGATAAGTGAACTCTCCAACGAGGAATTGAAGGAGAGGATAGCAGAAGAGCGGATGAAGATGACCAAGATGAATCTGGGTCATGCAGTATCGCCCATGGAAAGCCCTATTCTGCTGCGCACCAACCGCAAGATCATTGCCCGTCTGCTTACCGAGCAGAGCGCGCGTAAGAACAAGGCCAACTGAATAAGAGGATGGAGACCACAGTAGAGACCCTCGACCGCAACCTGCGCAAGGAGCGTGTAGGTCTGGTATCGAGCAGCGCGATGGATAAGACCATCACGGTGACCGTAGAGCGCAAAGTGAAGCACCCCAAATACGGGAAATTCGTTAAGCACACCAAGAAGTTCAAAGCTCATGACGAAAAGAACGAGTGCAACGTTGGCGACACTGTTCGGATCATGGAGACCCGCCCGTTGAGCAAGACCAAGTGTTGGAGACTCGTAGAGATTGTAGAAAGAGCCAAGTAAGCCATGATACAGCAGGAATCAAGACTCGGTGTGGCCGATAACAGCGGAGCCAAAGAAGTGCTTTGCATTCGGGTACTTGGCGGCACTGCCCGCAGGTACGCCTCGGTGGGCGACACCATTGTGGTGAGCATCAAAGATGCTATCCCATCTGGCAATGCTAAAAAAGGCACCGTCAGCAAAGCGGTGGTCGTTCGTACCAAAAAGGAAGTTCGCAGACAGGACGGATCATACATTCGTTTTGACGACAACGCAGTGGTACTCCTCAACGCACAGGGCGAGATGCGTGGAACCCGCATTTTCGGACCTGTGGCCCGCGAGCTGCGCGAAAAACAATACATGAAGATAGTGTCTCTGGCACCTGAGGTGCTGTGATACCCGCAACAAGGAAAGTGATGGTCAAGACCCACATTAAGAAAGGAGACCTCGTTAAGGTCATTGCCGGCAACAGCCGCTCCGCGGAGGGCAAAGTGCTGGAAGTTGACCGCGAGAAGATGCGCGCTATCGTAGAGGGCGTGAATAAAGTAAAGAGGCATACTAAACCCAATGCTGCCAATCCTAATGGTGCAATTGTGGAAAAAGAGGCCTCAGTGCACATCTCTAATCTCATGCTGATAGACCCGAAATCTGGCAAACCGACCCGTGTGGGTCGTAAGGCTGAAGGCGACAAGACAGTAAGGTATTCAAAGAAATCAGGTGAAGTGATCAAGTGATGGACAACTATTCGCCAAGACTCAGGGACAAATACTTGAATGAGATTGTCCCCAATCTGCAGAAGCAGTTCTCTTATAAAAGCATCATGGAGGTGCCTAAACTGGAGAAGATATGCATCAATCAGGGCCTGGGCCAGAGCATGAGCGATAAGAAGCTCATTGAGGCTGCTGTGAATGAGATGACCACCATAGCAGGTCAAAAGGCCGTGACCAGCAAGTCGCGCAAGGATATCGCCAACTTCAAACTCCGTAAAGGTGTTCCGGTAGGTGTACGTGTCACTCTGCGTGGCGAGAAGATGTATGAATTCCTCGACCGTCTGGTCAGTGTGGCCCTTCCTAGGGTGCGTGACTTCCGAGGTATCGGTAACAAAGGATTCGATGGCCGTGGCAATTACACCATGGGTATCACCGAGCACATCATCTTCCCAGAGATTGACATTGAGAAGGTGGCCAAGATCCATGGTATGGACATCACCTTCGTAACCACGGCCAAGAACAATGAGGAGAGCTTTGCACTGCTCAAGGAGTTCGGAATGCCATTCAAGAAGTAAGGAATCAAGGCAATAATAGAGAATAATGGCCAAGGAATCAATGAAGGCGCGCGAGCGCAAACGTGCCGCGATGGTAGCTAAGTATGCGGATAAGCGTGCTAAGCTAAAGGCTGCCGGAGACTATCAGGGTCTTGCCCTACTTCCCCGTAACAGCTGCAAAGTGCGCATGCACAACCGTTGCAGCATAACTGGCAGGCCCAAAGGTTTTATCCGCGATTTCGGCATCTCCAGGGTGCAGTTCCGCGAAATGGCTAACAATGGTCTTTTGCCAGGTGTGACCAAAGCCAGCTGGTGAGCTTATAATCATTGAACAAGACTTGAACGAGATAGACAGACTACAGTCATGACTGATCCAATTGCAGACTACCTGACCAGAGTGCGAAATGCCATAAAGGCAGGGCATAAGGTGGTAGACATTCCTGCCTCAAACCTGAAAAAGGGAATCACAAAGATTCTCTTCGAAAAGGGCTATATCTTGAATTTCAAATTCGAGGATGAAGCCAATGGAGGCCAAGGCAATATCAAGGTGGCACTGAAGTATCATCCGATGACAAATGCCAGCGCCATTCAAGGTATTCATCGTGTAAGCAAGCCGGGCCTGCGCAAATACAAGCACAAGGACGGACTCCCACGTGTGATGAACGGAATGGGGATTGCCATTATCAGCACATCTAAAGGGCTGATGACAGACAAGGAGGCACGCACTCAGAACGTGGGTGGTGAGGTGATCTGTCAGGTGTATTGATCAAGAGGTAAAAACGAGAATAGACTCAGAAGGTCATGTCAAGGGTAGGAAAATTGCCGGTACAGCTTCCCAAAAACGTTGAGGTGAGCGTGACCCCGGATAATGTTGTTAGTGTGAAAGGGCCTTTGGGTCTGCTCACCTGCAAGGTTGACAAGAGCATAAAGGTGGATGTGGCTGACGGTAACGTGAGCTTTACCCGTAGCAGCGATGAGAAGCAGATTCGTGCATTCCATGGTCTGTATCGTGCACTGGTCAATAATATGGCCGTTGGAGTAAGTACGGGTTACACAAAGAAAATGGAACTTGTTGGTGTCGGTTACCGAGCAGCTAACAAGGGTCAGGACCTTGAATTGTCGCTGGGATTCAGTCATAACATCGTGTTCAGGCTTCCTGCGGAGGTGAAACTGGAGACCGAGACTCTTCGTGGTCAGAATCCGACCATTACCTTGAAGAGCCATGATAAGGAACTTATCGGTCAGGTGGCTGCTAAGATCCGTGGCATGCGCAGGCCCGAGCCATACAAGGGCAAGGGAATCCGTTTCGTAGGCGAACAGGTCAGAAGGAAGGCAGGTAAGTCGGCTGGCAAGAAATAATAGGAGCAATGTCTAAGACGAAGAACGAAAGAAGGGCCAAGATCAAGCGTAGGATACGCGGCCGACTGAGTGGGACAACCGAGCGTCCGCGCTTGACAGTGTTTCGTAGCAACAGCGACATATATGTTCAACTGATTGACGACCTTAAGGGCCATACCCTTGTGTCGGCCTCATCAAAGGACAAGGAGTTCGCTGGAATCAAGACCAATAAGGTTGAACAGTCCAGGGCCGTGGGTAAACTGGTGGCGGATCGTGCCAAGAGCGCAGGTATAAATACTGTTGTGTTTGACCGGAACGGATACCTGTACCATGGACGTGTGAAGGCAGTGGCTGAAGGAGCACGCGAAGAAGGACTCACATTCTGATCGAGAGAAAGTAATACAATGAAACGAGTACGTTCTACAGACGCTGAGCTCAAAGACAGGCTGGTAAGTATCCAGCGTGTTACCAAGGTGACCAAGGGTGGCCGCACTTTCTCTTTCTCTGCCATAGTTGTAGTGGGAGATGAGAACGGTATTGTCGGTCACGGTCTTGGTAAAGCCAAGGAGGTTCAGATGGCCATCTCGAAAGGAATTGATGACGCCAAGAAGAATCTTATCCGTGTTCCGGTGATCAATGGCACCATACCTCACGAGTACGAGACTAAATATCGCGGTGCTCAGGTGTTTATGAAACCGGCCAGCGCTGGTACAGGTGTTATCGCTGGTGGTGCTATGCGCGCAGTGTTGGAAAGCGTAGGTGTTAAGAATGTACTGGGCAAGTCAAAAGGCTCGTCTAACCCTCACAACGTGGTAAAAGCCACTTTCAAGGCGCTAAGCGAGCTACGCGATGCCCATGAGGTAGCACAGCAGCGCGGCATCTCAATGGGTAAAGTCTTCAACGGCTGATTGGTTTTAAGAACAAGAACTGACTGAAAGCAGACCCGACCATGGGCAAGATCAAGATAACTCAGGTGCGTAGCGGCATTGACCGCCCGAAGCGACAGAAATTGACCCTCCGGGCTCTCGGTTTCCGCCATCTCAACCAGACCGTTGAGCACGAGGCCACTCCGCAGATTCTCGGAATGGTCAGGGCTGTGGAACACCTCGTGGCGGTGAAAGAGGCCTGATTCCCAGTAGCGCCAAGTAGCAATAGCATACAAGAGAAAAGATGAATCTGAGTAATTTGAAGCCCGCGAAGGGTTCAGTGAAGGCAGGCAGACGCATTGGTCGTGGCGAGGGTAGCGGCAGTGCCGGTACTGCTGGTCGCGGACACAAAGGCGACAAGGCCCGTAGCGGTGCCAAGCGTAAAGTCGGTTTCGAGGGCGGACAGATGCCCCTGCAGCGCAGGGTGCCCAAGTTCGGTTTCATGAACCCTTTCCGTGTGGAATATCACGGTATAAACTTGGATACATTACAGAAATTGGCTGATGATTTCAAACTCACTGCCATCAACCCTGAAGTGCTGATTCAGCATGGGCTGGCCAAGAAGTCAGAGAAAGTGAAAGTACTGGGCCGTGGCAACCTAAGCACGGGCCTGCAGGTAAGTGCTCACGCTTTCACGGCTTCAGCTAAGAGTGCCATTGAGGCCGCTAACGGTAGTGTAACCACGCTCTGAGCATAAGGAATGAAGCGCTTCATCTCCACATTACAGAACATCTATAAGATAGAGGAGCTCAGGGAGCGCATCCTCAATACGCTCCTGTTCGTCCTTATCTACCGCATAGGTTCGTATGTGGTGCTTCCGGGAATTGACCCTGACAAGCTTGATGCGCTGCAACAGCAGACTTCTGATGGCATCCTTGGTTTGATTTCCATGTTCACTGGAGGTGCTTTTTCAAATGCCTCTGTATTTGCACTTGGAATAATGCCGTACATATCGGCATCAATTGTTCTACAGCTTGCTGGACTGGCCATTCCTGCGTTGCAACGATTGCAGCGCGAAGGTGAGAGCGGTAGGAAGAAAATCAATCAGTACACACGTTACCTTACCGTGCTTATCTGTGCAGGTCAGGCCCCGGGTTACATAGCTAACCTGCGCTCGCAGCTGCCGCTCGATGCATTCCTGGTATCTCCGGGCATGTTTTGGTTCACTTCGCTGCTAATGCTTATCACTGGTACAGTGTTCGTGATGTGGCTCGGTGAGAAGATCACTGATAAGGGAATCGGCAATGGCATATCGCTTTTGATCATGATCGGAATAATAGCAAACCTGCCTTTTGCTATCGTGGCTGAGTTCTTCTCTCGCCTTGATGAGAATGGTGGTCCTGTAGTATTCCTCCTTGAGATTGTGATTTGGTTGTTGGTCATAGTGCTAAGCATATTGCTTGTTCAAGGCACAAGAAGGATACCTGTTCAGGTGGCTAAAGCGGCACTCAGCAGCCGTCAGGCACTTCCTCAGGGTGGTGCTCGGCAGTATATCCCTCTTAAAGTCAATGCAGCGGGTGTCATGCCGATCATCTTCGCTCAGGCCATCATGTTCCTTCCAGTCACATTAGCTGGTTTCAGCGATAGCATGACCAGTATTGTTGCTCCGTTTACTGACTTCACAGGTTTCTGGTACAACTTCGTGTTCGCTCTGTTGATCATCGTGTTCACATACTTCTACACGGCCATCACCATCAACCCGAATCAGATGGCCGAAGACATGAAGCGTACAGGTTCTTTCATTCCTGGCGTGAAACCCGGACGTAAGACTGCTGAGTTCATTGACGATGTTATGTCCCGCATCACCCTACCTGGATCACTGTTTCTGGCATTTGTGGCCATTTTGCCTTCCATTGCCATGATTTTCGGGGTGAATTCTCAGTACGCGCAGTTCTATGGTGGTACATCGCTGCTCATACTTGTCGGAGTTGTGCTCGATACGCTGCAACAAGTTGAGAGCCATCTGCTGATGAGACACTATGACGGTCTGATGAAGACTGGTCGTATCAAGGGGCGTTCTAACATGACCATGGCCAGCTGAGATAATGTCGAAGCAGTCATCCATAGAGCAGGACGGAACCGTGATAGAAGCGTTGTCCAATGCAATGTTCCGAGTTGAACTTGAGAATGGGCATGTGATAACCGCACACATTTCGGGAAAGATGAGGATGTTCTACATCAAGATCCTACCCGGTGACAGAGTTAAAGTAGAGATGTCTCCTTACGATTTGAGCAAAGGCCGCATCTCATACCGGTATAAGTAAGACAAGAAGAGCCATGAAAGTAAAGGCATCAGTTAAGAAGCGCAGCGAAGACTGCAAGATTGTAAAGCGCAAGGGGCGCGTTTACGTCATTAACAAGAAAAACCCGAAGTTCAAGCAACGTCAGGGCTGAACAATAACAAGCGTAAGCAGAAAAGATGGCAAGGATAGCCGGCATAGACCTTCCCCGTAACAAAAGGGGTGAAATAGCGCTCACGTACATCTTCGGTATTGGCCGGGTGACAGCTGCGCGCATCCTGAACGATGCGAGCATCGATGTGAACAAGAAGGTTCAAGATTGGAACGATGAGGAGCAGGCTGCGATCAGGGCCGGAATCTCGAAGTTGAAGACCGAGGGTGAACTGCGTTCGGAGGTTCAGATGAACATCAAGCGTTTGATGGACATCGGATGCTACCGCGGGGTGCGCCATCGTGCCGGTCTGCCCCTGCGTGGTCAGAAGACCAAGAACAACAGCCGCACTCGCAAGGGTAAGCGCAAGACTGTGGCCAACAAGAAAGTGGCTACTAAGAAGTAATAACTGAGGTCCAGTAATAGAGAAATGGCCAAGACAGCAACATCCAAGACAACCCGTAAGCGTACGGTGAGCGTTGACCCTGTGGGCGAAGCGCACATCAACGCCACGTTCAACAATATCATCATAGCGCTGACCAATTTGCGTGGTGAGGTGATTTCATGGTCATCGGCCGGTAAAATGGGGTTCCGTGGCTCAAAGAAGAACACGCCATATGCAGCTCAGGTGGCCGCAGGCGATTGCGCCAAGGTCGCCTTTGATCAAGGTCTGCGTAAAGTGAAGGTCTTTGTTAAAGGTCCAGGGGGTGGGCGCGAGAGCGCCATCCGTAACCTCAATGCCGCTGGTATTGAAGTGACTGAGATTGTTGATGTGACCCCGATGCCACACAATGGCTGCCGCCCTCCAAAACGTAGGAGGATCTGATATCAACTGAGCAAGAAGCAAGAGAGTAACCAACAATGGCAAGGTACACAGGTTCTAAATCGAAGATTGCCCGCAAGTTCAGCGAGGCCATCTATGGTCCTGATAAGGCGCTGGAACGGAGGAATTATCCTCCTGGTCAACATGGCGCATCAAAGCGCAGGAAGAAAAAGAGCGAATACGGTATTCAGCTTCAAGAGAAGCAGAAGGCCAAATACACCTATGGCATTCTGGAGCGTCAGTTCGCTAACCTTTTTGACCGTGCTTCGCGCAAGTCAGGTATCACAGGTGAGCTTCTGCTTCAGTTCTGCGAGGCCCGTCTGGACAATGTGGTGTTCCGTCTCGGCATAGCCCCGAGCCGCGATGCAGCCCGCCAATTGGTTAGCCACAGGCACATCACTGTCAATGGTGAAGTCGTGAATCTGGCTTCTTACTCACTGAAGCCGGGTATGAAAATCGGTGTTCGTGAGCGCAGCAAGAGCCTAGAGGTGATCAGCGACTCGCTGCACCACTCGAAGCATGACAAGCCATGGCTCTCTTGGAACGAGAGCACAATGGAAGGTGAGTTCCTTAACTACCCATCGCGTAACGAGATACCAGAGAACATCAACGAGCAGCTGATCGTGGAACTTTACTCTAAGTGACCTTGAGTCGCTGCTGAGCAGTCTGCCCCCATTCAGAATCAACTTTTCAACCAACAACAAAAAATGGCAATCCTCGAATTCCAGAAGCCCGAAAAAGTGATAATGCTCAACTCGGATGACCGTAAAGGTGAGTTTGAGTTCCGTCCGTTGGAGCCGGGTTATGGCATCACTGTAGGTAATGCTCTCCGCAGGATCCTACTCAACTCACTCGAGGGTTTCGCGATAACCTCGGTACGGATCGAAGGTGTCGATCACGAATTCTCTAGCATCTCGGGTGTAGTTGAGGATGTCACGGACATCGTACTCAACCTCAAGCAGGTTCGTTTTAAGCGTCAGATTGACAGCCAGGAGAACGAGCGTGCATCAATAAGTGTTACCAACAGTGAGAAGCTAACCGCAGGCGATCTGGGTAAGTATCTTACCGGTTTTCAAGTATTGAATCCAGATCTAGTGATCTGCCATCTTGACAAAAAGGTGTCATTGAATCTCGATCTGACTATCGATAAAGGCCGCGGCTACCTTCCCGCTGAGGAGAACAAGCCTGTTAATGCTCCTATTGGTACCATAGCAGTCGATGCCATCTTCACTCCCATCAAGAATGTGAAGTTCTCGGTAGAGAATTTTCGTGTGGAGCAGAAGACCGACTATGAGAAATTGGTGATTGAGGTGACCACAGATGGTTCTATTCACCCTAAAGATGCCCTGAAAGAGGCAGCCAAGATTCTGATTCACCACTTCATGCTTTTCTCTGACGAGCGTATCTCGTTAGAGACCACCGAGCGTAAGCCGAGCGAAGACCTGGATGATGATTTTGTGCATATGCGCAACCTGCTGAAATCGCGCCTTGTTGATCTTGACCTGAGCGTGCGCGCACTGAACTGCCTTAAGGCGGCAGATGTCGAGACCTTGGGTGATCTTGTTTCATACAACAAGAATGACCTATTGAAATTCCGCAACTTCGGCAAGAAGTCGCTCACCGAGTTAGAGGATCTGGTTCAGGCCAAGAATCTGACTTTTGGGATGAATGTAGCTAAATACCGTATTGACGAGGACTGACAGCACGCTGCCTGATCCGCATTAGAGGAAGCAATCACAATGAGACACCGTAAGTCATTTAATCATCTGGGTCGTAAGACCGGGCACCGCAGGGCTCTGTTGGCAAACTTGGCCAATTCGCTCATACGCCACAAGCGCATCACCACCACTTTGGCCAAAGCCAAGGCATTGCGGACATACGTTGAGCCGCTGATCAGTAAGAGCAAGGAGGATAGTACCCATTCGCGAAGAGTGGTGTTCAGCTATCTGCATGATAAGGTTGCTGTAGCTGAGCTGTTCAAGGAGGTTTCGCCAAAGGTGGCCGACCGTCCAGGTGGGTACACACGCATTATCAAACTGCAGAACCGTTTGGGCGATAATGCCGAGATGTGCATAATCGAGCTGGTCGACTTCAACGAGCTGTTGTTGGGAGATGGCAAGACAGGCAAAAAAGGAGCGACCCGGAGAAGCAGGCGCGGTGGCGGCTCCAAAAAGGCCGAATCTGCTGAGGCTGCGGACAGCGGAACAGAAGGTTGATTCCCTTCAATTAGAAAATGAATGAAAATCCCGGCCCCAGTGCCGGGATTTTTTTTGGAGAAAATCCACTTTGATTTGATATTCGAATTGTGAAAAATAGAAGGGAACCGGAGATAGTCAGATCAGTGACCATTGGTGACTATGCTGCTGAGGGCCGCTGCGTGGCGAGGGTTGACGGCATGGTGGTTTTTGTGGAGAAAGCGGTACCGGGCGATGTGGCCGATGTACGCATCGTGAGCCGTAAAAAGAACCTGTGCGAAGGAGTGGCTGTGCGAATAGTTGAACCATCTGGCTTGCGCGTGAAGGCTGTATGTGCGCACTTCGGTACATGTGGGGGCTGTAAATGGCAGGATCTTGATTACGCGAGCCAAACACGATTCAAACAACAACAAGTTGTTGATTGCCTCGCACGCATTGGGAAAGTGGAAGTGGGCGAGATGCGCCCCATTCTATCAGCCCCTGATACATATCGATACCGAAACAGGTTGGATTACTCTTTTTCGGCTAACCGCTGGTTGACACAGGATGAAGTGGCATCTGGCATTGAATTCACCACTGGTGGACTCGGATTCCATGTGCCGCGCAGATGGGATAAGGTCATTGATATTTCGGAATGTCACCTGCAACCTGAACCTGGAAATGCGATCAGAAATAGAATTCGCGAACAGGCTATGAGACATGAGATGAAATTCTGGGACCCACGTGCCCATACAGGTTTCCTTCGCAATCTTACTTTGCGCAACACTTTGGATGGAGATTGGATGCTGCTTCTGGCCGTAGGAGAAGACAGACCCGATGACATTGCTATATTATTGGATGATGTTATTGAGAGATTTCCTCAACTCCGTTCTATTCTATATGTGGTGAACGGCAAGCACAACGATACCATTCATGATCTTGAGGTCATCACGTATCATGGCGAACCGCATTTGACCGAGACCATGGATGGGCTGAGCTTCCGAATCGGGCCCAAGTCCTTTTTCCAGACAAATGGCAGGCAGGCGCATGCCCTGTATGAGGTGACCAGGACATTGGCCGGTATAGAGAGGCATCATACTGTTTATGATCTCTATACAGGCACAGGTACCATTGCGTTATACATGGCCAAGAGTAGCAAGAAGGTGATGGGTATAGACTATGTGAAAGCTGCCATAGATGATGCCGTGATCAATGCAGAGTTGAACGGAGTGACGAACACCCAATTCATGGCAGGCGACATGAAAGATGTGTTCACACCAGAGTTGCTGGCAAGATTCGGTAAGCCCGATGTGGTGGTCACCGATCCGCCACGTGCAGGAATGGACGACCGTGTTGTGAATCGTCTGATGGAATGTGCACCGGAGCGAATTGTGTACGTGAGCTGCAATCCTGCTACTCAGGCCCGTGATCTGGCTCGGTTAGACCCTGCATATTCTGTGGAAGTGTGCCAACCGGTTGATATGTTCCCACATACTCACCATGTCGAGAATGTGGTGCTATTGACCAAGAGGGACTTATGAGATAGATGCAGCGCAGACCCCTGATCATCGGCCTCCTCATTCTGGCTTCAGTGCTGGCAATACTGTTATGGCCATTGGAGAAACAACCCGACCGAATCCGTTTCAATACCGATGCCATTAATGCCAAGCAGGAATTCCTAGCCACGCTCAAACCTGATACTGACCGAGTGCCGAATGTAGTCATCATACTTGCTGATGACCTGGGCCGAAGCGATATATCGCTCTTTGGCAACACGCTCATCAGTACCCCTAACATTGACAGCATCGGTCTTCTCGGTGCCACATTTACCGAAGGATACATCACATCGCCCATATGTTCACCGAGCCGCGCAGGACTCCTAACTGGGCGCTACCAACAGCGGTTCGGATTCGAATATATCCTGCACGACCGCTACGCACGCAACCGTCTCGAGTGGCTGGTTTATAAATATTTACTGGCAACCGACACGTGGCAGGTACTGGGTCGACCTGTGGTGCCGACTTTTCAGGATGTGGCCGCTCAGGGATTGCCCCCTGAGCAGATCACCTTGGCTGAGGTGTTGAAAGCAAAGGGATACGCTACTGCGGCTATCGGCAAATGGCACCTGGGCAGTGCGCCACATGCTTTGCCCAACGCACGTGGATTCGACCTGCATTATGGTTTCTATGAAGGGTATTCGCTCTACATGGCCGATTCGGCCAATGCTGGCATAGTTAACCAACGACACGCACGAAACACTGATTTCAGCGATCCGTTCATCTGGGGTGCCGGACGGCAGGGCAACTGTGCCATCAGGCTCAATGGAGAGGTGGTAGACGAACGCGTTTACCTCACCGACCGCATCGCTGAGGAGGCGGTCAAATTCATTAGCGCCAATTCAGACAGACCATTCTTCCTGTATGTTCCATTCCTCACACCGCACACACCTTTTCAGGCCACAAAGGTTTATTACGACAGGTTGAGCCACATCGAAGACCGCAACAAGCGGGTTTATTTGGCCATGATCGCGCAGATGGATGATGCCGTGGGCACAATTATGGCCCAACTCCGCGCCAGTGGAATATCGGACAACACCATGATTTTCTTTTTGAGTGATAATGGAGGAGCCACCTACACCCTGGCCACCGACAATGCACCATTCCGTGGAGGTAAATTCACGCATTTTGAGGGGGGATTGAGGGTGCCGTTCATGATGCGTTGGGATGGAGTGGTCGAAGCCGGGTCGAAGGTCAGTCTCCCAACCTCTTCACTTGATATCATGGCAACGGTGCTCGATACCTTAGGAGTCGAAATGCCAGTGGCGAATGCCCTTGATGGGTGCAGTCTTTTGAAGGATGAAGGTCAGCAGACCCGCAATCTTTACTGGCGTTCGGGCTATGCATGGGCCATACGCAGCGGCCGTTGGAAGCTCGTGGCAGAAGACGATTGGGGCCTTGGATTCGGACCTCGTGTGAGGCTGTTTGATATGCATGTCGATTCGTTGGAACAGAATGACCTCTCAGCACTTCGGCCCGAAGTGGTTGATTCGCTTCGAACCATGCACCGCAAATGGCAGCAGGAACTACAGGAGCCGTTATGGCCGAATGTGATGAACTTCCGTTTCCAGAGAGGAAGCGATGATAGCTGGTTCCCGCTCTGATGTTGATCAGAGGCGCACCCCGATCACCGTGATGTCATCTACCTGAGCCGACTCGCCTCTCCAGCGGTCAAAAGTGAGGTTGAGCACTTCTACCTGCTCCACCATTGGTCGGTTATGCACGCTCTGAATCAGGTTCTTAAAGTTGCGCATCATGAATTTGCGATCTTTCTCGCCACCGAACTGATCAGCATACCCGTCACTGAATAGATATAAGCACTCGCCTGGGGTATACGGAATCCTATGGGTCTCGAACTTGCGGTCCTTGCCTTGATAGTCGCCACCCAAGCCGAATTTACTGCCACGGAACCAACGAATCTCTTCATCCTTCACCAACAATAATCCTTGCCCGGCTCCTGCGAATTCAATGACACACTCTGCCGAATCGATGTTGACATAAGACATGTCCATGCCATCGGAGATATTCTCTTTACTGTACTTATGAAATGTGTCGCGTATTTCAGAGTCCATCAGTTCAAGAACCAACGAGGGATGGTGCCAACCCTTGTCAATCACTGTCTTGTTGAGCATCTCGTTGCAGGCCATGGTCATGAATCCGCCCGGCACACCATGACCGGTGCAGTCTACACAAGCCAGTAGGAAGTTCTTGCGTATGCGGTGGAACCAATAGAAATCGCCACCGACAATATCACGCGGTTTGTACAGTACAAATGACTCAGGGAAGGTCTTTCTAAGAATATCAATTTCAGGGAGGATAGCTTTCTGCAGTCGCTCAGCATATAGGATGGAGTCGGTCAGATCCTGATTCTTTGCTTCCAGTTCCTTTGAGATACGATGACGCTCGCGCACCTCGGTCATTAGCATCAGGTTGGTCGATTCGAGCTCCCGAGTACGCTCCTTTACCTTCTCCTCCAACTGTTTGGTGAACTCCTGCCTATGTTTCCGCGATTCAATGCGGTCCGTGATGTCGCGTATCACACCCTGAACCCCTGCAAGTACACCGTTCTTGTCCTTGATCAAACTTGAGTTTGACGACACAAAAACCGACTGTCCGTCACGGTGTTTAAGTTCAGTTTCCCAGTGACGAACCTCACCCTTCTCCATCAGTTCGGCCATGAAATAGTGCCGTCTGCTTGGTATGGCGTACAACGATGACATCTTACGCCCTATCAGTTCATAGGCTTTATATCCCAACAATGAACTGACAGAGGGGCTTACAAGTGTGATGATGCCATCCATATCCGTGTGGTAGAACACGTCATTGATTGAGCTGAACAGTTCTTGAAACTTGGCCTCGCTCTCCTGCATAAGCGCCTCAACACGTCTGCGGTGGGTGATATCGCGTACAAATGCCTGAACCAACTTACGTCCACCTCCTGTGGTCAAGCACCGTGCATTCACTTCTACAGGGTAGGTGGTGCCATCCTTGCGCAGATGTTCGGTCTCAAACATCTCTTCGCCCTCATCGCACACATGCTGGAAACGATATATGCCTGATAGTCTGTTTTCGTGGCTGATCAGCTCGGCCATGTCCATCTCAGTCAACTCTTCGCGAGAATAGCCTGTCCTTTCAGAAGCGCGAGGGTTGGCATCAAGTATGTTGCCCAATCGGGCATCTAGGATGTATATCTCATCGCCACTATGGTCAAACAGATATTTAAACTGTTCGTGCCTGTGCTTCAGAAGTTCCTCGTCTTGTCGCAGCCTGTCGTAGAGACGCTGCCGCTCAATTGCCTTTTGTATCGATAGAGGCAATTTGTCCTGAGCATCCCGAAGGAAATAATCCTCAAAACCAATATTAAGCATGTACAGCGCCTCCGATTCGGGCAGTGAACCATTGATCAAAATCACAGGTGAAAGGCAACCTTGTTTGCGGATATCGTTCAGTGCATCGGTGGCGGTGTAGCCCTGCAAACTGGGGTTAACCAGCACAACATCGGGTTCGTGAGATCTGATGGCACTTATGAAATCATCCTTTGATGCCACAGCCATTGTCATGCCCACCGGAAAATCTATAGAAATTCGGCCGATAACAGCTTTGCGCAGTTTCTCATCATCCTCAAGGATGAGCACTCTTATTTTGAGACCTGTGGAAAGTCTAGCCGAACTCATGTGCACGGGTTTATACACTTACTCCAGCGCTTTGTTTCGTCAATTGTATTGCATATTAAGATGAGATGTAACAATGTTCTCATGCGGCAACTTCCAGGTTGTGTGAGCGTCTCCCTGTTGAAAACAACGCCCCGAGTGGCCTTCCCAAGCATGTCTGTTGCTGATATTTGCACCAATTATTCAAAGAGAGTGCGATTCCTGCTGAATTCTGCGGCCATCAGTGCCTTGATTATTCTGGGTTCTGTGGGTCTGACCATGGCTCAGTGCGGCCCAACGTCCACCATTTACGCCCAGGATAATAATCAGGAGGGCGTGATGTTCGACATCAGCGCTGCGGTTGATGTCACTGTGACCGGATTTTCAATCAACTTGGCAGACCCGGGTCCATACAATATTGAGATTTATGCCAAGAACGGCACACATGTGGGCTTTGAGAATAATTCTGGATCTTGGACTCTTGTGGCCACCGTGCCAGGGGTCATCGGTTTCGGGCCTGATATCGCCACACCAATTCCCATCGGGCTTGTTGTTCCTATAGCTTTGGGTACTACAACAGCATTTTATATCACCGATACTGGTACAGGTAACCTGCTCGGATATACCACGGGCTTCACCACAGGCGCTGTGATGCAGAACGATGGGAACATCTCCATTCTTGGAGGGACAGGAATTGCTTATGCCTTCGGGTTTGCCACGCCTGACCGCGGTCCGAACATCACTGTGAATTATCAATGTTGCCCAGCGCCTACTGTTGCTGTGACCGGAAACAGTTGTCCGAGTGTGAATGACGGAACTGTGAACATCAGCGGCAATGGCACAGGGCCGTGGAGCTATTCGATCTATGACATCAGCGGACTGGTATCAGGTCCCACTGCACCTGCCAATGCCCCTCATACTTTTTCAAGTCTCGCATCGGGCAACTACTATGTTACCAGTACTGATGCGAACGGTTGTGTGGCGGCTGCAGCTGTCACAATAGCTCCGGCCCAAAGCATGGTCATCAATCTTGTAGTGACAGACAACACCTGTTTTGGTGGAACAGGTGGGGCTGTTACCGCCAATATTTCGCAAGGTTCCTCACCATACAATGTTGTTTGGAATGATCCCTTCGGTGCCCCGATGCAGTCAGATGCAAACGTCACAACTAGCACGATAACGGGTCTTTCGGCAGGGAATTATTCTGTCAATGTAACGGATGGAAGCGGTTGTCTTCAGACACAAGGCATCACCATCACCCAACCTGCGACAGGAATTACCCTCAGTTTCTCGAATCAGAATGTGAGCTGTTTCAACGGTCAGGACGGGCAGATAGAGGCACAGTGCAGTGGCGTTTCGCCCTATGTGTATGACCTTAACGATGTGCTCGGTAATCCGATAACCAGTGCCAATGACCCCGTGCCTCATACGTTCACTGACCTTGCCGCAGGAACGTATTTTGTGACCGTGACCGATGCCGATGGTTGCCAGATTGTAGGCAATACCACATTGACGGAGCCACCTGCCATTTACATCGAGACGAGCATTGTTCCGGTTCTGTGTCACGATGGTAACACGGGCGAGGCGAGTATCGATCTGTTGCAGGGTGGAACCCCACCGTTCGGGACCACCACATGGAGCAATTTTCAGACTGGAAACACTGTTACCGGTCTCACCCCAGGCAACTATACCGCCACTGTGATTGACAACAACGGCTGCACACTCACTCAGAATTTCGTCCTCGATAATCCTACGGCAATGAACCTTTCTCCCAGGTATCTCACAGACACTTGCGGACAAGGTTTAGGAGCTGCGTACGTGGTGGTGTCGCTCGGTACCCCTCCTTACAGCTTTGAATGGACTATCGACCCGATAAACGAGGTGTCGTACCTGATGGACAGTGTTGGTGTAGGTTTCTATGAGGTGGTTGTGACTGATTTGAACGGATGTGATGATACGGCCCTTGTTGAGGTGAAGGATGATATTCAGATTCCCGAGGCCGCATTCACTTATCGCTTCCTTGGCGAGACTTTCATTGACATGGAGGTGCTCTTCATCAACAACTCGGTAGGCAGCACACAGTATGCATGGCGATTTGGTGATGGGCTGGGGTCTAATGAGGATGAACCGACTCACCGTTTTGCCCATGCTGGCGACTATTTGGTGCAGCTCTCCGCTAGTAATGGTTATTGCGAGGACACAGCATACCAGTACGTCAATATTGACCCGCTTGAGACCTTGTATGTTCCAAATGCATTTACCCCGGGAAACAATCATAAGAACGATACCTTCAGACCGTATGGCGAAGGCTTGGATCTTGAGAGCTATGACATGAAGATCTATGATAAGTGGGGCCGTCTTGTATGGCAGACCGGCAGTATGGGGCAGGTTTGGGACGGTACTGAGATGGATTCTGGCAATCCTGTCCCAGTGGGTATCTACACCTATCAGATCACTTTTCGCGACTTTGCTGATCTTGACCGCAACAATGTGGTGGGTTCAGTGGTCGTGATCCGCGACTGAGGTTTTCAGCCTCAGATTTCAGAAAAGGCCAATTCGGGATATTCAACGGGTTCAATGGCCGCTGGGCCATCAGGCACAGAAGCCTGGCCGCTTAGCGGGCGTACGGTCCAATAGGTCAAGGGCTCTTCTTCGAAAGGGATGGCCAACTGTCCGATGGCCGATTCCAAGTCCTTACGATTGAGGTCTGACATCCACAGGTCGGCCCCTGCATCATCAAGTATAATTGGCATCCGCGGCCCCTCACTGCCATGTTGGTTGTGAATGCGTGCCATCAGGTCATTGGCGCGGGTGGTCACTATGCTGGCGGTGGTGAAGAGCTCGCCTGTGGATGGGTCAATCCAATCGTCCCAAACTCCCGCAAGCATCATTATATCGCCATCCTTTCGTGCTATATGCACAGGATAGGCCTGTCTACTCAGGTGATGGTGCTCAAAGAAACCATCAATCACTACAAGGCATCTTCTTCCTTCTTCTGCACTTCGACTGAACGATGGCCTTTCCAAGATGCCTTCCACACGTGCATTTAGCGTGCGATTCATCAGGCCAGTGGCCTCTTTCATGTTCTTGGCCCAACGTGGTATGAGTCCCCAGCGGATCATCTCCACTTGGCCCTTTACCCGCACCACCGGAATTTGAGGATGTTCAAATCCGCTAGCCTTATAGCGCGGAGGGTAAATGCGCCTGAGAATCTCAATCTGAGCCTCAAGTTCGGCTATAAGCGCAGTATCGGCCCCTTCGCGATGGGCCTTTTGAAGCTTTTTTCGCGTGAGCAGCGTCACATTGTAACACATGCCCTCGCGGTACTCATATCGCGGCCTTCATGCACACGCGGATCTTCTCAGCATTGTTGGACTTGCACTTGTCGGTGCAGTCGAAGAAGGTCGACAGTTCAGGCATATCAGAAAATGCCTTGCGTGCTTCCTTACTCGGTATATGCAGGAGGGGAGAGGTCAGATCTTTGCTGATAAAGCAGTACTTGCCATCCTCCACTTCGGCCTTGCCCTCATTCTCAACAATCATGTTCATGTGGGCAAATCCATTCTCGTAATAGCAGAACTTGCCTTTTTGGAGCATTGCAAAGGGTTTGGTATCAACAATCCGATAAAGGCGACCATCGATTGTGAGACCGTAGTAGCCGTTCACCTCCTTACTGTCAGTCTTTTTCTTCTTGGCATCGATGTACCAGAAAACCTTTAGGCGGCCCATGGTCCAGTCATACCCGATGAATTCTCCCAAGTTCTCTCCCTTCCCAGCGGCATGATCAGCCTGTGTGCGATAAAGCACCATCTCGTTCCGGGTTGAAGGCGCGGCCAAAATGGCCATGACCCACATGATCATTGTGACAGAAAGATTCAGCATGGTGGTGGATTATTGATCAGTACGGAATCCGATATGACCTGTGAACTGGCCTGACCTGTATTCATCAACTTGATCAAGTTTGATGTACATGTCTTTGAATTCCTTGGTGTTGCGTGATGAAAAGACTCCGACTCCGTTGTCGATATTCGAGTAAACTGGCACTTCGGTCACCACGCTCGTATTGCTCGGTGCGATAAGATCAAGCATGGTGGAGAGTTCGGGTCCGGCCATTTTCAAGACCAAATCAAAGGCCACTGGGCCCACGCCCGCACCAGGACCGGTGGCAATGTTATTGTAGCGGTGCCCTAAAAGATAGGTCTTTCCTTCTTCAGGGGTTATGTTCGATCCTATGAAAGAGAAAACCGACCTTCCATTTATCTGGTAGGTGAATTCTTCACCTCCAACAGTACTAGCCTGTGCAAAGCTGTTCACGCGCCATTCAAGGGTCTTGAACACGGTATCGGTCCCCGAAACCACGCGATAATGGAAACGGAGCCAAGCCTCGTGATTCTTCACGTTGCCAGCCAACCGGAAACGGACAGCATAATCGGTGTAGTCGTTATTAACACTGCTATACAGCCCGAGAGCCTGGAGCGTGGGCACGAGAGGAGTTGTAGGATTACGCCATTGGAATGTGGCGAGATTCAACGGAGTCTGTTCAGAGTAAGCCACATAGCCCGACTTTAAATTCTTGATGCTCAAGCCGAATTTCTTAGAAGTGACACCTGTGGCCGGGGTGCCGCTGATGTTCACATTGGCCTTATACACACGCTGTTGCGGCCCGAAGAACACCACCCCGCTGCTATTTGTGGTCAGTTTGGTGTTGACCATGGCAGTATCAAGGAGGTGCCAAGTGGTGTCATCGTCATTTATCTCGAGAAGGTTCACTTCCAGGTCCTCGTATGGGAAGTAACTCGAATCGCTCACCAAGGCCATATCAACGGCCGAGGCATCGCCCAAAAAAGCCTTTTGGATACGGATCAGGTGGCCGCTGCCACCGTTTGCAGGGTTGTTGCTTTCATCAAGCAGGCCATAAACAACAGCGGTCTCGGCATACTCCCCCGTAAGGTCAACATCGGTGGCGCAGCCCGATACTGCAGCTATTGCTGCTAATGCAGCCGTTTGAAGGGTCTTTTTTAACATGGCCGCCAAAGATAATCGGCACAGGCATGGGCCAATGCGCTGATATTGTCAGCATACAGCGCCCAGAACTGCGAGTGCCGCCTCGGTCCGGGCGGGTCCGCTGCCCCGGATTACGGCATACTTGGCGCCAAGTCTCTCAAGCAGTTCGATGTGCAGGCTAAAAAGTTCATCGCGGTTCCTTGGGTTCTCACGTTGCGGGTCGGGTCGCCAAGGCAGGTCGGGCGCGCAAAGCAGGTAGAATCTGTAGTGTTGATCGGGCATCATCTCATTTATCTGCCTCGAGCTCCTGCCGTATTTGAATTCCTGCCAGATCCTGATAGTCAGTACATCAGTGTCGCAGATCACTGAACCGGAAGCACCTTCTATCGCTGCTTTTTCCTTTTTGACCTGGCCCGATGCGATGATGGGCAAGTCCGGTTCTGTATAGTTCCGGCTCAGATTATCGATGTATTCCCGCGCAAATTCTGGCACCAAAGGCATGGCGAGTTCATGAGCGAGGGCCGCAGCGAGTGTGGTCTTGCCACAGCTCTCTGGACCGGTCACCACTATGCAGCGGGGGCTTTCAGGCATCACATCAAGTAGAAATATCCGAGCACCACCATCACGAAGTAAATTACGAAAAGCCCCGCGCCCAGGCGAAGGCCGCGACTCCAATACAAGTATACCGATGCCGAATCTATCACCATCCAATACAGGTAGTTCTCATGCACAAGGTTCACCATCACCCATGTGGCCGACAAGCTGAACACCGTGGTGAAAGAGTCAAGCCATGGCAATGCTGCTCGGGTGCGCCAGCCAAGGAATGCGCCCATAGCCACCGTACCGAGAGTCGATACACCGATGAGCCAAACGTGTTGCGCAAGGCTCCAGACCTCAATATTTTGCATTCCGCCCGAAGTGCCGAAGAAACCATACACAGCAAGGGCGATGTAGAATAACTGGAGAACCACTTCGGCCAGCATCTGTCTACGTTGGCACAGCCACACAAACAGGGCCGACCCTGCGAATGCTGCCGGCCAGCACCATCGGCTACCCGCTATGTATAGGTACAGATAAACAAGGTTGAGCAGCACAGCCGTAGCCTCTATGGGCCGTTCGTAGCGGTCGGCTTTCAACATCAAGCTCATTCCCGGTCCATTTCCCGCTGGGTGTCGCGCTTCTTAATGTCCTCGCGTTTGTCGTGCAGCTTCTTGCCTTTGGCCAATGCTATCCCCAATTTGGCAAATCCCTTATCTGAGATGAGCAGGACCGTGGGGATGATGGTCAGGCCCTGATCCTTCAATTTTGCCTGCAACTTACGCAGTTCGGGCCTGCGCAGCAGCAGTTTGCGGTCGCGCTTCGCCTCGTGATTGTAGTGAGTTCCCTGCGCATAAGGGGCTATGTGCATGTTCTGCACATAAAGTTCATCGCCTCTAAAAGCACAGAACGCATCGGTAAGGTTCACCTCGCCTGCCCGTATGCTCTTTATCTCGGTGCCTGTGAGCTGCATCCCGGCCGTGAATTCATCGATGAACGAATATTCGAACGAGGCCCTCCGGTTCTTGCTCACCACCTCTGGCTTCTTATTGCTCATCGGGGTGCTCCTCTCGTGCTATGTTCTTTATTCCTTTCACCTTGCGCAGGTTGTCCATCAGTTTGTTCAGGTGGGCTGTGCCTTCTACCATCAGCCTGATGTGTCCTTCAAACACACCATCGTTGCTCTGGAACGAGATGGCCTGCATGTTCACATTCAGGTCGTCAGAGATCACCTTGGTGATGGCGCTCACAAGACCCACATCATCTATTCCGGTTATGTAGATGCTGGTCACGAATGATGTGAACATCTCTTTCTCGGCCCACTTGGCCGGCACCACGCGATAGGCATAGTTGCTGCGAATGTTGATGGCGTTAGGGCAGTTCACCCTGTGTATCTTGATTCCCTCGTTGATGGTCACAAAGCCGAATACATCATCGCCAGGTATGGGGGTGCAACATTTGGCCAGACGGAAATCCATCTTCTGATCCGCATCGCCTATCACAATCAGATCCCCTTTTTTGGGGATTGATGCCTTGGTCGATACATCGACTCCTTTCGCCTTATCGTCCTCCTTGGTGCGGAAACGGTCGCGTATGTACCGGTACCATGACGATGGGCCTTTCTTCTCTTCCTCTATCAGGTTGCGCACCACCTCATAGTCCAAGGTCTTGTTCGCAGCTTTTATATACAGCTCCTGCACCGAGGTAAGCTTTAGCTGCTTGTACAGCCTGTCGGCCACCTCGCGGGTCAGGTCGGTCTTCATCTGTTTGAGCTTGCGCTCCATCACCTCCCTCCCTTCCTCGGCCAGCTTACGTTTCTCGTCCTTCAGTGCCTGCTTTATCTTGCTCTTGGCCTTTGCCGTTACCACAAAACTGAGCCAATCCTCCTTGGGCTGCTGCTTATTGCTGGTCAGCACCTCCACCTGGTCGCTGCTCTTCAGCGGGTGGCTCAGGGGCATCAGTTTGCCGTTCACTTTGGCACCTATGCAATGGGCGCCCACCTCGCTGTGTATCTCAAAGGCGAAGTCGAGTGCGGTGCTGCTGGCGGGCAGTTTGCGCAGCTCGCCATTGGGTGTGAAAACGAAAATCTCCTCAGCGAAAAGGTTCAGTTTGAAATCGTCAAGGAACTCGATGGCATTCGGGTCGGGGCTCTCCAGAAGTTCACGCACCCGGGCCAGCCATGCATCCAGATTGCTCTCCTGAGCCTTGGTACTGGCCAGGTCCTTATATTTCCAGTGTGCGGCAAGGCCCTTTTCGGCAATGTCGTCCATACGCCTGCTGCGTATCTGCACCTCCACCCATTTGCCCGTGTCGCTCATCACGGTGGTGTGCAGGCTCTCGTAGCCGTTGCTTTTGGGTGTGCTCACCCAGTCGCGCAGGCGTTCGGGGCTCGGTACATAGTGGTCGGTCACCATAGAGTACACCTTCCAACAGTCACTCTTTTCCAGTTCCTGAGGCGAATTAAGAATGATACGGATGGCGAAGATGTCATACACTTCCTCAAACGGCACACCCTGCTTCTTCATCTTCCGAGCTATTGAGTAGATGCTCTTGGTGCGCCCTTTTATCTCGTAGTCGAATCCCGCTTCTGTCAGGTCCTTTATTATAGGTAGGCTGAACCGGTTGATGAACCTCGTCCGTTTGCGCTGCGAGTCTTTCAGCTTCTGCACTATCTCATCGTGCTGTTCGGGCTCAATGTATCTGAATGCCAGGTCCTCCAGTTCGGTCTTAATGGCATACAGCCCCAGACGGTGAGCCAACGGGGCGTAGAGGTACAGGGTCTCGCTGGCAATCTTCAGCTGCTTCTCACGCTGCATGCTCTCAAGCGTGCGCATGTTGTGCAGGCGATCGGCCAGTTTTATCAGGATCACACGTATGTCGCTGCTCATGGTGAGCAGCATCTTGCGGAAATTCTCGGCCTGCAGGCTCTTCTCGCCCTCCACCTCCAGTACCACGCTCAGCTTGGTGAGCCCGTCAATGATCTGCGCCACCTTGTCACCGAACATTCTGCGCATGTCCTCAATGGTCAGGTCGGTGTCCTCAACCGTGTCGTGCAGCAGGGCGCATACAATGCTCTTTGCACCCAGACCTATCTCGTCCACCACTATCTCGGCCACCGCCAATGGGTGGTAGATATACGGCTCGCCTGATTTTCTGCGCATGTCCTTATGCGCATCCAAGGCTACTTCAAAAGCCTTGCGCACCATCTTCATATCGCCCTTGGCCTCGTTCCGTTTCGAGGCCCTCAGCAGCCGTTTATAGGCCAGCAGAATGTCCCTACGTTCCTGTTCAAGGTCAATTTTCCGCTCCGCTCCTATCATGCCCCGAAGGTACGGAAACCCGCCACAGGTGCGGGTTACGTCAGGTAAATGGCCATCGGCCTACGCGAAACACGCAGAAAATTTTTCAACAGGCGGTACAACCGATCGCATCTGCACCTTACTTTTGCCCGCTCAAGCAACCCATTTATCCGAACGGACATGAAAAAAGCATCACTCCTTGCCGTGCTGGTGATGGCCGCCACAGGCGCCATGGCTCAACCGCCCCCACCACCGCCCCCCATCACAGGTGCTCCGTTCGATGTTGTGGCAGGTGTTATCCTCATTGCTAGCATAGGCTACGCTATCTACACGCTGAGTCGCAGCAAGCAGGCCGCTAAGGCCTGATCCGCATTATCCGACATCTCTGACCCCCGTCCTCTTGAAGGGCGGGGGTTTCTGTTTTAGGGGTAAATGATCACGCCACAGGCTGCCAGCGCGTACAAGTGAATATTTGGGGGCTAGCTCCTGGTCGGTCCTGAAGAAAGCTCCAATTCTTCATACGAGACGTTTTGCAGAGAATGGAGATAGTAACCGTTCGTGACCAAGATCGACAAGCTTAGTTATCCATATCAGTTCCTCGTCTAATTATTTTGATGAAATATCTAAAAGTGCAGATAATCAGGCTGTTTGCCGTAGACAAATCGTCAAAGTAAGTGGCACGCGCACTGAGTCTTAGCACCCACACTTCAAATAACCACCGCAAGAACATGAAGGCCTGTACCGCCAGCCGTAACATACGCGAACTGGTGGAGATGATGCAAGTTAAAGGTCTGATTTGAATAATCCGCCCAGTGGCTCAGGCCGCGGTTCGTCTGCTTAGCCTCACCCACAGGGTGAACATGAGAAAGACGAATACTGCGGCCACCACGTTGAAGAGGTCGTGATGATCGACCCAGAACGGTGGCTGATAGATGTTCCAAAGGCACATGGCCAGTATGCGGATGAGATTGATAACGTGAATTCCGATCAATCCTAAAGGAAGGAACCACGCACGGGTGCGCCACGAGCCGGGATACGAGATGATGAGCGATGAGAAAACAAAGAGGATGTCGATTCCAAGGCAGTAGTTATAGATGTTGACCCCTATGGATGAATCGTACATGGAGATGGTGCGCATGTCAGCCGAAAGCTCGGATGCGTAACCGAGCACATTGAGGATTGTCACCGACCAATGGCTGAGCGTGAACAGCAGCACATGTACCAACCTGCTATGCAGCGGGTGGGTAGGAAGGAACCAGGCACGCGGGGCATAGAAATAGAAATACAGGAAGTTGAGCACAAGCAGTACCAATAGGAACCTGGCCATTGGCACCCACCTTTTCTGGTCTCCCATCATGGGCCAATATTAACTGAAGAACAGCTCGCTGGCCAGCCTATCGGCAACGGATCTGCCTTTTATTGTCAGGCGTAGCGACCGGCCAACCTGTTCAAACTGTCCGGCATCTATGAATGGTGCAGCTGTCTTTTCAAGTTCAGCCGAAGCATCCTCATGTATCCTGTCTATCCTTTCGAGGTTGATACCATCGCGGGTGCGTAGCCCTAGCATGATGGCCTCGTTAAGCAGGTCGATTGTGCTCAGGGTCTCGCCTTCCGATGGTACGCGACCCTCACCAATGGCTTTGATGTAAGCCGCGTTGCTGCGAACATTCCACCACCTATGGCTACCGTTGAACGAATGTGCAGATGGGCCTATGCCGAGGTACTCATCCCCGGTCCAGTAGGCCGAATTGTGCCTGCTCTCGAAACCGGGAATGGCATAGTTGCTGATTTCGTATTGACTGTAACCTGCCGCGCTCAGATGCTGCATCACCAGATGGAACTGCCTGTTGCTATCGTCCTCGCTCACAGGTTGTTGCTGGCCCTTTCTGATCATATTGGCCAGTGGAGTGCGTTGCTCTACCGTGAGGCCGTAGCAAGAAAGGTGCTTTACCCCGAGGCCGATGGCGGTATCAAGGTCGCTGATCAGTTGGGCATCGGTCTGGGCAGGCACCCCGAAGATGATATCGATGGTCAGGTTGTCGAAGCCAGATTCATTAGCCATGCTAATGCACCGCTGAGCCTGTTCGGCATCGTGTGCGCGGTTCATCCAATCCAGAAGATGCTGGTGGAAAGACTGGATTCCGATGCTCAGGCGGTTGATGCCAACGCTGCGCCATAGCTCGAGCCTTTCGGGACTGAAGTCGTCCGGGTTGGCCTCCAAGGTCACCTCGGCATCATGGGCTATATTTCTTTCTGATCTGATGAAGTCGAACAGCAGTCTCAGATTGTCAGGGTCGAGCAGGGAAGGGGTGCCGCCTCCAAGGTAAACGGTATGTATCACCTCATCGCGCACATGGTCAGTCAGTTGCAGTTCGCGGCACATGGCGTGGGTCATGGCGGCCATGTCGCGGTGATTGACTGAGAAATGGAAATCGCAATAGTGGCAAGCCCTGCGACAAAAAGGAACGTGTAAGTAGAGACCGGCCATGCTATAAGAAATCCAAACAGGAGTCTGTCAATCGATAATGTGGCTCCAGTTCAATGTGCCATCAACAATTGAGAATGATACGGAACGTGGTGCCCACTCCCACCTGCGAATCTTTTACATATATCCGCCCTCGATGGTATTGCTCAATGATGCGCTTGGCCAACGACAGCCCCAGTCCCCAACCACGTTTCTTGCTGGTATATCCAGGTCTGAACACCGCCTGGAACATGGCCCTTGGTATACCCTTGCCCGTATCGGCCACATCAATGATGGCCTGATCGCCCTCGGTGGTCAGATTCACGTTAATGCTGCCTGCGCCTTCCATGGCATCGATGGCATTGCGCACCAGATTCTCGAGCACCCATGCGAACAGTGCCTGATTCATGGGCACTTGAAGCTCCGCATCGCAATGCACATATAGATTGATGCTCACCTTTTTTGAGCTGCGCGAACGCATGTAATCGAGGTTGTCCTGCACTACAGAGACGAGCGGGGCAGGAGCCAGTTCGGGTATGCTGCCGATCTTCGAGAAACGCTCAGTGATCACCTCCAAACGGCTCACATCCTTGTGCATATCGGTCAGGGTCCCTTCGTCCACGCCTTTGAGCCTGAGATATTCGAGCCACGCAATGAGTGATGAAAGCGGTGTGCCCAGCTGGTGTGCCGTCTCTTTGGCCATGCCTACCCACACCTGATCCTGCTCGGCCCTGCGCGACAGGTTGAAGGCGAAATAGGCCACCAGCACAAACAGACCCATGACCGTTAGCGAAACGTAGGGGTAGTACTTGAGCTGATAGTAGAGGTCGGAGTTGTCGTAATAGATGAAGTTGCGGTCGCCATCGGTCAGTTCGATCTCGATGGGTTCGTTGCGGCCCTTTATTCGGCTGAACATCTCAGTCTGATAGATGGTGTCGAGGCTGCGTTCCTCATCAAAATTCCGGATGCTGATGATGTTGCCCTCGCCATCGGTGAGCACAAGGGGTATGGTCGTGTTGTCGCGCACCACCTCAAATACGAAACTCAGATCGGCCGAGGGGTCGCTGGCCGTGGCCAGATAGCGGGTGCCCTTTGCCCACAGCTCCACTTTGGCCCGCTCCTGCCCGGCCAGCCTTTTAACCAGCTGATTGGTGTACAGCAAAGACACTACTCCTATCAGCAGTGCCACGAGCATGAGGGCCAGCTTCCATCGCTGGCGTTGACTGTATAGACTCACGTGGCAAATATCAGGTCACTCAAACTCAATCTCCCACTTCCCCTCCGCTCCATTCTTTTTCTCGGGCTGCCCTTGAGCGGGTTGTGCCTGGTCTGGCGCAGCCAGTGGGGCAGGTCGGGCAGGCTCCGCATTTCTCCGCCCGAATTCCTCTTTGAATATCTGGCGCAGCTGCACGCCTTCGTCCTTCATGTCGCGGGCCAGTTTTTTGCGCACCTCGCGCTGGTCCAGACCCACTTTCAGATTGCCGGGTGTGCCGCGCAGCCATAGGAAAAGACGTGTCCTTCCGCTCTCCTCAATGATCTCGTGGCCCTCTATCTCCTTGCGTTTTCGCGCTTTGCGTCCCAATAGGTCACTCAGCAGCAGATTGATGTGGTAATCCATCTCGCCACCGATGGCCTGCTCTCCGAACACATCGAAATCGATGGCTGAGCTCCGCATGGTCATGTACGGTATGCTGATGCGACCATCGCGCAGCGTGAAATGGTTGCTCAGTGTCTCGAAACGAACCTGTTCCAATTCCGTCACATCGATGAATTTCGACAGTGATTTCAGTGGGCTGAAGCCGATCAGTTCTCCACCGCTGATGCTCAGGTCGGTCTCGGCACGCACACTGTTGGCAATCACCTTGAGGTGGCTGTCGAGGTCGAGGTCGAGGATCAGATCGGCCGTTACTGTGCCGCGCAGGTGCTTGTGAGTCAGCATATCCTGGCCAAAATTGTCCCACTCGCGGAACAGGCGGCTCACATCTAGGCCGTTGAGTCTTGCCATGAGCGCAAGATGCGAACGTTCATTTCCGGTGGCGATGCGCACATTGGCCGCTATATCGCCACCGAGGCATTGCAGCTTGAGCTCATCGGCCACAATTGTGCCTGGCAACATGTGCAATCTCGTTGTGATCTCCTCGGCCACGAATTCGCGGTAGATCAGTTGGTCAATGGTCAGGTCGAGGTCAAGTTGCACCATGCGGCCCGTACCGCCTGTTGCAGCCCTTGCTCCTCCCAGCCACTCTCGGCTGGCCTGCTCCACATCCATTCGGCTGATGTTCAGCTTTCCGTTCAGGATGACGGGGCGGGAGGCATCGGCCAGCACATCCATCAGTTCGTTGATCACTACTTCGCCACTCACATCGAGGCTGCCCACGGCACCCGCGCTCACCTGAACTTTACAGGTGCCATCGCGGGTCAAGGTGGCGCTCATGTCCAGGCCTTCCATTGTGGGCATGCCAGAGGGTTGTGCACCGAGGTTCTTGCCATCGGCTGCCATCTCCCAACTTCCATCGGTTATGGCGGTCCTTCCATCAGCATCGCGGGCCAAGGTGCCTTTACCTTTCAGGTCGATTCTGACGGTGCCGCTGGCCTTCGATGTGCTATCGGCCGATGCCAACATCAGCACATCGGCAAGGTCGAGGTCACCCTTCAGTTCCGCGTCAAAGGAGATTCGGTCGAGGCCGTTGAGCTCAAGCCTGCCCACCACCTCCGAGTGCTTCGCCCCTATATTTAATTGGCTCAATCGGGCCCGGAATGTGGATGGATCGCTCATGTCAGCGTATTCAATTTGGGCCTTTGTGCCTTTTACCCAGAATTCGCCCCGCTGGGTCATGCCTTTGGCCTCGTCCACGGTCACATCAACATTCATTGACCATAGACTCTTCTTCCCTGATTTTCCTTTTATCGTCACATCGGCATCGGCCATGCCTGATGGGCGGAGGTCTGCAAGCCACTGAGGTTGGGTGCGCCAAAGGGCCGCCACTTGGCTCAGTTCGGCCCCTTCAATATCAATAGCCATCTCCGATTCCAATGTTTTGTCCTTGTTCACCCATTTACCGTTGAATGTGAATGGGATGGAATGAATTTTCGATTCGAGGTCGGTCAGCGACACCACCCCGTTTTTTATTGTGATATCGCCCTCGGTGCGCAGATCGAAGGGCCCTCCGCTCACAAACTGGGGCGCGATCACATCGTTCAGTTTGCCGTTCAGGTCAATTCCGATCTGTACATCGCCCGGCTCGAAGCGGCCCGATAGCTCGCTGCTTTCGCTGAATACGCTTACAGAGACCCGCGACTTGCGGTCGTCAAACGAAATGGATGTGCGGTCGAGCCGGAGCAGGTCGATGGTCAGGGCTGACGATGATCCCTGCGTGGAGTCTTTGCGCAACACATCATAATTCCAACGGCCGCGCGCGTCACGCCTCACATGCACCTGCCCCTCGCTAATACGGATTCCGTTGAGACGCACATCGCCCGTGCTGATCAGGCGCCAGACATCAATGGCCACCGACACACCCTGGGCTGCCAGCAGTGTGTCGTTGCCGTTGGCCTCTTGCAGGTACACTTGTCGGAACCCTACGGATATACGTGGAAAATCGGTGAACAGGCTCAGGCTCACCTCATCGCTGAAACGCAGCTCGGTGGCCACTGCACCGCGCAGCACATCGGTGGCTTTGGCTATGATTTTGTCGCGGTTGAGCCAGGCGGCCAAGACCAGTCCGGCCATGGCCACCAATAGCACACCTGTTGCAATAAGAAATATCTTGGAGGCCCGTGCCATGCTGCTGGCGGCAACGCGCCAATGGCTGCGAAATTACCTCGACCTGTGCAGCTAAGCCTCTATCCCAGTATGCAGCCGGCCTCAGTCCTGAACAATCACTTTGCGCAACACCTGCCCACGGTCTGAGTTTATTCGCACCAGATAAAGTCCTTTGCTCAAGCCGCCCACATCGAGGCCGGTGCCTGTGTAGCTGCCATAGGTGGCCACTTTGCGGCCATCGCTGTCGAGTATCTCCACACCTGATATGCGCACATCTGGCGGTACACTAAGCCTCAGATTGCCACCACGCACCGGGTTTGGCGATACCTGGATCTTGGATACCGCTATGCGGTCAATCCCTGTTATCACATTCACGTTCAATACTGAATCGCAGCCCACCACAATGGGTTCTTTGCTTGCGGCATTGTACATGTTGCGGAATGTGAGGATGGGGTCGGTGTTGTAGGTGAACATGTCGTTGACCCATTTCTGCGGCAAGGTCTGGTAGCGCACCTTGGCCACGGCTTTCAGAGTGCCGTTGAGGCCAGTTATCGGTACATGGAAATGGACGATATCAGTGCCTGAGTTCTGTACTCCGGGCAGAGCGTTGAAATCGGCATCGGTAAAGGCTTCACCTACTATGCGGGTGGTGTCGTACACAGCGTGGGTCTTACTGAACCCGCGTGGGGCCAGGCGATTGTCCTTCAGGCATTGGTATGCTCTTTCAAGCACGGTGGTGAACATGCCGTTCATATCGCCCGGTACCATCTCGTAGATCTGTACCTTATCCTGAGAATCAATCACGTTCCAGTGCCTTTCGAAGTTGTTGTTCTCGGCCACGAGGTTGTAATTCGGGTCCATCTGTCCTGAGGCGAAGACCTGATTGCCGTTTTGATCGGTCACCACAAACTCTACAAAGGCCCTGCGGCTCGGATATCCGCTCGGGAACTTATGTCCGGCATCGTTGCGTAGCTGCAAGGTATAATAGGCCGTATCGGCTGTAAGATCAACTATGTCAAGATCAGCGGAAAGTGTCTGATTGAGGAGCATGTCAGCTGCTGCTTCATACGCTCGGCTCAGGTCCACATCATCGGCCCAGAGGCCCAAGTCCTGCCAATTGTCGCGCATGAGTTTGAGCATGAACATGTTGGCCCCCGCAAAACTGTGGATGCCCACAGGCGACCGCTGCGGCAGGAAAGAGTAATTGGCCGAAAGCACCACACCATCGTTGTTCTCTGGCATGTGGCAGCCCTGACATGTTATGCCATCGCCATCATCATCGTTAAAATCGGAGTTGAGCCATTCGTGGTAGGTGGCCTGCTCCACAAAGGTCTGCCCGGTCAGGTTGCCGCTCAGGTCCACACTCTCGGTAAGCAATGTGTGGCACCCGGCACAGATCCCTGCATCGCGGATGTGCTGGCTCTCGGTTGGCTCTAGCCCAACGAACTCCTGCATAGGGCTTGTGAACGGCTTTCCGTGCGGGCCGAAAACAACAGGGGCATCAATGAAATGGAGCAGCCCGGAGTTGGTGTTGCCCAATTGCACGGTGCTCTGCTTGTGGCAGGCCATGCAGCTCACCCCATCCAGCCCAAGGGAGTCAGTCAAAAGAGTCTCCATGGAATAGGGCCCGAGATTGAAATGCTGATTGGAATAGTTGCCCATGGGTGCATGGCACTGGGTGCATTTGTTCTCCAGAGCGCTCTGGTGAGCGGGATTTATTGTGATCTCGTGGCTCACCTTGGCACGCCAGAGAGGATCTTTGGCTGAATTGGCCATCATGCTGCCGCGCCACATCTCAATGGGGCTGATATCGACCCCTTCGGCATTGACATTGGCAAAGGCGGTCGGATCGGTGCCATGGCACCCATCGCAACGGCCTGAGCCCTGAAAATAGTCGTTGTTTGTCAGCGGAAGGGTGACCCCTGCGCCTCTGAAGAAGTTGATCTCGAGGTAGTTGTGATAGGATTTGATGCCGCTTTCTGTAGTGCCTGCAACGAAACCGATCCACGCCACGGCCACGATGCACAACACGGCAATTCCTTTGGTAGAGATTCTCATCGGTGATGAACTGGAAAAAGTGCGGCTAAGATAGAGGGCGGACCCGAGCACGGGCTTATGACAACGATCAGGTGTGCCACCACCGAAGTATCGACTAAATTCGCGCTGTTCAAAATACTGACAATGCGAGCGTACCTACGCGCCACCCTCACCGCTGCCATTCTGCTGATTACCGTGGCGACACAGCTCAGCGCTCAGAACAACGTGGGTATTGGCACCACAACCCCTAACCCGAGTGCGATACTCGAACTATCGGCCCTCGACCGCGGATTTCTTGTGCCCCGTACCGATACGCTGAGCGTGACGAACCCTGCAACGGGTCTACTTATCTACACCCCTTGGGACAGTGTTTTCTGGTATTTCGATGGCATATTCTGGCGTCAGGCACTCGGGCAGGACGGTATAGCCGGACCGACAGGCCCCACAGGTGCCGCTGGCCCCACAGGGCCTACCGGTCCGTTGCTCCCTGCCACTTTCGGGCAGACCTTGTACTGGGACACCATCAGCACCGTGGGTTGGCTCAACAACAGTTTTCTATGGAACAGTGGGTCGCAGGTAAGTGTGAACAACCCAGCGCCCGACCCGAGCGCCATCTTCCAGATTGATGCGGAGTTGCAGGGGTTCCTTCCGCCACGGCTCTCTCGTGCCGACCGCGATAATATTCCGGCTCCGGCTCTTGGGCTTGTGGTATTCAATACAACCGATAGTACCCTTGACTATTGGAACGGTACGTGCTGGCTCGCCTCTTTCCAACAGAACTGCTCAGACTGTGTGCTCAACGTAACACCGAGCACAACGGCCGATACCATTGACCGAGTGGTGGCCGACTCAGTTCAGTTCACCATCGACATTGTCCAACCATTGGGGCTGCCGCAGAACATCGCCATCAACCTATCGACCACCTTGCCCGCGGGCGTCACAGCCACCATCAATCCGAATCCGATCACTGCCCCAGGCACATCAACTATAACATTCCACGCCAGTCCTTTCGCAGCGGCTGGCACATTCCCAGTTGTGTTTCAGGTGCTGTGCGGTGGGGCCACCTACAACATAGTCTATTCACTCACCATCTTGCCCTGCTATGTGGTCGATGTGAACAACAGCACCCAGAACTACGACCTCAGCGCGGCCTTCTACGCGCAAAACCCTGGCGCACCCACCACGACACCGGTGTGCATTGTCAATAATATCGTCAGCGGGGTAAGCATTGAGAGTCCGACCACAGCACAGCCGGCCTACACCACCGGCACTTTGCCGGCAGGTTCGCTGGTGGCCATTGTCAACAACGGCAATGTGATAGGCAAGGGCGGTGATGGGGGCGATGCCACCGATCCGGCTCAGGGCTGGGTGGGCAATGGCGAGAATGGTGGCGATGCGATCAACCTGACACTCGATGCCGATGTGATCAACAACTTCAACATCTATGGCGGTGGTGGTGGCGGCAACGCTATGGCTTTTGCCATAAGCACCGGCAATCTTATTCCCGCTCCTGCACCGGCCTTCGGGTTCTTCATAGGCAGCGGTGGCGGTGGCGGTGCAGGTGGTGGCGAAGGTGGCGACCTGCCTCCAGGTGGGCTCATTGGCCTTAGCTGGTACACACCCGGTGGCGATGGCACCGGTGGTCAGTTCGGGGTTGAGGGTCAGGGTGGTATCCTCAATTTTCCTATCAACTTCAATGTGGGTCCGGCTCAGGTAACTCTTAATCCGAATACTGTCGGTGGCGATGGCGGACCGTACGGCTATCCTGGCACTTCGGGAATCTTCCAGCTCAGCATAACGGTGAGCGTGGTCATCAACATACCGTTTATCGGACCGGTTGTTATTCCGGTAGTGAGTGGCCTGAACATCCCTATCCCGGTCACGCCTCCATCGGTAGGTCAGGGCGGATACGCCATCAAGCGCAACGGATTTGTCACCACCATTCCCGACAATCTTTACAACACATCAAACCTGCGCGGTCAGGTAGGTCCCTGATCCAACAACATCAACAGAAAAATGAAGAAACTGATCTTTACTGCCTGCGTGGCCCTGATGGCCGGCAATGGCGTGGCCCAGACGTTTGAAGGTCGCATTGCAATGAGCACTGTGAATACCCTAAATGATGAGAAGGCCGAGGTGAGCTGGCTGCTGCGCAAGGGTGAGAGCCGAATGGACTTTGTGTCGGTGGCGAAGGGTGTCAGCACCGACTATGCCCTCATTGTCGATGCCATTGGCATCGACATGGTGGCCAAAGGACAGGTCACTAAAGTTCCGACTAATGCTATTCCTGCTGGCAATTACCAATTGATGGAAAGGGCAGGGGAGGAGACCGTGAACGGATTTAACTGTACACATTATGTCTTCACCGATGGTTCATCGCGCATAGATATCTGGGCCAGCACCGAGGTGGGCGTTAGCCTGAGCGACATGCCATTCCTTATGCGGGCCAAGTTCCCAGCGGGCGACCAGTTCAAAGGATTCCCTATCCGATTTGAAAAGCGCGATCTGATGGGTAAGCTGTTGCAGAGCCACGATGTGCGTTCCATTCAGGCCGAGGCCGTTCCGGCCAGCGCATTTGTGAGGAAATGAGTTGAGTGAAATCTCCTTCACCCTGAAGTTTGACCCGATGAGAACCCACCTGATAGTCGCGCTGATGGCCATTGCGTCAGCCTCATTTGCCCAACAGGGACTTGAGGACGTGCTGTACCTCAAGAACGGCAATGTGTACCGTGGTGTGCTCGTGGAGCAGGTGCCAGGGCAGTACTATAACATTCAGACCATCGGGGGCAATATCTTTCATGTTGAAGTGGGCGATGTGGCCAAGATTACCCGCGAGCAAGTATGGATGGGCTCTTCAGGCCAACAGGGCACGAGGAATCCTGAATCGGTGCGCAGTAACGACCGTGCAGCCTTGTCGGAGGCCAAGGCCATGAAACGTGCCCGAAAGGACAGCCTCAAGAAGGCATGGACACCAAGGGTGAAGGGGTATTTCTTCCAAGGGCAGTTGATGCTTGAGAATCTGCAAGGTGGGATCCGCATTGTAAACGGATACAAGGTGGGCCGCTTCGGGCACATCGGCATCGGGCTCGGCATCGACCTCAGTGGCCCATCGCCCATTGACCGTTGGGGCAGTTCATCCAACCTTAGCGGGGTGTACTTCCCGTTCTACCTCTACTACGGGGGCGATATGCTCAAAAGGCGGATCACCCCTTTCTATGCCCTCGAACTGGGCTATGCCGTGGGCCGATTGCACAACGCCATGCCCGAACCGGTATATGACTGTATCGATTGCGTGACCACAGGCAACGATGGGCAGATGGTGCATGGTATGACCGGTGGGGCGGGCATCGGGGTACGGTTCAATACGCTAAAAAGACTGAATTTCCATGTGTTGCTCAATGTGAACGTCAAGGCAGTGAATCACAACGAGTATTCGTACTACTACGATGAGTTCGGCAATTATTACCAGAGCACATATCCCACGCGCACGGCACTGGTGTATCCAGGTATTCGTTTCGGGATAGGGTTCTGATGCTCTTCGACCTTTTCTCAGAAGGGCGAATGCAGGTCGCGTAGCAGAGGGGCCACGGCATCCTTGTCGCTCAGGATGGGGTCAGTGATTCCCCAATCAATTCCAAGGGCAGGGTCATTCCAACGGATGGCGCCCTCGGCCTCGCGATTGTAGTATGCGGTGCAGTAATAATAGAAAAGTGTGTCGTCAGCAAGGGTCCTGAAACCGTGCGCAAAGCCCGGGGGTACCCACATGCTGAGTTTATTGGCCTCGCTCAACTCCTGAGCGAAATGCCGGCCGTAGGTCGGTGAGCCGTTCCTGATGTCAACAACCACATCGAGCACTGCCCCGCGGAGCACTCGCACCAGTTTGCCCTGGGCAAACGGTGGGGCCTGAAAATGCAGCCCTCGCACAACCCCTGCCTGTGAACACGACACATTGGTCTGGCACACATTTATATCAAGGCCCGATTTTTTGAGCCCTTCATGGCTGAACGACTCGAAGAAATAACCCCTCTGATCTTCGAATACACGGTGGCGGATGACGAACAAGCCGTCAATAGGTGTAGAGATAAGCTCCATCAGTTGTATCGTCCTTTGAACAGGCGTTGTAAGAAACGGCCAGGCTTTTTCTCATTGTCTTCCTCGTAATAACCGTAACCGTAACCATAGCCGTATCCATACCCATAGCCATAACCGTAGGAATAACCATAGCCGTATCCGTAGCCATAACCGTAACCATAACCGTAGGCGTTGTTCATGCTCTCGGCACCGTTCAGCACCACCGACAGGTTCTTGAGGCCGTTCTCGGTAACCAGTTTCACAATGTTCATCAGGAACGGTTTGCGTGAATAGTTGGAGCGGCAGATGTATAACGGGAAATCGGCCCTCTGCATGTTCACAATACCGTCAGTGACCACACCTACTGGCGGATTATCGAAAATGATGATGTCGTAGCTTTCTTTAAGCTCCTTGATCACATCATTCATCCGTGGACTCACAATAAGCTCCGAGGGATTGGGCGGTATGGGCCCGGCAGTGATAAAGTCGAGATTTTCCAGATTGCTCTTTCTGATGCAATCAGAAACGCTGTCCTTGCCTATCAGGATGGTGCTCATCCCTATCTCGTTCTCCACATTGAAACCGAGGTGGATCTTCGGTTTCCGCATATCAAGGTCGATGATCAGTACACGCTTTCCGGCATAGGCGATGATGCCCCCTAGGTTGATGGCCACGAAGGTCTTTCCCTCGCCTGATATGGTGGAGGTGATGGAGATGATCTTGGTGCCGCTCTCGTTATTCAGGAACTCCATATTGGCCCTGATGGCGCGGAATGCCTCCGATATGGTCGATTTCGGACTCTTATCAACCAAGAGCTGAGAGTTGGGAATGTCCTTTTTGTATTTGGGGATGATGCCGAGGATAGGGATATCAATGTGCTTCACAATGTCTCCCGGTCCTATGATCTCGTTGTGCAGAGCATAGCGGATACCGACAAGGATAATGCTGGCCAAAGCAGCGAGAAGCAGGCAGATGCCTAAGACCACATTTTTCTGTGGGAACAGGGGTTTGGTCGGCTCTTCGGCCACTTCGAGTATCCTGTTGGTAGGAATCAGGCCGGCCTTCGATATGGAGTATTCGGCTTTGCGGTCAACCAGATTGTTGTAGAACTTCTCGTTCACCTGAAAGATGCGCTCGAGGCGCGAAAGCTCCACCTCATTGTACTCTATGCCTCCCGTGGCCAGCTCGCGCCTGTAGCTGTCCGACTTCTTCTTGAGGTCGCTCATGCGCGTATCGAGGCTCGCATACACTGTCCCGATGCTCTCAATGAGGAGCTTGCGCTGAATAGCTATCTGATAGTCAATGCTCTTGACCTGATCGCTCGTAGGGGTCACTACATAGAGCATCTGCTCCTTTTCAAGCAATAGCTTGCGCAGGTTATCGAGAATGGTGCCTATCATGCCCTTGTTCTCCGAACTGGCCATCAAGGCCATGAGCTTATATATATCCAGTCCTTTTTCAGATGTCCGCACCTCGGCAAGCACCTTTTGGAGCATTTCCTTTTCCAGCTCAATCTTCAACTGCTCCTCTTCCAGATTGTCAATTCTGCCCTGATAATCCGGCAATGGCCTGGCATCTGCCTTACTTATCTTATTTGACTTCTTGAAATCCTGAAGATCAAGTTCGGTCTCGTACAACCGGTCGTATATCCGGGCCAACTGGTCATCGATGAAATCGAGCACCCCATTGGCGCTCTCTTCTTTGCGCAGCTTATCAAAATTGATGAAGTTATAGGCCAGATTATTGGCAAGGTCTGTGGCCTTCAATGAATTGCCTTCGTCAATCTCGATGCTCAGGGTCTTAGCATACTCGTTCAGGATCTTCACCTGCAATTGGCCCATCACCCTTTTGACCGACTGCTTTGAACTGAAAATCTGGATCACGTGCTGATTGTTCTCCTCGTTCTGCATTTTCAGGGCAAATGCATAATCTGAAGGCGTGATCTTTAGGGCAATGTGCTCCGTTCGGAGCGTGTCACTCAGCGGGCCTTGAACTGTGTATGTCCCAGGTCCGAAAGGATAGGTGATAATAGCCGAATAGTCATCCTTGAATGTGACATCGATGGGAATTCCATAGATACCCTCGTTGATGATGCTGTATCCGACCGTGTATGATGATTTCTTGTACTGTTCGAAACTGAGGATCTCGCCCTGGACCATGTAGGCCACATCGATTGGCAGGTCCTTGATACATGCTTCTATGAAGACCGGAGAGCGCAGCAGTTCCATTTCCTGGAACAGTGTCTGCTCAAACAGGTTGGCGGTCTGCAACAGGCTGATGGTCCTATCATCATACCCTAACTGGACGGTTGCCGCTGCATGATATACCGGTGGGGTGAACCTCAGGTAGAGAAAGGCGGCCATGCTGAACAGGGCGAAGAACACAACGATGGGTATCACGTTGCGCCTCGCTATCATCGATAGCAGGTTGAGGTCGAACTCCTCGTTAAAAGGGGTTATCCTCTTACGGATCATTGAGTGAATCGGGTGGTGAGCGACCACACCAGAATGGCCGATGTGAGCAGGGCCAGCCAAGGGGCAATGGCCTCGGAGATGCGGGCCACAGATCTTTTCTTGGTCTCTACATAGATGATGTCGTTGGCCTGAAGTACGATATCAGCATTTTTAAGTCCCTTCAGATTGGAAAGATCAATCTGAAAGACCTGCGGGCTGTTTATATCGCCACGAATGAGCTTGATATTGCTGGCAATGGCATCGTCAGACAGGCCACCCGCCTTGGCCAATGCCTCAAAAAGGGTGGTCTTCTCATTCTCGAGCTGAATGACCTGCGAGTTGCTTCCCAGAAAGAGCATCACTCTGCGGTTCACCACCTTGATCAGAACAAACGGTTCGTTGTAGAACTCGCGGTACTTGTCCTCGAGCAGCATCTCGGCCTGACGGGCAGTGAGTCCCTGCAGGTAGGCGCGGCCTATGAGGGGCAGCTTGGCAAAACCATCGTGCTCCACCTGCAAGGTCAACTGTGTGCCGCCTCCGGCTATGGTGCCGCTCAGGGTGGCGAGGTTCACCATCTGGAACCCGTTGTTTGAGTACAGCCGCACTTCCACCAGGTCGTTCGGTGCTATGCGGTAGATGTCCTGCTGCTCGGTGCCATCAAATTGGGCATACGGATAGTCCGGACCCGTGCGCAGCATGATCTGCCGGTTCAGATACTGGTCGCATGAAGTGAACAGCACCGCAATGAGCGGGAGCCAAAGGAGTTTCCGGAACACTGTCCTGATAGGTCGTTTCAAGGAGGGCCAAATGTAACCAAGTACCCTCACTTTATGCCTTTTGCCACCAGCAGCCTGCGATACAGCTGTGCCATGTCGCTCACCAGACGGGTGTAGTGGAATGCCTCGCCCACCACGCTCCACCCCAGGCCCGACATATTATGGCGCAGTTCATTGTCGCAGGCCAGTCGGGTGAGGCGTTCTGCCAGCGCCTCCTCATCGGTGAGCGGAACAATGAATCCGGTCACCTCATCGCGCACCACATCGCGCACCCCGCCCACATCGGTGCTCACAACAGGAGTGCCGCTGGCCTGTGCCTCTATCAGGCTCACAGGAGTACCTTCATTGAACGAGGTGAGCACATTCACATCAAGGCCCGCCATCACCACATCAATGTCTTTACGCCACGATGTGAAGTAGAGGGTATTGCGCTCGTGGCTGCGTGCGGTGCCCTCCAGCACATGCATGCCCAGTTGGCGTGCGGTGCCCAGCACCTCGTCATGCAGTTCGCCATCGCCCACAACAAAAGGTACCACCCGTGCATCGGCCTTGGTAACGGCCTTCATCACCGCCCGGAGGAAAAGCCCGTGGTTCTTTATCGGAACCAGACGGCCTATGATCCCGATGGCCACATCATCGTCATTCAACTCAAACTCTGCCCTGAACCGTGCTCTTTTCGAGGCCCGGTCGGTGCGGAAGCGCGTGAGGTCGAACCCCAGGGGCACAACTGTGATCTTTTCGGGCGGGCAGATGCCGTGCACCGTGCCCAGATCGTGCTTCTGCGTGTCGCTTATGGCTATGATCGCATCGCTGCGCTTGGCCAATCTGCGCTCTATCACCTTATAGAAGGCTGTTTTATATGGATTAAAATAGGAATGGAAATAGTGGCCGTGAAACGTGTGCACTATGACCGGTACATTCATGCTGATGGCTGCCTGACGCCCTATGGCACCCGCCTTCGATGCATGGGTGTGAACGATATCGGGCCTGAAATCTGCGATGATCTCGCGCACTTTGCGGTAGGCCTTATAGTCGATGCCGGGGCTTATCTCGCGCATCATCTCGGGTATGATGACCGGGGTTATGCCCATATCCTCCAGGATGTGGTGCGACCCCTCCTCGGTCTCATCGTGCTGACCACCTATGAGCAGCGTATCAAATTCAGGGGCCAGATGCCGTGTCAGGTAGCCCACGTTATAGGTGGGCCCGCCCAGGTTGAAACGGTTGGCTATACGCAGTACCCTCGGCATCACTTCTTCATGTAGCGCAACCACCAGCGTTGGAATACGATCAGGTTCCAGATGTGGGTGGTGCTGTCGCCCGGGTCGGGGCCCATCACTCTGTCAGTCAGTTCTTTTATCCTCTCGGGAACAAATATGCCCTGTTCCCTTATCAGTGCCGGACTGAGCAACTCGTCCGTGATCATGGTGCGCAGCTCGGTGCGGAACCACTTGAGCAACGGCACCTCAAAACCGTGTTTGGGCCTGTTGAACACCCCCTGCGGCAGATCATCGCGGAACGCATCGCGCAGCAGCCGTTTCCGCTCACCGCGCCTGATGCGGTAATGTGCAGGCAGCGTGTTCACATAACTCACCAGCCGATGGTCAAGGAACGGCACACGCACCTCAAGGCTATTGGCCATGCTCATCAGGTCCACCTTGGTGAGCATGTCATTGCGCAGCACCATGTGCAGATCAGTGTGCAGCACATCGCACAGGTCGCCATCGGGGCGAATGGCTGCCATCAGCCTTGCCTCGCGCAGCTTGCTTTCCTTTTCATCCTGCCCGGTCCAGTGCAGCAGCATGTCCCTGGCCTGCTCCCCGGGCATGAACGAGGCCCATTGCCAGTACCGCTCCTTGGGGTCCAATCCGGCCGCGTGGGCAAATTTGCGCAGTTGGCGCACCCTGTTTCCGAGCGCACTGTTGCGCGATGAGGGCAGGGCCTGCCACAGTGGTCCGAGCGCGATGACCGCCTGTTCAATCATCTGCGGTTCGCGGGCCCGCAGTTCGGCCTCGTGCTTATTGTAGCCCCCGAAAAGCTCATCGGCCCCGTCACCGCTCAGGGCCACGGTCACATGCTTGCGGGTGTGCCGGCTCAGTATGTGCACTGCCAGGGCCGAACTGTCGGCAAAGGGCCGGTCTATGTAATCGAGCACTGCGCCCAGGTCGGCATACAGGTCATCGTTGCTCAGCATGAACGCCTCGTGCTGCGTGCCGCAATGTCTGGCCACCTCCAGGGCGTGCGCACTTTCATCAAACAGAGGTTCATCCTTATACCCTATGCTGAAGGTCCTGAGGTGAGGGGTGAGCCGCGAGGCGATGCGTACAATGATGCTCGAGTCGACCCCACCGCTCAGAAAAGCCCCCAGCGGCACATCGGCCACCATGCGCAGTTGCACGCTCGCCTCCAACAGTCGTCTCACCTCGGTCACCGCATCGGGGTAGGAGGGGAGGGCGGTCTTCATTTCCCTTGGAATGGTGAAAAACGTGCCGCTACCCGACTTTTCAGTGCTTTCGCCAAATGGGATGCAGCGCCATGTGCCCGGCTCCAACTCGGTCACTCCCTGCAAAATGGTATCGGGGTAGGGCGTGTAATTGAACTGCAGGTACATGCCCAGAGAGGTGGTGTCCAACTGCCGCTCTATGCCAAGGGCCAGCAGGGCCTTGTATTCACTTGCAAAGGCCGTCACATGCGCATCCTCATACACCAGCAGGGGCTTGATGCCCATGCGGTCGCGGGCCACGAACACGGTGCCCTTGGCCCTGTCCAGTATGGCGAATGCGAAGAATCCGTTCAACAGACCCAGCATCGCCTGGCCCCGCTGCATGTACAGGTGCAGCAGCACCTCGGTGTCCGATGCGCTGGTGGGATGAAAATCCTTCAGTTCGGGTATCAGCTCGCGGTAATTGTAGATCTCGCCATTGAACACAATGGTGAAATTGCCGCTGGGGTCGGTGAACGGCTGTTTGGCCGCCACACTGGTATCAATGATGGAAAGACGTGTCTGGCACAGACTTACAGCACCATGGTCCTCGCGCCCGTGCGAGTCGGGGCCCCGCAGACCAAGTGTGCCGAGGGCCCTGTCCATACGCCCGTGGTAGGCCATACCAACAGCATCTTTCGCCACAGCCCCTACAATGCCGCACATGGGCGCAAAGGAAACAACGGACGCACTCAATCGGGTCCAAAAACGACTTCGGGCCCCAAGCCTCGTACGTGTTTACTTTGCATCCCTTTTTTCAGACAGAAGTCATGTATGCCAGTCAGGAAGAGATAGTAGCCCGCATAGTGGAGCTCGTTGAGCAACCTGTGAATGAGGTGAATGATGAGGTGAACGACCTCAAGAGCGAATTCTATCAGCTCAACCATCAGAAATACCTCGACCAACTGAAGGCTTTCAAGGCCGAGGGTGGCGATGAACTGATGTTCCATCCCGAGCCCAATCCGCTGGAAGGGCGACTGAAAGAGCTCCTCAATCTGTATAAGGACCGCAAGGCCAAGTACCTGCGCGAGCGTGAGGAGGAGGAGAAGCGGAACCTGACCGTGAAACGCGGCCTCATTGAGGATGTGAAGAAGCTGATTGACAACGAGGAGAACATTGGCCGCGCCTTCGATGCCTTCAAGGACCTGCAGGACAAATGGCGCAAGACCGGCCGTGTGCCCGCCCGCGACCACCGCGACCTGTATGATGCCTTCCGCCACGAGTGCGACAGGTTCTATCACAACATCAGCATTAACCGCGAACTGAAGGAATATGACCTGAAGAAGAACCTGGAACTGCGCACGGCCATTGTGAACAAGCTGGCCGAGCTGCAGAATTTTGACCGGGTGATGGATATTCAGGTCATTCTCGATGCCGCCCGAGAGGAGTGGGACGAGTGCGGGCCCGTGTCGCGCGAGGCATATCCCGCCCTGCGCGAACGTTATCAGGACCTGGTGCGTGCCCTGCACCAGAAGATTCAGGCCTATTACGATGGCCGCAAAGAGGAACTGCGCCTCAATCTGGAGAAAAAGGAGGCCCTCATTGCCAGATTGAACGGCCTGCTCAATGGCGATCTGGACAGCCCCACCAAATGGAGCAGGGCAGCCGATGAACTGAATGCTGTGCGCGATGAATGGCGCACCACCGGCCACGTTGACCGCAAGCACAACGAGCGGGTGTGGGACGCATTCAAGAAGGCGCAGGATGATTTCTTCAACGCAAGGCGCGAATTCCTGAGCGGAGCTCGCGAGAAGTTCAGGGCCAACCGCGACCGCAAACGCGAGCTGATAGCCAAGGCCACTGAGCTGAAGGACAGCACCGATTGGAAGGGCACGGCCGATGCCCTGATCAAGCTGCAGAAACAATGGAAGGATGTGCCCAGTGCCGGCCCGCGCGATGATCAGCGCCTGTGGACTGATTTCCGTGCAGCGTGCGACCACTTCTTCACAGCCAAAAAGGCCTGGTTTGATGGCATGGGCGACCGCGAGGCAGAGGCCCTGCGCCAAAAAGAAGAGCTGGTGGCACGTATGAAGGCCGCCAAGCTCGAAGGCTCTGATGCCGACAAGGTGAATGCCATACGCGCTTTCCAGGACGAATGGAACGCCTTGGGCATGGTGCCGCGCAACGACATGAGGCGCGTGGCCGATGCATACAATGCCGCCCTCAACGGGCTGTACGATGGCATGGGCCTCGGCAGGCAGGAGCTGGCCTCGACCAAACTGAAGGAGCGCATCACCTCGTTGGCCACCGCCAAGGACGGTGCCGAGCTGATAGACCGCGAACGGGCCGGGATACGCAGGCGCATAAGCGAACTGGAGGCCGAACTGCTCACGTACGAGAACAACATGGCGTTCTTCAAATTCGCCAAACCCGATAATCCGCTGCTGCTCGAGGCGCAGAAGCGCATTGCCCGCCTCAAGGCCGATATCGATGCACAGAAGGACCGCCTGAAGGTGATCCGCGAGGCCGAGAAGGCGGCTGCCAAGGCGGCCGAACCGCAGGAATAGGTCTTACAAGAGGGGCCCTTACATAAGGGGATCCATCGGGTTTTTGCCACACCTGCCCGGCATTCCTGCATGGTCTGCTCTGCGCTGCTGTCTCACCGGTCGGGCCTTTAGACGATGGGCCTGAACCTATGGTATAGGGCCCTTCCCACCTGATCATGGCCCCCGCCCGTCTTGGTTCCATGCCCCGATAAGTTGTCAGTGTAGCAGCTACAATTGTTATTTGGGCCGCTACAATTGTTATTGTAGGGGCTACTATTGTTATTGTAGCAGCTACAATTGTTATTGTAGGAGCTACTTTGGTTATTGTAGCAGCTACAATTGTTATTGTAGGAGCTACTTTTATAATTGTAGCAGCTACTTTTATAATTGTAGCAGCTACAATTGTTATTGTAGCGGCTACTATTGTTATTGTACGAGGCCCCCGAGAGCATCCATGACCCCCCGACATTGCTGATGGGAGGCGGGTTTCAGTACTGAATTGGGCGTTTATAAGTGAATCTGGGGCGGGTGGACATGCCCCTGTGCCGGTCATTGTAGGGAGTCGCTGCCTGCCCTATCGGGCCACAACGTACGTTTCGCGCTCGCCCTACATTTATCTCCGCCCGGTTGCAGGTTTCATTGGCACGGGCAGACGGTCTTATCCGCCTCTCCCCGTTATCTCTCCTTCCTCATTCTAATCTCACCCAAGGGCCCCACACGCGAACTTCGCGCTCAGCGCACCACCAGGTGGGCCGGGAACAAGATGACAAGAGCCTTTTTTTTAATGATCCTGGCATTGGGCCCCATGATGGCCGGCAAGGCGCAGAGCCTGCGGGTGGCCGAGTTCAGTACCGACAACTACGGAGGCCCATCGGTGTGCATCGAATTCAATGGCCGGCTGTGGTTCACCATGCCCAGCCCCACCACGGGCCGAGAACTGTGGGTGAGCGATGGCACCCCTGCGGGAACATACCAGTTCATGGACATCAACCCCGGGTTGGGCAGCGCATTCACCAACTACTTCGAGCTGAAGACCTACGTGATGGACGGGGTGCTCTATTTCCATGCCGATAACGGTGTCTCTGGTGCCGAACCATGGCGAACCGATGGCACTGTGGCCGGAACCTACATGCTCCGCGACTGCGAACCGGGCAGCGGGTCCAGTGCCTTTGGCGACCCAGTCGGTCTCAACGGCCAGTTGTACTTCCTGGGCAGCAGCGGCAACACCCTGTGGCGAAGCGATGGCACCGCACAGGGCACCACGGCCCTTTACAGTTTCCAGATTGCGCGCGGGCTGAGCGCCATTGGCAATTTCATCGTTTTCTCGGCCGCACAGAACAACGAGGGCGAGGAACTGTGGCGCCACAACACCTCCAATGGCACCACCTCTCTGGTGCTCGACCTGAACGGGGCCAATGGTGCCTCGCTGCCCATCAACTTCCATCGCACCCCTAACAGGGTGTACTTCATGGCATCTACCCTGAGCGGTTGGGAACTGTGGCGCACCAACGGCACAGCCGCAGGCACCTACATGGTCAAGGATATCTACCCGGGCGGGGCCAACGGCACATTGCAGTCATACAGCTCCACCACGCTCACTAGCATGGGCGACACCGTGTATTTCCGTGCCACCGATGGGGCCACGGGTTTCCAGCTCTGGCGCAGCGATGGCACCGATGCCGGTACATGGCGTGTCAGCAGTCTGGCCGATGCCGTGCTGCCCGAGTTGGGTTTCCCCATCGTCAACGGCAAGGTGCTCTACAGCAGTTTTGCTGAGAGCCGTTTCTATGCCTACGACCCCGCCACCGGTCAGAGCGCCATCACCGCCTATCCCAGCCGCTACTATTTCAATAACATAGACCGCTACCGCTTTGTCGATGAGGTCCTGGTGCACATCAGTAAGGACTCGGTCTATGGCTGCGAGGTGAGGTGGGACAATGGCACAGCGTCAGGCTACGCCATCGAGGCCGACCTCACCGACAACTGGTCGCCACAGAATGCGCAGGGTTTCAACCGCGTCATCGGCAAATTGGGCACCCGGGTGCTTTTCACGGCCGGACGTTCGCATCTGAGTCCCTACGGTCCGCTGTGGAGTTTCGATGTGGCCACTTTGGGGCAATGTCAGGAGCCGCAGTCGGTGGTGGCCATCAACAGCAGCGCCACCACCACCCATCTGGTATGGGACCGCACCCCACAGGCCGCGCAGTATGAGGTGCGCCATCGCATGGCCAATCAACCCACGTGGACAAACACTTCGGCCCCGCGCAGCTATCTGCAACTGAACAACCTTCCTACTTCCACCGCCTGCCAGGCACAGGTACGGGCCTACTGCAACAGCACCTGGACCGAATGGAGCGACACCGTGGCATTCACCACTGGTCTTTGGACCCAGAACAGTTACCTCAACATGGTGGCCGAGCGGGCAGAGGACCCTACCACCATGCGGTTATTCTGGCTGCCCAGCGAGGTGATCGTGAACACCAACTTCCGCTACCGCCCCTATGGCAGTACCACGTGGCAGAGCTTTACCAATAACTCCGGGTACAGACGCATACAGAACCTGCTGCCCGGAACGCTCTACGAGTATCAGAGCCGCATCGACTACGGAGATGGCTACATGGACTGGCCTTTCGGTTCGCGCTACTTCCTCACCGAGGATCTGGCCACCTCCATCACTGTGCCCACCGCCAGTTCTAATGGCACATCGGTATATCCCGTTCCCACCACGGGCCAAGTCACCATCTCCAGGACCATCGGCACTCCGGTCACAGTCCGTGTTGTTGACCCGACCGGCCGTGTGTGTATGGAGGTCCCGGTCTCTGGTCACGTGGCCCGGATCGACCTCGGCCCGCTCCCCGATGGTCTGTACCTGATTCGGGCAGACGATGAGACCTTTCGTGTGATCAAGACCAAGGGGTGAACCTGTTTTTCTCATCGCCTCGCAGTTTGGCAATGAAAATACCCTCCGTTATTAGGCCGTCCGCTTTTGAGGGAAGCTTACACAGCCACTTGCACTCAGATGCGCAGTGTGATACGAAGTCTTCGACATTGAATGTGATGGTCTGCACGAGTTATCCTTTGGGACACTCGCGCCAAAGGGGGGCACTGCTCAAATTCCTAATGCTTGACTAACCTCTTTCTTTTCACCGAACCGTCCTTTAAAAGAACCTCAACCGAATAAACTCCTGCTGGAATAGTTACTGACTCAATTGCTTGTTCTTTACCTCTCGCCACTACAGCGTTTACCACCTTACCCAGTTGATCTTTGATTGTTATCCGTTCCAGCTCACCATTAGCACAATTCACTTTAACATGCACAAGCTCACTTGCTGGGTTTGGGTAAAGTTCAATGGTGTATTCCACGGGTTCACGAATGCCGATGCTGTTATCCTCATACAACTCCACATCATCCAAGTAATAACCACACAAATCCCAATGATTGATGATTGTAGGGATGCTATCAATCCTTTGATAGTAAAGTTCTTCATCAGGTTTGAAAGTACCTATAGTGAGGTGTTTCTCACCACCATCAGCCACAAATTGACCTGAAACCGTCATCCATTCAACCTTTTTATCCAATAATTGATTCTTTTCGCTTTCAACTTGAGGCTTGGATGCAAATAATTGAGATTTTGACCATCCTTGGGTCGATCCCTCAGAGAAAAGTATAGCAATGTTGTCCACTGCAAAATTCATACTGTCCATAAGACTGACCTTGAATGACACCCTATATCCCTGACCTCTTTTCAAGGCACTGGGTAATTCTTGCCAGATGAATTCCCGTGCATTGCTCATTTGTAGAGAATAACTCCCGAAGGCCGCATAAGCCTGACCGAAGTTGCTATCATCCTGATAGCCGCCACGATTATGTGGTACCCCGAAATCAGGATACATTTCATTGCTGCAAGCATTGAAATAGTCAACAGAACCTGTTGCGGAACCCCAACCTTGTGTCCATGCAATGTTACCTCCTCCACTGGGACAAACAGTGTCACCATAAATGTTGATTGAACGAATTTCAAACCCACCATTGAACACAAGGTTCTCCGAATGTTGACCGTGAAGTGCCGAACTCAGAATGAGAAGCGGAAGAACTAGGGGGGCGAATGGTATTTGCCTCATTTTCAAGGGGGCCAATGTATGGATTAATGACATGTGGAACGTGTGGGTCGAAATGGTGTGCAATAACATCCCCGCCCGAACGAGTGTTCCGAAGAACCACTCGTGTGGCGTAGAACAGGATCGGTCTGTGACCGGTCTAAAAACAAAGCACTCCATACTGCATCGGTTAATTGGGTCAGTAGCCCCTCATGCCGGCCGGGAAGTTCGGCATGATTCGCTCTACCGGATCCCAGTGTGTTCTCTCCTTCAGGTTGACCAAGATAGTGGTCGACTTGGCTTTATTGCGGAGCGACAGGTTACGCATCACGTGTCCCGCACGAGTAACGCAACGGAACGCGCTTCCGTGCAGCCCCCCCCCCTCAATTGCGTAGCACATTGTTTTACCAAAGTTTGACCAGATCGAGGCGATACTCGGCAGCACCATCAATATCAATCACAAGAGAAAAAACAGTGATTCCCCGCAGTCTTACCAGTAGGGCTTATTCATGTGACGGTGATGTAGGGGCATTTCGCTGGGCGGCCTTGGACATTTCCCGTTGCGAAACCGGGGTAAGGAAGCGTGCGCGGGACTGAGGAAGCGTTCCGTAGAGTGAGGTCTTCCGAACGGCCCGGAACGCGCGGAAGCGACCGTCTCCGAGTTTCGCAGGGAAATGTCCACCAGCCTCATGTCCCCCTGAGCGCAGTCGAAGGGTTTTGATCCTGGAGTTTATCCCGCCCTTGCGGGATATCAAGACAAAAGGATTGATAAGGACACTCCCAAGTAAGCACGAGGGTAACTGGTACAATCGCGGCAAATCACAAAAAAAATGTGATCCCTATTAGATTCGAACCAATGACCTTTCCGCTCAGGAAGCGGGATGCTCTATCCGTGCAGCAGGCTCACAACATATTTTCTTGACTTCCTTGCCTTGATCTGCGTCTCGCGCTGCACGGCCTCGCTGCGTGTCCGGAATGTTTCAGAGTGAACGAGAACCCAAGGCATACCCGCCTTTGTGGCCTTGTTTCGCCCTTCATTATGGCGCTCAAGTCTATCCGTTATGTTATTGGTCTGCCCAACGTAATAGCGGTCCGTTTTCTCGCTATACAGAATATAGACCCAGAACATGATGTGATCCCTATTGGATTCGAACCAATGACCTTCCCGCTCAGAAAGCAGGATGCTCTATCCGTGCAGCTGGCTTACGATGTACTTATTGACCGAAAACATATTGTGATCCCTATTGGATTCGAACCAATGACCTACTGCTTAGAAGGCAGTTGCTCTATCCAGCTGAGCTAAGGGACCAGAATTTGGGGCTGCAAATATCAGCTACACAATTGGATCCGGACCGATGACCTTCCCGCTTTACAAGCGGGATGCTCTATCCAGCTGAGCTAAGGGACCAGAATTTGGGGCTGCAAATATCAGCTACACAATTGGATCCGGACCGATGACCTTCCCGCTTTACAAGCGGGATGCTCTATCCAGCTGAGCTAAGGGACCA
>JBIKWM010000035.1:0-31622 GCA_044356305.1 Flavobacteriales bacterium
TACAGCGTGATGATAGCGATGTTTGCTGACGGGGTGTATGTATTCAAGCAGAATGCCGCAAGGAGGAACCGCTTCGTGTTCTCGACTGTGCTTGAGCTGATACGTGGGTCTGCGACCCCGATCAAAACCTTTGTGGTTGAGGCCAATGATAAAAAGCAAGTTGACAGGGTGGTTGCCAACTCGAAGGTGACAAACACAGGAACCACTGTGCTTTGGGTGGAGAAAGGAATGGTGGATGTGAAAGGGCCAGCGGCTGTGGAACTGATGCCTGAATCGGAAATGGTAACCCCGGGACCTGAAATAACCGTGTTCAACGAGGAAGCTGTTGATGGCGAGTTTGAAGCAAGAGTTGTTGTTGATTGATGATGAGTGAATGTGGATTTGAAAAGCCCTGCCGCGAGGCGGGGCTTTTTGTAGATCGCGCGGAGGGAATGAATAAGGATAATAGGATGAGGATGCCAGAGGCAGAGAATGAACCACTCGCAAGATGCGAGCGGTGGGGGGGGCTGTTGATGGCGAGTTTGAAGCAAGAGTTGTTGTTGATTGATAGTGAGTGAATGTGGATTTGAAAAGCCCTGCCGAAAGGCGGGGCTTTTTGTGAATTGCATGGAGGGAGTGAAAAGGGGATTGAGAAAGGATGCCAGAGGCAGAGAATGAACCACTCGCAAGATGCGAGCGGAGGGGGGGTACAACGGATGCTGACCAATTGTAAGGCCGAGGTTGTGTTTGTCACTGCCTTTCTGAACCGGGTCAAATTCAGGCAGTATGTGGCTGAAATTGCTTGGGAGACCGAGGTCTGGATAGCCGATAATCCGGATCATCTGGTCCATTTCAACGGAGATAAGTTTCTGGGACCATACCGGACTTAAGAATCGAAGGGCGGTTGTTTACTGTCCCCGCCCAATCAAGTTTTCCAGCCCCCCGCCCCCTCAAGCATCCCTCAGCCTCACTTGGTCGCTCCTTTAGTGTAGCGGTTTGCAACCGCGGGCAAAAGGAAATGCAGTGGCCCTTTTTGCCCCCCTTGATCTGCTGACAACCTGATCTGCTGTGTCCTGTAACCTGTTTCCTGTAACCTCTGACTCTCCCCCTTGCTCGCTCAATCATCCGGCCCGGCCCAGCGCCTTGGCCTCAAGCCCGCTCTTCAATAAGTCAACGATCGGATAAACCCAGCGCGGCTGCGTGTGTTCCTTTGGGCACCTTAAAACCCGCAAGCGCATGATGACCCGCATTGTTGTAGTACTGGTGGCCCTGTGGCTGCCCTGTGTGGCCCAGGCCCAACAGGCCCTGAACATGACCCTGCTGGGGCAGGTGCCCTACAATGACCAGCTGAGTGCGCTGCGCGGGGTGGCGCACAACGGCCGCGAGTATGCGGTGGTGGGCACGTACCAAGGGTTGAGCTTTGTGGATGTGACGGACCCGGCCAATCCGGTGGAGGTGTATTTCCACCCTGGGCCGCAGAGCATCTGGCGCGAGCCGTACACCTACAACGGCCACGCCTACACGGTGAGCGAGGGCGGTGCGGTGGGCCTGCAGATGATAGACATGGGTCCGCTGCCGGGCGGGAGCATAACGACCACGGGAGAGTATCATGGCACCAATTTCCCCTTCAACACGGGCCACACGATGTTCATAGACGAGAACGGGGTGGCGTACATCTTCGGCAGCGACTATGGGGTGGGCGGGGCGATATTCCTGGACCTGAGCGACCCGATGAACCCGGTGGAGCTGGGTGTGTGGGACCAGTATTACATACACGATGGCTATGTGCGCAACGACACGCTGTGGGCCGCGTGCATACAGAACGGGATAGCGGCCATGGTGGATGTGAGCGACAAGCAGAACCCGCAACTGATAACCACGTGGCAGACCCCGAGCGCCTTTACGCACAACATCTGGCCGAGCACGGATGGGCATTATGCCTTTACGACCGATGAGGTGAGCTCGGCCTACGTGACAGCCTACGACATATCGGACCCGCAGAACGTGGTGGAGGTGGACCGCATAAACCACATTTTGAGTGTGGGTGTGATACCGCACAACACGCACTATATGAGCAACGGGTTCCTGGTGACATCGAACTACCGCGATGGGGTGACGATAGCGGATGTGACGGACCCGACCAACATGATCACCTCGGGGTGGTATGACACGAGTCCGCTGGAGGGCGATGGTTTTAACGGTGTGTGGGAGGCATGGCCCTATCTGCCATCGGGCAACATACTGGCGGGCGACATGGAGGAAGGGCTGTTCATACTGGGGGTTGATTATGTGCAGGCGGCACGGCTGGTGGGCAATGTGACGGATATCCTGACCTCTGCACCGCTGAGCAACGTGTCGGTGACGCTGGTGGGACCAACGACCAATACCACCACGGACATATTCGGTCATTACTCCACGGGATATGCGGTGGCGGGCACCTACTCGCTGCTGTTGCAGAAGGCGGGATATCTGGACCTGACCTTGAACGGGATAGTGCTGACCAACGGCCAGACGGTGGTGGCCGATGCGCAGATGACGCCCGCGCAGTCATTTAACCAGAGCTTCCATGTGAATGATGCCTTCAGTGGCAGCCCGATAGCGGGTGCCATGGTGCATGTGGTGAATGCGCAGTTTGACCTGGCATCGACCACCGATGCCTCGGGCAATGTGCTGTTTGACCCGTTCTATGCCGGGCAGTATGAGATACAGTATGCCAGTTGGGGCCATGTGGAGGGATGTGTGACCGTGAACATAGACCTCACCACGGGCAACCAGACCTTTACGATGGAGCCGGGCTATGCGGACCATTTCAATTTCGACCTGGGTTGGACCACAGATGGGTCGGCCACGGCCGGGGCGTGGGAGCGGGGAGTGCCGGCCGGCACGAGCTTTAACGGGGCGGCCAGCAATCCGGGCACGGATGCCACAGGCGATTGTGGCACCATGGCCTACGTGACCGGCAACGGTGGCGGTGCGGCAGGCGATGACGATGTGGACGGGGGCGATGCGGTGCTGACATCGCCCGTGTTTGATGTGAGCGCGGGTTACACCAACCCGGGCATCATGGTGCGCACGTGGTTCTTCAATGCCGGGGGCAGCGGTGCACCCAACGATGCGCTCAACTATCAGCTGCTTGCCAATGGCACATGGGGCGCCAGTAATACCGTTCCGGCCGGTGAATGGGACGAGATGATCATCCCCATAAGTGCCGGTGTGACGCAGATACGCTTTGCCACAGCCGATAACGAACCCGGGCACCTGGTGGAGGCGGGCATCGATTTTTTCAGGATCATAGAGATGGAGTCGGTGGCCGATGCACAGCCCATTGTGTGGAGCATGGCCCCGAACCCGAGCACCGATGGCCGTATAGCTGTGAGCCTGATGGATGCCGTACCGGCCACACTGACCGTGACCGATGCTGCGGGCCGCAGGGTAGGGGCCACGTACATGCTGCAACCGGGCACCAATGCCATAGACCTTGGGCTGCGTGCGGGGCTGTACCTCATACAGGTGTCGCGCAGGGGCCAGACCACGGTGAACAGGTTGGTGATAAGCGGCCGCTGACCGTGACCATGCCGATCATTGCATCGGAATGTGCTCCTTTGCGCCTCTTGATTTTGAGGGGGGAAGATTTTTCGGACTAATTTCACATCAATGATATCAGAGGCAGCCATAGCAGTAGAGCGTGTCCGCACGAGTCGGATCAGCGAAGTTGACTTTAGCGACATCCCTTTCGGGCGCGTGTTCTCCGATCACATGTTCAGTGCCGAGTACCGCAACGGAGAGTGGACCGACCTGCAGATAATGCCCTACCAGCGCATCGACCTGAGCCCTGCGTGCCTGGCGCTGCATTACGGCCAGACCATATTTGAGGGGATGAAGGCCTACAGGAATGCCGATGGGGAGGTGCTGATGTTCCGCCCCCGCGACAACTTTGACCGGCTGAACCGCTCGGCCCGCAGGATGTGCATGGCCGAGATACCCGTGGACCTGGCCATCGGGGCGCTGCGCGAGCTGCTCAGGGTCGATTCGGAATGGGTGCCCCGCAGCCAGGATGCCTCGCTCTACATCCGCCCGTTCATGTTTGCCAGCGATGAGTTCATTGGCGTTAAACCCAGCGAGCGCACGCGTTTCATCATCTTCACCTGTCCGGTGGGGCCGTACTACAGCACCCCGCTGAGGCTGTGCACCGAGACCCATTACTCGCGGGCGGTGCAAGGGGGCACGGGCACGGTAAAGGCGGGGGGCAATTATGGCGGGGCCCTATGGCCGGCCAAGCAGGCGCAGGACCGCGGCTACCATCAGCTGCTATGGACCGATGCGGCCGAGCACCGCTACGTGGAGGAGTCGGGCACCATGAACGTGATGTTTGTGATTGACGGCACCATTGTGACGCCCATGCTCACCGATACCATCCTGGCCGGCATAACGCGCGACAGCGTGCTGCGCCTGGCCCGCGACCTGGGCTACCGCGTGGAGGAGCGCAGGGTGAGCGTGCAGGAGATAGTAGAGGCCGCTGAGGCCGGCCGCCTGGACGATGCTTTCGGGGTGGGCACCGCGGCCACCATCGCCCCTGTGGAGCTGATAGGCCACAACGGCATAGACCATGTGCTGCCTCCGGTGGCCGATAGAAAGGTGTCGGCCCATCTGCTGCAGGAACTGAACACCATCCGCTACGGCAACCGCCCCGACCCATATGGTTGGGTGACCAAGATCTGATCATCATGAAAGTACTTTCCCTGCCTCTGCTGTTTGCTGCGCTGTCGGCACTCGCTGCGTGTTCGCATTGCGAGCTGTGCGAGATAAAACAGAAAGAGACCGCGCTTGTCGTGCTCACCGACCACGAGATATGCGGCACCAACGATGCGCTTGATGACGAGAAGTCTGGGCTTGATGAAAATTACAATTGCATAGAGTGCATTGTGAATACCACCAGCGGCCCGGCCAGTAGCGGATACCACTGTGGCGACCGCACCTTCACTGACAGTCTGGAGGCGGCTGTGCGCAACGGTGCCCTGGCCGCGGGCTATACCTACGACTGTGCCTTTTTTCGCGACACCCTTGAGGTGGTCTGCGTGTTGAAGGATTGATTAAGTGATTCCCCGGAATTGCATGAGTTATCCTCGCGCTTGATTACCCTATTCATCCTTTTGTCTTGATACAAAAGGATCAAAAAATCAAGGCTGGTGGACATTTCCCTGCGAAACTTGGGGACGGTCGCTTCCGCGCGTTCCGGGCCGTTCGGAAGACCTCACTCAACGGAACGCTTCCTGTAGGCTCGCGCACGCTCCCTTACCCCGGTTTCGCAACGGGAAATGTCCAAGGCCGCATGGCGAACTGCTCTTACATCACCGTCACATGAAAAGCCTAACGGGTAAGACTGCGGGAAATCAATTTGATCAGAGCTTCTTTTTACCATCACCGTTTATGCGGTGCATCGGACCCTGCATCGGGTTGATGAGAACCGGCCAAAGGGATGAGGCCACGGTAGGCGGTGGCCAATCGCATTATCCATCGCAGTCGGTGAGTAAATAAGGGAAAACCTGTTGCGATAGGGTTTGCAAAGCCCATTGCGCCCATGCATTTTTGCGTGCCCCTGACCAGAGGGAGGCAGGTTGACTGACGAAGAGGAACATATCATCCCCGAAGGCGAGGGAGGCGACAGCGCTGACGACCTGCAAGGCAACGGCCCTGCGGGGATCATTGCGGTGAGCGGCATGTACAAGGACTGGTTCCTTGACTATGCCAGCTATGTGATCCTGGAGCGTGCCGTGCCCGCCATGGAAGACGGCCTCAAGCCCGTGCAGCGCAGGATACTGCACAGCATGTGGGAGCTGGAGGATGGCCGCTACAACAAGGTGGCCAACGTGATAGGCAACACCATGAAGTATCACCCGCACGGTGATGCTGCCATTGGCGATGCGATGGTGGGTCTGGGCCAGAAGGACCTGCTCATTGACACCCAGGGTAACTGGGGCAACATACTCACTGGCGATGGCGCGGCTGCACCGCGTTATATAGAGGCGCGGTTGAGCAAGTTCGCGCTCGACATCCTGTTCAGCCCAAAGGTGACCGAATGGCAGCTGAGCTACGATGGTCGCAACAAGGAGCCGGTAACACTGCCTGTCAAGTTCCCGCTGCTGTTGGCGCAAGGTGTAGAGGGCATTGCGGTGGGCCTCAGCACCAAGATACTGCCCCACAATTTCATCGAGCTGATCGATGCCAGCATAGCCTACCTCAAGGGTCGCAGGCTGCCCATTCTGCCCGATTTCCCAACGGGCGGCCTGGCCGATTTCACTGAATACAACGAAGGTCAGCGCGGGGGCAGGGTGCGTGTGCGGGCCCGCATAAGCCAGACAGACAAGAAGACCCTCACCATCACCGAGATCCCGTTCGGCACCACCACCACCAGCCTTATTGAGAGCATTGTGAAGGCCACTGACAAGGGCAAGATCAAGATCAAGAAGGTGGAGGACAACACGGCCGAACATGTGGAGATCATTGTTCATCTGGTGCCCGGCATCTCGCCCGATAAGACCATTGATGCGCTCTATGCATTCACCGACTGTGAGATAAGCATATCGCCCAATGCGTGTGTGATACAGGGCGAGCGGCCGCTGTTCACATCGGTCAATCATATCCTCGAGACCTGTACCGATCAGACCCGCGAGATACTGAAAAAGGAACTCGAGATCAGGCTGCACGAGTTGCAGGAGCAATGGCATTTCGCATCGCTCGAGAAGATCTTTATCGAGAACCGGATCTATCGCGACATTGAGGAAGAGAGCACGTGGGACGGTGTGATCGCGGCCATTGACAAGGGCCTGAAGCCGCATACCAAACACCTGCTCCGTGCTGTTACTGTTGAGGATATAACCCGACTCACTGAGATCAGGATCAAGCGCATATCGCGGTTCGACATCAACAAGGCCGAAGAGGAACTGCGGGCCCTTGAGGAGAAGATCGCTGAGGTGCGGCACCACTTGGCCAACCTGACCGAATACACCATTGACTGGTACAAAGGCCTAAAGGAGAAATACGGAAAGGGCCGTGAGCGCAAGACCGAGATCCGCAACTTCGAGAACATTCAGGCGGCCCGTGTGGCCGTGGCCAATGAGAAGCTGTATGTGAACCGCGAGGAGGGCTTTGTGGGCTATGGCCTGCGCAAGGACGAGTATGTGTGCGATTGCTCGGACATTGACGACATCATCGTATTCATGCGCAACGGCAACATGAAGGTGGTGAAGGTGGCCGACAAGGTGTTTGTAGGCAAGGACATCATTCACGTGGCGGTGTTTCAGAAGAACGACAACCGCACCATCTACAACTATGTGTACCGCGATGGCAAGCACGGGGCCAACTACGTGAAGCGCTTTGCTGTGACCGGTGTGACGCGCGACAAGGACTACGACCTGACCAATGAGACGGCCAACAGCGAGGTGCTGTGGTTCAGTGCCAATCCCAATGGCGAGGCCGAGGTGATAACGGTGCAGCACAAGGTGCTGGCCAAGATCCGCAACATCCGTTTTGATTTCGATTTTGCCACCCTGGCCATCAAAGGCCGGGCGAGCAAGGGCAACACCCTCACCAAGTACCCCATTCACAAGATCCTGCAGAAGGAAAAGGGTCTGAGCACGCTCGGGGCACGCAAGATCTGGTTCGATGACAGCGTGTCGCGCCTCAATGCCGAGGGCCGCGGTCAGTTGCTGGGTGAATTCAGACCCACTGACCGGATCCTTACGCTGATGCAGAGCGGTGACTACCGCCTTACCGGTTTTGACCTCGACACCCACTTTGATGAGGACATGCTCATCATTGAGAAATGGAACCCCAAGAAGCCGGTGACCGCCATCTATTGGGAAGATGAGAAGAAGCAGTTCAACGTGAAACGCTTTCTGCTTGAACCGACCGATAAGAAGACATCTGTGCTGCCCGAGGGCGAGGGCAACAGGTTGGAACTGTTTGCAACCGACCACCGGCCGCAGATCAAGATATCGTTCCGCAAGGAGAAAGGCCGCGACCGTGTGGAGGATGAGGTGATAGACCTTGAGGCATTTATTGATGTGAAAGGCCTGAAGGCAAAGGGCAACCGCCTCACAGCCCAGAGTGTGAACACCATCGACCTGCTTGAACCGTTGCCTTACGAGGAGGTAGAGGAAGTCCAAGGCCCACCCACCACCGACAGTCCCGGCCCGTCAGGTGCTGCCAATGCTGTTGAGGTCAGAAACGAAGGGCCCGTGCAGGTTGAGTGGGAGTTGAAACGCCCCGAGGACGGTGGCGAGGGGCCTGTTCAGTTGGATCTGTTCTGATTGCTCAGGAGCCTGGTTCAGAAAGGGCGGATATTTCAGATGAACGAGTACTTCACTTGATCCGCCTGAGCACCACTGATGCCTGTACGCGGCTCTCGTTCATGTTGCTACCGTTCTTGGCGTCAAAGTCCCAACTTCTATAGCCCGAACTCATGGTGTAGGAGTATATGGGTGCATATTCTGATATTTTTGTTCAGACAAATCTATCCATCACCCTTGATTTAGCTCCATCACCGGTACAATCATGAGCCTCAGTAAACTCACTTCAAATTACGTTGATTATAATGCATGGGCCAATACCCGTCTGGTGCATTGGTTGATGGACCAACCTGTGGATCAGATGTATGCCGAGGTGGAATCAAGCTTCCGGAGCTTAGACCTCACCTTGCAGCACATGTTGCGCACCCAGCGTTTCTGGACAGCCTTTGTCATGCAGCAGGACTTGTCTGGGTTCAATTGGGCAGTGCGCAAGGGCGATGCGGCCAATGTGATGGCGGAGCTTGTGTCGCAGTCTGACGGGATGAGGACACAGTTCGGACAATTCAGCGAGGCTGACCTGTCAACCGAACTGAGCCTCGACATGCCATGGGCCAAGAACCGACTGTGCCGATATGAATACATCATACATGTGGTGAATCACAGCACATTTCATCGCGGACAGATAGTGACCATGGCCCGTGGTCTGGGCCTGGTACATGGCATTCCGGCCACCGACTACAACATCTACAACTGCCTTAGGTCAGACTGACCGTTAAAGGCCCAGGTAAAATGGGCCTCTTGAAGCATCAATTCGGGAAGTGGCTTAGAAGATGGGAGTCAATGCTCTTTGCGCCAGATGCGGTCGTGCGCATCGAGATACTCGGGTAATGCAGCCGACCCATACCAAGGGTGAAGCTCAGCCTTTAAAAGGCCAGAGCTGATGGCCGGATCAGTGAGCACCAGCTTCTCGGCCTCGGCCACGGTGGACACATTGAGGATGAACAGGCCACGCAATCCATCGGTGTTGCGCCCGAACGGACCCGCCACCACCAGAAGACCTTCTTCGGAGAGCCGACCGATATTGGCCATGTGCCCTGCGAAACAACTGTCAATGAAAGCTTTGTCGGTGGTCTTGTTCTCGCCCGTGCGCAACATGGCAAACACGTACATCTTCATGCCGTAGTCATCGGCACCCAGTCGTGTGGCCAGAGCCGTATCGAGCCTCGGATTTGGGTTCTGGGCAATCAGGCCAGAGCTGATGCTGAGCAAACAGAAGGAGACGCAACAAATCTTCAATGTGACCTTGAGAATCATTTTACCGTCAATCATTGTCATTGGATTAGAGAGACTTGCCGCGCCCAATAAACCTGGGGTCAGCCGACCAAGGTGCTCATTTCTCGCAAAGTTCCTTCAAACGGAGCAGAGCATTGGGCCATGTCGCATTGAAATAGCCGATGAAATCTGCCACGGCATCTATCTCAACCAGCACTGTGGTGGTATTTCCCTTTTGGGTCAATGTGTAATTCTCAAGTCCACCGGCCCACGGCTCTACCTCGGCACCGGTCAGCACTTCCTCCTTCCCTTTCAACATGCCTAAATGACGGATCGAAACGAACGAATCGGGCACCAGATCCGCTATTTCAGAGACCATCCCACCTCGGTTACCGTGTTCGTCCGTACCAACGAAGTGCATCTTTCCGCCTTTTGTCCATCGGCCCTCGTAGGTCGATGTGGGATTGAACTCGGCTGTCCACCTCTGGTACGTGCCTTTGTCTGTGAGGCCCAGCATACGGTCAAACACCATATTGGCCGTGGCAGCAATGTCAATGGAGAATGTCAGGCGTTCCATGATCTATGCACTTAAGGGTAAAAGAAACTGTTGGCACTGCTCCAAGCGCTGAAATCCTGTCCGCCACAGTTGGCTCTCAAGTAAAAATCGTACACCGTGCCATGGGTGGGTGGGGTTATCGTGAAGCTCTCGGTCGGATTGGTGACCCTTGTTCCCGAACCCAAAGTGAATCCGGTAGTGCCGTATTCAATCTCGAAGTAATCAGCATCGTACTGAATACAGTATACGTTGACATAGTTTGGAAAAATTGTGGTTCCGATACTTGAAGGCACCTGGCAGTTGCCGCTAAGTCCGCCCGAGATAAGGAAACTCTGGGCCGTGCTCCAATCGCTCCACGAGGTGCCACCGCAGTTACCACGTATGTAAATGTCGTAAGTGCCATTGTTGAGCGTGCCGAGTGTGTGGCTCTGGTTGATACTCACCACCGTGCCACTGCCCAATGAGAATCCGTTGGCCCCATACTGCACCTCAAAGAAACCCTGCGTGCCATTGGGTGTCACATTCAGGTAGGCATAGCCTTGATCGGTATTGATCAGCAGGCTGGGTGTACCGCAAGGGTTGGTGGTATCCTCCTCTTCCGGAGTGCAGGACACGACAAGGCAGGCAATGGCCGCCAAATGCAGAAAGGACCGAAGGGTGAACATCTGTGATGCAATTTGATAGATGGGAAGACAATGATAAGGTATCGGGCCGATGTGTGCGGTGGCAGCAAGCCTGGCATGGCAAGAAACAATGAGGAATCAGGGGATAGACCATCTGTGGCGAATAATCCGATATCTGCCCCAGCGACCCGTTCCGTGTGCATCCGTTGGCCGGATTTGCATAGATCAACCTATGACATGGAGCCCGAGCTGCGTGATAAATGTCGCAACATCGCATTTTTCGCTCCGATAGGTTTGCGGCCTCAAACAACCAGACATGAACATAGAAGAGAGCATTGCCAAAGGCGAATTCACTGTGGTGGACGTACGCACACGGGGCGAATTCATGGGCGGACACGTGGCCGGGTCCATCAACATTCCATTGAACGAGGTGATGGACCGCCTCGATGAGCTGAAGGCGCTTAAACAGCCACTCGTGCTCTGCTGCGCCAGTGGCGGCCGCAGCGGTCAGGCTGAGTATTTTCTGTCAAATCAGGGCATTGCCTGCACCAACGGAGGGACGTGGTATGAAGTGAACAACCTGACCGCCCAACACGCCTGAGCCATGATAGACACATTGAAAAAGCTGTTCGGCATGGGCCCATCAGTGGATCTGGCCCAGAAGGTGAAAGACGGTGCCATCATCGTAGATGTGCGCACCAAGGGCGAATTTGCAGGTGGGCACATCAAAGGATCAGTGAACATTCCCCTCGATGGACTTGCAGCCAACCTGAATAAACTGAAAGACAAGAACAGACCGGTTATCACCTGCTGTGCATCGGGCATGCGCAGTGCATCGGCTGCTTCGCTGCTGCGCTCAAGGGGCTATACCGATGTGCACAATGGGGGCGGCTGGGCCAGTCTGAGCAACAGGCTGGGCTGATCAACCTTTTCTGCGGTACACCACCACATATGCTATGTACGATACGGCCAACAGGCCCGCGTAAACCAGCGCGATGCGGTGATTGAACCAGGCCATGGACATCAGCGCCACAACGGCTATGCCGAGGGCCAGCATGGGAGCTATGGGATAGAACGGCACCTTGAAGGGCCTTGGCATGTCAGGTTCTGATTGGCGCAGCCGTATCAGGCTCACCATGCTGATGATGTAGAGCGTGATGGCCCCGAAGCATGCTATGGTGATGATGTCGGCCGTCTTTCCGGTGATCAGGGCCAGAATCCCGATCAACATATTGGCGATAAGGGCATTTGCAGGCGTGTGGAACCTTGGGTGCACCTTGCCGAGCAGGGCAGGGGCCATGCCTACACGCCCAAACTCGAACGTGGCCCGCCCTGCTGCCAGTATGATGCCATGAAACGAGGCCACCAGCCCCAGCAGACCTATGCTGACCAGCAAGTGATACATGAGGCCAGAGTTGCCCACAATGTGCGAAAGGGCCAAGGGTAGGGGAGAGTCGCTGGCTGTGCCATCGGCATTGAACACGATGGCCTCCCAGCCGGCCACTCCCACCGAACTGACGAATGTGAGGATGCACAGCACGATGAGCGTGAGTATGGCCGACCCGAACCCGATGAGCACGTTGCGCTGCGGATTGACAGTCTCCTCGGCCACATTGGCCACGCCCTCAATGGCCAGAAAGAACCAGATGGCGAAGGGTACGGCTGCGAATATGCCCGCATAGCCATTGGGCAGTGCATTTGCGCTCAGATTGGCCCATTCAAAATGGGGCAGGGTGAGCCCGCTGAACAGGAGCAACTCTGCCACAGCCAGAATGGTGATGATCAGTTCAAAGGTGGCAGCGGCCTTCACACCCAGTATGTTGAGGGTTGTGAACAGCAGGTAGGCTATGATGCCTATCAGGGTGGCATCGCCTCCGGTGAGCAGACCGAAATACGCCCCTATTGCGGCCGCAATGGCAGGGGGCGCGAAGACAAACTCGATGATCTGCGCCCACCCGGCCACAAAACCCCAGTTGCGGCCCAGGGCACGGTCGGCATAGTCAAATGCGCCACCGGCCTTGGGTATGGCGCAGGCCAGCTCGGTATAACTGAACGTGAAGCACAGGTACATGACAACTATGAATCCTGTGGCTACGGCAAGGCCCAAGGTGCCACCCTCGCGCAATCCGAGGTTCCACCCGAAGTACATGCCCGAAATGACATATCCGACCCCGAGGCCCCAGAGCATCAAAGGGCCAAGGGTACGCTCCAGCTTGGGTTGCGTAGGGTGCTGTGTGTCGCTCATCACGAGCGAAAGTAGGTGCTGATGTGGGTCTACGGAAATCCCTATCGTTCAGACTAAAATTGCAGTCAGAATAATAATAGCGGAGTTTTGGGAAAGGGTGATGTTATTGAATCAAAGCTTTATTTCACCTTGGGTCCAGAATTCCCATGGCTTCCGAAATTGATAAGAAGTGTCCGCCTGATTGTAGATTCATTGGTGAAGAGCACGAGCGATGAATACCTGCACCTATCGCGAAGTATCGTAAGTCGTTGTAATATAAATTCATACCTGATTGTTGCTCTACTTCTCCTGTTACTGAGCAATTCGGAATCTGAGGTTTTCGGTCAGCCTGTACCCAAAGAGATCACTCCCGCTCTCGCCTCAGGATTTGAGGCTGCGGTAGAGGCAATGAATTTGAATCATCACGATTCGGCCCAGGTCATTCTTAATCGATTATTTGATGAACATGGAGGCCGGCTCTCATTGATCGACCTCTACTACATCCATTCGTTGGAGGCCGAGATCATGTATTACAACGCCTTGTTTGAACAGGGACTTAATACCGCCATCAGGGCCCGGGAGGTGGCATTGCAACTGGACAACGACACGCTGATCGGCTCGGCCGACAATCTGGTGGGCCTGCTGATGCTAAGCTCTGGGCGCACGGTCGATGCCCTTCCTTATCTGCGGTCGGCCGTGCGGCTCATTCCGCGTAACCATGGAAACGGATTCCTTTCGGCCAACTACCAGGCCATTGCCAACATCGGGGAGTGCTTTCTCAAATTGGAGATGCCCGACAGCGTCATCATGTATTCCATGGCATCGCTCGATGAGGCTGAGGCGTTGGGAAAGGAGCGTGGCCTCGGCATTGCCTACTGGAATCTGGCCGAGGCATATCTGATCCGTGGCGATCTGGCCTCTGCCAAATCATTTGGACATCGTGGACTGCAAGTGCTCAAGGGTACCGCCCACCGCGATGTGTCGCAGGCCCATCTGAACACACTCATGCGTGCCTGCGAGCAGGCGGGCCAGACCGATAGCACATTCTATTTCATGGATCTCGGACTCATGGAGAATGAGAACCGTCAGAACACGGATTACAGCAGGTCAGAATTCCTGACCGATGCGATTGATGTGGCACTCCGCCTGCGCAATGTGCCCCGCGCCAATGCAATGTTGGCCACCCTGCGGGACCTTGAACGCAGTTTCGATGTCAAGGAGCAGGGTATCCGCCTCGAGGTGCTGCGCGAGTACTACGAGAAAAGCCAGCAGTTGGCCATCAACAAGGAACGTATGGATGCTCAGTCCAACGAACTGGCCCTCAGGTGGCGGGTGCAGGCGGCACTGATTGCCGTGGTGCTGTTGCTTCTGCTGCTCGGATTCTTCATTCTATTCGGATTCAGACAACGGTCGCGGCTGCGCGAGGTGGAATTCGGCCGTGCCATGGAGGAAGAACGGAGAGTCGCTGATCTGAGGGCCATTGAGATGCGCATCGGGGCATTGAACGAGGAACGTAACCGAATTGCAAGCGATCTGCATGATGACATCGGTGCATCGCTCTCCAGCATCCGCATTTACAGCGAGGCGGCCGATATGCAGTTCGGACCCAGGCCTGAAGAGGCCCAACGTCTGGTCAGATTGGTTCGCGACACGTCTATCGGTATCATGGACCGCATGGGCGACATTGTGTGGAGCATCAGCCCGCGCAACGACAGTGGCGAGAATATGGTGTTCCGGATGAAATCATTTTCGCACCAGACCCTCGGTGCAGCAGGCATCGATGTCCGGTTCAAGATCGGTGAAGGGATCGATACCATCCGTCCCACCATTCAGGCCCGTAAGAACGTGTACCTCATTTTCAAGGAGGCTATCAACAACATAGCCAAGTACAGCGGGGCCAATGAGGTGCTGGTCTCTATCGCTCTGCACGATGGCAAATTGATCATGACTGTGGTGGACAACGGTTGCGGATTCGAGACCAGTGCAGCTCCGACCGGCAATGGCCTCACCAATATGCTGAACCGGGCCCATGCTATCGGTGGTACTTTGGTCATCAACTCTCAACCTGGCAGTGGGACAGAGGTTGTCCTGACTTGCGATATAGCGAAGATCAGCGAGGCCGAGATGAGTCCGGGTGCCTGACCTTCGCAACGCACAAGCAGCCCGCCCCATGCCGATACGCGTAGCCATTTTTGACGATAGCAAGGATAGACGCGAGAGCTTGCGCTACCTGATAGGCATGTTTGAGGACCTGAATTGCGTAGGTGCATTTGAAGATGCACGCAACGCGGTGGAGCACGTGCGTGCCGCGCAGCCAGATGTGGTGCTGATGGACATCGAGATGCCTTATGTCAATGGTATTGAAGGTACACGGGCCATTAAGGCTGAGTTCCCACAGATGAGCGTGATCATGCAGACCGTGTTTGAGGACGATGAAAGCCTCTTTCAGAGTATCAAGGCAGGAGCAACCGGCTATATTCTGAAGCGCGATGAGCCGATCAGGACCATTGAGGCCATACGCGAGGCCATGGCCGGTGGCGCCACCATCAATGCGAGCATGGCCATGCGTGTTCTGCGTTATTTCAGTGCCGAAGAGGAGCGCAGACCCGAACTGACGGCCGAGTATGGCCTCACGCCACGCGAGAAGGAGATTCTATCTATGCTGGTGGACGGACTGAGCTACAAGATGATTGCTGACCGCTGTGAGCTATCGTTTCACACGGTGAACTCGCACATCAGGAAGATCTATGAGAAACTGCACGTTCACTCCATGAGCGAGGCGGTGAGCAAGGCGCTCAAGGAACGGTTGGTCTAAACCTTAGAGAGTATGGCCTGAGCTGCCCTTTCGGAGGCACCTTTCCCACCCAGTCTTCCTATCAGTTCATCGTAGGCCACAAGTTGGGCCGTGCGCGATTCGCCCGCGCTGATGGCCCTGAGTTCTGTGGCCAGGCGCTCAGTGTTGAGATCGGCCTGTATCAGTTCGGGCACCGCCTGTCTGTCAAGGATCAGGTTCACCAACGAAATAAACCGCACTTTAACGAGCATGCGCGCAATGGCAATGGAAAGGGCGTTGGCACGGTAGCACACAATCTGCGGAACATGATGCAGGGCTGTTTCCAATGTTGCCGTACCCGATGTCACCAGGGCGGCATGCGCACGTTGGAGTAGTGCAGAGGTGCCCTCGGTGTGGCAGTGAACTTCTGCCGGCACAAATTTCCGGTATAGCTCCATCGGTACATGAGGAGAGCAGGCCACCGCCCACTGGTAGTCAGGTAGATAGGGCATAACCTCCACCATCTCAGGCAGTATTCTGCTCACTTCCTGCTTTCGGCTGCCGGGCAGCAGTGCGATCAACGGACGGGATACGTTATTATCGCTCCCGCATTCATGGTCCACTGGTTTTTGATTTCTGCTACTTAGTGCCACATCAAGCAGCGGATGGCCCACAAACCGGGCATTGACCCCGAAACTCTTGAAATACGCTTCCTCGAACGGGAGGATGCATAGCAATTCATCCACATAAAGGCGCAGGTCATGCACACGGCCCTCTTTCCACGCCCAGGTCTGCGGGGCTATGTACCAGATCACTTTCATTCCGTGGGCCTTGGCCCACTTGGCCAATCGGAGATTGAATCCGGGATAGTCGATCAGTATCAGCGCATCGGGTCTTGAGGTGGCAATGGCCTGTTTTGCCACGCGGAAATTCTTTATCACATGGCCCAGATTGCGCAACACTTCCACAAAGCCCATGAATGAGAGGTGGCGCAGGTCGCGGTGAAGGTGCACCCCTGCCGCCCGCATCAGCGGGCCACCGAAACCTTCAAACCTCAGGTCGGGCCGCTGGGCGCGCAGGGCATAAACAAGGTTGCTGCCATGCAGGTCGCCACTAGGTTCTCCCGCTATGATGAAGAGCCTCAATGCACGAATTTCAGGTAAACGATAATGGCGCCCAACAGCAATGTGGCCCCGATTACGCCATTGGCTGCGCGGTCCATCTGCCTACGATAGAAAAGGAAGAATGGAACGAGGTTGCCCAGTAGCCCGAATGACAGTAGGACCGAGAATCGGTGTGCATCGGCCAGTTGATCCAAGAACTGGCTGAATGGGATGCTCTCGGCAAACGCCACCAGGTAGAAAAGTGCCATGAAGACGGGCGGCATCACCATACCGCTGATTGCTCCGGTCGTCATACTATCAGCTTTGACCATCTCCATTGCCTTGTTTACCAAATATAAATTCTCATTTATCCCTTACGTGAGGTCCCAGTCGTTGAGCCGCTTCATGGCGTGGTGTGCGGTTAGGTCGTACTGCACGGGTACGGCAGAGACATATCCGTTGTCGAGTGCCCAAACATCGGTATCGGTGCCTTTGTCATAATTCTCAAATCGGCCTGTGAGCCAATAGTACTTGCGCCCTGTCGGGTCCTTGCGTTCAATCAGTTCCTCTTCCCATTTGGCTATGGCCTGACGGCAGATCTTGATGCCTTTGATATCGGCCAATGGCAATTTCGGTATGTTGACATTGAGCAATGTGCCTGTGGGCATTCCGTGCCTGAGCATGTTCTGGGCCACTATGCGGGCGAAGTGTCTGGCAGGACCCATATCGGCATCGAGGCTATAATCCAGACTGCTGAAACCGACTGAGACGATCCCTTCAATGGCGCCTTCAACGGCTGCGCTCATGGTGCCGCTGTAAATGACATTTATGCTGTGGTTTGCCCCGTGGTTGATGCCCGAGACCAACAGGTCGGGCTTGCGCGGCAGTATCTTGTCTATGGCTATCTTGACACAGTCTACCGGAGTTCCGCTGCATTGATATGCCTCGCTTGGGCCATGTAGATTCACCTTATCTATCCGCAACAGGTTGTTTATGGTTATGGCGTGTCCCATGCCCGACTGCGGGCTATCGGGTGCCACCACCACCACATCGCCCAGTTGCTGCATCTCTTCCACCAGGGCCCGAAGGCCCGGTGCCGATATGCCATCATCGTTAGTAGCCAATATCAGTGGACGTTGTGCGCTGCTCATGGCGCAAAGCTAACAGGTGGGTACCTTGCGGCCGTGCAGGTACAGTTCAACAGCGGTGGGCAATTGGCTCTCAATGTGCTGCTCGGGTTCCTCATGTTCGGTGTGGCGCTCGACATGCGCATTGCCGACCTGTTCAAGTCATTCCGCCATCCGAGGCCCGTGTTGGCCGGACTGCTCGCCCAGCTCGTGGCGCTTCCTTTGGTCACCTTGGCACTGGTTCATCTGGCCGCGCCACCTGCCACAGTGGCCCTTGGACTGTTCCTTGTGGCTGCATGTCCGGGTGGAAATGTGAGCAATTACATAAGCGCCATGGCCAAGGCCGATGTGGGCCTCAGCGTCACGCTCACCACATTCACCACGCTCTGGTGCTTCATTCTCACTCCACTCGGCTTCAACTTTTGGGCATCGCTCTATGGTCCCACGGCCTCAGGGCTTCGCGAATTCCAGATTGATCAGTTTCAGATGATCAGGACTGTCCTTCTGCTTTTGGTACTGCCAATTTCGCTCGCCATCGGCCTGAGGCATTTTTTTCCTGATCTCATTGAACGGTATAAGAAACCTGTCCAAATGGTCGGTGGCGTTCTTTTCGTGCTGTTTGTTGTGGCGGCAGTGGCCAGCAACTGGCAGGTACTTTCGGCAGGAGCCGGGAGGCTGTTCGGCTACGTTGTGGTGCACAATGCACTGGCTTTTGGGGCAGGGATAGCCGTTGCTACAGTATTCAGACTCAATAGGTCAGAGGTGTCCACCGTGAGTATAGAAACCGGTATTCAGAATTCTGGGCTCGGTCTGGTCCTGGCCCTCGATTTTTTCCCGGGGCAAATGGAAATGGCCCTCATTGCCGCCATGTGGGGTGTGTGGCACCTTATAGCCGGTAGCGCCATGGCCGGGATTTTCAGGTGGACATCAAGTATCAATAACTGAAAAGATGAACGAAACGACCCGAACACGTTACCTCAGCGCGTACAACACCTTCGCGCTCATTGCATGGTTGTTTTATATGTCGATGGTGGCTGGGCGCAGTTTCGTTCTCGACACCGATAGCCGCCTGATGCTCAGCATTGCGCAGGGGGTAGCGCTGCTCGAGGTGTTACATGCCGCCATGGGCTGGGCAGGGGGCAGTTGGTGGCTCACAGCCTTGCAGGTGGCCTCACGCATACTTGTGGTTGTCCTCATGAATCTCCTGCCTTTAGACCTGTTAGCCTCAGGCATAGGCTATTATGGCACAGTGATGGTCAGTGTGGCATGGGGAATTACTGAAGTGGTGCGGTACGCCTACTACCGCCAGAACATGCGCGGGGCTACCTTTGGCCATCTGGAGTGGGCACGCTACTCGCTGTTCATCTTCCTCTATCCGCTGGGAGTGACGGGCGAGTTTATGATCATGTACGCTTTTGTCAATCAGCATGGCTTCGGCCTCAATTCCCTTTCCATAGCATTTTCTGTCATAGCGGTCCTGTATGCCGTGTTCTTCCCCAAACTCTACGGCTATATGTGGTCGCAACGGAAGAAGAAGCTCGTTCAGAGCCTTTGATGGGGTAGGCGCAAAGGGGCTTATCTACCTTTGCCGCCATGCAACGAACAGCCGAAGAGATACTGTCAAAAGCCCGCGAATGGACGGGCGATGTGTTTGATACCGCCACTCGAACCGAGGCCCAGAGGCTCATTGATGCCGGAGGGAAGGATCTTGAAGAGGCGTTCTACACCGATCTGGAGTTTGGCACCGGTGGCCTGCGTGGACTGATGGGCGTAGGTACAAACCGCATGAATATCTACACGGTCGGTATGGCCACCCAAGGTTTGGCCAATTACATCAGAGCTCAGGTACAGCATGGGGCACTCAGCGTGGCTATTGCACACGATAGCCGCAACAACAGCCCACTGTTTGCCCGCACCGCAGCTCAGGTCTTTGCTGCCAATGGCATCAAGGTATACCTCTTCAAAGAGCTACGGCCTACGCCCGAACTTTCATTCGCCATAAGACAACTCGGTTGCCAGAGCGGGGTGGTGATCACCGCTTCCCACAACCCGAAGGAATACAACGGCTACAAGGCTTATTGGAGCGATGGGGGCCAGCTGGTGCCCCCGCACGATAAGAACGTCATAAAGGAGGTTGGTGCCGTGAGCGGCCCAGGCGCAGTGAAATGGAAGGGCAATGAGCATTTGATTGAGTTGATCGATGAACCCATCGATACCGATTATGTGAACATGATCCTGAAGACTTGCATGAGCCCCGATGCGGTGTGCTCGGCTGCCGATATGCCCATTGTTTTCACGGCTTTGCATGGCACATCTGTCACCATGGTGCCGCGTGTACTGCGTGCAATGGGATTTACCAACGTGCATGAAGTGGCCGAACAGAGTGTGCCCGATGGCAACTTCCCAACCGTGAAGAGCCCGAATCCGGAGGAGAAGGCCGCCCTGGACATGGCCCTGAAACTTGCCGACCGTGTAGGTGCCGAACTGGTAATGGGCTGCGACCCCGACAGCGATCGTGTGGGCATTGCCGTGCGCAACACTGACGGACAGATAGAACTTCTCAACGGCAATATGACCGGTAGCCTGTTGGTGTATTACCTCCTGCGCAGATGGAGCGAATCGGGCCGCCTCAATGGCAGGCAGTTCACCGCCAAGACCATCGTCACCACCAATCTCATTTCCAGGATCAGCGCGCATTTCGAAGTGCCGTGCGATGAGGTTCTCACCGGTTTCAAGTACATAGCCGAACTGATACGTGAGCGCGAGTCAAAGATGGAATTTGTGGGTGGAGGTGAAGAAAGCTATGGTTACCTCAGCGGAGATAAGGTGCGCGACAAGGATGCGATCATGGCCTGCGCCCTCATTGCAGAGATGGCCGCTTGGGCCAAAAGCGAAGGCATGACACTGCACGACCTGATTATCGACCTCTATCTCCGTTTCGGGATGTTCATTGAGGACCTGGTGAATGTGACCAAGACCGGTAGGGACGGAATTGCGGAGATGAACAGCATGATGGATGGCTATCGCAATGCGCCACCGGCCATTTTAGGCGGGTCGCAGGTTGTGTTGCTGCGCGATTATAAGGCAGGTACTGTGCGCGACATGCGCACAGGAACCGTCACATCAACGGGACTTCCCTCTTCCAACGTAATCCAGTTCGAGACTGCCGATGGAGCGGTAGTTACCGCACGGCCGAGCGGCACCGAGCCTAAGATCAAGTTCTATGTGAGCGTGAATGCCGAGTTGAAAGGCCGTACAGAGCACCGCTCAACCGAGGCGGTTCTCAGGCAGCGCATAGCCACTATTAAGGCCGATTTGCGCCTCTGATCTTCCATGTGTCTGGCGATAATGGCCCTTGGCCAGCACAGCGTTCATCCAGTTATTATCGCGGCCAATCGCGATGAGTTCCTTGATCGCCCTGCAATTGCGCTTGCCCCTTGGCAAGAGGATAATCGCGTACGCGGTGGCCGCGATCTTCAGAAAGGTGGAACATGGCTCGCTTTTCACGAGGACGGGCGTTGGGGCCTGATCACCAATGTGAGGGCACCGCATCTCAGGCGGCAGGGTGCGCCTTCGCGCGGGGCTTTCATCAAAGATTTTCTTTTGGGGGTTGATGGCCCGAGAGAATTCATCGCTCAATTTCCCGATCTCAATCGTTTTGAGCCATTCAACTTGGTGCTCGGCCAAGGGGCGGAGGCATATCACATCAATAGCAGTGAAGGGCGGTTGAACCTATTGCATACTGGTGTTCATGCACTTAGCAATGACAACATGAACACCCCTTGGCCCAAGGCCGAAGTTACCCGTGTAGCCATCAGTTCAGTGATTAGCCAATCAGCATTTGATATGGATGGCCTCTTCGAACCGCTCACCGACCGTACAATTTATCCCGACCATACGCTCCCATCCACAGGTGTGCCTTTGGAATGGGAGCAGCGGCTGAGCGCGGCTTTTGTGGAGGCTCCCGATTACGGTACCCGGTGCAGCACAGTAGCAATTTACGACCCCATACGTGGGTGGCTGCTGCAAGAGCGGGTGTGGGACCGCCTCAGTTGACAGCTTCCACCTTCCAGCCTTGCGTCCTGAGGGCCTCCACAAGCCCTTCAGGTCCGGCAAGATGAAGCGCTCCAACTGCAAAGAATGTGGGCTGTTTCTGGGCCATCTCCCCGATTTTAGGTACCCATTTCCTGTTCCGATCCACCAGGAACCGTGCCTCTAGGTCGCCCATCGAACGGTCTTCCTCGCTCAACTTGCGCATGGCATCGAGGTCTTGGGCCACGTACGCATCCAAGAGCCTATTGAATTCTGTCATCATACGGCTATCTGTGCTCTGCAGATCCCTGATCTGATCGGTTATCGGATACGAGTCCATAATATCCATCTGCTCATCAATGGTCTCGAGTCCGGTCGTGGTCATCTTATTCTTCTTGGCCATACCTGATAATTCGTGCTCGTACATTTTCACCTTGCCTAACAGATCAGTCATAATTAGCCCGGTCATGAACACAGGTTTGATGCGAGAATACTGCTTTGTGAACTTCGAATCCTTCAATCCCAAAGAATCAACAAAGACAGCTCTCAACCTCGCATATTCTTCCGCACTCATCAGGTCGGCAAGTCCTTTGTTTTCTGGAATCAACATCTTCTGCGCCAGTTCTAATTGCTTACCCATTGGCACATCCAGATCAGTCTCGAGGACCAACATGCTGCATTTTTTCAATGCTTCGGTCATTGCCGGAGTGAAAAAATATCGCTCTTCAGGTATCAGATGCATGGTGCCGAAGAGGTAACTGCTCTCATTTCCATTGGGCGATGTGATTTTCCATAACAGCGATTTTCCCTGGGCTGAAGCGACTATGGGAAGAAGCAGTAAGATTGATTGAAAGAGTAATCTCATTTTCTTTTGGTTGAGGATCGCAAAGTTCTGTTGCTCTCAAAAAAAAGAGCCCCTCCTTTCGGAGAGGCTCTTCAATTGTCTCAGTTCAGAAAATCACTTCACAGTGAACTTCTTGGTCACGCTCTTGCTTCCGCTCTTGAGAGTGTAGAAGTAAACACCGGAAGAGACTGAAGAACCGTCAAAATCGAATTTGTTCAAACCTTCTTCAGCTTGAATGGTCTTGCTGCTGATACGGTTGCCCAACACTCCATAAACACTGAACTCAACGTTTTCACCGGCCTTAGGCGAGTGGAATCGGATGTTGGTGCTGTTGCTGAATGGGTTAGGATAGCACTCAAGTACAGTGAACTTGGTCCTGTCGTATTCGGTGATTCCAACACCGCTAGCACGTACGTCTAGGAAGTAGGTGCTGATTGGAATCAGGCCACCACCAAGGTTAGCTGGAACCGCAGACAACCAGGTGCCTGGGTTGATTATTCCTGTGAGGGGCGGGTTGGTTGAACCGATTCGGGCATCAACATTTACAACAAGCGGGTGAACAGAACCTGCTGCTGCATTCCATTCAGCTTCTCCACCGGTGATGTATACACAGCCCTGAACACCTGTCTGGTTCGGAATGGTACCAGTGTTGAGCCATTCACCGAAGTTTGGATTGGCTCCTAAGTTGGTTCCATAAGTCAATCCGGCAGGCACCCCGGTCACATCAACAACCTTGAAGGCGTCAATGTAAATGGTCACTGTGTTGCCTAGCACAACGGTAGCAGTGTCGGTGAAAGCAACAAAATCAATCACTCTTGTATGACCACCGCAACCGGCACAAGTGTATATGGTCGGAATTGTATCGGGATAGAGTCCGAATTCAGAACCAGCAAGGCTCGGATCGGGTGTGCACTGCGCCATGGCTGAGCCGATACCCATTGCAATGGCAGAAACGGTAAGTAGAACTTTTTTCATTGGTTAATTGGTGTGATGATGGTTGGTTGTGGGTGTAAAGGTATTCACTTGTCTTCTTTGTCGATGTCGCGCTCAACTTCTTCCATGGTCAGCAGGTCAACGGCCTCGTCAAGAGTTCCGCTGATGTTCAAAATGGTATCGAGCTGCGAGATGGAAATGAGCTTGGCAACCGAGCGCTGAAGACCACACAGCACAAAGGTGCCGTTCGAATTCTTGCACAGGCGGTTCGCCACGAGGATTGCGCTGAGGCCACTGCTGTCGCAGTATCGGGTCTCGCTCAGATCAATGATGATATTTCGAAACTCATCGGCATTGAGCACAACAAGCTCAGATTTGAGTGCTGGTGAGATATGACTGTCCAGCTTCTCTGCGCGCACCCTAATCAAAGCATGGTTGTCGCGCCTTTCTACCTCAAAACTCATATGATGGCATTTTGTTAGCGGCCCAAATGTAGCGCATGTATCTTAATCAGAATCACACTTGCGACTCTGGTTTCAGGCGTTGCGCCAACAGGTACATCACAGCCATGCGTACAGCCACACCGTTCTCTACCTGATCCAGGATTATCGAATTGTTTCCATCAGCCACATCACTGGTCACTTCCACCCCTCTGTTAATCGGACCAGGGTGCATTATAGTAATGTTCTTGCCTACTTTATCCAGCCTTTCGGCATCGAGCCCGAACTGCATGGAATACTCGCGCAGGCTAGGGAAATACTGCACATCCTGCCTTTCGAGCTGAATGCGCAACATGTTGGCCACATCGCACCATGCCAGGGTGGAATCCAGATCATGACTCACCTTAACACCCAGCTCGGTCATGTGACGCGGCATGAGGGTGCGCGGTCCGCACACGGTCACTTCGGCTCCCATCGTATTTAGGAGAAAGATATTTGATAGCGCCACCCGCGAATGAAGGATGTCTCCGACAATGGCCACGCGGAGACCCTTCAGGTCACCATGACGTTCTTGCATAGAGTATGCATCGAGCAGCGCCTGCGTAGGGTGCTCATGCGCCCCATCGCCTGCGTTGATAATGACCGAATTCACATGTTGGGCTAGGAAATGCGGAGCTCCGGCATCGGCATGGCGCATCACTATCATATCCACTTTCATGGACAGGATATTATTGACGGTATCAATCAGTGTCTCTCCTTTTTTTACAGAGCTGCCCGATGCCGAAAAATTGATCACATCGGCACTCAATCGTTTCTGGGCCAGTTCGAAAGAGAGTTTTGTCCGGGTAGAATTCTCGAAGAACAGGTTCGCCACTGTCACATCTCGCAGCGAGGGTACTTTCTTTATCGGACGGTTTATCACGTCCTTGAAGTTCTTAGCCGTACCCAGGATGAGCCTGATATCCTCTTCGGACAGGTCTTTTATCCCGAGCAGGTGCTTCTGCGACAGGGCGCTCATGCGGTAATCTCTGGGGAGTAAAGTGTCACAACGTCTGGCATCCCGTTGCCGCCCAGGTCCACCTTCACACGTTCTGATGTGATGGTGTCAATGCGTCTGCCAACATAGTTCGGCTCAATAGGCAGTTCGCGGCTGAACCTCCTGTCAATTAGAACGGCCAATTCCACTCTTTTCGGGCGACCGAAGGCCAACATGGCGTCCATGCCGGCTCGTATGGTGCGGCCGGTATAAAGCACATCGTCTATCAGCACCACTTGCAGTCCTTCTATCAGAAAATCGACTTGCATGGCGTTGGGCAGCAGCGGCCCATCGTGGTGGCGTATGTCATCGCGGTTAAAGGTGACATCGAGCTTTCCGAGCCTGATTTCATGATTTCCAGTCAGCTCACGCAGTCTTTGTGCTATGCGCTCAGAGAACTGGATACCACGTGGCTGCAGTCCCAGAAGGGCTGTATCATAAAAATCCGCATGGTTCTCAATCAACTCATGACACATGCGGTCGATGGTCAGCCGCAGTTGCAGGCTGTCCAGGATCACGCGGGCTCCGTTGGTCATGGCAGGTGCCAAAGGTAGGCTTTGTGCCGAATGGGCAAAAGAAAAGGGCGACTGTTGCCGGTCGCCCTTTCCGATTCACGAATACTGATGAGGATCACTCTTCGTCTGAGCTTTCTTCTTCAGCCTTCTTTTTCTTGGTGGTCTTTGCCTTGGCGCCTTTCTCCATGGCCTCTTTCAGGTTAGAGAGTGCTTCAAGGTCGCCCAAAGTGGTCTTCTCGAGGCTGTCTTTCACCTTCTTAACACCTTTGCTGGTAGAGGCAGCATTCTTCTTCACGGTGCGCTCATCCTCAGGATCCTCAGCGTAGGTGCGCAGGTGCGATACCACTACACGCTTGGCTTCCTTGTTGAACTCTACCACTACAAAATCGAGTGCCTCCTCAGTTTTGGCCTTCGAAGCATCGGCCTTCACAAGTTGCTTGCTGTAGCAATAGCCTTCGATGCCATAAGGCAGGGCTATGACTGCACCCTTGTCGTTGAAGCTCGTGATGGTGCCTTTGTGGGTAGTACCCTCGCTGAACACTGTCTCGAACACATCCCATGGGTTCTCCTGCAACTGCTTGTGACCCAGACTCAGCCTGCGGTTCTCAACGTCTATGTCAAGCACAACCACATCGAGGTCGGCACCTACGGTGGTGAACTCGCTCGGATGCTTGATCTTCTTTTCCCACGACAGGTCAGAGATGTGAACCAGACCATCGATACCCTCTTCAAGTTCAACGAATATGCCGAAGGTGGTGAAGTTGCGAACTTTACCTGAGTGCTGCGAATTGACAGGGTATTTGGTTGTGACCTCTGTCCATGGGTCGGTCTTGAGTTGCTTGAGGCCCAGGCTCATCTTGCGCTCTTCGCGGTCAATGTTCAGCACTGCGCACTCAATCTCCTGTCCGACTTTGAGAAAGTCCTGAGCACTGCGAAGGTGCTGGCTCCAGCTCATCTCGCTCACATGCAACAGACCTTCTACACCCGGGGCCAACTCAACAAACGCACCGTAGTCGGCTATTACCACTACCTTGCCCTTAATCTTATCGCCCACGTTGATGTCCTTGGCAGCTTCATCCCATGGGTGGCCGCTCAATTGCTTCAGACCAAGGGCGATCCGCTTCTTCTCGTCATCAAAGTCGAGGATGACCACATTGATCTTCGAATCGAGCTGAACAATCTCTTCCGGATGGCTGATACGGCCCCAAGAGAGGTCGGTGATGTGGATGAGGCCATCGACACCGCCAAGGTCCACGAACACGCCATAGGACGTGATGTTTTTGACCGTACCTTCCAGAATCTGGCCTTTCTCCAGTTTCGACATGATCTCCTTCTTCTGGAGTTCGAGCTCGGCCTGGATGAGGGCCTTGTGAGAGACGACCACGTTCTTGAATTCCTGGTTGATCTTGACAACCTTGAACTCCATGGTCTTGCCCACGTACTGGTCGTAGTCGCGGATAGGTTTCACATCAATCTGTGAACCAGGTAGGAATGCCTCAATACCGAACACATCGGCAATAAGACCGCCCTTTGTGCGGCATTTAATTTGGCCGGTGATGATCTCGTCATCCTCCATGGCCCTGTTGATACGCTCCCACGACTTGAGGGCACGGGCCTTTTTGTGCGACAGCACAAGTTGGCCGTTCTTATCCTCGGTGCGCTCAACGTACACTTCAATTTCCGAGCCTACGGTGAGTGCATCGGTATAGCGCAGTTCAGAGATGGGGATGATGCCCTCGCTCTTGAAACCGATGTTGACGATGTAGTCCTTAGAGGTCTTGGAGACCACACGGCCCATCATCACATCATGCTCGTTTATGCTCTTCAGCGTACCATCGTACATGCTCTCCATCTCAGCACGCTGAGCGGGGCTGTACATCTGTTGCCGTTTGCCCATGGCGCTCCAATCAAATTCGACTGGTGCAGCAGGTGCGGCCTTCGGGGCCTTTGGGGCCTTTTCTGCCTTGGCCTTAGGGGCCTCCTCTACAGGTGCAGCAGGTGTCTGTTCTGCCTGAACTTCGGCAGCCTGGTCCACGGTGGCCTCATCGGCCTGTTCATTGATCTTCTCTTCAGCCATTTGGCTCGTTAAGAGTTGCGACACGGCACCGGAACCGCCTCAGGTTGTTATTGGCCTGTCCGGTCAGGCCTTTTCAAAGGAGGCGCGAAAGTACGTTTTTTTCCCTTTGGGGATGTAGGAGATCTGGATCTGAAGCAGAAAGGCGGTCAGGTGCCGCTCCGCATACCTTTACAGCCATGCTTCAACGGGCATTTTTTATGTTGATGGCGGTTTGCATCTGCGCGTGCGATGACTCTGATGACCTGCCAGGAATGGAGTCTGTTGAGGATTTTGGCAGCAATCCAGGCAATCTGCTCATGTTCCGACATGTGTCTGCAACTGCCACAGCCGATGCCCCGCTGGTGGTGGTGCTGCACGGGTGCTCGCAGAATGCTGCCGATGCAGCCGAACTTTCGGGCTGGAACGAACTGTCTGATCGCTTCGGGTTCCATGTTTTGTATCCTGAACAGAAGACCATCAATAACATTTCTGAGTGTTTCAATTGGTTTGATGAGGATGATATTGTGCGAAACAGTGGTGAGGCCCGCAGCATTGAAGCCATGGTTTGGAAGATGCGGCAAGATTATTCGATTGACGCACAGCGCATATACGTCACCGGTCTTTCGGCAGGAGGGGCCATGTCGGCTGTGATGCTGGGCTGCTATCCGGACATCTTCAATGCCGCGGCAATCATGTCGGGTGGCCCCTACTTTGCAGCCACAGATATGTTCGGGTCGGCCAGTGCCATGTTGGGCAATGTGACCAAAAGCCCTCAGGAGTGGGGCAATCTGGTGCGGGCGCACGGCACAGGACCATGGGGCCGGGTAGCTATTTTTCATGGCGAGAATGACGATGTGGTGAACCCCACCAACGCCCGCGAACTGGTGAAGCAGTGGACAGATGTGCACGGCATTGATCAGGACCCCGATTACACCGTCAGCTATCCTACGGCACCCGATGTGACCAGAATCGAGTACCACAATGTGCTAGGTCAGGCCCCGGTGGTATGGTTCCGTATCACTGACATGGGCCATGCTTTGGCCGTTGATCCAGGAGTCTGTCGCAATCAGGGCGGACAGACTGGCACATTTGGCACCGACAAGGGGTTCTTCTCAACGTACACGGCTGCCCTTTTCTTCGACCTTATTCCTCCTTATATGGTCATCGGACCAGTGCTGGCATCGGCAGCCGACACGGTCATCTACTCGGTGGCCTCATTCGCTGAATCGCAATATGCCTGGCAGGTACCTACCGGTAGCCAGATCATTGGCATTGCAAATGGTTCTCAGATACAATTGGTTATGGGTTCCGAATCGGGAGTTATCACGGCAACAGAGACTGATGTCAATGGCTGCTCATATATGTTTGGACCACTTGATGTATCGGTTCAATAGGCTGTTTGAACATTCATGGCATGAAAGATAAAGTTGTCATTGTAACCGGAGGCAGTTCGGGTATTGGGTATGCCTGTGCTGAGCGGTTCGGTAGGGCAGGGGCGCGCATAGCAATCAGTGCCCGCAACGAGGAGAACCTTGCCATTGCTGCAGCTTCGCTCAAGGAAAAAGGTGTAGAGGTATTGGCCGTGCGTGCCGATGTTGCTGTTGAGCAAGATTGCGTGCGACTGATCAACGAGACATTGAACCGCTATGGCCGCATCGATGTGCTGATCAATAATGCCGGTGTCAGTATGAGAGCACTGTTTGCTGACCTCGACCTACTAGTAATGCGTCAACTCATGGAGACCAATTTCTTCGGTACGGTGTATTGCACTAAGTATGCCTTGCGTCAGCTGATCAAGTACAAGGGTTCGGTGGTCGGCATATCCTCGGTGGCCGGGTATCAGGGGTTGCCGGCACGGACTGGATACAGTGCTAGCAAATTCGCCATGGAGGGTTTTCTCAGTGCCTTGCGCGTTGAGAACAGTCGCAATGGCCTACATGTGCTCATTGTCAACCCCGGTTTCACTGAGAGCAACATCCGCAACACCGCTCTGATGGCCGATGGACGGGCCCAAGGCACATCGCCCAGAGACGAGAAAGCCATGATGACCAGTGCCGAAGTGGCCGACCGAATTTTCATGGCCGTCAAAAGCCGCAGGCGCAGGCTGGTGATGAGCCGCGAAGGCAAGTTGAGTTATTATCTGGGAAAATTGTTCCCCGAGCTGGTAGATAATCTTGTTTATAAGGCCTTGTTAAAGGAACACGATTCTCCTTTGAAAGGAAGATGAGGATATTCCTGATCGGGTTCATGGGGGCCGGGAAGAGTACTCTGGCCCCGCTGCTGGCCAAGGAATTGGGCCTGATTCATGCGGATTTGGATGCCGAGATCGAAGCTGTGGCCGGTCTCCCTATTTCGCGGATGTTGACCCCTAGTCCTAAGAAGACTGAAATATTCCGCGAGTTGGAGCGTGAGATGCTGAGTCGCTGGTGCCAGCGCGACAATTTCGTGCTGGCCACTGGGGGAGGTACGCCTGTGTATCACAATGGTTTAGATGTGATGCTCAACTCTGGCACCGTGGTGTGGGTGCAGGTTCCACTTTCCGTGGCAGTGCACCGGGTGAGGCACGATACCATAATCCGCCCATTGGCCCACGATATCAGCCAGATGGGTCACATTTATACCGAGCGTATTCCTGTTTATTCCAGAGCGGCATACACAGTTGATGGCACATTGCCTCCCGAGCTTTCGGCTCGGGAGCTGGCCACCCGACTCACTCAAGTATGACCCGGGTCATATCGTCATCAAATACCACTAGCACATGTTCCTGTAGCGTGGTGCTGAGCTGTAGGCCCACATAATCGGCCCGAACGGGATAGCGTCTGTGGTCGCGGTCAATGAGCACTGCGGTCTGAATGCTCCGAATTGGCACCTCAAGGAAGTACTTAAGACCGTAAGCCAAAGTGCGGCCACTGTTCAGTACATCATCTATCAGAATCACCACACGGTCGTCCACATCCTCGCGTAGCAGCTCTACCTCAGGCTCATCGCTATGGGGGTTCTCTTTGTCAATGAAGACCGGAACAAGCTTCACTTCGATAGGAGATATGGCCCTGAGCCGCTCGGCAATCAGTTGCGCCAACCTATAGCCGTTGTGGGCAATACCGGCCAGTATCACCTGCTCCTCGCGGTGGTTGTTCTCGTAAATCTGGTAGGCAATGCGGTCAATCTTTCGCATCACCTGCTCGGCACCGAGCACCTGTGTGGCCATCTGAGGCATGGGGCGAAGTTAGGACTGTGGTCATGCAATTCTCTGCTTCGGTAAATGCAGGGTGAATCGAGTCCCGCCATGGTATCTTTTCAAGGAAAAGTCATTTTGGGCGAATAGTGTCAAGGTGAATTCGGCAGCATCAGAGCACTGTCTCGAGAGATCAAGGTAATGGATTGGAAAAGTCAGGTATTTATTACCGATAAGGGTGCTCAAGCCAACAGATGTTAAACACACCTTTACCCACACAATAAGGGAGCGATGGCCGCGATGCAGCGCTTCAAATCAACGCAATCAAACATCATGGACCACACACCTGCACCGCAACATCAACCTGAACAAGGAATCTTCGACCGATTTAACCGCTGGCTGAGCGAGTCGGTCACTATCCGGCTTTTGTCGGTCGGATTCCTCATCCTCATCCTGATGATTCCGAACGCGATGGTCAACGACCTGATAAACGAACGGAGGAGTACCAGTGAGGAAGCAATGAACGAAGTAAGTGCATCGTGGGCCGAGGAACAGACCATTATCGGCCCGTTCGTCAGTGTGCCCTATGACGAGACCACTACCGATGAGCATGGTAAGCAGACTACTGTACGTGGCCATTATCACC
>JBIKWM010000090.1:0-2592 GCA_044356305.1 Flavobacteriales bacterium
ACCTGCAGCACGCGCACGTCCGGATCGGCCACGAGGCGAACCGGCGGGAAATCGCAGCGCACGGTGAACTCGCGACGCTCGCCCGCCCCGATCCGAACCCGCTCGATCGCACGCCGCGGCTCGGGCTCGATGCCGTCCTCGCCCTTCTTCGGCCGCTCGCCCTCGGCCGCCACCTCGAGCTCGACCTCGCCGGTGCCGATGTTCTCGACCGCGGCGCTCACCGTCCACGCGCCGTCCCCGCCCGAGACCGTCGCGTCGGAGAGGCGGAACTCGGGCAGGACGACCCGCTGGAACCACTGCGTCGCGAACGCGTCGAAGGCCTCGGGATCGGCCGCGTGCTTTCGCATCGTGACCAGGAAATCCTCGATGAGCGGATAGTCCGGGCCGTCGCGATAGGTCTCGATGAACTCGCGAATCCCCGCGAGGTTCCGCTCGCGCCCCATGTGCTCGAAGAGCATCCAGAACGCCCAGCCGCCCTTGTCGTAGGTGACCTGGGTGTCGCCCGGCCGCGTGCCCGTGGTGAGGACGAGCGGCCGCTCGCTGTCGGCGCTCCGGCCGTTCACGTAGGACTCTTCCCATTGCCGCAGCATCTTCCGCAGGGCCTTCTCGCCGCGCTTCTCGAGGGTGAGCAGGGCGGCGCTGAAGTTCGCGGTGCCCTCGCTCAGGACGTTCCCGCCGGGGCCCCGTCCGGGCATGAGCATGTTGCCCCACCATTGGTGCGCGGCCTCATGTGCGGTGACGAAGAAGACGAGATCGACGTCGCCGTCCTTGGCGTTCCGCGTGAGGAAGCCGATCGACTCGCTGAAGGTGATGTTGCCGGGGAAGCCTTGGGCATAGCTGGCGAGGCCGGGGAACTCGGTCAGCCGCAGGTCGCGGCGCGGATACGGCGCGAACCACTCCGAATAGAATTTTCGCGAGGCGTCGAGCGCCTCGGACATCGCCGTCACGTTCCACGGGTGGCGTGGGCTGTGGAAGATCGTCGACGCCTCGCCGTCCTTCCGCACGAGCGGACCGCCCGCGAGGTTGAAGAAGCGGACCGGATGGTCGGTCGTCCAGGTGACGGTCTTCTTGCCGTCCTTGATCTCGGGCTCTCCGGGCACGCCGACCGAGTTCAATTCCCAGTCGGCGGGGCCCGTCACGCTCATGCGGAGATCGAAGGCCCACGCGCTGCCGAACGCGGGCGGCGTGAGGCCCTTCCACGCGTCGGGCTCGGGATCCCTCGGGTCGATCGCATTCCGCTCGTCGACGCCGACTCCCTCGAGGTAGCCGATGAACGGCATGAAACTCGGCGAGAAGCTCGTGAGCACGACGCCCGACGGCAGGATGAACTCGCCGACGCCGCCGCCGTTGCGGGTCCAGCCGGCGGGGAACGTGGCGTCGAAGGCGAAGCCGACCGAGACCGACTCGCCCGTGGCGAGCGGTTCGGCGAGCGTGAAGGTCCAGAGGCCGGCGCGATCCTCGAGGAAGGGCGGCGGTGCGTAGTCGTCCTTCCCGACGGGCTGCATCGGCACGCCGTCGAGGGTCCACGCGAGGTTCTCCCACGATCGACCGGCGGTGAGCGGAAGGCGGACGATCGGCTCATCGTGCGGATTGCGGATGACGTAGGTGCCCGAGACCCACAGCCGTCGCGAGAAAGGATCGACCTCGACCGCCGCATCGACCTTCGTGAGCGCCGGCAGCGGTGCGTCGCGGAAGGTCGCGTCGTTGCGCTTCCGGTAGTCGCGGGCCTCGCGTCGGGCGACGGCGCCCTGGAAACCCGAGCGCGACTCGGCGAAGGTCCAGAGGCCGATGCCGAGGGCGATGAGTACCAGCGGCGAGAGCCGCAGGAGACCGAGCAGGACGGGTTTCGGCCGGATCGAGTCGATGGTGCGTTGGGTGTCCCGATGGCGGCGCGGGAAGGCCAGGGCGGCGAGCGTCAGGAAGATCGCCGCGATCGCGAGCATGAGCAGGCGATTCGCGACCAATGATTCGCCGTAGAAACCGAGTCGGTCGAGATCGCTCCAGACGAGCGCGTTCCACAGGTGCCAGTTACTGGCCCAGTTGAGGTAGCCCCAGAGCTGGAGAAATCCGGTGACGACTAGGACGGCCAGTCCCACGCCGTAGGTCGCGTACCGGTTCCGCACCAGCCCGTGCACGAGGGCGATGAACGAGCACCAGACGATGAGCGTCGGGGTGAGCACCACGCCCCACATCCACGCGAAGAGCCCGAGCTCGAGCGGCACGAGGATCCCGGTCTGCTGCCACTGGAACGCGATCATCACGAGGCAGCCGATCATCGCCGCGGCCATGATCACGAGGGCGACGCCCGCGTTCGCCGCGATCTTCCCGCCGAGCATCGCGGCGGTCGGCACCGGCGTCGAGCGGTAGATCGGGGCGAAGCCGAGACGCTCCTCGCGCACGAGGCTCTCGACGGTGTAGAAGAGGGTGAGCAGCGCGAGCAGCAGGGTCAGCGTGTTGAAGCTCGACGCGGCGAGCGAGCCGATCGTCTCGAGGGGTCGCGTCGCGAGCCAGGTCTCGGCCGAGAAACTCGCACCCATGACCTGCAGCACGATGAGCGGCGTGAAGAGCCAGATGCCCGGGCTGCGGAGGAGG
>JBIKWM010000078.1:0-2573 GCA_044356305.1 Flavobacteriales bacterium
TTTATCCCCCAGCCGCGACTTGACGCACTGTGGCGGCGATTGCAAGAGCCACCCCTGCTTCTTCTTAACCAGCGTCGAATTCAACCGCTCACAGGCAGACCGGACAAACCGCTCCACATCCTGTTCATCACCCAGGATGCGATCCGATTCGATCAGCTCCTCCTGCACTTCCTCTGGCTTGATCGACCGCTGGGCAAAGCGGGTCCGGCTCACCTTCTCCCGTTCCACTGCCCTATCCCAGCTCTGATGCACCTGCTCCACCGCTGATTCCTCAGCATCCAGCAGGTTGAGCAGCGACAACTGCTCCGCGTCACTGGCGCGATCGAACAGGGACTTAAACACCGCCTCTGAGACCGTAGCGCTGTCCATCGGCACAGGCACTGTAATTCCCAGCGTCTTGTGGATTTGAACTGCCTTGCGGATCAACACGTCCAATACCGCTCCGTCCACCGGGTTGTCCTGGCCGTAGAGCAGGTAGCTCTTCACCACTGGCGTCGTCTGCCCGTAGCGATCGATCCGTCCTTCCCTCTGCTCCAGTCGGTTGGGGTTCCAGGGCAGGTCATAGTGAATCACCGATGAGAAATGTTCTTGCAGGTTCACACCTTCACTGAGACAGTCAGTTGCTACCAGCACCCGCTGCGGATACTGGGTCAACTCTGCCAAGCGAATCTCGCGCTCATCCTCCGACAGCTCCCCAGTGATGGCGATCACGCGCACCTGGCTGCCCTTCTTCTCCAGCTTCTGCTGTAGTGCTTCTGCCACGTAGTTGGCCGTGGCAATATAGCGACACCAGATGATGGTGTTGAAGCCGTTCTTCAGAAGGTCGGTGGTGGAGGCGATCGCTGACTGGAGCTTGGCGTCCTTTTCCCCCATTAGCGTTTGCGCGGACTGCACAAACCCTCTCAGCTTACGCCGCTCTGAGTCCTTATAGGACTGCTGCCCCTGCTCGATCGCAACCGTCGGCTGGGCATCCGATGCCTGTTCTTGCTCCGTTGGGTCATAGGTGCAGGACTGCATCAGCTCTTCATCCAGCAAGGTCAGATCGTCATTCTCCGGTTCCCGGCTGCTGATCTGTCGGGTCAGGGTGGCGATCGCTGCTGCTGGGGAGGACATCACACACCGGATCAGCGCCAGCGCCGACCAGTAGCGCCCTCGACGCTGGGCGTAGCTCATCTCTGCGGTGGTCGTCTTTACAAGGCCACGGGCAAAGCTGTACACCTCGTCAAACAGTGCCCGGTACTCTTTCGATAGTTTGTAGGGTTGCTCAACTGGCTCCCGCTCTGGGAAAGGGGTTTCATTACCCAGCCACAGCTTGACGTCCGCCCGCCGCCGCTGAACGAAGTGACCCGCAAGCCGAATGCGATCAGCTTCTGCCATACGCTCCAGGTTCAGCCCTTCAAACTCAGGCTTGAGTAATCCCAGTAGAGATAGAAAGGATGCTTCAATGCCGCTGTGAGGTGTTGCGGTCAGCAGCAGCAGGTGTTGCTCAGCCTTCTGCGCAATCTGGCTCACCAATTGATGTCGCTGCTGCTGTGACGCATTCTGCTTGCCTGGATTGGCACAGGTATGGGCCTCATCCACAATCACCAGGTCAGGGCAGTGGGTCAGGAAACTGGCTCGCCGCTTGTCCGATTTGGCATAGTCCAGGCTCACCACCAGATGACGGTAGTAGCTAAAGATATGGTGGTCTCCAGAGGGTAGTCCTCGCTCCAGCTTGCTGACGGTGCCCGATCGCACCACCACTGCATCGATATGAAACTTCTCCTGTAGCTCTTTCTGCCACTGGTCGCACAGATGGGGAGGGCACAGCACCGCCAACCGCTTCACTTCGCCGCGATCGAGCAACTCCCGTGCAACAAGTCCTGCCTCAATGGTCTTTCCAATCCCCACATCGTCGGCAACCAGTAACCGGACTGTCTCCAGCCGAAGCGCCATTAGCAAGGGCACAATCTGGTAGGGACGAGGGCGAACCGACAAGCGACCCAGGCACCGAAACGGCCCTGCCCCATTGCGCAGGCTCAGTCGTGCTGCATCCATCAGCAACTGAGCCGCCAGGTGATCCTGTACGGCAGATCCACCGGGTAAAGGGAACTGAGCGTCTTCCAGATCCTCCAGTGCCAGAGGACGAAACAATCCACAAATCTGCTCTTCACTGCCGCTTAATGGGCGGAGGCGAATAATATCTGGGTTATCCGAGGGTAGAATAACCCACTGACGCTGACGACATCGGACGACAGAACCGGATCTTGGAGAAGTCTGACTATTGATGCTCATCGCTCAAGCACTCCAGATCAAAGCGAGAAAACTTCTCTCACTCGCTCATTTCCCAATTGCAGCTCAACCTGAAACTGCTCTCCCCACTCCCCCGAAAAGGACTGTAGCTGGATCCAGGGGTCGCTCGGCAGAGCGGTCGCAATATCGAGTTCTTCTCCTGCCTCAGAGATCAGCACCAATCGCAGATTAGACGGTAGTACCTCAGATCCCGGCCCTGGCATGACATAAATGCTCACGGTCAGTTGCCCCTCTGCGTCTGGCGTTAACACAATCAGCAGCACCACTATATGGTGTCTGAG
>JBIKWM010000036.1:0-31331 GCA_044356305.1 Flavobacteriales bacterium
CCATCTTTCACCTTGCCGCTTTCCTTTATGGCTGCTTTTGCTGCCAATACGGAATAGCGGTGCTCTGGCACATGGCCCAGAGTAAGTATCCGTTCGGCCACCTCATCTATCTTGAGCACCAGATCATTGTACAGCTCCTCAAATTTCAGGTGCAGCTCAAAGAACTTTTCGCCCCTGATATTCCAGTGGTAGCCGCGTGTGTTCTGGTAAAAGATGTGGTAATCAGCCAACAGATGGCTCAGCCCATCGGCCAGTTTTTCGCTCATCTTTTGGTCAAGCCCAATGGGCGTTGTCTCTTTTTTCTTCTGGGTTTTTGACATGGGGAAGTAGTTGAGTTGAATGTGGCTCAGTTTTTTATCAGTCTGCGAATCTTGCTACCCTTATCGGTCGCTATCAGCAGGTTATACATTCCTTGGGGCAGATGACTGATGTCGTATTCACTGCGGATGTTGGTAGGCCGAAGTTCTAATTGCCGGCCTTTCATATCGAACAGGAGCAACTGCCTGATGTTTGTCCCAGCCGGGCTACTGAGCCTGAACAGCCCGGTGGTCGGATTGGGCCACACGCGCAGCTCGGCCAATGGGCCTTTATCTCTGATCGATGTTATCTCGATGCCGACCAACGAATCAGACTTCATCAGGAACGGTGCGCGGTCGGCAGTATTGTATAGGGTCTGAAACAGGTCGATGTCGGGTTGTTGGCTCTGGAACATGTGCTCAACCGAGGTGGGCGGCACGCTCTGGTAATACAGCTGCGCCCGTGCATCAACCCTTCCGGTAAATCCATTGAGCGGGATATGGAAATGAATGATGTCGCTGCCGCTGCCTTCATTGCCTTGCGAATCATGATTGAAATCGGCATCGGTAAGTGCGTGGCCCACAATGCGCGTGGTGTCGTACACGGCATGGGTGGTGGTAAATCCGACAGGGGTCAATCGGTTGTCCTTGAGGTGCGTGCTGGCGTACGATAGCACGTGTGTCGTATTCCCGTTCACATCGCCCATAACCATCTCATATATCTGCACCTGATCGGGCTGCGATATGATGTTGTGATGGGGCTCGAATCCGGTGTCTTCGCCCAGCAGATGGAAATCGGGCGTGGTGCGGCCCGTGCTGAAGAGGGTATCGCCCTCATCGCTCACCAGATCGAAACGCACAAAGGCCCTGCGGCTCGGATAGCCGCTCGGGAACTTGTGTCCGGCCTTGTTCCTGATGCGCAGTGTGATCCGCACTGTATCGGGAGTTATCGATTCCAGATTGAGATTAAGTTCGGCCGTGGCCCCGCGCAGCATCTGCTCAGTGGCGGCTATGGTACGGTCGAAGTGCGATGGCGCAGCTATAATGCCAAGGGTGTCAATATTGGCCTGCATCAACTTGAGCATGAAACGGTTGCCTCCGGCCAGCTGATGTATCGGGTAGGGGCTCCGATAGGGCAGGAAAGCGATATTGGCAGCAATGATGACCGGGTCGGTTATGCGCGGCATGTGGCACGACTGGCACGTCACCTTAGGATTGCCCTGTGCCGCGCTAGAATTCTGCCATTCATGGTAAGTGGCCTGTTCCACGAAGGTGGTACCCGTGGGATTGCCGTTCAGGTCCAATGTCTCGGTGAGCAACGAGTGGCAGCCCGCACAGATGCCCGAACTGCGTATGTGCTCGCTGTAATAGGGTGTTAGCCCCACAAAATTCTGCATGGCCGCCTGAAACGGTTTCTCGTATGGCCCGAATTCCATCGGGTCGGCCATGTAATGCAGCAGGCCGCTGTGATTGCTGCCCAGCCCTATGCTGTCCTGCCTATGACAGCTCATGCAGCTCACCCCATCCATAGCCAGACTGTCAACCCGCAGGCTGTCCATCGGGAAGGGCCCGGCCCCGCTGAGGTGATAGGTATAGCGGCCCATGGGCGCATGGCAGGTGGCGCACTTGTCCTCAATGGCCGATCGGTGCGCTGGGTTAAGCAGCACCTCGTGGCGCACCTTGGCTTTCCAGTACGGGTCCTTGGCCGCGTTGGCCATCATGGTGCTGCGCCAATGCTCTACGGGGCTAATGTCGTTGCCCTGCAGGTCCACGCTTGCATGGCCCTGAGGATCATGTCCATGGCATCCATCGCAACGCCCCGATGCATGAAAATACTGGTTGGTGAACACCGGTAGCAGCAGATCGCCACCAATGCGCGGACCGCCCTCATCAGGGTCATACATGGCTGCGCCCAAAGTGGCCGTCAGCCCGGCAAGGACGATTACTGCTAATGCCCTTATCTGCATCGGGCTGCGAAGGTATCGGGAGTTGACGTGGGTACGATTGACAGCATTTGCTCAGGTCATCCCTAACGCCCTACAATCATGCTTGTTTTCCTTTCATCGGGAAATTCCCAGAGCAATCCTTTCTAACCGTGGAAAGGAATCGATTCCAACAGGTTGAAGTGAATAGGAGCAGGGTCTTGATGGCGGAGATTCACTTCATTCACCCTTTATCCGCCTGAGTATTTCCTTTCGGTCAATAAACTCTGAACATGTTACCAATGCACTGATGGTGACACCCTGGATGCCATGCAGGTGGATATGCTGGCCGGTGAGGTACAGGTTCGGTATGCGTGTGGCTGGCGATATGAACCCACGGAACGGGAACCGATGGTCTTTCTCGTAGCCATAGAGTGCACCGCCATGTGTGCCAAGGAAATCGCGGAAGGTGAGCGGGGTGGTGGTGTGCACCTCGCTGATGCAGTTGCGAATGTCGGGATACCGTTTCTCTACCTCATTCAACAGCCGCTCGGCCATTTCGGCCTTGAAAGCCTCGTAGTCCTCGCCCCGCTGGCCGGGCCTCACAATGGTGTTGTGGGTCTGTGCCCACCGGTCCATGGTATCGCTGCGCATGTAGGTCATAATGGAGATGCCCTCGGCCCACTTTGGCGAGCGCGATGTGGCCGGGGTGCTCAGCATGTAGGTCTGTGGCCAGGCGATTTCAGGGTCATCGGGCCGGGCCCATACCTGGTAGGTGCTGTGGTGGTAATGGTTGTGGTTGAGGTAAGGGAACGACTCGGGCCTGCATACGATGTGCACATTGAACGAGCTGAGCGTGTGCGGCATCCGGGCCAATCGGTTGTAGGTCGATGGCTTTACCTGCTCGCGGCCCACCATGTCGTAGGTGGCCAGCGGATGGATGTTTGAGATGAAACGCCTGCCCTCAATGCGGTCGCCATCGGCCGTGACTGCTGCAACCAGGGTGTCGCCATCCATCTCAAACCGCACCACTTCTTTGCGGGCCAATACGGTTCCGCCCCGCTCGCGTATCCTGCGGGCCAGCACCTTGGCTATCTGCGAACCGCCATCGATGCACTTATGGGCGCTCCGCATATAGCTGCCCGTGACCAGCGCGTGCACATGGAACGGCAGCCTGTCGGTGCCCGCATGCAACAGATTGGCCCCGCCCAGCACGGCCTGCAACTTTTCATCTTGGGTCAATGATGCGATAAAGTCTCTTGCATTGACCGCAAGAAGCTCATCGTCCAGATGGTCGCGGTCGGCCAGTTCGAGCGAGTCGAGCGGAAAATTGCGCAACATGCGCCCTACTGCCTCCATGTAGGCATCAATGGCGGCATGCTCGTTCGGAAACTGCTGCTTCAGACCATCGGCAAAGGCATGCACGCCCTGCGCATGGTAGTACACCGTAGGGTCGTCAGCTACTGTGAAACGGTCGTGGCGGGCATCCATCCGCTGCCATTTCACCCCATCCATCAGCCCGAGATAGTCAAACACCCGGTGCAGCGGCTGGCCGGCCTCCAGACCACCTATGTAGTGCACCCCGGTATCGAACAGCGTGCGCCCGCGGCTGAAAACCTGAAGACTGCCTCCAAGCTGCTGATTCTTCTCAAGCACACAGACCTTGAAACCATGGTCGCAAAGGATGTGCGCGCACACCAGTCCGCCCATGCCACTGCCTATGATCACAAAGTCGAAGCTCACTTCCGTAGCACCAAGGTCACATTGGAGGTGACATCATTGCCCAATCTCAGCACCTGTAGCCCGTGCCGTGCGGCAAAGGCCCTGATCTCAGTCTCTTTGGGGAATGTGAGCTCCTGATCGGCCCTGTTGAACCCGAACAGACTGATGCTGAAAAGCTCGGTGAGGCGCGTAAGCCCGTGTTTCTGCTGCTGCTCATCGCTCATCCCATCGCGTATGATGATGGTGCCACCCTCTCGCAGCCCCTGGGCACAGCGGTCCAAGAGCGCGGTCTGGTCCTGCGGGCGCAGGTAGTGCAGCACGTCCTTTATGATGTAGCAGTCGGCTTCCTTGGGTTCAAAAGTGCTCAGGTCGGCCTGTTTGAAACGCACGTTGCCACCCTGGTAGCATACGTTGCGGGCCACTTCCACCTTTTCATGGTCATAGTCCACCCCTACCACATCGCGCTGGCGGTCTTCGGTGTAGGCCAGCATCAGGCTCAGGTAGCCGTATCCGCACCCGAGGTCGTATACCCGGCCGTGGCGCGGCACATGGTTCAGTATCTCGGCAAAATTGTTCTCAATCTTCAGTTTTATCCGCACATACCACTCTACCACAGGCCCGCGATAGATGTAGTTGCGCACCACCAGATTGTTGAAGTAATGCGGGGTCTCGCGCAGGGCACGCAACTGTTCAAATTCCTTTTTGAACATGCGCGATATGTTCTTCTGCCGCTCGCGGTAGCCGCTGCCATAGCTCAGGTCATCGGGTGTTATGCGGGGCAGGAACTTGAGTGTGATGGTGGTGCGGTTCACCACAAAATCGCCTTTGGGCAGCACATGATGCAGGCCGTGGGTCACCAGCGGCAGTATGTCGAGGTTCAGCTCCTCGGCCAGGTAGAACGCGCCTTTTTTGAACCGGCCCATCCGGCCATCAATACTTCTTGTCCCTTCGGGGAAGATGACAATGCTGTAGCCCTCGTCCACCTTCCGTTTTATCATCTCCAAGCTGAAATCCTTACCCTCCTTGGCCCTGATATAATCCACGTAACGGATGAAGAACCCAAAGAAGGGAGAGTTCCAAACCCACTCGTTGGTAACAAGTAGCACCCTGGGGCTGTAGCCTATGATCCAGAGCAGGTCGACAAACGAGTTGTGATTGGCAATGATGATGGCCGGTCGGCTCAGGTCATCGGGGTTGATGATGACACGCTTGGCGTGGATCATGATCTGCACCACCGACATGCACAGTCGGCTGATGGCCATATTCATCAACCGCTGTTTGTGCCGCAGCGCTATGGGCAGCGGAATGACCACCAGCAACATGGCACTGAGCAGCACGCACCCTATCAGGAACCACCCGAATGATATGAGCGAGGTGAAGAGGTTGAGGAATGTGAGCGGTGGCAGGCCCCTGCGCTGGCGGTAGCCCACAAACACCTCAAACAGCACCGGTTGCAGCAGCAGAGACACCACCACCACGCACACCATGCCGGTGACGGACAGGATGGCAATGCTGCGCAGGGCCGGATGCTGGGCCACCACCAGCACCCCCGTGCCGATGATGGTGGTGGCGGCCGAGAGGAGGATGGCGCTGCGGTATGAGCGCAACTTGTCGGCACCCGTGCGGAAGCGGCTCAGAAAACCATCGCTGATAAAAATGGCAAAGTCATCGCCCAGGCCGAAGATGAAGGTCGTTATGAGCACATTGACCATGTTGAACCGGAGGCCTGTGAGCCCGCATATGCCCATGATCCATATCCAACTGATGACCATGGGCAGGAACGTGATAAACGCCAGTTCGAACCGCCCGTAGGTGAGCAGTAGCACCACCGCAACCATGCCTCCCGTGAGGAGAAGAAGATCATTCAGGTCGCGGCTGACCGCATTGACCAGCGCCTGCGCCAACGATGCGCGCGCCACCACTTCGTAGCCAGCGGCACTGAGGCGCTGCGCCATTGCGTCTTTGGCATACTTGGGCACTTTGATGGAGCTTACCAGGGTGTGCGTCACGCTGCCCGCACTGTCGGTCTCGCTGAAATACATGGCCGCGAACACCGGGTCGGTGGCCAGCAGTTGCGGTATGTACACCTCGGGCAACGGTGGCCCGCTAAGCAAGGTGTCGTAGCTGGCTGTGATGCCCGAATCGGCACCTATGGCCGTGGCGGCAGCACCCAATTGTTGGCGCATCTGCGGGCCTGAAACGGAGATCAGTGAATCCCAACGCATGGCATTGGCACGGAGGGTGGCCGTATCGGGCAGCAGCATGGCCACGCTGGTCAGGGCGGTCTGGTCCTCATTGACCGTTGCCCTCAGTGCATGGGCCGAACCAAGGGCCTTCAGTATGTCCCTGTCGGTATGGGTGATGAAGACCGTCTCCATCGAATCGGGGCCCGAGATGATATCCTGCGCCCGTTGCAGATGCTCAGGGAAATAGTTGATCCGGTTCAGGTCGTCCTCAAACTGCACCTCATCGGCAAAGGGCCACAGGGCGGCCGTTACAACCAGTATGACCAGGAACCCGGGCAGGAGCAGGGGCCTACCTTTTCGCCCAACGTGCTTCTCTTTTTCCGGTTCTGATGGCAGGAGGCGCGCCAGGTGGGGCATCACCACCAGCACAAAAAGCGCTGTGAACGCCAGCGTGAGTGCCCCGAAGGTGCCGAAATCGCGCAGCACCTCGCTATGGAGGAATCGGAGTGCCAGCAGCGCGAACACCGTGGTGGCACTGCCCAATACGAGCGGGAAGGCCACCTCGCGCAGGGTCTGCTGCACACTGCCCGTGTGGCGGTAATGGTTAAGGAAATGGAAGGCGTAGTCCATGGCCACACCCAGCACCACACTGCCCGCGCCTATGGCCAAGGCCGACACCGAACCCTGCATCCATGCCATGACAGCGGCCGCACTGAGCATGCCGAACACGGCCGGCAGCAGAAATATGAACGGCACAGCAATGCTGCGGAAATAGATGAGCAGCAGCAGCACGATCAGCACCCCGCCTATGATTCCCGCCCGGGTGCTGTCCTCGCGTATCTGGCGTGCGTTGGTCACCGCTATGACCGGGCCACCGAACAGCAGCACCTCCCTGCCCGGTGCAAGGGCGCGCACAGAGTCGGCCTCGGCCTCGAGCAGTGCCACCAGCGCGGCATTGGCCCTGGTCTCGGTGGGCGGGTGCGTGGGCGACACGAACACCAGCACATACCTGCCATCGGGCGAGAAGAAATACCCATCGTTGACCTGCATGGAGGTGCCCGCCCGCAACCTGTCGAGCCTGCGCAGCACGGGTGCCGACAGCATCAGCGGGTCCTGCGCATAGGCATCTTTCGTCACCATCGAACTGATGCCTGCCAGCCCCGAGGCGAAACGCCCGAACCCGACCTGCAGGCCCGAGTCGGTGAGTGCCAGGGTCAGGCTGTCCATCTCAGCCGAATCAATCAGATAGGGCAGGCCGCGCAGCCACTGTGCGGTATGCAGCGGCCGGTTGGCGCTGTGCAGCACCTCTTTCACCAGCGTGTCGGGCAGCGCAAGTAGCCGCTGGTGCAGGCTGTCGGCCAGATCCATCAGGGCATAGGGGCCTGTGCTGTCCATGGGCCCTATGGCCAGCACCATGTTGCCCGACACCGATGAGTTCCGGTACAGCCGCTGGTAGGTCTTGAACTGTGCGGTCTCGGGCAGGGTGCGGGTTATGTCCTCCTCTATGCGCAGTTGCCACGCACCGAGGCCCACCACGGCCAGAAGCCCCAGCAGCATGGCGGCCCACAGAGCGGGCCGTGTCCGCACCTTCTCATACAATAAAGCCAGAGAACCGCCCATGTTGTGCTTGCGAGGCGCGAAAGTAGCCTCAAGGCCCAGCAACCTTGCCTATTTCTTATGCCCCCGCAAAGCTGATGGGTGCCTCGCACCGCGGTTTGCTCACCCCTTCCATTCGTGTTGCAGCAGCGCGTGGCACAGCGAGTCCTCAAAGCGGCCGTTCACCAGATAATCTTCCCTGTGTGTGCCCTCGTAGTTGAAGCCCAGCCTGCGCACCAGCCGCAGCGATGGCTCGTTGCTTGCCCCTATCATGGCCGATATGCGGTGCAGGCCCATGGCCCCGAACCCGTGCCCTATGATGTGCGGCAGCGCCTCGGTCACATGGCCCTGCCCTCGGTCGCCCTCCAACGGCAGGCGGTAGAACAGCTCGGCCCGGTGGTGGCGCACATCCCACGTGTGGTAGCCGGCCTCGCCCATTGCACGGCCTGTTTCCTTCATTACCAAGGTGAAATACATGAAGGTGTAGCGGTGTGTCTCCATGCCGCCCCGGTGCATGCGCAGGTAATGGTCGTAGTCGGCATCGAGCAGGCCGAAATGCTCCACCACCTCGGCCTTGCCACGTGTGCCTACCCAGTGGTGCACATAGGCGGGCGTAACACCCCGTAGCACCAGCCGTGGGGTCTCTATCTCTATCGGGGGTTGCATGATGGCGAATGTAACCACCCCCCACCCCTCGCTGCACGAGTAACTTCGCGCCCATGGATGGCCGATTCAGATTAGAGGCGGAGTTTGAGCCCACGGGCGATCAGCCGGAGGCCATCAGGCAACTGGTGGCGGGCGTTGAACGCGGAGAGGCCCACCAGGTACTGCTGGGCGTGACGGGCAGCGGCAAGACCTTCACCGTGGCCAACGTGGTGGCGCAGCTCAACAGGCCCACGCTGGTGCTGAGCCACAACAAGACCCTGGCGGCACAGCTGTTCGGTGAGCTAAGGCAGTTCTTTCCGCACAATGCGGTCGAGTATTTCGTGTCGTACTACGACTACTACCAGCCCGAGGCCTACCTGCCCACCACCGACACCTACATTGAAAAGGACCTGGCCATCAATGACGAGATAGAGAAACACCGCCTCAGCACCACCTCCTCGCTGCTCAGCGGCAGGCGCGATGTGCTGGTGGTGTCGTCCGTTTCGTGCATCTACGGCATCGGCAACCCGGTCGATTTCAAAAAGAACACCGTAGTGGCCAAGGTGGGGCAGGTCATAAGCCGAAACACCTTTCTGCATCAGCTCGTCACCAGCCTCTACTCGCGGGCAGGGCAGGTGTTTGAGCGGGGCAACTTCCGCGTAACGGGCGATGTGGTGGACGTTTGGCCCGCCTATGCCGATGTGGGTGTGCGCTTCTATTTTTTCGGTGATGAGATAGAGGAGATAGCGCAGATTGACCCCGTTTCGGGCGCCACGCTGGCCCCCCTCACCGAGGCCACCATTTTCCCCGCAAACAACTTCGTCACCTCAAAGGACACCCTGCTGGCCACCATCTGGCAGATACAGGAGGACATGATGAAGCAGACCGATTACTTCCGCGAGATAGGCAAGCCCCTTGAGGCCAAGCGCCTCGAGGAGCGCGTCACCTACGATCTGGAGATGATGCGCGAGCTCGGTTACTGCTCGGGCATCGAGAACTACTCGCGCTACTTCGATGGCCGTCCGCCCGGTACCCGGCCCTTCTGCCTGCTCGACTATTTCCCTGAGGATTTTCTCATGGTGATCGATGAGAGCCATGTCACCATATCGCAGATAGGCGCCATGTACGGGGGCGACCGCAGCCGCAAGGTCAATCTGGTGGAGTACGGGTTCCGACTGCCATCGGCCATGGACAACCGGCCCCTGCGTTTCGAGGAATTTGAGGCCATACAGAACCAGACCATCTATGTGAGCGCCACCCCGGCCGATTTTGAGCTGCGCAGGGCAGGCGGTGTGGTGGTTGAGCAGCTTATCCGCCCCACGGGCGTGCTCGACCCTCTTATAGAGGTGCGCCCCGCCTCCACACAGGTCGATGACCTGATGGAGCAGATAGAGCAGTCCATTCAGAAGGGCGAGCGCGTGCTGGTGACCACCCTCACCAAGCGCATGGCCGAGGAGCTGGCCAAGTACCTGGCCAAGCTGCGCGTAAACTGCCGCTACATCCACTCAGACGTTGATACCATTGAACGGGTGGAGATACTGCGCGACCTGCGCCTGGGCAATTTCGATGTGCTGATAGGCATCAACCTGCTGCGCGAGGGCCTCGATCTGCCCGAGGTGGGCCTTGTGGCCATTCTCGATGCCGACAAGGAGGGTTTCCTGCGCAGCGAGCGCTCGCTCATTCAGACCATAGGCCGCGCGGCCCGAAACGTGAACGGCCGCGCCATACTCTATGCCGACAAGGTGACCGACAGCATGAGGCGCGCCATGGACGACAACGAGCGCAAGCGCATCATTCAGCAGCGCTACAACAACGAGCACGGCATAGTGCCCACCCAGAAGGTGCGCAGCAAAGAGAGCATCATGCGGCAGACGGCCGTGGCAGGCGCCCGCGCCAAGACCATTGCCTATGGCGAGGCCCGGCACGGACTGGCCCAGGCTGCCGAGAGCAACCTGAGCTACATGGGCAAGGACGACCTGAAGAAACTCCTCGCCACCACCCGCACCCAGATGGAGGCGGCCGCCAGGGACCTCGATTTCATAGAGGCCGCCCGCCTGCGCGACCGCATGAAGGAGATACAGGCCCAGTTGGGCTGAGGGCAAGAGTCTGAGGCTGGGCAGTTTTAGGGGGGATTTTGGCAATAGGGCTTAGCCCGCTGTCCGCCCACCAGCCCGCCCCTCATAGCCCCGCCCTTCTTATTTTTCGGGCCGAAAAGACCCGCACCGCCCCATGACCGACAAGCAGATAGACCGCATGGACATGCACCACCGGGTGCTGGGCCTGCTGCACGAACAAGAGGCCATCACCGCCCCCGTGCCCGATGTGGCCGTGTGCCTCGCACTGCTCGATGACCTCATGGAGCAGGCCATTACACATGGTGGACTGGCCTCGATGAACAAAACAGGCGTGGCCGAAGCCAAGGCCGACAGGCGCAAGGACCTGGAGAAGGCCTACACCACCGTGCAGGCCGCGGCCAAGATCGTGGCCGCTGCCACCGATGACAATGAACTGGCCCAATGGGCCGACATTGTACCCAGCACTGTGCGCAAGATGAGCCAGTCCGACCTCCACGTCAGCGCCCTTAAGCTGCACCACCACTGCCAGCCCCACCTGGCGGCCCTGGCCGCGCTCGGGGTGGGCAGTACCCAGATGCAGGCCCTGAACGATGCCACCCAGGCCTACCTCACCGCCATACCGGCCCCGCCTATGCCCGGCAGGAGAGCAAGTTGCACCGGGCCGACCTGATAAGGGTGCAGCGCGAGATGAACCACTTGCTGCGCACCCGCATGGACCTGCTCATTCAACTGTTCGCACTCACCCAGCCCCACCTTGTGGCGCGCTACAAGCTGGCCCGGGCCATGCGCAGGCACAAGGGCAGGCCCCGCACATGGGTCGATGGCCGCCATGTGCCTGCCGCCATGCGTGTGCGCACCGGCACCTTCAGGTGGGTGCCCGATGCACCTTTCATTTTCACCAACACGGGCCCTACCGATCTGGAGTACACCGTTCTGGCGCGCGGCCTGCCGGTCTCAGCGGCCGTAGCGGTGGGCAAAGGGCAGCACCACAGCGGCACCACCGCTGATTGGGACAAAAAGGCCGATATGATAGAGGTGCGCAATACGCACAACCTGTTTCAGGGCCGGTTCATGGTCACCATCGGGTGATGCATCCCCTTTCTGGAAGCTGTCTATCTATTTAGATTGATATGAATTCCCCATTTCGTCATCATCCATCTACATATCATCTTATGTTATCTACATATATTGATATGCTATCTTGAATTATTTGTTGATCATAAATGAACGATGGCATGATATCTTCGTGCGGTGATACATCATCAGTAAATCTTCATACACTATCTTCATTTCATTTCTGAAATGGATGTTGTGCATGGATCAATCAATATCAGACCATGAAAAATGAACTACCTGACCTGCTGATTGCCGTTAAGGCCCTGATCAGAGAACAGGGCACCACGATGAGTGCCCTTTCCCGCGCACTGAAGAAGGAACCAAGCTATGTCAATCGCAATCTGCACAAGAAGAAACCTGATGTGGGCCTGATAACCGACCTCAGCATTGTGCTGGGCACCAATCTCTTCGACCTATATGGGCAGAACCTGCCGCCCAACATCAGGGCCACGGAGGCCGAGAGGGTGCTGACTGCCCAAATTGAGGCGCTGCGGGCTGAATTGGACCATGTGCGCGAGCAACGCGACAAGTACTGGGACGTGATCGCGCATCGGGCCTCGCGATAGAGGGAAGGGCCTGGGCCCATCGGGCCGCCATGTGCCGTCAGTAGGGCCGCACCTTGTACTCGAGCGACCGCAGCAGGGCCACGGAGGGTTCGCGGTTTCCCTGAAGCAGATAGCTGTCGGCCGTTGGTCTGGGCAGGGTCTGAAAGGTGTCGCGGTCGCACAATGGGGCCACGAAAAGCACCGTTGACCTTACTTTCTGCTCCTCCTCCTTCAGTCGCCAGGTCCTGCGCTCGTACCACGGAAAGAGGGTGGGGGGAAACGAGTCGAGCAGGCAGGGGCAGCCATAGGCCAGCAATTGGTCCTCATCGCTCTCAAAGACAATGAGTGAGACGTCATGGCTCCGGCTTGCCTCAAGCAGCCGCTCACAGCTATTGGCAATGGCCCCGAGCTCATCGACTGAGACCCAATGCAGTCTGCCCACTTTTTCAATGGTGGGATAGTACAGCTGCAGTTTCACCACCTTGTTCACCGCGCCCACCGTAGCCAGGCAAAGCAGTATGGGGCCGATATGCAGGATATCCCACTTCAGGGCCTTTGAGGTATCGGCCAGGAGAAAGACCATCCACAGAGGGACGGCCAGAAAGAACCGCGCCCCGGTAAAGAACAGCGCGGCATGCGAATCGCTCACCTTCTCAATCCCCAAAGAGATAATGAACACAAGGAAGACCGATGCGTGCACCATGGCAAGTCTGCGGTGGCCTTTGGCAAATAGAGTGCATATCAAAGCCACAGAGAGGAAGAAGGTGATCCAACCGAGGGTCTGGGCAAACAGTCCTATCTGCCTGAAGTAATTGTCTAACATGCCGAAGTTGGCCAGCCACAGATCTAAGCGGAAGGAAAGGCTCGGGCTTCCATGAAAATCGTAGCCCGGATTTGTGATGTAGAACTGCCGGCTCAGGTAATGACTTATGGCGGGCCAAATGCCTCCGGCCATGATGGCCACATAGAAGCTGAGGTTGCGGCCGTGCCGTAGCCACAGGCTGAGCCCGATGAACATGGAGAGATAGAGGCCGTTCGGGTTTATCCAGGCGCAGCCCATCATAGAGAATCCGAGAAGCACCCAGCTTTTTTTTGTGTCGGGATAGAAGTATGAGAAGAACCCGAACGATGCCAGAAAGATACCTGTGACCCACCCTCGGGGCATGGATGTGATCACCTCGTACTCCACGGTAAGACAGAGCGGAAGGACTAGCGCCAAGGCTGCCAGAAGGTGCTCCTTTCTGCGGAAGGCAAGTGCGCTGAGCAACAGGTAAGGGAACAGGCCCATGCATGCCGTGACCGTCTGTACCGCCCACGTGGGCGAGGCCCCGATCCACAACAACGGTACTGCCGAAAGGGATTCGAGCATGGTGTTGTAGCTCTGGCCCCAGAAACACGGCTCTCGGAATATGCCAACGGCCATCTCTTTGGCCGCGAGCATCATCAACACTTGGTCCTGATCAACAAAACGGAACGAGAATCGGAAAAGGACCAGGACCCGGACGGCCAACAGCAACGCAGCGAGTATGACAAATACTGCGACCGGGCTGAAAGGCTTCTTATAAAAAGGAAGCATCACGCATTCTATTGGGATGAGATGGACGTTGCCTCGGTCAGGCTACTTCCCCTTCCTGTTATCGCTGGCCACCTTGTTGCGCGCTATGCCGATGAGCATCCGCTTAAAGAGCGGCCCCTTGCGCCCCTTTTTGCTGCCGCGCAGAAAACTGTCGAAGTACATCTTGGTGTTCATGGCGCTGAAGGGGGCGCAGTCGCGGTGCCCGAAGCGGCTGTCGGTGCGCCTGGCCTTCACCGAGTAGGCGCCCCGGGCATTGAGGCTATCCTCGGCCACCAGTGCGTTGCGGTAGCTCACCTGCTCATCGGCATCGCAGTAGCAGAGCTGCATGGGGCGCTTCGGGGCCCAGTTGAGGTGTGTGTTCTGGGCCAGCGCCCTGCGGAAAGGCTGGTCGGGGTTGCGCAGGTACTCTGCCACCAGCTCTTCCTTCAGCACATCTTTGGGGATGGGCGGCATGAGGCGGTTCACCGCGCCCAGGGTCCTGGTCCCATCAAAAAGCCGCGTCAGCAGCGTGTCGTAGGGCGACCGGAAGGCCATGTTCACATCGGGATAGAGCCTGTAGGCCTCGTTGTACCCGATGAGCAGGTAGGGCAGGTAGCCCTGTTGGGTGTAGGGTTTGAACATCACCTCGCTCTGCACCCCGGTGAGGTCATAGGCCCCCGACATGGGCGAGCTGGCAATGAGGTTGAACTCGTCCAGATGCCGCTCTTCAATGAACCTGTGCGCGGCCATGGTGGCGTGCCCGCCCTGCGAGTAGCCCGAAAGGAACACCTTGCCCGAGAGGGCGAAACCGAGCTGGGCCTGCATCTCGCGCACGGCCCTCATCAGGTCGATGCTCGAATAGGCCTCGGTCTCGGAGTGGTGATAAAGGTGGAACCTCTCGCCCTTGCCCAGCCCCACATAATCGGGGTAGGCCACGGCAAAACCCGCCACGGCAAAGGCCGCGCAGATGGCCTGCTCGCCATGGAACCCTATGTCGCGGTGGCGGTCGGTCTTTGTGCCGTGGTGGTAACCCAGCAGGTGAAAGGGCGTGGGCTTTCCGCCCGTGGGCACCATCACCACCCCCGATGCGCGGATCGGGCTGCCATCGTGCCACTTGGTGCGATACATCACCTCATAAAAATCGACCCCATACTTCACGGGGGCTATGAAGCGCGGAATGCTACGGGCCTTCCAGATGCTATCGATCTGCGCCTTGGTGTAGCTCACCTTCTTCTCAAAGGAGATGAGGTGGGGCTGAGATTGGGAAGTGGAACTGAATGCGATGAAAACCATCGAAAAGATGAAGAACCGCTTGAGATGCTGCACAGAATTGGGGTTACGGTCTTAGTGAATTGATCGAGCCCATGGAAATGTCATAGGCCATGGAATTCAGATCGGATCTGCAACGGGCCGGATCGGGTGGTGCTATCCATTTCACCTCATCTAATCTGTCAATGGAGAAGGCAATTAAAATCGATACTATTTCTGCCTCGTCCACCCAAAGATCTTTCTGTTTGGCCTCCGCGATCACCTCGCGCCAATGGAATTGAAGGTGGCGGCAGATGTGTAGAATGTCTGCCATGTCCTTGGGTTCGTTGCGCTCCAAGGCCGAAAGCTTGTTGCTCAGGATATTCCGTAAAGTGTCAGTTCTATGAAAAAGTCCGGTCACTACCGGCTCTTCAACACGAAAGGGGACATCGTTGATAAACTCAATTTTCAGATCGATCCCATTATCCCTCACAAATGCCCTCAGATAGGAATCAGTGGTGACTGTGACCTCCACACCGGCCCTGAAACCCGCCCTGAGTATGTCAATGCACATCTTGGCCCGATCCATGAAATCATCGGACTTATTGACGAAGAAGTCGAGATCATCGGAATATCGGTGGTGAAGCCATGCCCTGCTCAGTGCCGTTCCGCCTGAGAGATAGAAGGGAGAGCCCGATTGCGAGAGCGCATCAAGCACTCTATCTTGAAGCGGATAAAGTTGCCGGGTATAGAATTCGGGCGATCGCATTGTACCTCTTGCGCAAAGATGCATTGCGCAGGGCATCAGTCACCGCTGGCGAGAGCAGATCGGGCAACCGCCCAGCGGGCACCATATCTAGTACTGTGTACCAGTTGTATGTCTCCAGCAACCTCCTGAAAAGACGGTTCTGATCAATGCCCGTGCTTTGGTCCACTTCGCTGTGTAGCACCTTATAAAGCCCTTCAGGATCATGCTCTATATCCCAAAAGGCCCTGTCAAGATTCCGTATCACAAGGTTCCTGTCCATTGCGGTCACGAAAATAATGATGGAGTCAATCAAGGTCGGCCCCGCGACTTCCTCACCTTTTTGAGGCTGAGCACATTCATGGCATTGGCGCCGAGCCCTTGCACCTCGGGATTCACGAAGCGCAGCACGCGGTCGTAGTAGAGCACAACGGTGGGGGCCTGGGCCGTGACGATGCTGTCCATGCTGCGGTACAGGGCGGTGCGGAGGCTGTCGTTCACGGTGCCCATGGCGCGGGCATAGAGGGCATCGTATGCGGCACTGCCGAAACGGGTGTAGTTGGGGCCGTTGGGGGTGGCGTTGCGCGATAGGAACAGCGAGAGGTAGTTCTCGGCATCGGCATGGTCGGCCATCCACGATTTGCGGAAGAAGGGCACCTGCCCGTTGGCCACCAGGGCCGCCAACGTGGGTCCGGGGTGCACATCCACCTTCAGTTTTATACCCAGCCTTCCCAGTTGGTCCTGCATGTACTCGCACAGGTCGGCATACTGCGAGGTGGTGTGGAGCGTGATCTCGGGCATGCCCTTTCCGTTGGGGAAACCCGCCTCGGCCAGCAGTTGGGCCGCCCGTTTGGGGTCATAGCTGTATCCTTGGGTGGGAGACTGAGCGAAACCCTGCGATGCGGGCGGGATGAAACCGTGCTCACCCGGTGTGCCGATGTTGCTGCGCAGGTGCCGCAGCATGGCCCTGCGGTCAAAGCCCATGTTGATGGCCTGCCGCACCCGCACATCGAGCAGTGGGCTGCCTTGCATGCACGCGGCCGTGTCATCGAGCAGAAAACCGAGGTATTCGGTATTGAGAAAGGGCATGGCGATCATGCGCATGCGGTCGGTGAGCTCGGGGTGCAGGGTGCCGTTGGGGGTGAGCAGCGCATCCTTGTAACTGCCATCCTCCAGTCCCGAGAGCATGTCGAGGTTGCCCTTCATGAACTCGAGAAAGATGCTCTGCGGGTCGGTGATAAAGGAGATGCCCACCGCATCGAGATGGGGCAGGGGAGTGCCGTCATCGTCCCGTTCGAAATAGTGAGGGTTCTTATGCAGCACCAGTTTCACCCCCTCATACCACGCCTCGAAGCGGAAAGGGCCTGTGCCGATAGGATGGCGCCCGAAGTCATGCCCGAACTTATCCACCGCCTCTTTGGGCACCACGGCACAGTAGGGCATGGAGAGGATGCCCAAAAAGGGCGGGTAAGGCTCTTTTAGGGTGATGATGAGGGTGGAATCGTCCGGGGCTGCGAAACCGCCATCGGCCACGGCCGCGAACACCCACCGGCCGGGCGAGAGCGTGGCGGGGTCGAGCACGCGGTTGAAGCTGAAGAGCACATCGCGGGCAGTGACCGCCCTTCCCTTCCCGGCAGCAAACACAGTGTGGTCGTGGAAACGGACATCCTGCCGCATGTGGAAAGTGTAGCGCTGGCCATCGGCCGATATTTCCCAACGCTGGGCCAGGCACGGTTGCACCCGCAGGCTGTCGTCCAATTGCACCAGGCCGTTGAACAGTTGATTCACCGCCCAGATGTTGCCCATGCTGCGGGCAAAGGCGGGGTCGAGGCTGGTGATGCCCTTGCTCTCGTTGTAGCGGAACACGGTGCCGCGCTGAGGGCTGTCCTGAGAAGTACAGGAAGCAGCCAACAGGCCGATGGAAAAAAGAACAAGGCGGACCTTAGACCTCATATGGGTCAAGTACCTCAAGGCCAGCAATACCGGAAAAGTCCCTCACATTCCGCGTAACAAGTATGTGCCTCGCTCTCACAGCAGTGGCAGCAATGATCGCATCGGGCAACTTGATTCTCTTGGATCTTCGCAATGAAATGACCATCTCAACCAGTTCATCATCCAAAGGAATGGTCTCTGATGAATCAACAAGGGCCTTTAATGCCTTTTCACCTGTCGAGATGCTCAGTAATTCAATCTTAACAACCACCGATATCTGCATGCCGTTATCCACTATACCAGAAAGCAACTGATGGCCCTTGGGTGGGAGGCGAAGAGCTAGAAAATCGATAAGTGCGTTGGTATCGACTAAATAGGCCTTTCCCATTCTGAACGCAGTGTTTCCAATTCAACCATCATCTTTGAATGTTCCTCTGCGGAAATGCTGCCCGCGAGCCGCTCAGAGATTTTCAGGGCTTTCCTTTTTTTGGCCCGATGAATCCTGATGATATTCATAGACTCCAGCTCCTCCAGAAGCCTGATGGCCTTGGAGTTGATCAGATCGATGGACAGGGTCTGAGCGCTCATTTCAAGTGTGCTTGAGATGCAAAGGTACCAACATACCATTGTGATGCTGACGGTACCTTCGCTTCCCTCAACCCTTCACGATGCGGCTGTTCCCTATCCTGATGCTCCTGTCGTTGGGAGCCAACGCCCAGACCGATTCTCTCTTTATCCGCAGGATCTATGACGAGGCCCTTGTGAACGGGCACTCGTACCGCAACCTGCGCAGCCTGTGCAAGGACATCGGGGCGCGGCTCACCGGGTCGGCCGAGGCCGAAATGGCCATTCGCTGGGGCGATGCGCTGCTTCGGTCGTATGGGTTCGACCATGTGCAGTTGCAGGAGTTCAAGGCCCCGCACTGGGAGCGGGGCAACACCGAGGCGGGCTGGATCAGTGATGGCAATGGACATCTGCACCAGCTTCGCCTGTTGGCATTGGGTGGCTCGGTAGGCACAGGCGGGCTGTTGGAGGGCGAAGTGATCGAGGTGATGGGAATTGATGAGATGCAGGCCCTGCCGCCCGGCACCGTCAGGGGCAAGGTGGTGTTCTTCAACCGTGGGTTCGACCAGCGGTACATCCGCACATTCGGGGCCTATGGCGCCTGTGGCGATCAACGCAGATCGGGCGCCCTTGAGGCGGGCAAGCTCGGGGCCAAGGCCGTCATCATCCGCAGCCTGGCCCAGAACCACGACCATTTTCCCCATACCGGGGGCATGCATTACGAAGAAGGGCAGCCGCGTATCCCTGCAGCTGCCATCAGCACCAACGATGCCGACACCCTGGCCCTTTGGCTCCGTTCGGCCAAGGTGAAACTGTCCATGGAGCTCGACTGCCGCGAACTGCCCGATGTGATCACCCATAATGTGATGGCCGAGATAGTGGGGCAGGATCCGAAATCGGTGATCACGTTCGGTGGCCACCTCGACAGTTGGGACGTGGGCGAGGGCGCGCATGACGATGGGGCGGGTATAGCCCATAGCATTGAGGCCCTCCGTCTGCTCAATGCGCTGGGCTACAAGCCTCGCTACACCCTGCGCTGCGTGCTTTTTATGAATGAAGAGAACGGCAACAATGGCGGCAAGAGCTACGCCAAATGGACCAAGGCGCGGGGCGAGAAACAGGTGGCGGCCATCGAGAGCGACCGGGGCGGTTTCCTCCCAGAGGGATTTGACATTGAAGGCACCGATGAGCAGGTGCGTTGGGTACAGGATCTGGCCATAGTGTTCTACGATTTCCGCCTCAGCCGATTCGAGAAGGGCGGCAGCGGGGTCGATATAGGTCCTTTGAAGGATGAATATCCCGGTATCCTGATGCTGGGCATGGACATCAACTCACAGGAGTACTTCGATCATCACCATACCCACCACGATGTGTTTGAGCAGGTGAACAAGCGCGAACTCGAACTCGGATCGGCCGCCATGGCCGCCATGATCTACCTCATAGACCGCCACCTGGGCGAAGGGGCCGCGGATTGAACAAGAGGGTCTCTATTCGGCAAGCAATGACGGAAGCCGATGGTTCAGAAATTCATATAGGCCGATGGCAACAACATCTGCGGTGAGCAGAAAGGCCGGTTCGTGCTGAGGTGTTATGATGAAGTTGTGTTTGGCCTTCAGATCATTGATGCTCTCCCGCATGCCACGTGTCAATTTGGGCGCAAGGCTGAGTTTGATCTCGATACAGATCCATGGGTCGAGTCCTTTTACAAGTACAAGGTCCATTTCCGCTCCATCATGTGTACGATAGAAGTAGGGCTGAACAGTGCGCGGAACCAAGGTCAGGATCTGATCTATCACATACCCTTCCCACGATGCCCCTGCCGCGGGGTGCCCCAATAGCCTGTCGGCATGATGTACACCAAGCAGATAATGCAGCAGCCCGCTGTCGTGCACGTACACCTTTGAGGTCTTGCTAAGGCGTTTGCGGGCGTTGGTGAAGAATGGGTTCAACCGCCTGAGCATGAACGCCCCGCTAAGCAGGTCAACGTATCGGTTCACTGTGGTCGGACTAAGGTCGAGTGATCTCGCCAGTGTCTGGGCATTCCATAATTGCCCATGCATGTGCGCTACCATGCGCCATAGGCGTTGTACCCGCTGGGGCGGCAGGTCGGTGCCGAATAGGGTATTCAGGTCGCGCTCTACGAATGTCGAGGTGAAACTGTCAGTCCAATCGAACCACTGACTTTCATCGGCCGCTTTCCATGCCTCTGGAAATCCGCCTCTGAACCAATGTCGGTTCATATCGGGCGGTGAGCCGGGCAATTCGAGCAGGTGGAATGGATGCGCTTCAATATAGCTTATGCGCCCGGCCAGCGATTCGCTCGAGCCTCGGATCATGTAAGGTGATGCCGATCCGAGCAGCAGGAACCTGCCCGGCCTCCGGTCAATGTCTATTAATGAGCGCAGCAGGGCAAACAGCTCGGGCAAGCGCTGCACTTCATCTATCACCACCAGTCGGTCGGCCATCGAGCTCAGATACAGCTCAGGGTCCGATAGCTTCCCTAAGTCTGATGGGCGCTCAAGATCGATGTACGTGGCCGATTCGCCCTTTTCTGCCATGATCATGCGAGCCAAAGTGGTCTTTCCGCACTGGCGGGGCCCCATGATTCCCACTGCCGGAAACTGCGATAGCAGTCTCCTCATGTGTTCAATATCAATTCTTTGTAGCTCCATCGCGGAGCAAAAGTAACTCATCCCCGTAATCCATCACTCAAACTGATGAATTACGGCATTGCATTTTGGGACGTGTAAATTAGAAGCGTAAAGCATTCAGAATAAACCAACAAGGTTGGTATCACTCCTTCACCATCCGTCCCTTTATAGTGGATCCGTCTGTTAGCACCACGTTCAAGGTATATATGCCTGCCGAAAGGGAGGTGGAACGGATCTCATGACGTCCCGAGCCGTTGCCCGCTACGATCAGGACCGTATGCCCGCGCAGGTCGGTGACGTGAATCTCTTTCACGTCATACTTCGGATTGACAATGAGCATGCAATTTCCGCTAGTCGGATTCGGGAAAATGTTGAAGTCAATGGCCGATGTCTGCCCGATACCTGTTGCATGAGGCAGTAGTGGATAATTCATGAAGAAGCGCCAGATCTCGAAGGTGTAGAACACATCGTTCTGCGGGCCCAGCCAGATGTGGTCGGCCCCGTTCACCTTGTAGTGCAGCACGCGGCTGTCGGGCCCGGTGCCCTGGTAGAAGTAGGTCTCAACGGTGTACCCGTCATCAAAGAGGTCGGCCAGATGGCGGTAGTCCTCGGAGGGGTCGCACTGGTTGTTGGACTTCCAGAATGTGAGCCAGTCGGCCACGGAACCTCCGAAAAAGCTGCCATCGTACCCCACATTGCTATCGGCTGTGCCGTGGAAATGGCAGAACGGTACGGCACGTCCGGGATTGCAGGTGATGTTGCCACCTATGGTGCCGGCCACCGATGCGAAAGACATGATACGGTCGTTCAGCTCGCAGGCCAGGCGGTTGGTCATGAAACCCCCGTTGCTGAATCCGCACACGAAGATCTTCTCCGGGTCGATGTTGTACTGCGCCTCGGTGCTGTCTATCAGGGCAGAGATGAATCCGACATCGTCAATATTCAGATTCGGTCCAATGCCTAAAGTCCCGGCACCCGAGTTCCATGCGGTTGCCTGCGTGAGGTCGTCCATCAGTGCCTGTGGGGTGAGCACGATGAAATTGGCCGTGTCACTCACCTGATGGAACCCGGCCTGCGACATGTTCTGCATGTTGTCGCCCAGCCCGTGCAGCACAATCACCAACGGAGTAGGTTGTTCGGCATCATAGACCGAAGGAACATGGCGAATGAAATCGCGGGTCAGGCCCCCATGCTGAATGCTGGTGGTGATGGTCTGGGCCTGCGAGCCGAATGCGAAAGCGAGCGCTGCGAGGGTAAAGGTTTTTCTCATCAGTGGGGATGAATGTGACTGGGATTGATGACAAAGGAAAGGATTTGTGGTGTGATGATCCATGATCTGCGTGGATCATGCAATAGGCCGACCTTCGGCATCCCATTGCCGAACGACCAAATCATTTTTTCAAATGAACCTGATGCGAACTATCGCCATGCTGCTCATGGCCATTGTGGCATTGCCTCTCACATCATTCAAAGACGCTGATTTTGCCATGATGTGGAAAGAAGTGGAATCGCTCGAAGCAAGCGGGGAACAGCGGAAGGCGCTGAGCAAGGTGGAGGCCATCTACGCAAAGGCCCGCACGGAGAAGGCCGATGTGCAGGCCGTGAAGGCCATCATCCACAAGGTGAAGTTCACTGCTCAGTTGGAAGAGGAAGGGCAGGCCAAGGCTTACGCCTGGGTGAATGCCGAAGTGGGTGGAATGAGTGGTGCGCTCAGGCAGATCACCCTTTCCATTCAGGCCGAGGTGCTGTGGGGCTACTACACCCAGAACCAGTGGCGCATCAACGAGCGCGGGCAGAGTACCGAGGCGGGCGAGGACATCCTGACGTGGGACCTGCGCACCATCACCCAAAAGACCGATGCCCTGTTCATGGCCTCGTTGGCCGATGCCGCTTCGCTGCGGGCCGTTCCTATAGGGCAATATACCGATGTGCTCACGCCCCAGCCCGACACCCGCCCGCTGCGTCCCACCTTGCACGAACTGCTGGTGGCCCGTGCCTTGGATTTCTATCAGGATCACCAGAGCGAGTTGGCGCATTTTGAGCCTTATGGTCTATTCAAGGATGCCCAACTGCTGGGCACCTCGGAGGATTTTCTGACGATACCGAAAGACACCGCCACCTTCTCGCCCGGGCACCGCGCCCTGTGGCTGCACCACGAGATGCTCCGGCACTTGGTCAACGCCCCCGAGGCTCTGTTGGTAGCCGACCTGGATCGTCTGGGATACTGCCATTCGCGCTCAACCAATGAGGCCAAGGATTCGCTGTATTCATCCACCCTGAACGCCCTGCAGAAACAATACGATGGCTCGCCCATGTGGGCCGAGGTGGCCTACCGCATGGCCCTTTTTCTGAAGGCACAGGGCGAAGGAGCGGGTGCCGACTCCGATGCCGACCGCAAGGGGAAACTGGTCGAATCCCTGAAATTATGCCAGCGCATCGTGCAGTTTCACCCTACCACATTCGGGGGGCGCAACGCCAAGGCGCTCATGGATCAGCTCACCGCCCCACAATTATCTATTCAGGTGGGCGGCAATGAGCTGCCCGGTGCGCCATCGCTGCTGCACATCAGTTTCAGGAATCTGGTGGGGATAGATAAGGAGAATGCGGCCTTGGCCCTGCGCATCGGGCGCATCTCCTATTCCGCCTTTCGCGAGAGAAGACGGGGACTGTATGGCGAGAAGATGCTCGATTGGCTGCGCGACAATTCCACCACCGTGCACGAGCGGGTGCAATCCATCCCGCATCCGGCCGACCTACGCAACCACAGCACCGAAGTGGGCCTTCCTGCTTTGGAGCATGGCACTTATGTGGTATTTCTCGGCTCTTCAGATAAGCTGTTCACCAAGGGCCAGGCCGATGCGTGGGCCATTTTCCATGTGAGTCCTTTGGCTCTGGTGAGTCAGGACGATAACCAGGGCACCAAGACCGTGGTGGTGGTGAACCGCGACAAGGGAACCCCGGTGGCCGATGCCATCATCCGCCTGTATGAGGAGGTGTGGGACAACAAGGCCCGCAATTACACCCAGAAACTGGCGCATACCCTCACCACCGATGCCCAAGGCCGCGCCACCTTGCCCACCCGCAGCGATGGCAGCTACCGCAACTGGCTGGTGGAACTGGAAAAGGACGGCAGGACCACGCCTGTGGAGGATGGCCTATACCGCTCCTGGTACCGCGATGTGCCCGTGCATCAGACACGGGTGCAGTTCTTCACCGACCGCGCCATCTATCGCCCCGGGCAAACCATCCATTTCAAGGGCATCATGTTCGATGAGCATGATGGTAAACTGACATCGGCCCGAAGCCGCAATACTGAGGTGACATTATATGATGCCAACGGGCAGAAGGTGAGTTCGTTGAAACTGCAGACCAACGGATTCGGCACTTTCAGTGGCACATTCACCGCCCCGGTGGGCACGCTTAACGGCTTCATCACCATGAGCAATGAATATGGCTCGCACCAGATAAGACTGGAGGAATACAAGCGGCCCAACTTCGAGGTGAAGCTCGAACTGCCCAAGGCCCAGTTCAAACTAAAAGATGAAGTATCGCTGACGGGCAACGTGGCCAGCTATTCGGGCGTTCCGCTCAGTGGCACTGAGGTGAAGTACACTGTGGTCCGCAGGGCGCGATTCCCCTACCCTTGGCGGTGCTGGGGTTGGCACATCCCCACCGGCCAGGAAAGGCAGATGGCAGTGGGCACCGCAAAAACAGATGCCGAGGGCAACTTCACCGTGAAGTTCACGGCCGAGCCCGACCACACCATCCGTTCCAGGTACCGGCCGGTGTTCAGCTATGAGATACGGGTGGATGCCAACGACCCGAGTGGAGAGACGCAGAGCACCACACAGTCGGTGGCCGTGGCCTACCACGCCCTGGACCTGAGCACCGACATACCCGCCACCACCGACAACGCGGCCCTTGGCAAGGCCCGCATCTGGGCGGCCAACCTGAGCGGCCAGAAACAGAAGGCCAAGGTGCAGGTGAGGCTCGAACTGCTCGCTGCGCCATCCACCACTTTCCGCAGCCGCATGTTCGGCATGCCCGATGTGCGCACCATTGGCAAGGCCGATTTCAGGCGCGATTTCCCATTGGACAGCTACGAGCAGGCCGACACCGATGTAAGCCAATGGGCGGTGAGCAGGAAGGTGGTCGATTCCTCCATCGATGTGAATGAAGAAGGTGCCACCTTCCCCAATTCGGGAAAACTCGATCAAGGCACTTATCGCCTCACCCTCACGGCCAAAGATGCCTTCGGGCAAGAGGTGGACCTGATCCAGCATTTTGTGTTGGATGAAGAGAAAATGGAAACCCTGCCCTCGCCCGAGGACCTATGGTTCCGGGTGGCGCAGGACACCGTGCGGCCCGGCCAGCAGCTTGCGGTGAGCATCGGCAGCGGTTTTGCCACTACGCAGATCAGGATTGATGTGGAGGTGATGGCCGCCAAGGGCTACGGCTCGCGCATCATCGAATCGAGGGTTGTGAATGTGGACAGAGGCCGCAGCACCATTCAGCTCACCGCCACCAAAGACTGGATCGGCAATGCCAACATCCGCATCTGGTCGGTGCGGCACAACCGCTTTCTGAGCAATGCCAAGATGGTCGTTGTGCCCGATGATTCAAAGAAACTCAACGTGAAGCTGGAGACCTTCCGCAGCATCATGCAGCCCGATACGCAGGAAGACTGGAAGGTGGTGGTCACCGCTGCCGATAGCAAATCGGCAAGGTCTGAGCTGTTAGCCAGCATGTACGATGCCTCGCTCGATGCACTGGCCCCCAATCCGTGGGGCTTCTATCCTTTCCGTACCCTATCACCCACACCGGGTGGACGCGGCCATGGCTTCGGCACCGTGGGTGGTCAGATCTGGGACCGCGGCTGGCGCAAGGGCCAGTCATCGTTCCAACAAAGGGAATACGATCAATTGAACTGGTTCGGGTTCTGGGGTGCCTTGGGCAGTGGCGGCCGCTATGGTCGGGGTGATGTGATGATGCTTGAAGCGACTACGGTATCAACCCGTAGCGGGGCCAAGAGGAATAAGAACCTCCAGATGGCCGAAACGGAGGTGATGGACATGGCCGCTGCCCCGATGGCGGCTCAGGCCGGGGCGGCCCGCATGACAGCCAACGATGGCGACATGCTGGAGGAACCGAACAAACCTGACGAAGCCCCATCCCCCGAAATCGCCCTCCGCACCGACTTGAGCGAGACGGTGTTCTTCCGCCCGCATGTGGAGACCGATGCCAAGGGCGCGGCCACCATCAGCTTCAAGGCCCCGCAGCAACTGAGCCGTTGGAAATTTCAGGCCTGGGCCGTGAGCGACTCGCTGGCCACCGGCATGCTGATGCAGGAGGTAGTCACCCAGAAAGAAGTGATGGTGACGGTGAACATGCCCCGCTTCTTCCGCGAAGGCGACAAGATGTGGCTCTCGGCCCGCATCGATGCGGTGAACGGCAACATCAGCGAGGTGAAGGCCTCCATGCAATTGATCGATGCGCTCACTGGCATGGACATCCTAAAGGAACAGATCCAGACCATCAAGCTCAACGGCAACCAGGCCGAGGCGCGGTGGGAGGTGCTCATCCCCAGAGGGAAAAATGCCATCACTGTGCGGACCAAGGCGTGGACTGACAAGCACAGCGATGGCGTGGAGCAGACCTTGCCCGTGCTGCCCGACCGCATATTGGTGCAAGAGAGCATGCCCATTGCCGTGCGCAGGGCTGGCCGCCACGAGGTGGAGCTTGACAAGCTCGCTGCGGCCACCGGGCCCGATGCACCCGAGCATGTGAGCCTCACGCTGGAATTTACACCGAACCCCGCATGGCTGGCGGTGCTGAGCCTTCCGTACATGATGGAATATCCGTACGACTGCTCGGAACAGGTGTTCAGCCGGTTCTACGCCAACAGCATCGCGAAGCATCTGGCCAACAGCGACCCGGCCATCAGGGCCGTGTACGAGCAATGGAAGCGCGATGCGGCCAGCGGCAAGGACGCCCTGATCTCACCCCTCGAAAAGAACCCCGACCTGAAACGGGTGCTGCTGCAAGAGACCCCTTGGGTACGCGATGCGCAGAGCGAGACCGAGCAGCGCAAACGGCTGGGCGAACTGTTCGACCTCGACCTGATGGACCGCAAATTGGACGACAACCTCAACAAGCTCCTTAAGAAACAGAACCCCGATGGCGGCTGGGGATGGTTTGATGGGCTGCGGAGCGACCCCTACATCACGCGCCACATCATCAGCGGATTCGGACACTTGCGCAAAATGGGCGTGGTCATGGGCAATAAAAAGGTGGACGATATGGTGGGCCGCGCCATCGTGTTCCATGACGAGCAGATGGAGGCATGGCTCAAGGAACGCAGACGGGCCCGGGAACAGAGCCCGCTTTCGATGTACGAACTGCACATGGCCTACGCGCGGTCGTTCTTCATGGAGAGCCATCCGTTGAGCGGCATGGCCCTGCAGGCATTCAACGAGATAGAGCACATGGCCGGCCGCGAATGGCCCAAGCTCACAGCCTACGGCAAGGCCATGGCCGGGCTGGTGATGCTACGCAACGGCAGCAGGCAGGTGCCGGGCATTGTGCTGAAGTCGCTGGAGGACAACGCCTTGCGCAGCGAGGAATTCGGCATGGAGTTCAAGAACGAGCGCGGCTGGTACTGGTATCAGGCGCCCATCGAGAGCCATGTGCTCATCACCGAGTTCATGCACGACATGAAGCGGCCCGACCTGGTGAACGAGATGAACGTGTGGCTGCTCAAACAGAAGCAGACCCAGGCGTGGAAGACCACCAAGGCCACGGCCGATGCGTGCTATGCGCTGCTCATAACAGGTGGCGGCAAGCTGGAGGTGGACCGCAAAGTGCGCCTGAGCATAGGAGGCAACGAACTGGACCTGACCAAGCTGGGTCCCGAGGCCGGCACAGGCTACATCCGCAAGAACTGGAGCGGTAGCGAGGTGACCCCCGACAAGGCCAGTGTGCAGATCATGAACCCCACCGAGGGCGTGGCCTGGGGGGCGCTGCACTGGCAGTACATGGAGCAGCTGGACCGCATCACGCCATCAACCAACAACATCAAGCTGAATAAGGAGCTTTTTGTGAAGCGCAACAACGGCAGCAGTGAGGTGCTTATTCCGTGGGACAAGGCAGGAGAGGTGAAAGTGGGCGAGGTGGTGGTGAGCCGCCTCACGGTGGTGTGCGACCGCTACCTGGAGTACGTGCACATCAAAGACATGCGCCCCTCGGCCTTTGAGCCGCGCGAGCAGCTGAGCGGCCCACAGAGCCAGGATGGCCTCTATTTCTACCGCGCCAACAGCGATGCCTCGGTCAACCTCTTTTTCACCCACCTGCCCAAAGGCACCTTCGTGTTCGAGTATGCCATGAACGTGGCGCAAGCGGGCCAGTTCAGCGTGGGCATCACCGACCTGCAGTGCATGTACGCGCCAGAGTTCACGGTGCATACGGGAGGGAAAAGCGTGCGGACGGTGAGGTGAGCATGGCTTCAAGTGCATGGATCATTCCTGCCTGTGCTTGGATCATTGCAGCGTGTGCTGGGATCGTTGCAGCGTGCGCTGGGATCATTCCTGCCTGTGCATGAATCGTTACTCCTGTTTCAGGATCCAATCCTCCCCGTGCATGGATGGGAGTGTCCAACGAACTGTTTCAGGACGTTGGGCAATCCGTCACCCTCTCTTGAGCCAAGGTTAAAAATGATGACCCTGCCAACCCCTCAACCAGCGTGGTCCTACTTCCTGAGAACTGTAGCCTTGCGCTGGCCTCCTTTGGTCAAGTTTTCGGAAGGGCCATCTGTTTGGTTCTTAATCCGAGCGGTTTGCAACTGCAGGCTCAATGAAATTCAACGTTCTTTCCATGTTTCCCTGTGATCAGCGGGGTGGTCATATTGTTTCTCGTTGAGCTCCTGTTGCCCGGTTCATTGGCAAAAATTGAATACGCCAATGCTCCGATTTGCTCTCTGGCCATGTAGCATAACGCAAGTCATAACCTTTGACCCTTCGGAATAAATGCTCAGACACTGATCTTATTCATGGTCTGATTTTCAGTCGGTTGACGAGTATTCGTTCGGTTTCATCGAAAAACCAAGGTCCTTCGTCTATTAGCCGGGGCCGCGTTGTACCACCACTATACCTTTGGGCATCGAAGCACGCGCAAGGTGAACCCTGTAAGCACTGAGAAGAACGAGCGGATCATACTTGAAACATTGAGGATAGCCAACTCGGCCCTCAAGCTCAAGAATCTCAAGCTCAATTCGTTGCTCGAGATCACCAATGCAATCAACAACAATTTCAGCAAGGATCAACTGCTGAAGATCTTTGAATTTGTGCTGCGCAGTCAACTAGGCATCACAAGGCTGCTTTTCATCAACCGGGACGAGCGGTGGCAGTACACCATGCGTTATGGGCTGATGCAGGACATGCCCCTGCCCGATGTTGAAAAGGACCTGAGCCCTATACGTCAGGTACTTGAGGTGAAAGGTGGCGATGGCCCATTGTTCGGGCAATTTGAGGTGTTGATACCCGTGGTGCACAAGAGCACACCATTGGCATATCTGCTGCTTGGCGGTGTGAAGGCCGAAGCCATGGAGGGCAGTACCTCGCACCATGTGCCCTTCGTCCAGACGTTGGCCAACATCATCACGGTGGCCATTGAGAATAAGCGGCTGGCAAAGGAGAATATCCGCCAGGCGCAGGTGAAGAAGGAGATGGAACTGGCCTCGGAGATGCAGTCGATGCTCTTCCCGAGCCGCCTTCCCAAGGACAGGCACATGGAGATAGCCGCATACTACCAGCCGCACCAGCAGGTAGGGGGCGACTATTACGATTTTGTGAAATTGAGCGAGAATGAGGTGGGTTTCTGCATGGCCGATGTGAGCGGTAAAGGCGTTTCGGCCGCACTGCTCATGTCAAATTTCCAAGCCAACCTGCGTGCCCTGTTCAAGAGCCAGACCACCCTCACCGATCTGGTACAGGAGCTCAATTCTAAGGTGATTGACAACGCCATGGGCGAGAAGTTCATCACCCTTTTCGTGGCGCGCTACAATCTGGTGACACGGGTGTTGAGCTACGTCAATGCCGGACAGAACCCCCCTGTGCTGCTCAGTGGCAATACCACCACCGCGCTGCATACAGGGTGCCTGGGTCTGGGCATGCTCGATGACGTACCCAGTGTGCGCGAAGGCGTGGTGATCATTGAACCCGATGCGGTGCTGCTGTGCTACACCGATGGGGTGACAGAACTGGAGAACGCCCGTGGCAAAGAGTTCGGTCTGAATAAATTGGAGCTGCTCTTATTGCAGAACCATGAGTTGGAGGCGCAGGAGATAAACAATGCCATTGTGGACCAACTGAAACAGCACAAAGGCCAGATGCCCTACATTGACGACATAGCCCTGCTATGCGTCAAGCTGTTCTGATGCCTTATCGGCAGGGCGGTTGTGGAACACCTCGACCGCCACAATGAGTGCCATGAATCCCCAGAATGGGGCCGATGCCTTATCTGTATCCAGGAAATTATTCAGCATACCGTGCATGAAATAGGTGACCAGACCAAGGAAACTTCCCATCACCAACATGCGCAGTTCAGGGTCGCGGGTGCGCATCCACACCATCACCGAAGTATAGCACGCGCAGATCACGACAATTATGAATGACACCATGCCGAACACACCGCTCTCGGCCAGCGGGCCGATGTATTCGCTGTGCGCATTGCCCTTGTCGCCCGCGTTGGTACTGATAATGGTCTTGTCGTCAGAGTTCTGAAAGGGGGCATACTGGAACATGTAGGTGCCGGGTCCCCAACCCTCGAAAGGCCGCTCTTTGAACATCTCCCAGGCCGAGGCCCAACGGTTCAGACGCTCGAGGTTAGAGGCATCGGTGCTGATGTTTGAGATGGACTGCACGTGTTCTGCAAACTCGGCCGATGAGTCCTGACGGTTCTTCTCAAGTTTCATGAGGATTTGATCCTTCATGCTGAAAAATGCAATGAGCAGACCTATGCCGGCCAAAGCCAACGACTTGAACGGAATCCGCAGCCGCATGGCCATGTACACCCCGAATGCGCCTATCAGGCTGATCCATGCCGCACGGGTGTATGACAGCACCAGTCCTATGGTGAAGATCCCGATCATGATCCATAGTCCGAATTTCCACCATCTGCCATAGGGACCTGTAATGGCCATGAGCAATAGAAGCGGGTAATAGAAAGCCAGAGCGGCACCGTAGCTTGTATGGTCGTTGAAGAATGGCGACATGACCCAGTGGGCAGGCTGCTCCTCAAAACCATACATGCCGTGGTGTATCACCGTGTAACAGATGATTCCGGTAAAGGCCACGAGATACAGCCCAATGAACATGCGCATGTTGCGCACCTGGGCCATCATGTGCACCAGTAGGAAGTAGAACACCACCACATACCACAGTCGCGAGAGGAAAAACTTGAACGAGACCATCGGCATCTCGCTGGTGATGGATGTGATGAGGATCCAGGCCAGATTGACAATGATGGCCAAGGTGACAG
>JBIKWM010000037.1:0-31290 GCA_044356305.1 Flavobacteriales bacterium
TTTGCGGCCCATGCCCCAGGCCGATAGTCTGCCCCATTTGCGCACCGACTCTGCGGCCTGGCCTGCCATGGTGCAGATGTCCCCCGCCACAGACAGTACGGTGGTGGCGCCACTTACAGCACCGGCCGCCCCACCCGATGCCTCCAGCCAACACTTCATAGCGGTGCCGCATGTACTGCCGGGCGTTACGGCCGAACCGCAGCGAAGACCATCGGACCCCGGATGGGCATTCGTCCTTTTCTGCGGGGTGCTGCTGGCCATGGGCTACATGCGCTGGTCGCTGTCCAAGCGTTTCGATCAGTTCCTGCGCGGGTTCTACGATTCGAACATGGCCACGCAGTTGTTCCTGGAGGACAATAGCGTGACGCAGCGTCTCACCGCCTTCTTCCTCATTGGCGGACTGGTAAATGTGGCACTGCTGGCTGCCGATGCCATGCAGCGGTCTGCGCATCTGGGCGAAGGCGCGGGGACCATCGCCCTGATGCTCTTCGTGGCCATCGGGCTCGGACTGGCCTTCAAATCGTGGCTCAACAATGTTATGGGATGGTTGTACGGGGCCGAGCGGCCGTTCGCGCAGCACAACTTCAATCACCTGCTGTTCTTCGGTACCCTGGCCCCATTGCTGGCCCCGCTGGTGCTTGTGGTGTACTTCGGCCCGGCCGATGCGGCCCGCGCCTGTCTCATGGCCGGGGCAGCGGTCACACTATTGTGCTACTTGGTGTTACAGTGGCGCGGGGCCATGCTTTTCCTGCGTCAGCCAGGGGTGAATATGCTTCACCTCGTCTACTATCTTTGCGCCTTCGAATTAGCCCCCTTGTCTTTGGCTATCAGACTTGCAGGCCGTTATACCTGAGGCACCTCCGAATCATCAACATCCACCACAATTAAATGGAGAGGGTAAAGAGCATCCTGGTGTCGCAACCGCGCCCCGATTCAGATAAGAACCATTATGCAGAGCTGATTAAGAAGCACGGTGTTCGCATCGACTTCCGCCCCTTCATTCATGTCGAGGGGGTTGATGTGGTCGATTTCCGTGCCCAACGGGTGAATATTCTGGAGCACAGTGCCGTGATATTCACGAGCAAGAATGCTGCCGACCACTATTTCAGGATATGCGAGGAGATGCGCCTCAATGTGCCTGAGACCATGAAGTATTTCTGCATGAGCGAGGCCATTGCATTCTACCTGCAGAAGTATGTGGTGTTCCGTAAGCGGAAGATTTTCCACGGAAAGCAGACCTTTCAGGACCTGATAGACATACTGCGCAAGCACAAGGAGGAGAAGTTCCTGTTGCCATGCTCAGACATCATGCAGAAGCAGCTGACTGACATGATGGACAAGTACAACCTGAAGTACACCAAGACGGTGATCTACAAGACGGTGTCGTCTGACCTGAGCGACCTGGCCGATGTGAATTACGATGTGCTCGTGTTCTTCAGTCCCGCAGGCATACAGTCGTTGTTTGAGAATTTCCCCGATTTCAAGCAGAACGCCACACGCATTGCAGCCTTTGGTCCCACCACCTGCAAAGCCGTGCGCGATGCCGGCCTGCGCCTCGACATAGGCGCCCCCGTGCCCAATGCCCCCAGCATGACCATGGCATTGGAACACTACCTGTCGCAGTCAAACAAGAAGAAGTAGTTGTTGTTAATTGATGTCAATGCTGCCGTGGCCTGTGGCTGCGCAGAAGTACCTTCACGCATCGGCATGGGCATATACTCTTTTCCGCGTGGCGAAAGGCTCTCATCGCGCATAGTGATAGACAGGCTTTTTCAGGAAGGGAAGGTGATAAAGGCCTACCCCATGAATGTTTTCCACATGCCCGTGGAGGGGCAGCAAATGCCACTGGCCGCGCTGATGGCCGCGCCAAAACGCAGGCTGCGCCACGCCACCGACCGCAACCGCGTAAAGCGCCTGATGCGCGAGGCTTACCGACTCAACCGACATGCGTTGCGCGAGGTGTGTGCCGATGCGGGTGTGCAGGTGGCCCTGGCTTTTGTGCACATCGGCAAGGCCGATCCAGACCATGAGGTGGTCACACAATCGATGCGCACAGCACTGGCCCGATTGGCCGAACTGTATCAACCTGACATTGACACGAAGAAGAATGATGGGAATGAATGACCTGAAAGTTCGCATTGGCCGCTGGGCGCGCACCCTTGTGCTGGCCCTTGGCCTCGGTGGCTCAGCCATGGTGGGCATGGGTTTCGCCACCGATTATTTCGAGATATCGAAGAACCTCGACATCTTCATCTCGGTGTACCGCGAGCTGCACAGCTACTACGTGGACGAGACCAATCCGGGCGAGCTGATGAAAACGGGCATCGAGGCCATGCTCGCATCGCTCGACCCTTACACCAACTTCATTCCCGAGAGCGACATTGAGGACTACCGTTTCATGACCACCGGGCAGTATGGTGGCATCGGGGCGCTGATCCGCACCAGGGGCAAGGAAGTGATCGTGGCCGAGTCGTATGAGGGGTACGCATCGGACAAGGCTGGGCTGGTTCCGGGCGATGTGATCCTACAGATCAATGGCAAGAGCACCGAGGGTAAGGACACCGAGGAGGTGAGCAAGGCACTCAAAGGTCAGCCCGGTTCGGAGGTGAAACTGATGGTGAAGCGGCCGGGTCAGGACAAGTCCTTTACCGTGAATGTGAAGCGCGAGGAGATCAAGATCAGCAGTGTGCCCTATCATGCCATGCTCGAGGGCGATGTGGGCTACATCAACCTGTCGAGTTTCACTGAGAGCTGCACCAAGGATGTGTACAAGGCCCTGACCGAGCTCAAGGGCAAGGGCATGAAGAAACTGGTGCTCGACCTGCGCGGCAACCCGGGCGGATTGCTCAACGAGGCCGTGAGCATGAGCAACCTGTTTGTGAACAAGGGCGAAATGGTGGTGAGCACCCGTGGCAAAGTGGACGAATGGAACAAGGTGTATCATGCCACCAATGCCCCGGCCGAGAAGGGTATGCCCGTGGCTGTGCTGGTTAACCGAGGGTCGGCCTCGGCATCTGAGATTGTGGCCGGGGTGCTGCAGGACCTGGACCGCGGCATCGTAGTGGGCGAGCGCACCTACGGCAAGGGCCTTGTGCAGACCACCCGCCCGCTCAGCTACAACGCCCAGCTGAAGGTGACCACCGCCAAGTACTACATCCCGAGCGGGCGTTGCATACAGGCCATCAACTATGCCGAGCGAAATGAGGACGGCAGTGTGGCCAAGGTGCCCGATTCGTTGCGTGTGGCACACAAGACCCGCGCTGGCCGCATCGTCTATGATGGAGGTGGCATTGAGCCCGATGTGGCCATCAGCCCCATGCAGTTGTCTGACATTGCCTACAGTCTGGGTGAGAAGTTCATCATCTTTGATTTTGCGACCCAGTTCCGTCAGAAGCACGAGACCTTGCCGGGCGGACTGGATTTCAAGGTGAGCGATGAGCTGTATAATGAGTTCGTCCAATATATTGAAGGGAAGGACTACGACTATGTGACCGAGAGCGAGCACATTCTTGAAGACCTGAAAATGGCCGCCACTGAAGAGAAATACTTCGGCCGCGTGGAGGCCGAGTACAAGGCGTTGCTCGACAAGTTGAAGCATAACAAGACAGAGGATGTCAAGACCTTCAAGGATGAGATAGTGGATCTGCTCCAGGCCGAGATCATATCGCGCTACTACTATCAGCGCGGCCGCATAGCCTCCATGCTGCAACGCGACCGTGAGGTGCAATCGGCTGTCGATGCCCTGAAAGATGAGGCACGTTATAAGAGCCTTTTGGCCGGAAAGAAGTGACCAAGGATGCATCCTGTCATGGCCCCTTGACTCTTTCAGAAGCGCCTGTTTTCATGGCTGCCATCGGCCTTTTAATTGTTAGACAGTCTGCTTCGGCAGATGTCAGGAACCGCTGAGACTGCGCCAGCGCAGGCAGCTTCAAGATCACCGTGGGCTGATGCCAGATAAGGCGACAGCCGAGGGCCGCTCTCCGAAAGGGGAGCGGCCCTTTTTCGTATTGGCCTGGCCAGCGCATGGGCCGCTGGCCCTCGGAGGTACATGCCGTGGCGTGATTGGGCCGTGCATAGGCGGGCTGCTCACCGTTTACTATCAGAATTCTTCGATGACCTATCATCCATTCTCGTATCGGTATAATCTGAGATCGTTATCTTATGATTTGATTTCGATGACATATGATATATATTCGTATAGATGCGATATGCATTCGGAATAATATGATTTAATTTCGGATAGGTATGGTATGGTTTCGAAGTGATATGATATAATTTCTAATTTTACCCCAGATACCTGATTGAGCCCCCCCATGACTGACCCAAAAGAACTTCCCGACATCCGCGATGCGGTGAAGGCCCTGCTTATGAAGCAGAACAAATCCATGCATATGGCCTCGAGGCGCATGGGACGCAGCCACAACTTCCTGTCCCTCACCCTGCGCGACCGCAACCCGCGCATAGGCCTGCTCATGGACCTGAGCGAGGAGCTGGGCACCAATCTGCTCAACTATTACCTCGACCACATGCCGCCCAGCGTGCGCCTAACGGCCCGCGATGTGGCCCACCGCGAGGAGATCAACGCCCTCAAGGCCGAACTCGAACGGGTAAAGGAGGAGAACGCCAAGCTCTGGGGCGTGATAGCGGGCAGGGGGTGAGGCGGGGGCCTTATCTGCATGCCCACATGGTTTTCAAAGGATCTGCGCCACCTATTTCATCTGTTAGATCAAAAACCGCATCTTTGGCTTATGCGTAACAGAATCTTAGGTCTGGTCATACTGAGTATTGCAGCTTCGAGCATCATAGGTTGCAAACACGATGGCATGAAGACGGATGCCACTAGTGTAGATGAACTACTGGCCCGCTGGGCCCCGCAGCCTGTGGAATTCTCCGGTACCACATACACAAGCCCAAAAGGAATGATGGTGACCCTTGGCGGGCCGTTCTATAGTCTGGCCACGGGTGCGGTGGTAAATGGTATCCCGGCAAGCACCATTACGGTATACCACGACCCGAAGGAGATGCTTCTCGGTGGCCTTCAGACCGTTTCTTTTGGGGCGATGCTGGGCACATCGGGCTCATTCAAGTTAAAGACCACCATCAATGGGGAGGCGGTACGGGCCAATACCATGGAAGTGAGATTCCCGGCTATCGCTCCTCAACAACCGATGGAGCTTTTCACGGGAAGTTTGGACACGGGAGCGTATAACTGGACCCGTATGGATTCTTCAGGTTATGACGGAATTGATTATATGTACATTCCTGGGAGCGAGCAATACATCTACGGGTTTTATTCGGGCCTGTTCATGCCGGATAATCCTGATCTATTCTCAGATGGGACCTTGATGATCAACTGCGATTTTTACTGTGATGTGCCGTCCATCACCGATGTTTGGGTAAGTGTGGACCAGTTGGCCAGCGGCAACACAGTTCTGAGTGCCACCACAAAGCTCTATTTCCCTGTGCATCAGGCCCTATATTCGGGAAGGTTGATGGTTCCAGAACGCTACTGGAACGTGCCCATAGGGTATGCCTCCAAAGCCATAGCCATTGTAATAGATTCTGAGCAGAATCTGTACTACGGGGTAGCTGATATCACCATCGAGTCAGGAGGTCAATATCTGATCCATCTTGAAGAGGTGACTGAAGAGGAACTGAGGGCCGCCCTGATGGCCATCTGAACTCACCTTTGAGTTTCGTGTAGGTCCATTGACGTTCCTGCGCCTTGTGGTGTTGGTCCAGTGATCGTTCTTCCGTCAGTTGATAAAGGCATGTCTGCCCTTGCCCTACATTCGCCCACGACCAATAATACAGAACCGCCATGGCCCGCCTCACCGACACCTATACCAACAGCCAGTGGCTGCGCACGCTGGTGCCGCTGCTGCTGGTCACCTGCTGTCCGCCTTTTGTGATGCTGTTGTGGTACACCATCGTTCACCTCGATGGCTCGTACCTCGCCTTGGGCCAATGGATGCTGAATGATGGCCCCCTGAGCGTGACAGGGCAGGTGTGGGGGCCGGTGTTCCTGGGGTCGCCCACGGCCTGGGCCGTTATCGGCTCGTTCGCGGCCCTGCAACTGCTGCTGATGCGGGTGCTGCCGGGCAAAGCCTACGAAGGACCCCTCACGCCCATGGGCAACACCCCGGGCTACAGGGACAATGGACTGCTGGCCTACGTCATCAGCCTCGGACTCTTCTTCGGGTGCAGCTACGGGCTGGGGCTGTTCCCGGCCTCCATTGTGTATCACCATATGGGAGAGATTCTCGGGGCGCTCAACATCACGGCCCTGCTGTTCTGCCTTATGCTCTACCTCAAAGGGCGGTTCGCGCCATCGAGCACCGACAGCGGGGTGAGCGGCAACCCGGTGTTCGACTACTACTGGGGCACCGAGCTGTATCCGCGCATCTTGGGGTGGGATGTGAAGATGTTCACCAACTGCCGCTTCGGCATGATTGGGTGGAGCGTTGCCGTGCTCTCGTTTGCGGCCGCGCAGCACGAGATGGACGGGTACCTATCGCCCGCCATTGCGGTGTCGGCCTTCCTGCAGGCCGCCTACCTGTTCAAGTTCTTCATCTGGGAGGCGGGCTACATGCGCAGCATGGACATCATTGTCGATAGGGCCGGGTTCTACATCTGCTGGGGCTGTCTGGTGTGGGTGCCATCGCTCTATACCTCGCACACGCTGTTCATGGTCAAACATGCCGATTTTCTGAGCTGGACCGGGGCGGCCGTGGTGGGCGCCTTGGGCCTGTTGGCCATATGGATAAACTACCAGGCCGACCTGCAGCGCCAGCGGGTGCGCGCCACCAATGGCGATTGCACCGTGTGGGGCAAAAAGCCCGAACTGCTGCGGGCCGAGTACCTGACGGATACAGGCGATAAACGCACCAGCCTGCTACTGCTCTCGGGCTGGTGGGGCGTGAGCCGCCATTTCCACTACCTGCCCGAGCTGGCCGTGGCCCTGCTGTGGAGCGTGCCGGCCGGGTTCACCCACTTCCTGCCCTTCAGCTACTTCTTCTTCCTCACCGTACTGCTCACCCATCGCAGCATACGCGATGATGTGAAGTGCCGAACCAAGTATGGCCGCTATTGGGAGGAATACTGCAAAAAGGTGCCTTACAAGATGGTGCCGGGGGTGTTCTGAGCCGATGCCTACCCCGCCCCTCCGCTTCGTGGCCCTGGTGTGCCTGCTGGCAGCGGCCATGGCCAATCCGTTTGCTGCCGCCCGGGTCCTCAGTGCCGATGGCCACCTTACCTCGCTCGCGGCCCTTGTGCCGCTATGCGCCCTGCCTGCCCTGCTGTGTGCCGGGGCCGTGGCGCTTTGGAGCGGCAGGCTGGGGCGGTGGGCCGGCCCGTTGCTGGCACTGTCCACCACCGTGCTGATGCTGGCCGGCACCGTGGCCGCTGACCGCGCCTATGGCCGCTGGTGCATGCCGCCCTCCGCCTCGCTGCTCTTCCCTCCATTCAGCACGGCCGTGCACAGCACCGATGAGTTCAGTCTGCACGTGCGCATCAACAACCTCGGGTTCCGCGGCCCTGACATCGACCCCAAGAAGAAAACCAAACGCGTGCTGGTGGTGGGCGACAGCTTCACCTTTGGCTGGGGCGTGCCCGATGCCGACACATGGGTGCAGATGCTCGACTCGGCCCAGACCGAGGTGGAGGTGCTCAACCTGGGCCGGGGCGGTGCCCACCCGGGCGACCACGTGCAACTGCTGCGCAAAGCCCTGCCGCTGCTGCGACCCGACCTGGTGGTGGTGGGCATACTGCAGGCCAACGACCTGAACCAGCTTATGCGCATGGTGGCCTACGAGGACGAGGGCAGGCCCGAGCTGCCCATGCCCCGCTACACCGGTGAGGATTTGGGCCAAAGGGTGCAGCGCTACCTCTTTAACCTCTACCCGAACCTGCTCACGAGGTTCCGCCTGCCGGTCGATCTGCACGACCGCTGGCAGTACGAGGCCGACAACTTCGGCATCTTCCTCACCGACAGCATCAGTCGGGCGCGGTACAATACCCTCCCCGACCCGGTGCGCAAGGTGTTTCACGCAGGCAGGCTCAACCCATCGCTGGTGTTCGATGCAGTGCATTACCCCACCCTCTACCTCGATGCCACCGACACGGCCTCTGTGCTGTACAGAAAGGGCGTGCTACGCCTGCACGACCACCTGGCCGAGATGCGCGACCTGTGCCAGCGGGCAGGGTCGCAGCTGGTGGTGCTCAGCCTGCCCAACCGCCCGTTCATCTGTGCGGGGGCCGGGGCCTACATGCAGCAGGTGGGGCAGGGCACCGGTGGCAGGCCCCTGCCTCTGCCGCTGGGCGATGAGGCCTGCCTCCGGGCCTGTGGCCAACTGGGTCTGCGGTGCATCACTTTTACCGACAGGATGCGGCCCCATTGCCCCGACAACGAGCTGTTCTTCGCCCTCGATGGGCATTGGAACGTGGCGGGCAACCGTACCTTCGGCCGCCTTGTCATAAACACCCTGCCGCACACGCCCGAATGGAGAGCCTTGCTGACATCATCGCATTTCTGAGGCAGAGCAAGAAGTGGTGGCTGGCGCCCATTGTGGTGTTTCTGCTGCTGCTCGGGCTCATCATCACGGTGGTGAGCGGCACGGCCATCGCCCCTTTTGTGTACACGCTCTTCTGATGGCGGTGTGATCAATAGGTCCGCATCTTTGTTGTGACACCGATCCAAACGATGAAGCACCATGGCAGATGAGAATCCGCGCAGAGAGATGCTCCGCAAACTGGCCCTCGGGCTGGGCGCAGCGGTCACCGCACCACACTTGTTGAGAGCCGAAAACGCAATGGACCAGGACCCTATCATCAGGCAGCGTGCACTGGGTTTCCAGTGGGAGACGCTCGACCCCTTCCTCTTCTGCGCCCACCACGATGACCATTTCCCCAAGGGCAATGGCACCCTGGGCCCCGACCCCGCGCTGCTCAAGGGCCGCGACATAGGTCAGGATTTTCTGCTGCGCGATGGATGGAGGATGTACCACGGGCAGAACGTGCCTGGTTTCCCCTACCACCCGCACCGCGGATTTGAGACCATCACCGTGGTGCGCAACGGGATGGTCGACCATGCCGACAGCATGGGGGCGGCAGGCCGCTACGGCAATGGCGATGTGCAGTGGATGACGGCCGGGCGCGGGGTGAACCACAGCGAGATGTTCCCGCTGCTGCGCACCGATGCCGACAATCCGATGGAGCTGTTCCAGATCTGGCTCAACCTGCCCGCACGCAACAAGATGGTGAAACCCCACTTCAAGATGCTGTGGGCCGATCAGATACCACAATTGCGCGAGCAGGACACGGCCGGGCGGCTCACCGAGGTGGAGGTGATGGCTGGGGCCCTCAGGGGCAAGGTGCCGCCCACCCCGCCCCCCGACTCGTGGGCGTCCGACCCTGCGGGGCACGTGGCCGTGTGGAACATTCGCATGGAGGCCGGGGCCCAATGGGAGCTGCCTGCCGCTGCACCGGGCCTCAACCGTAGCCTATACTTCTACCTGGGTACCGGCCTACAGGTGCATGGACGCACAATAGCCGACTATCATGCGGCCGATGTGCGGTCTGAGATGGCCCTGACGCTACAGGCCGGACCCACGGAATGCCGCATACTGGTGCTGCAGGGCCGACCCATTGGCGAGCCCGTGGTGCAGCACGGCCCCTTTGTTATGAACACCCGCGAGGAGATACGCCAGACCTTCGAGGAGTATCAGCGCACACAGTTCGGGGGCTGGCCTTGGCCGCGCAAAGACATGGTGCACGGCCCCGCACGCGGCCGTTTCGCGCGCCATGCCGATGGGCAAGAGGAGGACAGGAAGGGGTGATTCCCCGATTTCTCACGATTCTTGATTCTGATACCTTTACCCGCCATGATCGCATTCAGTGTCGACCTCGAGGACTGGTACCACGGCATAGAGCTGCCATTCGCTGACTGGAAGGGCAAGGAGCGCAGGCTGGAGCACGGCATGGACCGTGTGATGGAGCTGCTGGACCGGCACAGCACCAAGGCCACCTTTTTCACTTTGGGATGGATAGGGGAGCAGTACCCGCACCTGATCCGCCAACTGTGCGATGCGGGGCACGAGATGGCCTCGCACGGATTCAGCCACGAGAAGGTGTACGACCTCAGTCCCGAGGCCTTCAGGCAGGAGGTGAGGCGGACAAAGGCCATTTTGGAGGATGCGGGCGGAAGCGCGGTCACTGCGTTCCGGGCACCCTTCTTCAGCATCACCGAGCGGTCGCTCTGGGCGCTCTCCATCCTGAGCGAGGAAGGCTATAAGGTCGATTGTTCCATCTCGCCTGTCAAGACCTGGCGCTACGGCATCGCCAGCACCCCCGATTCCATTTTCCGCATCCCCGAGGCCGATATCATCGAGTTCCCCGTGAGTACGTTCAGATTGTTGGGTAAACGGCTGGGCATAGGTGGCGCATACTTCAGGCTGTTCCCCTACTTCCTTACCAAGAGCGGGCTGAGACAGCGCGAGGCCGAGGGCCTGCCTCAGATGTTCTACATCCATCCATGGGAGTACGATCCCGAACACCCGGTGGTGCCCATGGAGCGCAAGGCCAGGTTCACACACTACACGGGCCTGCGCAACACGGTTCCGTACACCGACCGCATGTTGGGCCAGTTCCGTTTCGGCACCGTCAGCCAGACCATCGAGCACCACCGCACCATCACGCCCATTACCGATGTCAGCATACAGGTTCTCGCTGCTTGAGCCCGGGCAGGAGCCTCAGCTGATGGAGGCCATGCGCGCCATCCTGGTGGAGACGGGCGGGCACAATGCCGAGCGCTACGACCGGGCCTATTGGGACTGGCAGTACCGTCAGCTGCCCACCGGCAAGTCACAGGTGTATGTGGCGTGGCACGGGGAACGGATTGTGGGCTATTACCATATACCTATATATGACTGTGTGATAGACGGGGCGGACAGGCGCATCGGCAACATACAGGATGTGGCCATGCTGGCCGAGCACCGTGGGCAGGGCACGTTCCGTGACCTCGCTCTATTTGCCAATGCCGGTGCCGATGCAAGCCCCGATGTGGACCTCATCTACACATTCCCCAATGTGCGAAGCATTCACACCTTTCTCAAATACAATGCTTTCCAACGGTTGATAGCCTACCCCACCTTCGTCATGCCGCTCGATGCGGCTGCCATTGCCGGACGTAAAGTGCCCGTGATGGGGCACGTGGCCGGGGCAGTGGGAGGTGGGCTATTGAGCCTTTTGAGGTCGAAGCCGAAGTTGAGAGGGTCAGTTTCGGTCAGTGATAATGCGGATGCTCAGGTGGCAACGGTATTCCATGGGTTTTTGGGCCGATATAGATGCCATCTCAAGAGAGATGTCAATTGGTTGAATTGGCGGTATGCGCACTCGCCACGTGGCAGGCACTGGTTCATCACGTCTCGAATCAATGACCAAGCGGTGGCCGCGGTCGTGGTCAAAGTCGATGCGATGTTCGGTAGCCCGGCCCTCGTGATCATGGACATGGCCCACAGCACCGGTCAGGAGCCTGAACTGCGTGCGTTGCTCGCCCACATCTGCCGGAGGCACAGCGAACTGATAGGCACCTCATGCCATCTGGCATTCTATGCCGGGCAATCAGAATTGAACAGCGGTCTGCGTTCGCTCGGTTTCATTGAGGTGCCGGCCCGGTTCAACCCACGGCTCCTCAATTTGCTGGTGCGCGATACGGGCGGTGTGGCCCAGACCTCGTTCGCTGACGCATCCTCATGGACTGTCACCTTAGGCGATTGGGACGTGCTATGAGCCGGTCTGCGGCCTCCTTTGCCCCGCACTACCTTTGCCCCATGCGGCACCTGACGCTCGTTTTGTTGTTCTCTGTGTGGGCCATGGCTGCCATGGCGCAGCAGGACTCAACGGGCTATACCGCTCCTGTGGCCCCTGCACCATTGGCCGACCGCTCATTCCACGACTCGCAGATACTGCTCAAACAGGAGTTCACCGGAGGCCTCATCATCCATTCGCGCGGGTGGGGCATCAACCTGCGCAGGAGCAAGAACCGCACCTTCAAGCGCAAACGCATATTCGAACTCGATGCCGTGAGCGTTGAGCATCCCAAAGAGATCAGCATTGTGAGTGCTCAGGATGGCAATGCATCCAGTTTTGTGTATGGCGAGCAGTTTCAGATGGTCACTACCCGTTTCGGGTACGGCCGTCAGAATGTGATCTTCGGCAAATTTGACCGTGGGGTCGAGATACGGGTGCTCTATCTGGGAGGCTTCTCTCTCGGGTGGGCCAAACCCATCTACCTCGATATCATCGACCGTCAGACGGGCACCCTTACCTCAGAGCGGTACGACCCCGCCAAGCATAACCTGTTCAATATCTATGGCGGTGCCAGTCCCATGTTGGGCATCACAGAGATGAAGTTCCATCCCGGTCTCTATGTCAAGGGCGGTTTCAGCTTCGAGTATGCCCAGAAGCCGAAGAGCGTGCGCAGCATTGAGGCAGGCATGATTCTCGATGCGTACCTCACCGAGGTGCAACTGATGGCGAACAATCCGGCCGAGCGGTTCTTCTTCACCTTTTACCTCTCCATGAATTTCGGGTTGAAGTGGTACCGATGAGTCAAGAAGCCACGGCTGAGGCCGCCCCGCGCCACACACCCAAGCCCAAGTGGCTGCGTGTGAAACTGCCCACTGGCAAGGAGTACCAGATGGTGCGCCAACTGGTTACCGACAACAAGTTGCACACCATCTGCCAGAGTGGCAACTGCCCCAACATGGGCGAGTGCTGGGGCGCAGGCACTGCGACTTTCATGATCCTGGGCAATGTGTGCACCCGCAGCTGCGGATTCTGTGCAGTGAGCACCGGGCGGCCCGAAGCAGTCGATATCACCGAGCCGTACAAAGTGGCCGACAGCATCCGCATAATGGGGGTGAAACATGCCGTGATAACCAGTGTGGACCGCGATGACCTGCCTGATGGCGGATCGGAGATATGGGCCGCCACCGTGCGTGCGGTGCGCAAACACAGCCCCGGCACCACTTTAGAGACATTGATTCCCGATTTTTTCGGAAAATGGGACAATCTGCAGCGGATCATCGATGTGCGGCCCGAGATCGTGTCGCATAACCTCGAGACCGTGCGCAGGCTCACCCGTCAGGTGCGCGTTCAGGCCCGCTACGACCGCAGCCTCGAAGTGCTCAAGCGCCTCAAGGATGCAGGCCTCAAGACCAAGAGCGGAGTGATGCTGGGCCTTGGCGAGACCGAGACCGAGGTCTTGGAGACCATGGACGACCTGCGCAGCGTTGACGTGGACATACTCACCCTGGGCCAATACCTGCAGCCCACAAGGGAACATCTGCCCGTGGCGGAGTTCATCACCCCCGAGATTTTTGACCACTACAAAAAAATTGCACTGGCAAAAAAGTTCAGGTACGTTGAGAGCGGACCCCTTGTCAGGTCTAGCTATCATGCAGAAAAACACCTCGTCTGACATGTAATTTATGGCTATAATTTGGTTTGACGGGGCCAAATGAATGATTCTATATTTGCCAGCCTTTTCAGAATCGGAGGGGTCCAGACCTACATCAACATGAAGAAACTAATACTCCCTATCGCGCTCTTGGCCACCGTTTTGGGTGCCCAGGCCCAATCGCAGCACTGGTGCTCTACCATGACAGAGCACGACAAGCTGATGGAAGACCCTGCGAACCGCGCCAAGTTCGATGCGTTCATTGAGCAGGTGAACCGCGCCACCAGCGACCCCAATGCTGAGTTTGCCCGCGAAGGCGAGAAGCTGATCATCCCGGTGGTGTTTCACATTCTGCATAGGGGTGGCAATGAGAATATCAGCAAAGCCCAGTGTGTTGATCAGGTGCGCATCCTCAACGAGGATTACAACCGACTACAGGCCGACACGGTCAATACTCCGCACCGTTTCCGTGCCACCGAAGAGGCCTGGTTCACATTCACCAGCGACAACCCCTCTGACTATGCCGGACAGTCGCGTTCCATAAGTCTCTATACACCATCGGGCGATCAGTTTGTGTTCTGGTTCAACGATGGGGTGAGCACCACCCCACCCAGCGGCCCGGGCACCAAGATCGCTGTGAACATTGCCTCTGCCACTGGCAAGGTAGATGTGGCCGCAGCTTTCAATACCGCTGTCAATCAGCGCGCAGAGTTTATCACACAGTCAGATCTTGACAACGGTAACCCCCGTGTGAAGGCCATTGGCGAGTATGCCGGTGATGCCACCGATTTCGCTTCGAACAACCTGACATCGACCGTGGTGGACAGCGTGCACCGTCAGGGTTCCATTCTGGCTGCCAAAGCAAACATTGAGTTCCGACTGGCTCACAAGGACCCCCTCGGCAACTGCACCGATGGCATAGTGCGCACGTTTACCAATAAGTCTCGCAATGCGAGCAATCAGAGCGGTTTCAAAGGGGCAAGCTACTGGAATGCCTACAGCTATCTTAACATCTGGGTCATCAGCGATATCAACAGCGAGAACAACCAGTTCGGTACCATTCTCGGCTATGCACAGTTCCCTGCCTCCGGTCTGCTGAGCACCGATGGCATCGCTATCCGCGATGACAATATCGGAAGCATCGGCACCGCAGCCGGCACTGGCCGTGTGGGCCGCACCGCTGTGCACGAGGTGGGCCACTGGCTCAACCTTATCCACATATGGGGCGATGCCACCTGCGGATCGGATCAGGTGAATGATACCCCGATAGCTTCGGCCCCCAATTTCGGTGTTTGCGGTAACGCCTCGGGCACGGGTACGGCCAACTTCTGGACTCCGTACAACCTCGGTGTATGCGAACCAGATAGCCCGAACGGTGAGATGTTCTGCGACTACATGGACTACTCTGACGACCATTGCATGAACATGTTCACGGCCGGTCAGGTGACCCGCATGCGCTTGACTCTCACAGAAGGCGTTAGGCAGTTCATGGTAAGTCAGGAGAATCTTGACTCTACCGGCACAGCCGACCCATACTTGGACGTGGAGTGCGCCCCCATATCTGATTTCTACTACACCCAGGGCACCACCTACGGCACCACCAAGATGATCTGTGCCGGAGAGGCCGTCTCGTTCAAGGAGAGCGTGTTCAATGGCGATGTGGACACCTATGCCTGGACCTTTGAGGGTGGAACGCCTTCGACAAGTGCCTCGGCCGACCCTAACAACATCACCTACGACAACCCCGGCCGATTTGATGTGACGCTTGCTGCCACCAATGCTGCCGGCACAGGCACCGAGACCAAGGACGACTATGTGGTTGTAAGCCCCGCTGCTGCGCAATACTCTTCAGGGTGGGGTTATGTCGAGTCGTTCTGGAACCCTGAGCAATTCGATGCCGATTACCTCGTGTTTAACCACGATGGTACCGAGAACAGGTGGGAGTTCTTCAGCGGCCCCAACGGTGGAAGCACCGGGTGGGAGAGCCTGCGCATGAACAACTTCTACAACACAGTCGATGAGATTGACGAAGTGGTGTCACCATCGTTTGACCTGTCGGGTATCGCATCGCCAAAGCTGAGTTTCAAGTACTCAGGTGCAGCCCTGAATTCTACGGCTGACGATGAGTTCCGTGTGTACCTGTCGAAAGACTGCGGGGCATCGTGGGGCACATTGAGTTCTGCCACCCTTACAGGATTTGAGCTGACCAACACCGGGTTGGTGTCCAATGCCTATGTGCCGGGCGAGTTCAGCGTATGGAGCACCATGGAGGCGGCTATACCGAGCACCTACGCCACATCTACTAATGTGCGCTTTAAGCTGCAGTTTACCGCTGCAGGCCAGAGCAACAACTTCTACATCGATGATATCAGCATTGCCAGCGGTATTGTGGGCATGGGCGAGGTGGCCGACCGCATCGGTCTGAACATAGCCCCGAACCCTGCCGCGAACAGCACCCGCATCAGCCTGAACCTGACCGAGGAGACCAAGCTGAACATTCAACTGGTGGACGTTACCGGCCGTGTGGCCCGCGATGTGTATGCCGGTGGCATGGGTGCAGGAAGCTTCAACTTTGATGTGGACCTGCGCGGCATGGAATCGGGCATCTACTTTGTGCGTGTGGGCGTAAACAACGACACCGTTACGCGCAAGCTGATCGTGACCGAGTGATCGGCTTCTGAATGATCCTAAGCAAGGCCCGGCCATTATGGTCGGGCCTTTGTTTTTATGGCCGTTGGCTGCCAAGGGGCCGTTCCGGCCCTACTCGGGCAGAAGGGTCCTGTTCTGTGGCTGCACCACGCTATTCTGTGAGCGCGTGTTGTGAGCCGTGCGGCCTCTGTTGACCCACCGATGAGGAACGACAGGCGTGATGTGGAAAGCGACAGCGTTCTGGAAGCGAGCGATAGCAATGCATGAGGCGAGCGACAGCGATCATGGTCCGTGCGACAGCAATTATGAGGCGTCCGACAGCAATTATGGATCGTCCGAAAGCAGTGATGGCGCGGCTTTCAGCAATCTGGGGCCTTCCGACAGTTTTCTGTGAACCGAGGCTGCCAAGAAGGGGGAAAATGCTGGTTTTGATGGCCCGAGGCCCGTCAAGTACCTGTGGAAGTGGTGGGGGTCAGGCTGATGCGAACCACGCATTCGGCTGATGCGGACTAGAGATGAGTACGGAGAGGAAAGCCTCTAGCTGTTAGCCATTTGGTAGAGTGAAGGTGAAAGTGAGAGTGAAAGGGAAAGCCCTGACCGGTGTGGTCGGGGTTTTTTGTTTGGGGCTGATGCGAATTACAGATGAGTACGGATATACAAATGATTGATGGCCTTTGGCTGTTCGCTGTTCGCGAGGAGGGGTGTGGTGGAAGGTGCGGGGTGTTAAGGCTGATGCGAATTACAAATCAGTACGGATATACAAATGGTTGACAGCTGTTCGCAATGAAGGTCGTAGTAGAAGGTACTTGGTGAAAGGGAATGGTGTGTGGCTCAGATAATTGTTGACCTTTGGTGAACTGAACCGATGGGAAGGCATGAGAACACTGGCTGCTGGGTGGGCTGGAGCCCACCGAATTGTAGGCGCGAGGGAAAGACCCTACGCGCCAGCGCACCGCACAGCCTCACTCGGGTGGGGAAATCATTGTGAAATGAGCAAGTTCCTGATTTTAATCCTGCTCATGGTCATGAGCAATTGGCTGTCCGCCCAGCAAGTTTATTTCGATAAGAAATTTGATAGCGGCTATACAAATAACCAATTGGAGTTTATCTATGGCAAGACCAACCTCTTCGAATTGAATGATGGATATCTGATCAATGCCCAAACAACAGACCCGACCACGTATGTGAGCGGGTTATGGCTTATAAGGACCGACCTATTAGGAGATACCATTTGGTCAAAGCGATTTCTTGCGGTGAACACAAATGAAATAAGCATCGACCTTGTTCAGACCATAGATGGGAATTATGTTATTGGATTGAATCACGCTCAGATTGAGCCTTCAAGTATATCAGAGGTTGGCCTCATCAAGATCAACTCTTTGGGGCAAACCATTTGGAAGCACATCCTACATACAGATTCATTGAGAAAAATTGCAGAGCAAGTTATTGAGACCGCTGACCACGGTTTTGCCATGGTGGGCCAGAAAAGCGTGGTGCCGGGAGAAGATGCCGACATGTACCTGGTGCGCACCGACAGCGCAGGCAACCTGTTATGGGAGCAACAATATGGCGGAAGCAATTTTGATGCAGGCAGTTCTTTGGTTCAGACCCCCGACAGAGGCTTTCTCCTTCTGGGCTGGACCCGCAGCTACGGTGCCGGGCAGCGCGATTTTTACCTTGTAAAGACCGATAGCGTTGGCAATCAACAATGGCAAAAAACCTTTGGGGGTGGAGGGGATGAGGGAGGGAAGAATATTATCCTCCTCCACGATGGGAACTATTTGCTCACAGGTTCCGGTTCTCAAGGAACATCAAGTACTATTGGTAGGCAGCACAAGGTTAATATCTCAGGCGATCTGATCTGGTCAAAGACCTACTCCTATCCTCAGAATAACGATAATAATATGCACCGCACAATTGAGTTGACAAATGGTGATCTCGCTACAGCCGGACTAACAGACAAATTCAGTAACAATAACTCAGGGTGGCTATTGAAAACAGACTCTGCTGGCAATGTGCTCTGGCAACGGGAGTATGACTACAACAGCAACACCGACCTGTTTTACACGCTCATAGCCACCAGCGATGGCGGTTTTTTGCTGGGCGGGCAGGCCAAACACGATTGGCCGCTTACGCAAGATGCGTGGCTTTTGAAGGTTGATAGCGTGGGGTGCCCTTACCCGAATTGCACGGTGGGGGTGGATGAAGTGGAAACGGGCAAGGTGGTGGTGGATGTGTGGCCTAACCCTGCAAGTGAGGTGGTGAGGCTGCACCCTTCGACCGAGCCTGTCCTGAGCCTAGCCGAAGGGCTCAGACTGACACAGGTAACGGTTACCGATATGCAGGGACGTGTTTTCGAACCTGAGATGACGGTGCATGAAGGGGAGGTGGGGCAGTACTTAGAAATAGATGTGCGTAACTGGTCTGACGGGCTTTACATCTTTACCATAAGTAACGGTACCGAACGGGCCCGGGTGCGGGTGGTGGTGCAGCATTGATAGGACTACATCAGACCTCAGCGGGCCCCGCCCGTACCGGATCGGGCAAGCCCGCGCGTTCAGACCGGGCCTTGGTCTTTCAGATAGGTCACACCGGCCAGCCGTGCTAAGTCGGCTTCCACGTCCGGTAGCTGTTGGAGCCCCACCTTGAGGCTGATGCTTACATCGGTCCCGAAATCGCGTTGCACGACCGACAGCCTGCGCTGCGCCACCCAGCGGTCCACTAGGCCGATCAGGCCATGGTCGTAGTGAAGTGTGAGGAAGGCGGTGGGTGTCTCCACTGTCTTTTCGGCATTGGCGAGGGCCATTTCAACGCTGTCAGAATAGGCTGCGATGAGTCCGGGCACCCCGAGCTTGGTGCCCCCGAAGTAGCGCACCACCGAAGCCAGACAGTTGCTGAGCGTATGGCTGCGCAAACGGTTGAGGATGGGGAGGCCGGCCGAACCCCCGGGTTCGCCATCGTCATAGGCGCGGTAGATGTCCCCGTCAGGGCCCAGACGGTAGGCGTAGCACACGTGTCGCGCCCCGGGGTGGGCATCCCACAGGGCGCTCACGGCCTGTTTGGCCTCGGTCTCTGAGCCGATGCGCTGCACACTGGCTATGAAGCGGCTGCCCTTCACGGTCAGTTCTGCACTTACCGGATGGGTCAGTGTAAGGATCTCACCGGGCTGACTCATATGCCGAACATGAGGAGGGTAATGTCATCGACCTGTTCCTCGTGGCCCTGCCAGTGGGTGAGGTGTGCGCCAAGGTCCACGTCTTTCACGTCCTCAGCAGAGAGCGCCTCACAGATGATGGTTCTCATTCTCCGCGATCCCAGCTTCTTGCCATCAGGCCCACCGAACTGGTCCTGAAACCCATCGCTGAACAGGATGAGACGGTCGGCCGCGCTGACCGCAACAGGATGGTCGATAAACGCCACCGACTGCGAGCGGCCACCTACTGAGCGTTTCACGGGCCGCACCTCTTCTATCTGGCCTGTGAGCTGCCTGAATATCCAGAGCGGCCGGTTGGCACCGGAGAAGATGACGGCCCCATCGGGCCCTATGGCACACAGGCCGATGTCCATCCCATCGCGCACGGTGGCTGCGCTGTGGCCGAAGGTGCGGTCCATGTGTTCGTCAAGGGCGTGCAATATCTGAGCGGGAGACCTGAGGGCACCGGTGGTGACGGCCTTTTCGAGACCTTGCACACCCACCATGCTGACCATGGCACCGGGCACGCCATGGCCGGTGCAGTCGGCCACGGCCACGAAGCGCGTCCCGTCCACCTCGTGCACCCAGTAAAAATCGCCCGACACGATATCCTTAGGCCTGAAGAGCAACAGCGCCTTTGGCAGCAGCCGCTCCAGTTCGGGCTGGCCGGGCAGCACGGCCTGTTGCAGGTGTCGGGCGTATCCGATGCTGTCGGTTATCTCGGTGTTCTTGCGCCCTATCTCGGCATTGAGCGCAGAGAGGGCCGCATTGTCCTTCTGTTTCTGGCGGAAGTTGCGGGCCAACAGTGCGAGCATGCCCAGAATGAGGGCACCAATGGCCAATGAGGCATTGCGGGCCTGCCGCTGCTGGCGGATCTTTCCTTCGGCAATGGCAAGCTCTTTCTCCTGCTCAAGCTCGCGCAGTGCGGTTTCGCGGGCAAACCGGTAATTCATGTCGAGCCCCATGATCTCGGCCATGCGGGCGTTGTTGTTGATGCTGTCCTTGAGCTGGGAATAGAGCTGATGATAGCGGAGTGCCTGCGCATGCTCGCCCCGCCTGAGGTATATCTCGTAGAGCACCTTGCAGGCATGGAGCTGCACCTTGAGCTCACCGCAGGGTTTGGCCAAGGTGAGGGCCGTCTGGCTGAGTGTGACAGCCTTTTCGCTCTCCCCTTTGAGCTGATGCAGCATGCCCTGATTGCCGATGGCCTCGGAGGCGCTGCACGTGTCGCCCAGGCGCAGGTACGCCTCCTTGGCCTCTGTGAAGCAGGGCATGGCCTCGTCAAGCCTGCCCAGTTCTTTTAGGCTGATGCCGATGTTGTTGATGCTCTGGGCCAGCATGAACCCGTTCTGATTCTCCTCGGCCAGTTTGCGGCTCTGCCTGAGGTAGTACAGTGCCTTTTCGTGGTCTTCCTCCTCCTGATAGACCAACCCGATGTTGTTCATGGTGTTGGACAGGAGGTACATATTGCCCGATGCCTGCACATAGGGCAGGCTTCGCTGATAGTACTCAAGGCCCTTTTTGCGGTCGCCCAGTTCGATGTAAAGGATACCGATGTTGCCTATGCTGCGGGCAAGGCCCACGGTATCGTGCTGTTGCTCCGATATGGTCATGCTGGCGAGGTACGCGTCCATGGCCTCTTTCATCTGGCCCTGTTTCCAATGCACGAGCCCGATGTTGTTGAGGGTGGTGGCAATGCCCACACTGTCGTGGATGGACCTGCGTATGCCGAGGGCCATCTGCAGGAATCGCATGGCCTCGGGATACCGGCCCAGGAACCAGTTGGTGGTGCCCGACACGTTGCGCACCTTGCCCATCAGGGTCGAATCATGTCCCGCCACAGCCTCGGCATAGGCCGTTTCGAGGAGTTTGAGGCAGGAGTCGGGATAGGAGCTCTGAACGGCCAGGGCGCGCTCGAGGGTGGACTGTTGGGCATGGACGCCCAGATGTACCATCAGCCCGATGAGCAGAAAAACAAAAGGGGGGATGCGATATGACCGGACGGAAAGGCCCATCGTCCAAAAATAGGGCGGGCATAGGCGGGGCGCGTACGGAGGGCGAGGTCTATTTTCGTGGCCATGCGTCTAACAGGTTGTATGCTGCTCATGGGCCTGCACATGGCCGCCAGCGCCCAGGACTGCGGCAATGGCCGTTACCTGCAGAATGTATTCGAGAGTTCTGTGACCACCGATGTGGTGTTCGGCACCTCACCGGCCCTGACGGCAGTCTATGTGGCCGAGAATGTGACCGTGGCGCAGGACATGACCATGGACATCTTTGTGCCGATGGGTGATGTGCTTGCGCTGCGGCCGGCCGTGGTGCTGGCCTACGGGGGCGGATACCTGTTCGGCACCAAGGAGGATGAGGATGTGTGGGCCACGTGCGACAGCCTGGCGAAAAAAGGCTACGTGACGGCCAGCATCAACTACCGCATGAACCTGAACGTGGCCGACCCCAACAGTGCGGTGCGGGCCATTTACAGGGCCGCGCAGGACTACAGTTCGGCCATCCGTTACCTGAAGCATCATGCGGCCGACCTGCGCATCGACACCTCTTACGTTTTTGCGGGCGGGGTGAGCGCGGGCGGTTTCTCTGCGCTGCACATGATGTATCTGGATGAGGATGAACGGCCTGCCGCCACCTTCCAGTCGGGGCTTTTCGGGGCCAACCCGGACCTTGGCTGCCTCGATTGCGTGGGCAACAGCTATCCCGAGTCGCACCACGTAAGGGGGCTGATCAACCTGTGGGGCGCACTGATGGATGCCAATTACATCGATGCGGGCGAGGCCGTGCCCATGACCCTGTTCCACGGCACCGATGACCTTATTGTGCCGTATGGTTCAGGATTTCCGTTCACTGCTCTTTTCCTGATGCCCGAGGTGGACGGGTCATCGGTGATCCAGCAGCGCCTGACGCAGATCGGGATGCCCGGTGAGCTGAACACCTTCGAGGGCGTGGGGCATAATATCTGGGGCGTGAATGTGGCCAACCAGCTCACGCCCGGCCCAACGGAGCATTGGACCCCGATCACCGATAGCATCATCTCGTTCCTTTATGAGCATATCAGGCCCGCGGCCCCAGACTTTGCGGCCCCTGCCACGGTCTGTGCCGGTGACACGGTGATTCTTACAGCCACAGCTTTGCCTGTGGGTGGCCGCGCCTGTTGGACCACGGATGCTGATATCCTTTCGGCCAATGCCGATTCATCGCAGATCACCGCGTTGTGGACAGATGCGGGCGCAGGTTATGTTTCCGTCAGCGCGGTCAATCATCTCCAGGCGGTTTCGGTGCCTGTGGCGGGTCAGGTAAATGTGCTGCCGTCTCCTGCGGTCACCCTTACGGCCGATGGCAACCAGCTCACGGTCGATGGGGTGGCCACATCTTATGTGTGGTACCTCGATGGGCAGCTGCTGCCAGCCACCGGACCTTCACTCACCGCCACCGTGCCCGGCACATACACCGTTGTGGCCTCAGGCGGCAACGGCTGCACCACCAGCGTGTCGGCATCGGTCACCGTCATTTCGGTGGGTGAGCTTATCCGTTCGGGGGCAGCGAGGCCCCGGCCCTTCGACCTGCTGGGTCGCGATTCGGGGGGCGTGCTCCTGCGCCTGTCCGATGGTAGGCTAGTGATGCCCTCGTACTGAGCCCGCAGATCGGCATGCTTTTGGTCTGGCGGCCCACCACCTCCTTTAGCTACATTCGCCCCTGATTACAATACCCTCATCGTCATGAGAAAACTGTTCATCACCGCTTTCGTCCTGTTCATCGGTGCTTCGGCCATGGCACAGGATCAGGCCGCAGCCCCGGCAGCTGACGGTGCTTTCTGCGACAACCTCAAAAAGCTTGTCACCTCGGCCCAGACCTACTTCAGCGATGTGAAGGGCGAAGGCACCACCATCGAGATACGCGGTGTGCCCAAGGCCTACTTCAAGAGCACATTGGAGTTGGAGGCCGGCAAGACCGTGTATCTGGGCGATAACGACTATTACCCCGAGGCCACCACCTATCTGGTGGAAGGCAAGATGTACAGCGAAAGCCTGCTCGAGGCCTACAACAAGCTGAAAAAGGCCGCTCAGGACTGTCTCGGTTCGGAGTGGGTGAGCATGGAGAAGGACAAGACCAACGACATATTCCTCGAAGACACCGAGTTCAAGAAATTCATCCTCAAGGAGAATAAGAAGGGCAAGAAGGTGAGCATCGAGATTTACATGTACAACCAGCGCGAACTGAACCGCTGGGTGGTGGAATTCAAGATGACCGGAGTGGGTAAATGACCTGTCCGGGTCGTTAACAGGAAGAGGCCGCTCCTATGCAGGGCGGCCTTTTTTCATTTTATCGGGTATCTACAATTGGCCCATCAGACCGGCCCTTGAACGGAACAGGTGCCGTTGTTCCGCACGGATACGGCCGTGGCCATGGATGCGCCCTGTTTGGGGCAGAGACAAAAAAAGCCGCTCAGGCAATGAGCGGCTTTCTTCTGGCAGACGGGTGAAACTCAGGCCACCTTGTACTTTTCTGTGAAGTGATCCCAGTTGATCATGAACTGCTCCATGATCTCATCGAGGTGCTTCAGGAAGATGGGATCGGGCGAGCCGAGGTTGCGGAAGTAGTCCTTCTGGAACGGATTGAGACGGTACTTGTAGAAAACGGCCTTGCTCATGCCATAGAGCATGTTCTTGCTCGGGAAGTTGGCCTTGCGCACAAAGGACACCATCTCATTGATGGTCTCGCGCATGCGCACGCTGTCCACTTCATAGTATTTGGCCAGTTTCTCGGCCACCATCTGACGGATGCGCTCTTCCTGCCCATCAGTGAAATAGCGGTCCAACTGGTCGTAGTTGCCGGCAATCACAATCATCAGGAACGCATCCTGATCCTCGGCCGAGATGGTGGGTGCCACTGCGAACTGCAGATCGTTGTTGATCAGCTCGGCCACCTCAGGGAAGCTGGTATCGACCGAGTTGAAGATGATGTTGACGAACAGTTCGGCTACTTTTTCCTCAGAGACCTTTTTCTTGAAAAGGGAGGCGAGACTTATTTCCATGCTTGATTGTCAGCGGGTTTAGCCAAAATTAGAGGCCACCCATGCTGAGGTCAGGCCTGTTGACTGCAATTATCAACAGGGTTATTAACGATAATGTGCCCCAATCAATTGTTAATCAATGAAATAAATAATCATTTCGATTCGCTGTCGCCCAGCGTTACAAGGGTCTGATCGGCCTTTACCTGGTCCTTTTCCTTCACCAGTACGGCCTCTACCCGCCCATCGGCAGGGGCCTCGATGGTGTTCTCCATCTTCATGGCCGACAGGATGAGCATGGGTTGGCCGGCTTTCACGGTGTCGCCTTCCTTGATCATGATGCGCACCACCTCGCCCGGCATGGGAGCGGTGCAACCTCCCCTTTGGGCAGTGGCCGTGGCATAGGTCAGCAGAGGTTCAAATTCCACATCGTGGTTGTAGCCCTGCGCCAAGAGCAGGACGGTATTGCCTACCTTGGTCTGGTATTCTGCCGACACATCCCCATCGACCTTGCCGCTATCGTATGCGTCAGGTTCGAACCTGTGGGTGTGGCCGTCCACTTGGACCATGAAATCACTGCCCTCATAGCGGAATGAGACCGATACGGGGCGCCCGCAGTGCTTCGCAACGAGTGCAATAGGGGCCATGCCGATGGGCGCCCAACCGGTCAGGCTACCGAAGGCGCGTCTGGTGTTGATGCCGAGGTACATGCCGGTGGCAAGCGCCACGGCCTCGGTGGGCAGGCCATGCATAGAGGGCAGGCTCTGGCCGTAGGTATCAAGAAAATGGGTGTCGAACGAGGCATCAACGAAATGCGGGTGTTTCACAATGTCACGTAGCTGGGCCATGTTGGTGCGCACCCCTAACAGAAGGGTCTCCGCCAAAATCCGATCCATATCATGCAGGGCTTTATCCCTGGTTCGGGCATGCGCGGTCACCTTTGCGAGCATCGGGTCATAGAAGGGAGTTACCTCAAGGTGGTGATAAATGCCTGAGTCGTAACGGAATTCGACAGGATCGGTGGTCGATGCCACGTCTGCTTCCTCATAGGCCAAGATCTTGCCCGAGCTGGGCAGGTAGTTCTTCGAAGGGTCCTCCGCATAGATGCGGCATTCAATGGCATGCCCCTGCTGCTGCACCTCTTGGGGCAGCAGGTCAGCCAGTTGGGCCCCTTCGGCCACGCGCACCTGCATCTCCACCAGATTGAGACCGGTCACCATCTCTGTCACCGGGTGCTCCACCTGGAGGCGTGTGTTCACCTCAAGGAAGTAGAAGTCGCCTTTTTCATCCAGGATGAACTCCACCGTGCCAGCGTTCACATAGTTGATGTGGCGCGCCAGGGCCAGGGCACTGTTGCAGATGCGTTCGCGCTGCTCGGGGCTCAGCGAGGGCGATGGGCTCTCTTCTATGATCTTCTGGTGCCTGCGTTGAATGCTGCATTCACGTTCAAACAGATGCACCTGTCGGCCATGACTGTCACCGAATATCTGCACCTCGATGTGCTTTACGGAGGTGAAGTAGCGCTCAAGAAGCAGAGTGCCGTCTCCAAAGGCCTTCTGCGCCTCGCTGCGGGCCATTTCCAGGCTCTGGGCCAGTTGCTCCGGCCCATGCACCACGCGCATGCCCTTGCCACCGCCCCCTGCGCTGGCCTTCACCAACAGGGGGAACCCGATGCGCAGCGCCTCGGCCGTCAGCGTGGCATCGTCCTGGGCCGCACCGTTGTATCCGGGCACCACGGGCACCCCGGCCTCCATGGCCAGTTCTTTTGCGCGGATCTTGCTGCCCATCTGGGCAATGGTCTCGTGGCCCGGGCCTATGAAAGTGATACCCGCATCCTCGCACGCCTTGGAAAAGGCCGCATTCTCTGATAGGAAACCGTAACCCGGATGAATGGCATCGGCCCTTGCGCGTCTGGCCGTCTCTATCAGCAGCGGGATGTTGAGGTAGGTGTCGGCCGGGGTGTTGCCCGGCAACCTGTGCGCCTCGTCTGCAAAACGGACATGCAGGGCATCGGCATCGGGGTCGCTGTACACGGCTATCACCGTACGGCCCATGCGGCTCAGCGTGCCCAGTATGCGGTAGGCTATCTCGCCCCGGTTGGCTATCAGTATGCGTTCCATCCTTTGTTGAGGGCCGCCAAATTAGCCCCAGCGGGGCGGTGCGGGATCAGAAGAAAGTGGCCACGCCCACATGGATCTTGCCTGTGCGGAAGTCAATGGGGTTCGAGAACTGTTTGCCTAGGGCGTAGGTGAGCGAGAAGGTGCCGATCTTGGTCTCAAATGATATACCCAGCCCGAACCCGAACGGCCGGTCGACCACCGAACGGTTCACAGTGCGGGTCTCATAATATGCCTGGTCGAAGAACGCGAACAGGTGCGACCCCTTATCGAGCAGGAAGCGGTACTCGAGGGTGGCGATGCCATACATCGATGCGAAGATGCTCTCCTCATCAAAACCCCGTAGCGTGCGCAACCCGCCTATGCGGAACAGTTCGCCCTCAAACATGTTGGGGCTGTACATGTATCCGCCCTTGAACCCTATCCTGATGGTGCTCCTCCGCGGTATGGGGATGAACCCCGATGCATCGAGCTGCGCATTGAGCTGAAAACTCTTCGGGGTGATGCCCACGTACCGCTCGGGCGGGAGCAGGGCATCAATGATCACCTCTTTGGTTCCCGCAGCGGCCTCGGCCTCCACAAATATGCCACTGCGCGGATTGAGGCGGTTGTCGAGTCGCGACATGCGGTATCCGAACCCGTAGAGGTAGGTGCGCGTGTCGGCATTGTTCTGGCCCAGGCCCGTGCCACCGCTCAGCAGCAGCGACCGCGCCAGCACGTTGGTGGCCCTGATATCGGCAAACACCCTGATCTGCTCGGTGGCCGATAGCGCGTAAATGGCCCCCACAACCCCCTGCAGGTTGAGGAACAGCGTATCGCGCTTATAAAGGTTGAATTTCCCATCGAATCCGAACGGGGTGTTCAATATGTAAGGGTAATTGAGCGTCACCTTCAGGTCCTGGGTCTCGGCCTGTAGCTTGCGCCAGTGCAGGTCCAGCATCTCGCCCCTGCGGAAGGCGTTCATCAGCTTCAGTTTCAGCTCTCCGGTTATCAGCACATTGCCCGGGTCGGCATTGTTGGGCAGCACACCCAGTATGCCATCAAACTGGCTCGACCGCTTCTTATCGGCAAACACATAGATCTTGGCCTTTCCGTCTCTGAACTCCACCTGCGTGGGCTGTGTCTCTGTCAGAAACGGCAGTTCGCGCAGCCTTTTTCCTATCCCCCTCACCTTGTCCTCATTGAAGGGTTCGCTGCGCCTTATGCCCAGGTAAGCGTGCAGATAGCCCACCCGCACCTTGGCCGTGCCCTTCACTATGATGCTGTCCACGCGGTATTCGGGGCCCTTGTCCAGATTCAGCACCGCATACAGCGAGTCGCCCTGCAGCACCGTGCTGTCCAGTTGCACCGTGGCGAATGGGAACCCCCGGTTGCCATAAAGCCGCAGCACTTTGCGCACCGTGCGCTCCATGCCCCGCGGACTCAGCGGCATCCGTTCCACACGGCCGTTGCGGTGGCCCATCTTGCGCATGGCCTCCAGCGGCACATTGCCCCGCCCCAGCCCGGCCAGGGTGTACAGCCTGCCCACATGCAGCCGTGCCTCCAATCGCCTGTCTGCGGGTCGGGTCACGGTATCTATCCGCGCCTCTAACCGGCCCAGGGCGTGCAACGATGCCAGCAGGTTCTCCAGCTCGCGCACACAGGTGGCCGAGTCGGTGTGGCTGTCGCGCCACTTGGTCTGCCTATACAGCTTTTTGGGCGTTATCACCGAGTCGGTCACCGCCACACTCAGTTTCCAGCGCTGGGCCATGCCCGCCTGCGCCACAAGGCACAGCAGCACGGGGAGAAAGAGTCTGAAAGGCACGCGGCACACAACGCCAAAGGTGCGGATCATTGCCTAAGGCAGCCGCCACTCAATGGGCCGCAGGCCTTGCCCTACCAGATGCGCGTTGGCCCTGCTGAACGGACGGCTACCGAAAAAGCCGTTGTAGGCCGAGAGCGGGGAGGGGTGGGCCGATCGGATGATCAGATGTCCGCGGTCCTTCGCTATCAGGCTCTCCTTGTTCTGTGCATAGCGGCCCCACAGTATGAACACCAGCCCCGTGCGGTTCTGCGCCAGTCGGCCCACGGCCGCATCGGTGAACCGCTCCCAGCCCTGCCCCTGATGCGACCCCGCCTGATGCGCCCTTACCGTCAAGGTGGCATTGAGCAGCAGCACGCCCTGATCGGCCCACGGGCTCAGGTCGCCACCCGTGGGGCGGGGCACACCCAGGTCAGCCTCCAGTTCCTTGAATATGTTCTGGAGCGATGGCGGGTTCGGCACCCCCCTGCCCACCGAGAAACACAGTCCGTTGGCCTGCCCCGGCCCGTGATACGGGTCCTGGCCCAGTATCACGGCCCGCACGGCTTCCACCGGGGTATGGTCAAAGGCCGCAAAGATCCTGTTGCCCGGTGGGTACACCGTGCCGCTGGCCACCTCCTGGCGCACAAACGCCCGCAATGCACCGAAATACGGCTGCCCGAACTCATCGTTGAGCAACTGCGCCCAACTGGGCTCCATCCGCACTGCTTCTTTATCCTGTTGTTGATAACTCATCACGAACCTTGTGGGCATCGCCCCGTTTCAAGCTGCGAATCGATATTTTTGCCTCCTACATCGGGCAGCAATTTTACCGAAGTACAAGCGTTACAACCACAGCCATTCACCGCACACATGTCAGTCAAAAGGTCCGGTCTTATGCTCATCGTCCTCGCCACCTTCGGGTTGCTGCTGTCGTCCTGTAAGACCAATCAGGACTGCCCCGCCTACGGTAGGGCAGAGCAGACCACCAGGTCAGCGCGGGGCTGATCAGTCCACGTATTCAAAGCTCACCGCCTGCCTCACATCGGGGTGCAGGCTCTTGGCCACTGGGCAGGCGTGTGCAACCGCCTCAAGCAGCGGCCGCGTACGCCCATCATCGGGCACACCCTTCATTATCAGCCTCACGCCCACCTCTGCCACCCTGCGTGGTGGGCCACCCATGGTCTTGGTCACCTCGGCCCGCGATCCCGTCAGGTCTATCCCCATGTCGCGCGCCTTTATGCCCATGATGGTCATCATGCACGCTGCCAGCGAGGTGCTCAGCAGGTCGGTGGGCGAGAACGAACGCCCCAGACCCTGATTATCGGGCGGGGCATCGGTCAGTATCTGCGTGCCCGAGCTCAGATGCACCGCATCGCAGCTCAGGTCTCCGTTATAGTGCAGGGTGTAGTGCATGGTCTTGCTGTTTGAGGCACGAATTACGCATCTATCCGGCCCTCCCCGCACATCCGCAGCACTTTGTCAGCATCCAAGCCCGTTTGCGCGTCAGTTAAAGTATAAGGGTGCAACGGTTGCCCATGGGCAGACATGACCGATAGCCTATTAACCGTGTGGCCGAGTATTGGGGAGTATTACACTCCCCGCCCGATCACCCTCTGTACTCTCAACCGATCTCGAGACATGAGACATCATTCCATTCTCGGCTCTCAATGAATGCTTGTATAACCTCTCTCCTGACCTTCAGCTCATGGGCCAGCTCATCGGTTGATGGGTTGATCAGCCGGATCCAAATAATTTTGGGTGGATGACCAAATAGACTTGCAAGGTCGTAGAAGTCCGTATCGAACGTCACGATGGTGTACCCATTTTGTTTGGCATAGTCCCAGATGAACCTATCCTGACGGTTTTCAAGGTCAAGCCTTCGCACCTGCATTGAATGCGGAAACTCGTCCTTGAGTCTGGCAACGATGCGGAACGAGATATTTTGATCGAACAGCAGCTTCATGCCGCTCTGAGCTTATGCTCTCTTTCGGCAGCATACGCCAGACATGCTTGAATCTGAACCTCATCGAGTTCGGGGAAGTCTCCAATAATCTCTCTGACCGTCATTCCACGCGAAAGCCAACTGAGTACGTCAAACACAGAGATGCGTGTACCTGTTATGCATGGTCGCCCAAATCGTATGTTCGGATCTATGGAAATGTAACGGGCGTATTCCATGGTATGGCAGAAATATTTGGTCAAAGTTACATGGATTCACTCATGCCGCCCTTCCCCCTCCTTCGCTCCGCATCAATGCGGAGTGAGAACCACTCTGCATCTGGCATCCTCAATATCAGATTTTCCATACACTTCAAAGTCCAAGTATTCTGTATGGGCTATTGGCACTTGCGCTCCTCCAGATGCAGGCGGAAGCCTCATACCCTGTTCCTACACAGACCGGCTCCCCGCGTTCCCCGCCCGAGCGAGGCTGTGCGGTGTGCTGGCGCGTTGGTCGATAATCACGCCAAGGCTGGAGTCTCACACCCCAGTTTACCACAGTTGCAATCAACACCAACCTAAGTCGCCCGACCAATCCTACCTAACACTTGTTCGGACGTATGGATCTGTGGGGTTCCATGGTTGATCTGTGGGGTTCCGGGACCGATCTGTCAGGTTCCGTCAGCGATCTGTGCGGTTCCATGTGTGATCTGTGGGGTTCCGGGACCGATCCGTCAGGTTCCGCCAGCGATCTGTGCGGTTCCATGGTTGATCTGTGGGGTTCCGGGACCGATCTGTCAGGTTCCGCCAGCGATCTGTGGGGTTCCATGGGTGATCTGTGGGGTTCCATGGGTGATCTGTGGGGTTCCGGGACCGATCTGTCAGGTTCCGCCAGCGATCTGTGCGGTTCCATGTGTGATCTGTGGGGTTCCGGGACCGATCCGTCAGGTTCCGTCAGCGATCTGTGGGGTTCCATGGTTGATCTGTGGGGTTCCGGGACCGATCTGTCAGGTTCCGCCAGCGATCTGTGGTGTTCCGTGGGTGATCTGCGGGGTTCCGGGACCGATCTGTCAGGTTCCGCCAGCGATCTGCGGGGTTCCGGGACTGATCTGTCAGGTTCCGTGACCGATC
>JBIKWM010000076.1:0-2527 GCA_044356305.1 Flavobacteriales bacterium
CCAATGATCGAGATGGCCGGGTACGACACGCAACTCATCGATGCTCATCTCGTTGGCAAGATCGACGAGAGCACGCGCGCACGTATCTGGACGTCAGCGGGCTCAATCCTCGCGCACGGACCGCTCTCCGATGAACGAGACGACAAGGCCATCGGCCTTGCTCTCGGCTACATCCAGTCGGGCAAGACCACCACCATCACCGCTCTGATCGGGGCTGCCGCCGATCGTGGCTATCGGGTAATCGTCACGCTGCTGGGCAGCACCAACCTGCTCTTGGACCAGAACCAGCGGCGCATCTTGCAGGCGCTCGCGATCGAAACTCGGACGGACTACCGCTGGAGAATCGAACCAAACCCCAAGGGCAAGCGAGGGGTCAGCGAAGTATCGGGCTGGCTAGAGCGCGGACGGGTCGTCCTAGTGCCGGTGCTGAAGCACGCCGGACGCATCGGCGACCTCGCCAGTGTGCTTCGGTCGATCGACATGTCGGAGTACCCAGTCCTCATCATTGACGACGAGGCGGACCAAGCATCGCTCAACACGCAGGCACAGGCTCAAGCGCAGAGTCGTACCTACGAGGCGATCTCGGAACTGCGCAATGCTTCGCCCAGGCACCTGTACGTCCAGTTCACCGCGACGCCCTACGCGCCCCTCTTGCTGCAGCCCGACGACCATCTGCTCCCCGCGTTCGTCGAGTTCCTCCACCCGGGGCCTGGCTACATCGGTGGTCGCGAATTTTTCGTCGACCACGCAGACAAGGTCGTACGCCCGATTCCCGCACTTGATGAGCAGGCACAAAAGCACCTCCCTCTCGAACTCCCGAGGAGCCTCGACCTCGCGCTGGGATCGTTCATAGCCGGGGCCGCGCTACTCCTCGCCACCAATCCTGAGGCGGCCCCCGTCAGCATGCTTGTCCACTCGACGCAGCGAAACGACGTGCAGGCCCGCTATCGCTTCCTCCTTGAGCGCAAGCTCCGGAAGTGGCGGGAGGCAGCGCACGATGCTGCGACTACTGCCGATCTCCCGCAAGAGATCCGCGAGGAGCGTGCTCGGCTGATCAGCATCGGCGCGCCCGATATCCCTGACAACCTGTTCCTCGAACACGTACGGCACGCCACCGCCGAGGCGACGCCATGGCTCGTGAACTCATCCAGCGCACTGAAGAAGGTCGACTGGCATGTGGCACCGATCCACATCCTCGTAGGTGGGAACAAACTCGATCGCGGTTTTACCGTCGAAGGCCTGACGGTGACCTACATGAACCGGCCGACCAGCGTGCAGGTCGACACTATGGAGCAGCGTGCACGAGCTTTTGGCTATCGGGAAGACCAACTCCCGTACTGCCAGTTCTTCGCCACGCCGCGCACGATCAAGGTGCTACGCGACGTCGTGTACACGGAGTACGACCTCCGGGCAACGCTCGAGGACCGGATTGAGGGAGGCGGAACGATCGAGGAGTGGGCCCGCGAGGTAGGGCTCCTGCTCCCGGATGGCACGAAGCCGACCCGCGACTCCGTCGTACAGGCCCTCTCGAAGGGGCCGACCGGCTGGCACAGCCTGCGGCGGCCGGCGCTCGACGAGGTCAGCCGGGTGCACAACCAGACGCTCGTCCGCGCGATTGGGCTGCTCGACGCTCCGCGTGTTGACTACCGCAGACTCGCGTTCCGAACGGTCAAGCAGCCGCTTGAGGACCTGCTCCGCGAACTTCTCGAGCCGTGGGCGATCCACAGTTACAGCCCCGGGTGGCGCCACGAAGAGATCCTGGAGGCGCTCCGGCGCAACCCACATCCGCAACGGATGGCTTCAGTCATCCTCATGGACGACGGGGCCGATGGTCCTCGGGTTCGCAAGTGGGATTGTGAGATCGGGTTCCTTAACCTGTTCCAGGGTGAAGACACAAAGCGGATTGCGGGCAAGTCCTTCTACCCCGGAGATCGATCGATCCCGGCAGTTGAGGCAAACCCCGACGACGTCGTGGTGCAGATCCACCACGTAGTCCGCCGAGACCATGCGGACGGCTACTCACTCCTCACCCCTGCCGTCTATCTCGGCCAACGGCCGATCGTCCGACGAAATGAGGCAACGCGATGACTGACAACGAGATGACGCCGGCCGAGTCCGCAGCAGCCGTGGTCACCCTCGGCGAGACGCGCTTTGTTCCTCTCAGCGCGCTCCGGCTCGATCCTTACAATCCGCGGCTGCCCAAGAGTCTGCAAGGACAGTCGCAGGACGACCTCGCGGTCCACCTCGAACTCGGTTTCGACGCGTTCACGGTCGCACAATCGATCGCCGGTCACGGCTACTTTTCAAGCGAACCCCTGATCGTGATCCCGAACCCAGACGGGCATGGCATTTGGCTCGTTGTCGAAGGGAACCGCCGGCTCACTGCGCTGCTCGGCCTTACGGATAAGGGCATTCGGTCGCAGTTTGCCGACCCCGATCGGTGGGAAGCGCTCGCCGTTCATTCGGCAGTCACGTCCGAGGCTGCCATCCCAGTCGTGGTGGCTCCCAGCCGCGAGTCGGTCGTGCC